>NZ_JAFFQA010000002.1 GCF_016919065.1 Desulfobulbus rhabdoformis | reverse complement strand
TTCATGGAGTCAGCGGTCAATATCTTCAAGAGTACGTTAGCGAATTCTGTTATCGATTTAATCGTCGTTTTTGGGAACATGAGCTTCCAATGCGTTTACTGAACGCATGCCTTGCCCATGCTCCGGGAAAACAACTGAAAATAGTTTAGAGCCATATAAGTTAAATTAAATACTTTGTCTTTTTTTCTGTAATGTTTGTTTTTCATGAAGAAGCTGCATTAATAATTCAATATTTCCGCTCCGTTCTGCATCAGCAATTCGTTGTTGCAAACTCGCACCATCGCGGCGCTGGCGCTCGTTTTCAAGCCAGCAAAGCAGCTCATCAATCATATCTCGATCAGACTCACCGCTTTCTCCACCACCATGAGCTGGAAGTGCGGTCAATAAATCAACTATATACCCCTGAAGTACCTCATCTGCCATTCCTATAAGAAGATCTTCAGGTTGACAAGCACCATCTTGACTTAATCTATTCATATGAAAAAACATTTCCTGGGCCAGGGGGTGCTTCACAACCTCCGCCATACCAGCGGCTTCAAGCTCGGCAAAATTCTCGGGATGGAGCACAAGGAAATCAAGGAGTTGTCGATCACGGGGTGCCATACTTTTCAATGAGAGGTTTGTGCGTACGACCCGTTCTTCTTCAGGCTGAGGCGCTGGCGCACGTTTTCCTTGAAAATAACCGGGAGAAACACCCAGCTTTTCACTGAAATGAGCGATCATCAACTCCCGCTGTTCAACATCCTTTGCCTCAGCAAGCAGTTGCTGCAATTCACCGACAATACGATTTTTTCCGCTCAAGGTCAGGCCATATTCCTGAACCAGGGTATCAAAGGCAAATTCAGCCAGGGGTCTGGCTGCACGCACTAGCTCATCAACGGCCCCTGCCCCCTGTTCTCGCACAAAACTATCCGGGTCATGCCCTTTGGGGAGCAATGCCACCTTGCCTTCCACCTGCTCGGCCAGCAGATAAGGAATGGATCGCATGGCTGCCTTCAGACCGGCCGCATCGGCATCAAAAAGCAGGACTACCTCATCACTATAGCTCCGCAGTGAATGAATATGGGGTTTGGTCAACGCCGTCCCCAGCGGGGCAACAACGTTTTCGATTCCATGGACAGCCAGGGAGAGCAGATCAAAATTCCCTTCGACCACCAAGGCCCTTCTTGCCTGGCGAATAGCCTGTCTGTGCTGCTGCAGGCCAAAGAGTAGACGGCTTTTTTCAAAAATAGGGCTTTCTGGAGAATTCATATACTTGGGCTGTCCTTCACCAAGAATACGACCACCAAAGGCCACGACCCTCCCGCTCATATCATTGATGGGGAAGAGAAGGCGTGAGCGGAACCGGTCGTAGTAGCCTCCTCGATCTTTACGCACGGCGAGCCCAACCTGCTCTATTACCGCAGGCTTGACGCCCTTAGCGCTCAACTGGTCAAAAAGGTATTGCCAGCCACCCTGGTCCGGGCCGGGAGCATACCCCAGGCGATATTTTTCGATATACTCCTGGGGAATTTCACGGTGCTCAAGATAAGCCCGCGCATTTTTTCCCCACTGGGGATGACGCAGGGCCTGTTGAAAAATAAGCACGGCCTCCTCGTTGGCCTGATACAGGGCATCACGAAGCCGCAACTGCTCCTGCTCGGCCTGGGAGAGTTTTCGCTCCGGCAGGCTTACCCCAAATTTCTGGGCCAGGGTTTTCAACGCCTCGGGGAATTCCATATGATGAAACTTCATCATAAAAGAAAACACATCCCCGTGTTCGCCGCAGCCAAAACAGTGGTAAAACTGCCCTTGAGGGTTCACGGAAAAAGAAGGGGTTTTTTCACTGTGAAAAGGACAACGCCCGGTAAAACGATTGCCAGCCCGTTTGAGTTCAACATGCTCGCCAATCACCTGGACTATATCAGCAGCCTCTTTAACGGTTGCCTTGGCCTGATCGCGAGCTTGAGAAAATGACATATTCTGTATGACCACCTACCACACCCATGAGGGTGAAAATTCCACATCCCTTGCCAGCTGCATCGTCTGGCAGAGTACATGTGCTGTTTACAAGGGATGAGGAGTCCCTTCCCATTGCCCATCTCGTCTTGATTGAGTACTCTTACAGGTGAACTCCACATTTTTGACGCCGAAGAGTCTACGTGCAATCGCTCCTCGTCCGATCAGTTTGATGCCCCTTCTACAAAAGGTGTCCTATGCAAGGCATGGAAGAGATGCTTTCCCTGGAACTGAAAAAAGAAATGGCCGATCGCTACTTTGGCTTTCGCTCCAGGATCGAGCAAGAATCCCGGCTCTTTGATGAACAGATGAGTGAGGCCTTAAGCCAACTTGAACAGGACGTAGGCTTTGACCTGATTCGACTCTATATGCTGTTGAGCAGTGAGCAGCTTATTCGAGCGTTTTTTCAGCTTACTCATTTTCACGATGCGCTGTTTCTGGACACGTATATTATCCAGTCCTCAAGCCTCCGCAACCGCCTCTTCAAAGGGCAGCTTGTTCATGGCTTCACCCGCTACCTTCGCTTTACCCACCTGTTTTTCGATATATACCGTCGCCTGCAAAAAGGACTCGAAGACTATGCTGGTCTTTTTGATCAACTGGTCAAGCAAAGAGGCGCCATGACGGCTGCAATTCAACACTTTGAACAAAACAACGATCTCCCCTCCATGATGGGTTTTCTTCGACGCATTGACAGCGAGAGTCATACGGTGATGGAAGGAGACCTCATGCCGCTACGCGACTCTTCCCTTGATGCAAAACTCCGTATGCCCCTGCCAGCGGAAGTAACCACCTTGCTCCCGGCATACCCACTGCTGCCGCCTCTAAAGACCTGCAAAGGAAAACTGACCGACCTGCTCAAACAGGCCTACGCCCGGCAACATCAACCAGAGGTACGACGATTCTGCCATCCTTAAGCAAATCCCTTGGGATTAGACCTTGTATCCGTGTGCATTCATCAGTGCGTCAGTTTCGTTGTTTGTGACATGCCGATTAAAGTACACTTTATCGGCTTGTTACGAACAATGAAGGCGGCGTGCTGATGGATACTCACAGATACAAGGCTAGAGCCCAACCCAATAGTCAAGCCGCTCCAGGTTGTAGATACAGCCACCTTTCTGCTCCAAGGTGCAGGCTCCATGCACATCAAGCCCCTGGTGAATGACCGATACCGGGCGATCTGAAGAGACAACCACAACTATAATGTTGGGATGTTCTGCGGTAAAGCGCAGGGCCGAATTATAGCGTGCGCCTCGAGCCAGATCCTCTCCGGGGAAAGAGCGACCATCCAGCAGGCAGGCAAAACCATGCAGGTGCATGTCGGCGCCTATATGCAGGGCACCATCTACCTTGGCCAGAGACTTCGCCATCTTCAGCATATACGGTTTTTGCAAGTCAAGCGGGGGCGAAAGATTCTGTCCGGAAATGGGAACCGGATCCGGGTTGAGGTCAAGTACGACTGTGCACCCGTGTTTACGCTGCTGGGAGTGATGTACCAGGCTGACGACAATCTTGAAAAGAAAGTAGGAGTTCATTCTGTCCAGATCGGTCTCCAGCAGGAGTTCCTCAAGTTGAACCAGCTTGGCCTGGTACGAGATAGAGCTGAAACGTCCATCGGCAAAACTGCAGACCTTATTTCTATTGACCTTTAAAAAGCCATGACGACCACGAAAATCAGCACAGAGGGAGAAATCAGGCAGCTTTTCACCACAGATTCCGATAATAGAACGGCCATCAGTCACCAGGTGGCGCTCGGCCTGCTCAACGGTGAGCAACAGCTTGCGCACATGTTTATAGTTGATCAGCTGCGGACGAGCCCCCTCCTGAAACTTGACCATAAAGTCGAGTTGATCGAGCATGCACGGGTCGACCACCAGAAGACGCCCCTCCGGCCAGGAGCCCTCTTCCCTGGTTTCAGAGATCATGAGAACGGCGTCCAGTACCGGATACACACGGACCGGACTGTCCCAGCCAAGGTTCATGTTCATCTGATCGATAATATAATCGCGAACCGCGTGGGTGGAATATTCCCGCAGGAAGTAACCGGAAATGCCTGTGTAAAGCTCATTATCGTTAGCCATGTCATGGGAAAAGCGCCAGGCCGCGTGTTCAAGCCAACACTGGGTGGGACCGACCGAACAGAGGTCCGGATGATGCTCAGTAAACCACTGCTGAAAGAACACCGCCCCTGAATAACCGCCGTTGGAAAGAAGCCCTGCCAGGCCGGGATCTTTGACCGGCTTTATATCGGCAAACTGTTTACGATCAGCGGAAATCTTGCCGTGTTCACGCCAAGTTTCATTATCGACATACAGGCTTTTAAAAATTGGCTCATGGCCGCGCAACAGATTCTGGGGATCACAGATGAGCATGGGCCCTTTGGGATGCAGGGCAAAGATCACAGCCGCACGACTGGAACCGGAAAAATGCGTCAGTCCATCGGTTAACCCGAATATGATGTCACTGACGCAGCGACGAATAAACGAATACTGCCGTCGATCAACGATGGACAGCTCAGAAGGTAGCGGCGCATTACAGCGTATGGACATGGCAACCCAGGGGTTTAGATTATTCCAACAGAAAAAGGTGCTCTCCTCGGTGACTCGAGATTCTCTCCAAGGTACAAAGGCATCTCCCGCGGGGCACGAAAAAAGGCTTGGCCAAATAAAAATTCCTGCCTATCATGCCGCAATCGTCTTTGGAACCCAAACGATTTCAGCCAACAATCAAGGAGAGCCCATGGAAGACAATTTAGCTGAAGAGCTTGTAAAAATAATGAATAAAAACACCAGCTCAGACTTTGAGGATGCCTTTGAGCGTGCCTTTGAACTGACCAAAGCGTATGCCAGCTCTGCCAATGCGCAGGCAGCGGCGATCCCCTTTGTTTTTGAAAAGGCCTTTGAGCTCTTTGTTTCAGGACGTACCAAATCCTAAGGGAATCTTGAATAATTGCTTTTTCTGCCAATCTCCCGGAGTCTGGCGCTTACCTCGTCATACTCAAAATTTTATCCTCGGAGGTAAGCGAAGACTCCGATATCAACTATATGCCTGCGGTAAAATTTTTCACAATCCTTGACCTTGATTGAAAAATCTAATTATTCAAGACACCCTTAAGGGAGACCGTTGCTCCGGAGGATATGGAATTCTCCCTCCAATATCTTTTTACTTCTTGTTACTTGGTACCAAAAATTTTATCTCCGGCATCCCCAAGACCCGGCAGAATGTAGCCGTTTTCATTGAGGTGGTCATCAACCGCAGCCACATAAATATCCACATCCGGATGGTGCTCTTCAAGTTTTTTGATGCCCTCGGGGGCGGCAACTAAAAACAGGCCGATAATATCTTTACACCCGGCCTTTTTGAGCATATCGATGGTGGCCAGCAGTGTCCCCCCGGTGGCAAGCATGGGATCCAAAATCATAGCCTGCCGCTGATCGATATCCTGGACCAACTTTTCAAAGTACGGTACCGGCTGCAGGGTCTCTTCGTCACGGTACAGCCCAACCACCGAAACCTTCACATTGGGTAAAGCTTTGGTAACACCATCCATCATCCCCAGCCCGGCACGAAGGATTGGAACTATGGTAATTTTTTTGCCCTTAATTCGATCGACCTCGGTGGTTCCCGCCCAGGTATTTATCTCTACTTTCTCGGAAGGCAGGTTGCGGGTTGCCTCATAAGCAAGGAGCATCCCGACTTCAGAGGCCAAATCGCGAAAATCCTTGGTTGAAATATCCCGTTCCCGGAGCAGGCCGAGCTTATGTTGTACCAGTGGGTGTTCAATCTCAAAAACAGCCATACAGCGCCTCCTGAGCCTTGATGTTTTGGTAGGGTAGTCCTTGATCCAGCTGGAAAGATTGGTTTTTTCAAGAGCCTCCTACCTAATGATTTTAAGCGATCAAACGATGGTTAAGGCCCCCCGGACTCTGCCTGTTGCAGCTGGCGCTGCACAATCTGCAAATCTTGCCAGGCTGCACGCTTCATTGCCGGTTGCTCCAACAAAAATCCAGGGTGGAAGCTGATCATCACCGGTATAGGTGCCCCGGTGGCTCCTGTAAAGCGGGTGGCATGCAGACGCCCCCGTAAACGAAAGAGAGAAACATCACTTCCCAGAATAGCACGCGCAGCCGCTTTGCCCATGGCCAGAATCACAGCGGGTTGCACCTGCGCTATTTCCTGATAGAGGTAGCCCTGACATGCCAGTTCATGCTCGGCTAACGGATGCTGTTCACCGGAGGGGGAGCACTTCACCACATTGGTCAGGTACACATCCTTCGGCCCGAGCCCAATGGCCTGCATCATCTTCCACAGCAGTTCATCCTCCTCTTTGCCAAAGCTCCACTGGCCCGCATCGCTGCCGCGAGGATACTCACCGACAATCAGCAGTCGGGCATCGGCTTTGCCCCGGCCCAATACCTGCGCCCTTCTGGTCGTTGCCAAAGAGCAGGCCGAACAGCTCTCCAGGCTTTCCGTGATCTCTCTGGCGCTTATTTTTTGGGGAGCATCCTGAGCCGCTGGTGAGGGAACAGGACGAGGGCGGACAGGGGATGGTGCGCGAGGGGGTTGTTTTTTTGTAGGAGGCAATGATTGCGGTCTGCGCCCTTTGGGACGCAAAAACTCGACAAGCCCATCATTTTTTGGGTACAGATTAATCCCCATCTGCTGATGCAGCAAGAGGTGCTGGCGCAGTGCCGCCGCGAGGATGACCGCAGAGCGCTGTTCGACCTGTTTTTTGGGGGGAGACTGTTGTAACGATCCTTGCTCTGTACTCATTTCTTTTTGGAAGATCTGTCGAAATCAAAAACCATCTCGTCTTTTTTGAGCAGGCCGTGCTTTTCCCGAGCTACCTTTTCCAAGTACACATTATCAAGTTGCAGTTTTTTGATATTCTCAGCCAACTCTTTATTTTTGGTCTTGAGCTGGCTGTTTTCCTCAGATAATGATTGAATTTCACTATTCAACTTTAAATAATGAATAAATCCGCGTCCAGGAGCAAACAAAATCCAAAGAAGAAAGATAATGGCGATGAGACTCCCCAAAAGCCACATCATCTTCTTGTCACGCAGCTCATCTTCATTTCTTTTGCGTATCGCCATACAGCTCCTCTTTTTGGTGGCACACTATGACATTATCCTCTGCACTCCCCCCTCGATGCCTGGTCAGCGCCTGCCTGCTTGGCCTCTGCACCCGCTATGATGGAAAAAGTAAACCCAGTAGCGAATGTTTACGGCGCCTGGAATCCACTCACTGGATTCCGGTCTGTCCAGAACAACTCGGCGGCCTGGCAACACCTCGCACTCCAGCCAAACTTATCGGTGGCGATGGTCACGATGTGCTCGCAGGTGCAGCAAAAGTCGTGGACCAAAACGGCATTGATCGCACTTCTGCGTTTATTCAAGGCGCCCAGATGGTGCTCACCCTGGCTCGAATGCAACGGGTGGAGTACGCTTTTTTTAAAGCCAAAAGCCCATCCTGCGGACTCAGTCCCACACCTGGCGTAACCACAGCCCTGCTGCTGGAGAACGGCATAGAGGTCATATCCTTCTAGGGAATCGCGTCACTCCTGCTTGGCCACGTCTTTGGATTGGCCAAGCAGGAGTATAAGCAGGATACCGGATTCATACAGCAGATATAAGGGCGCCCCCATCAAGGACATATTGACCAAATCCGGGGTGGGAGTCAATAACGCTGCCAGGATTGCAATAGCCAAAACGGCATAGCGTCTGTTTTTGGCAAAGGTAGCTGCTGAAATCAAGCCCACCTGGGCGGTGAATACCATGAACACAGGGAGCTCAAAGACGAGACCGAAGCCGAGAATAAAAAGGACCACAAAATTAACAAATCGACTGACTGAAATCACAGCCTGCAGCTCTTGAGACTGAAAGCTCAGTAAAAACTTAATCCCAAAGGGCAAAGTGACCAGATAGCAAAAAATCGTTCCACAATAAAAAAGCAGGCTGGTGGCTACAACAAACCAGGTCAGCCGACGACCGGAGACATGAAATGGCTTCCCCGCCGCCTTCCATAACACATACATGCACAGCGGCATAAGTACATAAAGAGCGGCAAAAAAAGCCAACTTGACGTGCGCAAGAAAAGGCCCGGCCACAGAGAAAAAATAGAGGTGCTCTCCCAGATGATTTTGAAAGACATGCAACACCTGACTGGAGAGAAAATAGAGCACAACCGTACCACCTATGATGGCCCCCCCAAGCATCTTCAGGGAATGACGGAGCTCTACAAGAAAGAGCGCAAAAGATTTCAGGGATTCGGCCATGGCGTACAGGTTGGTGAACAGGGAGATTGATAAAGCGGATTACAGCCCAAAAAAGTAGCAAAAGGGACTGATAAAAGCAATTGAATACCCGCTTGCGTTTCACCAGAACCCATGATAAAAGCGGGGAGAGTCAGCAATACATGCAAAGATTGAACTGCTGACACCACGTACAGTACGCCACGGGCACATCCCGCCCAACCTACGGTTACTCCACCCGGAGCAGCCTGCGGGCCCCTGTACGACAACACCAGATGGACATGCATCCTCACCCCGCAGATAAACATCCACAGACGAGATCATGCTAGAATTACGCTTTGTCAGGGAAAACCTGGAACTGGTTCGAGAAAAAAGCCTTCTTCGCGGCGTTGACCCGCAACTCATAGATCGTTTTGCCGAGATCGACAAGCGCCGTCTGAGTCGCCTGGCCGAGACGGAAGCGCTTAAAAACAAGCGGAACACCGCCTCCAAGACGATCGCCGGCCTGAAAAAATCGGGAAAACACGATGAGGCCGAGCCAATGATTGCAGAGATGAAACAGGTTTCGGAGAGAATCAAGGAGATTGACACCGAGCTTGCTGAAATTGAAGAGGCGCTTGGCGATGTCATTCTCTCTATTCCCAATCTCTGTGACGAATCTGTGCCCCAAGGGCAGGATGAAGAGGACAACCTCGAAATAAAAAGGTGGGGTGAAATCCCAAGCTTCTCCTTTGAGCCCAAAACGCACTGGGAAGTGGGAGAAGACCTTGGTATTCTCGACTTTGAGACCGCAGCTCGCCTTGCCGGAGCCCGCTTTTCTCTGCTCAGAGGATTCGGTGCACGTCTCTCAAGGGCCCTGGTCAACTTTTTCATTGACCTCCATACCCAACGGCATGGCTACACCGAGGTACTGCCCCCCTTCATGGTTAACTCCAAGGCCATGACCGGAACCGGGCAGCTGCCCAAGTTCAAAGAAGATCTCTTTAAAATTGAAGACTGGGATCTGTGGCTTATTCCCACCGCCGAGGTTCCGGTAACCAACATCTTTGCCGGTGAGACCGTTGACGAGGCGGAGCTTCCCATCAAATATACCGCCTATACGCCCTGCTTCCGCTCTGAAGCCGGCTCGTACGGTAAGGACACCCGCGGTCTGATCCGTCAGCATCAGTTTGAAAAGGTGGAACTGGTCAAGTTTGCCCATCCTAACGAATCCTGGAACGAGCTGGAGTCATTACTTGCCGATGCTGAAGAGGTATTGCAGCTGCTGGAGCTTCCCTACCGGGTTATTACCCTCTGCAGCGGTGACCTGGGTTTCTCTGCGGCCAAGACCTATGATATCGAAGTTTGGCTGCCTGGTCAGAACACCTACCGCGAGATTTCCTCCTGCTCCAACTTTCTTGATTTTCAGGCTCGTCGCGCTGGTATCCGTTATCGCCCCAAAGGTGAGAAAAAAAGCCGCTTGGTCCATACATTAAACGGCTCTGGTCTGGCTGTTGGCCGCACCCTGCTGGCGATTTTGGAAAATTATCAACAGCCCGATGGGAGCGTAGAAGTACCCAAGGTCCTCAAACCTTACTTTGAGAGCCGCTTCTAACCAGGGCTTTCCTCCTTTCAATATTTCCTTATGAGCGTATCGCCTTTTTGGTGGTACGCTCATATCTGTTTCAGCTCTTCTTCACGCGGGTTTCTCCAGCGCCAATTCAATGAGCCGGTCAAGAAGCTTGGCAAAGTTGATCCCTGCCTCGGCCGCTGCCTGCGGAAACAGGCTGGTGGGAGTCATACCGGGAATAGTATTGGTTTCCAGAAGATACAGCTCCCCGTTGCTCAGAATCATATCGGTTCGGCTATAACCACGCAGCTGCAGGCAGCGATGAGCCACCAGAGCATACTCCTGTGCTTTTTGGCGCACCTGTTCATCTACCTGAGCAGGACAGATTTCAGTGCTCGCCCCAGGTTGATACTTAGCCTCGTAATCAAAAAACTCATATTGATCGTTGGGAATAATCTCAATAAGAGGCAGAGGCGTCAGCTCCTTGTTCCCGATCACCCCCACAGTCAGCTCCCTTCCCTCGATATACGCCTCAACCATCACCTCACTGTCATGCTTCAGGGCAAGCGCAAGTGCGCCGGGTAACTGCTCCTCCTCCCGGACAATCGACATGCCGATAGAGGACCCCTGACGTACCGGCTTAACCACGCAGGGAATACCGACCTCACGCAGAATTCTGCCTGAATCCTTGAGATCGCTCGGTTCAAGCATAACCCAGGCGGCTACGGGTAAACCATGTAGCTTATATAAGGTTTTGGCCAGATTTTTATCCATGGCCAGGGCACTGCCAAGCACGCCTGCCCCCTGATACGGAAGGCCAAGCAGGTCAAGAAATCCCTGAATGGTCCCGTCTTCCCCATTGACACCATGCAAAAGAAGAAAGGCTACATCGATGTTGGCACTTTCAGAAGCAATACGGGGCAGGTCTGTGGCCGGATCGTAACGCACCACTTCATACTTTTCAGGATCAAGTTCCTTTTCCACCCCGGCAGCACCCCGCAGCGAGACCTCTCGCTCATCTGAAGTGCCGCCTGCAATCAATGCCAACCGTATCTTTGTCATAATCGACCTCCCATTGTCTCTTGACGCCATGGATGTGATCCCCGGTTTCCGCCGTGGTTACTCTCAACACGACTCATGCGTATGCTACCATCATCACAGAGAAAAACAATCCTGAATAAGTGGCAGCAGGTGGTTACGGAACAACCTACCTTTTTAATAAACAGAGATCTATTCAAAAAACGTTTCTCTTTCAGCAACACCTGCAGCCTCTTGGGGCATGCAGGAAACAATAAAAAGGACAGAGGTTCAATTATTTGATTTGACAAGGTCCTACAAAGCGGATAATTTGTTTTGTTTAAACCTTTTTCTTAAAAAATGGCTTACACAAGCCAACCACTAAAGGAAGTGATGCAATATGATCGAAGTAGATGTCAGAGGTGACCTTGAATACGCGATCAGGCAGCTGAAGAAAAAACTGCAGATCGATGGTATCAAACGTGAGCTGAAACGGCGCGAATACTATGAGAAACCCAGCGTGAAGAAACGCCGTAAAGCTGCGGAAGCCCTGCGTAAACTTCGCAAGTTCAACCGGATGAAAAATCGCGGTTGATCTCAAAGCCCCGGTTTTATGCCGGGGTTTTTTTTTAGCTTCAGGGCCTGACCATCAGCCATTCACTCGACCTGCTGCATAGCTTTCTGCAGTATCTCACCATTACCCGTCGCCTCGCCAGCAACACTGTAGCTGCGTACGAGTCTGATTTGCGATCTTTTCTTCGCCAGAGCCCTAAACCGCTCACCACGATTACCCGCCAAGATATCCAAAACTATTTTCGTTTCTGCCATGCCCGCAACATAAGCGCTCGCTCTAACGCGCGACGTCTGGCTGCCTTACGAGCCTTTTTCCTTTTTTTGCAACAACAGGGTGTCCTTGATGGGAACCCACTCACTGATATCGATACGCCCAAAATGGGTCAGAGTCTGCCCAAGGTGCTCAGTGAAGCTGAGGTACAGGCCTTGCTCAAACGCCCCTCAAAACCGACACCACTGGCTCTGCGCAACCATACCATGCTGCATCTGCTCTATGGTTCAGGACTTCGGGTCTCTGAACTTGTCAACCTGCCTATGACCAGTTGCAACCTGACCACCGGACACCTGCGTATTCTTGGCAAGGGCGATAAAGAACGAGTCGTCCCCTTTTCTGCGCTCACCGGTCAGATTGTGCAGGAATACCTGACGCAGGTTCGCCCGTTACTTCTCAAAGGAAAAACGAGTCCCCTGCTCTTCTGTTCCAATCGGGCCAAGGGCATGACCCGCAATCGATTCTGGCAGATCATTCGGGAGGTTGCCCAACGCTCTGGCATCTCCAAAGAAATCAGCCCCCATATTCTTCGCCACTCCTTTGCCACCCATCTCCTGGCAGGCGGCGCTGATCTACGCTCAGTGCAGATGATGCTTGGCCATACCGATATCGCCACGACCCAAATCTACACCCACGTTGACGGTGATCGCCTCAAAACAGCCCATCGTCGCTTTCACCCCCGAGGGTAAGGGGTCTTTCTAAGCGGGCAAATCTGCCTTCTCCAGTGGAATAATCACTCGAAAGACTGTATTTCCCGGCTCCGAGCTCACTTCGATCCTCCCCCCATGGGAGCGAATAATTCCGTAGGAGACTGGAAGCCCAAGCCCAGTCCCCTCTACAGCGGATTTTGTGGTGAAAAAAGGTTCAAAAATGTGTTCACGGTCGTTGGGCGCAATCCCGCTTCCGGTATCTCGAATTGCCACGGTCACACAGTCATCTGCCACAGTTGTCGAGAGGGTCAGGGTTCCTCCCCCCTGATGCATGGCATCACTGGCGTTTAATATCAGATTAATGAACACCTGGCGAATTTGATCCTCGACTGCATGCAGACAAATCCGCTTTTGCGCGTAAGCAATCACCACCAGGATATTTTTCTTGGTGAGCAGGTTATGGTGCAGGGCAAGAATTTCATCAAGCACTGTGTGAGGATCGAAGGTCGTTTTTTCCCCTGAAGACGGCCGGTTAAATTGCTGGAGATCCCGAATAAGCTTGCGCATGCGGTCACACTCATTTTCGGCCAACTGCAGCACTTTCCCCTCTTCAGAGTCAGGACCGGTGCGTTGCTTCACATCGCGCAGGGCAAAACGAATTCCCAAAAGCGGATTGCCAAACTCATGGGCAATGGAGGCGGCCAATTTGCCCATGGCCTCCATACGCTGAACATGATGCAACTGGTCCACGAGTTGCTGCTCCCGGGTAATATCACGCCCCATGGCGATAACATTGGTCAGGTGACCATTTTTATCAAGAATAGGAAAAATTGCGGCGTCCAGAACAACTTTCCTTCCAACCAGGGAAACCGGAGAAAAAATTCCACTCCAGGTCTCCCCCTTATGAATTTTTTCCCGCACTTCAGCAATACGAGGCTCCAGGTCAAACTCGCTAAAGTATTGAAAGACGTTATTCCCCACCACGGAACTGGCCTCAATCTCCAGGACTTGTTCAAAGATGCGATTGACAAACTTCACCTTCCCGGTGGCATCAACGATGAGGATAAGGGCCGGGGCCTGGCGAACAATTTTACTGAACAGCTGTTTTTCCTGCTCCAGCCGGAGCTGCCGACTGTTATCAATAAAGAAAACGATCGCACCAGTACACCCTTCCTGCTCTACAACAGGATACGAACGAAGGGAAATGGATATGTGGGAACCATGGGGTAACTCAAGGCCCATGTCATCAATAAATATGGCCTCGCCCTGCACCATTGTTGCGCTAACCTGTTCCACCAGCGGGTTGCTCAGAACACGCTCTTCTTCATCCCGACAGAGCAGTTCAAAAAGATTGCGCCCCAGCAAATCATCCTGACGGGCTACTGCAAAATACTCACAGGCGATCTGATTAATAAAGATACAGGTTCCCTCGGCATCCACACCAAAGATAGCGGACTCGGTGGCATTAAAAAAAAGGCGAAGTCGTTGCTCATGAATATGCAAATCTCGAAAGGCCTGATAACCGGTCGAACACAGAACATTGAGCGCCAGGCGGATCTGCTCAAGCTCATCGCTCAAAGCAGGGTCACGATCAAAAACCAACGGCTTTGGTTGCTGATGCTGAATATCGAGTCCCTGAACATATTGGGAAAATTGCCGCAGGTGACCTGTTATATGTTTGCGAAAAAGCAGGAGGATAAAACCGGAGACCAAAAAGGTTTTCAAGGTATTTGTGGCCAGCAAAATAATGATACGACGTAACAAGCGATGAATGATAGCATCAAGCGATGCCACCACTTGAAGGCGTCCGATCTCCTCCCAGCCCCCGCGAATCTGGTGCATGAGGGGAAAAGACTGGGAGATGGTACGGGTCTTGGGTTTTGCGCCCTTCACCCAGGAAACCTTCTCGTCCATGGAGACAGCAGCGTAGACTATATCTTCACGATTGATGAGGCCTTCGAGCTGGAGGGAAATCTGCAGGTCATCAAGTATCCAGACACTTTCTTCAAGTGGCCGAAGGCTGGACTCTTTAACCGTTTCAAAAAATTGATATATTTGACGAACGTCTTGGCGAAAATCGAGGTAAAGCTGCAGCAGGGTAAAGCAGATCGCTATGAGCGAGCTGAAAAGAATGACACGGAAGGTCAGATGATAGGCAAGACTCTTTTTTTTCCACCACATGGAAGGTAACGATCCCCCGATTTCATGCTCTGGCGACAAACGCTTGGATAAACACGCATGAGAAAAGTCCGCTTCTGGGTACTTGCGAGCAATCGTCTAAATCCCCGCACCTTCCTCGCTGATCACCGCAAGTTTTCCCGGAATCCCCTGCTCAGCCAGAGCAACAGTAAGCGTTTCGTTCCCTTGGAGATACTGACGCACCTCCGAACGTACCAGATCGGGATGGTTGTTTATCTCGCTGAGATGGGCCAGCACCAGGTGACGCAGTCTTCCTTGGGCCAACTCGGCGGCAAGCTGGAGCGAGTCTTTGTTGGCAAGGTGCCCCTGACTGGAAAGTACCCGCTGTTGCAAAACCAATGGATATGGCCCCTGGCGCAGCATTGCCACATCGTGGTTGGCTTCCAAAATAAGGGCCTGGCAGCTTGAGAGGTGGTGACGTATAAGCTGGGTTATTTTACCGGTATCTGTGCAATATCCCAAGCGAAGTTTACCGTCGCCAACGAGAAAACCAACCGGATCAGCCGTATCGTGAGAAACGGCAAAAGGATGAATGGCCAGTCCATCCAGCGCAAAGGGCTCACCTGTGGCAAACTCCCGCCGCTGGGGAATCCTTCCCAGATGTTTTTCCGCAGCACGGTAAGTTAGGTCATTTGCATAGACCGGAATCCCGAGCTTACGTGCAACAACCCCGACACCTTTGACATGGTCAATATGCTCATGGGTGACGATGAGCCCGGACAGGCTCTCTGCAGGGACACCTATCTGATCCAGCCTCTTGATCAGCTCCTTGCCGGAGAACCCATTATCAATGAGAATCCTGGTGGAGCCCGACTCTATCAGGGTAGCATTGCCCTTGCTGCCGCTGCCAAGAACAGAAAAATTCACTTCCCTGCCGTATCCTCTTGATTCACACCGGTATGGCCAAAACCGCCACTTCCCCGTTTGGTAGCATCCAGACTCCCCACCTGCTGCCAGCAGGCTCTGGCCACTGGCGCCAAGACCAATTGAGCAATGCGATCACCACGGTTGATGGTAAAACTTGCTTTTCCAAGATTAATCAGGCCGACCTTGACCTCGCCCCGGTAATCGGCATCAATGGTTCCGGGCGCGTTCACCACGGTAACACCATGTTTCACCGCAAGCCCGGATCGGGGCCGCACCTGAATTTCAAACCCTGCCGGTATGGCAACAGCCAGGCCACTGGGAATCAGGGCAATGTCGCCGGGTCCCAGTGTGAGCGGTTCACCCAGTGCAGCAGAAATATCCATTCCTGCAGCCAACTCGGTTTCATAGTCAGGCAGCGACAAATCAGCAGTTGCCTCGGGATCAAGCCAGGTTATCGCCACGGCGATATTTCTCATTGCCTGTACCATTGAGAAGCGTTCTCCTCCAAACTCATATGCATTAAAAAAAGCCGGTCCCGCATAAGCGGCAACCGGCTTTGCAGACCAAGTCGACGGGCCGAGGATTACTCCTCGCCTTCGGCCAGGACAGCCTTACGGCTTAAGCGAATACGGCCACGGTTATCGATGTCGATAACCTTTACTTTGATGACATCACCTTCTTTAAGGATGTCGGTGACCTTTTTCACTCGCTCGTGGGCAAGCTCAGAGATGTGAACCATGCCATCAGTCCCAGGAAGGATCTGGACAAAGGCTCCGAAGTCCTTGATGGTACGCACCTCGCCTTCATAGATTTTCCCCACCTCAGGAACGGCAGTGATCTCTTCGATACGTTTAACCAGGGCGTTGGCAGACTCATTGCTGTTGCTGAAGATCTTGATGGTGCCATCGTCTTCCACGTCGATCTTCGACTCGAATTCGGCGGTCATCTCGCGAATCACTTTACCGCCGGGGCCGATGATGTCACGGATCTTGTCCGGATGAATCTTGATGGTTACGTACTTGGGCGCATGCTCGGAGACAACCGCGCGCGGAGAGCTGAGCGCCTCCTGCATCTTGTCGAGGATATGATTGCGGCCTTTGTTGGCCTGGGCAAGCGCTCGGGACATGATGTCGCGGTCAACGCCATCGATTTTAATATCCATCTGCAGACCGGTAATACCATTACTGGTACCAACAACCTTAAAATCCATGTCGCCCAGGTGATCCTCGTCACCGAGAATATCGGTGAGCACGACAACCTTATCGTCCTCCTTGATCAGCCCCATGGCCACACCGGATACCGGGGCCTGAACCGGAACACCGGCATCCATCAAAGCAAGCGAGCCACCGCAGACGGTTGCCATGGAGGAAGAGCCGTTGGACTCAAGAACCTCGGAAACAACACGCAGGGTGTAGGGAAAGCTGTCGCCCTCGGGCAGTACGGCCTCAATACCACGACGGGCCAGGGTACCATGACCAATATCGCGACGGCTTGGTCCGCTTAAACGCCGAACCTCGCCCACACAGAAGGGAGGAAAGTTGTAATGGAGCATGAAACGACGGTAGACATCACCACCAAGCCCCTCAAGATGCTGCTCGTCTCGCTCGCTCCCCAGGGTACAGATAACCAGCGCCTGGGTTTCACCGCGAGTGAACAGGGCTGACCCATGAGCGCGGGGTAAAATACCGACTTCACAGCTGATCGGGCGTACATCCTCAAAGGAGCGACCATCAAGACGCAATCCTTTATTGACGATACGATCGCGCATAATTTTCTTTTTATAGCTGCTCAGCAGGTCGGAAATGGCACCTGCCTGCTCACCTTCGGGATCAAGCTGCGCCAAGACCTCTTCTTTCAGACGGCTGTAGCGATCTGCACGGGCCATCTTATCGGCAATGGTGACAACCTCGTCCATACCTGCGGTCGCAGCGGCTTCAACTTTGGCCTGCAGCTCTGTATCGACCACTGGAGCGGCCACCTCACGCTTGGCCTTTCCAGCTTCCTCACGCAATTTGAGCTGCATATCAATCAGGGGCTGAATAGCTGCATGAGCAAAGAAAATAGCCTCCAGGACCTTATCCTCAGGCATCTCCTCAGCGCGTCCTTCGACCATAACCACGGCATTGCGGGTACCGGCAACAACCAGATTAATCTCAGCCTTCTCCAACTGCTTCTTGCTGGGATTGAGCACAAACTGCTCATCGACGTAGGCAACTCGGGCTGAGCCAACAGGTTCCTCAAAGGGAATATCAGAGAGCAACAATGCGGTGGAAGCGCCGTTCATCGCCAGAACATCAGGATCGTAATCCGCGTCGGCAGAAAAAACGGTGGCGATCAGCTGGGTCTCGCAGGAATATCCATCGGGGAACAGCGGACGCAGGGGACGGTCGATCAGGCGGCAGGTCAGTACCTCCTTTTCGCTGGGACGACCAATCTCGCGGCGGAAGTAACTCCCGGGAATACGGCCAGCAGCATACATTCGCTCCTGATACTCGATGGTCAGGGGCAAAAAGCCCATGTCTTTGGATTTGGTCTCGGCAACCACAGTAACCAGAACTTTGGCATCCCCGCTGGATACAACAACGGATCCGCTGGCCTGTTTGGCCATTTTACCGGTCTCAAGGGTAATGGCACGGCCGCCAATTTCAGTCTCTACTGTTTTAATCATGTACACTCCTATTTCGGCCTGGCCGAAATGTGCATTTTTAGGTAACGATGGATCGAGACAGCCAAACAATCGTCACAAAGGCACAAAGGATGCAGTGACAATCCACATCCTTACTTTTATTCATGTACTTTTCCCCTGACCTGCAGGGGAAAGCAGGAACCCCCTTTCCGTACCAGCCGGAAACAGTGATTCTCTCTGTGTCCTTTGTGTCTTTATGACATCCCGCTACTGCTCTTCGATCACAGCGTACAAAGGTAGGGCGGTCCCCCACATGGGAACCGCCCCAGACTGCAATAAACGCTTACTTACGGATACCGAGCTCTGCAATCAGGGAACGGTACTTGTTGATGTCTTTTTTCATCAGATATTTAAGCAGATTACGACGCTGACCAACCAGTTTCAGCAGACCACGGCGGGAATGATGATCCTTGGCGTGGGTTTTGAAATGGTCGGTCAGATAGAGAATACGATCGGTCAGGAGGGCAATCTGCACCTCACAGGATCCGGTGTCATTCTCATGGGTTTTGAACTTCTCGATGATGGCTTTTGTTTTTTCTGTTGTTTGCGCCATGGCGTTTTTTCCTTCTGCTACCAGAAAAGCATTTCCCTCAGCCTTTACTGGAGTCTGGATGGTGTGTTCCAGATCCTGCATCAGAGGGTCGATGCAGGGGAACGGTTAATTCTTCTATACTCGACGGTTATTCACCGAGGCAAGTGTAATCGGTGTTTTGGTCAATTTGGTCCATTATATCGTGGATACTGCGCCTTGCAGCGCAGAGATGGGTAAGCCCATCATCACTGAAAAGTTCTTCGCCAGTCAAACAGCGCTCAAGCCCAAAGGCACCACTGGCTGTTCGCCGGAGTCCGATAAGATGGGCACCGCAACCAAGGGCAGTGCCAATGTCGGCTGCCAGGACACGTACATAGGTTCCCCGGCTGCAGCAGACCTCAACCACAAGCTGATGTGTGAGCTCATCATAGCGTATTTGCGCAAGAGAGTAGATCTCTATCGGTTTGGGCTCCTTTTGAATCATAATCCCTTCACGGGCATATGCGTAGAGGGGCTTACCTTTATGTTTGGCTGCGGAAAAAGGAGGAGGTGCCTGCATCTGCGGGCCGGTATGTTGCGCAAGACAGGTGGAGATATCCTCGGGGTTCAACTGGGGAACGGACCGGGTTGCAATGATTTCGCCCTCGGGATCCTGGGTGGTTGTCTCCACCCCCAACTGCAGATGGGCCAGATAGGTTTTACGCCCGAACATGAACTGATCAATACAGCGAGTGGCCGGTCGCCCGACACAGATGATCATCAGGCCGGTGGCAAAGGGATCAAGTGTGCCAGCATGGCCCACCTTTTTGATACCCAGTAAATAGCGTACCCGCCTGACCAGAGCAAAAGAACTCATGCCCGCTGGCTTATCCACAAAGAAAACGCCCTCGTTCCAGTCCAGCTCCGGTTTTTTTCGAGACTGCCCCTTGCTCATCAATCAGGCATTGACCTCTGGACGCAGGCAGGCAAGCAATGCATCGCGGACACTGTCCAAGCTCTGACCTTTAAAACGACAACCACTGGCATTTTTGTGACCACCACCGCCAAAGCGGGCTGCGATCAGGGAAACATCGCACTGCCCCTTGGCACGCAGACTCACTGAGATATGATCCGGCTCGACTTCCTTCAAGAACACAGCCACCCGTACCGTGGCCACAGCCCGTGGAAAATTAATAAAATATTCGGTATCTTCCATGGTGGTAAAGGTCCGCTCAAGCATGTTCTGGCTCACGCGGATAAAAGCGATACGATCACGCTCATGCATCTCCAGAGTTGCCAGGACCTCCTGCATCAATCGTAAACGTCCCAGGGTGTAATTATCATAGAGCTGATTTGCTATCACCTCCGGGCGAACCCCACGCTGCACCAACTCACCGGCAACGGCAAAGGTGTGGCTGCTGGTGGACTCGTAGCGGAAAGAACCGGTGTCTGTATTAATGGCTGTATAGAGGCATTCGGCGGCTCTGTCGGATATCTCCGCCCCCAAGGCCTGCGCCAGATCAAAGATCATTTCGCCGGTTGAGGAGCGATGTGGCTCGATCCAGGCACCATCACCAAACCCATTATTGCCCTTATGATGATCAATCACCATCATGGGGGTAAAGGTGATGAGTTCTTCGCTGTAGCGCCCCAACCGGTGTGCCTCGCCGCAGTCAAGACAGAGGGCAAGAAAATCTTCTCCTGCCTCTGCAACGAAGGTGCGCACAGCCGCAAGGTCGGTCTGAATCTGCCCACACCCGGGGAGAAATCGATACAGGTGGGTCACCGGATCTTCAAGAAAACGCAGGACCGTTTTCCCCATCCCCTCCAGGATATCGGCCAGTCCGAGCAGCGATCCTAAGGCGTCACCATCGGGATTATAATGGGTTGCGAGCAGGATATGATCCTTTTCACGCACCGCATCTACAACACGGCTATCAGGATTGCTCATCCTTACGGTCCTCATGGATCTGGCGAAACAGATCTTCGATCCGCTCCACTTCTTCATTGAGGTTGTCAAAATAAAACGACAATTCGGGCGTGTAGCGCAGATTCAGAGCCTTGGCCAACTGACTGCGAAAAAAGCCTTTGGCACGCTGCATTCCCTTGAGAGCAGCTTTGCTCTCGGCTCCAGCCGGAACAGTAAAGTAGATCTTCGCCTGTTTAAGATCGGGAGCCACCACCACACGGGAAATAGCCACCCCGGATAACCGGGGATCCGCTACCTGCTGCAGGAGAAGCATTGTCAGTTCATTCTTGATCGCCTCGCCCACCCGTTTGGGACGTGTGGATTCCGGGCGACCAAGCCCTGGTAGTTTAAAATCAAAATCCTGGGTCATACACCAACCAGCCTGTGCCTGATTCAAAAAGAGGTATGCAGAGGGCTGGCAGCAAACTATGCTAAAATGCCCTTGTTTACGTTTATACCTCTTTTTCGTTCATGCACCTATTAAAGAGTTGCCTCAACCTCATCAAGGACGAAGGCCTCGAGATTGTCACCGACTTTGATGTCATTAAAATTCTCGACACCAATACCGCACTCAAATCCGGTCAGTACCTCTTTGACATCATCTTTAAAACGACGCAGTGAAGAGATTTTCCCGGTATAAATGACCACGCCTTCACGCAAGACACGTACCTTGGCGTTGCGTTCAACCTTACCATGGATAACCGAACAACCGGCGATGGTGCCGATCTTGGGCACCTGGAAGGTATCGCGCACATCTGCAGTACCGATAACACGCTCCTCAAACTCAGGCTCAAGCATACCTTTCATGGCCTTTTCGATATCTTCAAGGGCATGATAGATAACATCGTAGGATCGAACATCAACGCCTTCATGCTCTGCCAGCTCTTTCACCTTGACGGTGGGGCGCACGTTGAAACCGATGATAATCGCATCGGAGGCAGCGGCCAGATGAATGTCGTTTTCAGTAATGGAGCCGGTTCCCTCATGCAGGGAGCGTACACGAATATTTTTGGTCGACAAATTTTCGGCAGCCTGACCAAACGCCTGCAGAGTCCCCTGCACATCGGCACGGAGAATAACCCGCAACTCTTTCATCTCCTGCTCGGCCATCTTCTCAAAGAGATTATCCAGAGAGACCTTGGAAGCAGAGGCAAGCTCAGTTTCACGAGCCTTCAACTGACGGGCATTGGCGACCGATTTGGCCATCTTCTCATCGGCAAGGGCAACAAACTCATCACCTGCCTGGGGTACACCGCTCAATCCCTGCACCTCAACGGGAATAGACGGGCCAGCCGCTTCGACCTGCTCGCCACGCTCATTGGTGAGGGAGCGAACCTTACCGGAATAGATACCGGCAACAAAGTTGTCGCCAGGGCGGAGGGTACCTTCCTGGACCAGTACGGTTGCCACCGCACCACGGCCCTTATGCAGCTGGGCCTCGATAACTGTTCCCTTGGCCTTACGGTCGGGATCGGCGCGCAGTTCAAGCATCTCTGCCTGCAACTGAATAGCCTCGAGCAATTCAGCCACACCAATACCTTTTTTGGCAGAGGTCTCACAGAAGATCGTGGTTCCCCCCCAGTCCTCTGGAATGAGGTCAAAATCACTCAACTCACGTTTGACCCGATCCGGATCGGCATTATCCTTGTCGATCTTATTGACCGCAACCACAATGGGCACATCCGCAGCCTTGGAGTGGGCGATGGCCTCCTTGGTCTGATCCATGACACCGTCATCAGCGGCAACAACCAGAACGACAATATCGGTTACCTTGGCACCACGGGACCGCATCTCGGTAAAGGCGGCATGACCGGGTGTATCGACAAAGGTGAGGTCACCCGAAGGCGCCTGCACATGATACGCACCAATATGCTGGGTAATACCACCGGCCTCACCGGCAACCACATCGGTTTTGCGGATAGCATCGAGAATGGAGGTTTTACCGTGGTCAACATGGCCCATGACCGTAACCACCGGCGGACGTGGAATGGCCTCTCCGCCGTGTTCCTCTTCATGCTCCTGCAATGCCTCGAGTTCCAGCTCTTCAGTCATTGCCTGCTCAACCTCATACCCAAAGTCTGAGGCAACCAACATGGCTGTATCCACATCCAGTGCCTGATTCACCGTAGCCATGACGCCAAGTTTCATCAAAGCTGCGATAACCTCGTTGGCCTTGACGCCCATGCGTTTTGCCAGATCACCAACACTGATGGTGGAGATAACTTTAATGCGCCGCTTAATGGCCTTGGTTTCAGCGACCTGGGCCTGAATCTGCTGCTCACGACGATTATCCCGTCTTTTACGGCCCTTACGCGGACGCATGTATTCAACTTCACCGTCACCGTTAAAATTGACACGTCCTTTGCCACCCTTTTTTCCGCCCTTGGGTGACTTTCTTCCTGCTCCATCCTCTTCATGGATGGCAACAACGCGTTTCCCTTTTTTCTTGCCCTTGCTTTCGTTACGGGCGCCTGCATCATCCCGATTGGGGAAAGGTCCGGGATCCGCTGATCCGGCAGCAGGCCGTGCAGGACGGGAAGGACGTGATTTTGCGGGAGCAGGCTTGGGCCGTTTTTCCGGTTGGGGAATAACCACGCGACCTACAATTTTTGCCAGAGGTTTGGGCTTGTGCACATCCTGCTTGGCGGGCTTGGCCTTCTGCTCTTTTTCCTGAGCAGGCGCATCCCCGCCTTTAGCCTGTTTCTTTTTGCCTTTAGCAACTTTGGGCTCTTGTTGTTCAGCAGGCTGATTTTCAGCAACAGGCACAGAAGCTTTTTCTTCGATAGGCCCACTTTCAACAGCCACCGAAGCTGGTTTGACTTCTTCATCAGGCTTCGCCTCTTGCTCTGCTGCAGGCGCCTCTTTGATCGGCTCGGGTGTCGTCTCAGCTTGAGCCTCGACCGCAGTCGGCTGACTCTCTTCCGGCGAGACCTCTTCAGCCTCCCCAGCGGCGGCTGCCGGTTCTGCCGACTTGGTCTCCTCCTGAGCTTTCAGCCGTGCCTCCAACGCCTGCACCTCAGCTTCAAGGGCCTCAGCCTCGGCAGCTTCCTGACGTTTGGCAGCCTCTTCCTTGGCAGCCTTGGGCCGACGGCGTACTGTTTTTGGTTTGGCAGCGCTGTTCTCTGTACGAGCCTTTCGCTCGATGCGCCCCCCTCCTGCCCCAAGAGAAGTATCACTTTTCAATTTCTTTCGAATATCCGCTGCCATATCGTCGTCTACACTTGAACTATGACTCGCAATGGGATAGCCCATCGCAATTAACTTTTCGGCCAGTTCTTTACTTTTCAATCCAACTTCTTTTGCGAGATCATATATACGAACCTTACTCATCAAACGCTCCCTTCCTCTGTAACCCACCACGCATAGGCGCTAGCCCAGTTTTAGGACTTTCTTGGATTTTTTCGCCATACGGTTACGACAGTTTTCCTGGTCACAGCAATAGATGCCTCTCCCAGGCATATTTTTATGCCCGTCCTCAACCAGCCTGCCCTCAACTGCAACAAAGCGAACCAGTTCCGACTGCGGCCTTTTCAGTCCACAACCTCGACAGGTTCTCTTCGGGACATATCCCCTGTGCATCACTCCTGATCGGTGGATTGGTTATCTTCGGATTCTCTTGGTGGCTCCTGCTCAACCTCTTCCTCCTCCTCTTCGGATACATCTGTGGAGGCAGGATCCGGAGAAGCGACGGTTTCGGCAGCCTGCTGAATAAACCGGGCCTTTTCTTCATCGATACGGGCCAGACTCATCAGTTGCTCAAGATCAGCTGCGGCCAGAAGAGCACTGGTTAAAATCCCTGCGCCATAGAGCCGATCCGCCATATTTTCATCAACGCCTTCAACCTGGACCAAAGAGCGGTACCCGGGATTTTCCAGATTGGTATAGCGTTGCTCGCTCTTCACATCAATTTTCCATCCCAGTAAACGCGAGGCCAGCCGAACATTCTGTCCCTGGCGGCCGATGGCCAGTGACAGCTGATCATCGGGAACGACCACTGTCAGTGCCTTGCGTTCATCATCAACAATAACCATGGACACTTCCGCCGGTGCCAGGGCGTTGTAGACATACTTGGCGGGGTCCGGACTCCAGGGCACGATATCAATCCTCTCTCCCTGCAGCTCCTGGACGACATTCTGTACGCGTGACCCTTTCAGCCCTACACAGGCGCCAACCGGATCGACATCGGACTCAATTGAGGAGACCGCGATTTTCGCCCGAAAGCCCGGCTCACGGCTTGCCCCCATAATCTTGACGATCCCCTCGGCGATCTCCGGCACTTCCATCTCAAAAAGCTTGACCAGAAATTCATTACAGGTCCGGCTGAGGATAAGCTGGGAATCACGATATCTGCCCTCACGGGTGTCGCGGCGTACCTCCTGGAGAAAGGCGCGAATCCGGTCCCCCTGTTTAAAGGAACGCTTGGGAATCTGACCATCTCGCGGCAGCAAGGCGTCGGTTCGCCCGAGGTTGATCACCATATCGCCCCGCTCAAAGCGCTGAACGATACCGTTGACAATGGATCCTTCACGGTCGCGGTACATCTCATAGATGACATCGCGCTCGGCATCGCGCATGCGGTGGATAATAACCTGCTTGGCCGACTGTGCGGCGATACGCCCCAAATCGGCAATGTTATCCATTTTTTCGCCCAGATCATCGTCAAGCTCCGCCTCCGGGTCAAGAAGACGGGCATCTTCCAGCGAAATCTCGGTCTCCTCGTCATAGACCTCATCAACGACTGTTCGGTACTGAAAAACCTCTATTTCACCCAGATCCTCACTGAACTGGACCTCAATCTCGCGACGACTTCCGTATTTTTTGCGAACTGCAGAACGAACCGCCTCTTCAATGGCGTCGATCAATAAGCCGCGGTCAATCCCCTTATCTCGGCAGATCTGATCCACGATTCGTTTTAAACTATCTGTTCCAACCATTATCTACTCCAGCTCAGGCTCTCGTTTCCGTTGTTGCCACAGCCGTTTTCAAAAAACAGACTGCTCGACATCGGCCGATCCGGGACTACAGCGTCAACCTCGCCCTTGATATATTTTCCAAATCGATGCGGACGGTTTCCTTGTCCATTTCCAAGACTATGGCATCCTCCTCCAGGCCCCGCAAGGTGCCGATGAGCACCTTCTGCTCGCCCAGAGGCTGCCGCAATTTGATCCGCACCAGCCGATCGGCAAATCGAATAAAATCGCTCTTTTTTTTCAACGGCCGCTCAAGGCCGGGTGAAGAGACTTCAAGATGGTAGGCGTGAGAGATCAGGTCTTCTACTTCCAGGTAGGCGCTGATCTCGCGACTGGCCTCAGCACAATCGTCAATACCGACCCCGCCTTCCTTATCGATAAAAAAACGGAGCACCCAACCATGCCCCTCTCGCCGGAATTGCACTTCAACCAGCTCCATCCCCATATCACGCAGTAGGGGGTCGGCAAACCCCTGGATGGTCGCTAGCAATCGATCAGTGGTTTCTTCCAATGCTCTTGTTCCGTTCCTTTTCAAACTGTGGGAGTCATGCTCCACAAGAGAGCAGCGCCCCTGAGTTAGGCAATAAAAAAAGCGGGCAGAGCCCACTTTCACGTTACCGGTACACCCGGTGGTCGATCCCGCTGGATCCGAGGGAGCAACCAGCCTCAACGACGGCCAGGACTGCCATGGAGCGGGCAACGGGGTTCGAACCCGCGACCCCAAGCTTGGGAAGCTTGTGCTCTGCCAACTGAGCTACACCCGCTCTAATGATCCCTAGGAAGTCAGTTAAGATAGAGCATCAACGAACAATTGTCAAGCAACAACAAAATGATGCTCTACAATTTCCCGCTTCATCAATAGTTGGCAATAGATTAATCTCACCGCTTGCAAAAAAGATTGCGTCGACAATTGCTCACCTTCCATCAGCAACACCATTCTTGACAGTTTCGCTGTCTGCTGCTTGTGTGTATAATCAGGCCATGGATGTCATTACTACCCACATTGGTGCAGATTTCGACAGCTTAGCTGCCATGGTTGCAGCAAAGCGTCTTTACCCCGAGGCAGAGTTGGTCTTTCCCGGCTCCCAGGAAAAATCCGTTCGCAAGTACCTGGCCCAAGAATTCCCCAACATCTATGCCTTTAAAAAAATTAAACATATTGACCTTGCCCAGGTGCAACGGCTTATCGTGGTCGATACCCGCCAAAGCGAACGAATCGGCGAACTGGCCAGCTGCCTGCACAATCCAAAGACCAAGGTCCACCTCTACGACCACCACCCCCGAGGGGCGGGTGATATTAAAGGCGAGCTTGAAGTCGTTCGTAACTCTGGCTCCACCACCACTATCTTTGTCGAACTTTTCCAGCAAAAAAACATCACGCCCAGTCCCGACGAGGCGACCCTCATGGCCCTCGGGATATACGAAGACACGGGCAGCTTTCTCCACTCCTCCACCTGCCCTGAGGATCTCACCGCTGCAGCCTGGTTACTAAGCCACGGGGCCAATCTTGACATTGTCACCCAGTTTGTCTCCCGTGAACTCTCCGTTGAACAGATCAACCTGATCAGCCGCCTGCAGGAACATGCCAAAGGGTATCTTATCCGCGGCGTCAATGTCGTGATCAGTATCCTCATCGAGGAAGAATATATCGACGATTTTGCCGTGGTTGTGCAGCGGCTGATGGTGATGGAAAATATTGATGTGCTCTTTGCCCTCATCAGTATGGGAGAGCGGACCTACCTCATCGGCCGCAGCCGTATACCGGAGGTGAATGTCGGCACCATCGCCCGCGAATTCGGGGGTGGGGGGCACGCCTCGGCTGCCTCGGCAACTATTCGCGACTACACCATTGCAGAGGCAGAGGAACGGTTGGTGAACCAGCTGCACGATCATATCCGCCCCAAGGCGGTTGCCGCGGAGATGATGAGCTCACCGGTTATTACTGTCACGCCTGAGGTTCACATCGAGCAGGCCAATCGGTTGATGACCCGTTACAATGTCACCGTCCTCCCCGTGGTCCGAGAAAATGGAGGCCGGGAAAACGGCCCCGCCCCCACAGGCCTCCTGGGCATGATCTCCCGCATGGTCGCGGAGAAGGCCATTTTCCACCAACTGGGCACACTGCCGGTGGGTGAGTACATGACAACCGATATAGCCTCGCTCCCGGAAAGCGGCACCCTGGCCGACGTCCAGCAACTCATTGTTGAAAACCGGCAGCGGTTAATCCCTATTTTACGGGGCGAAGCCATTCTCGGCGTCATCACCCGGACCGATCTGATAAGCCTTTTGGTCAATGACCCCGGCCACCTTCCGGGCGAACTTCTGCAAAGCGATGAGCGGCCATCGGTTGAGCGCACCCGGAACCTGGGCGGCGTTATGACGCAGGTTCTGCCCAAGGAGGTGATTGTCCTCTTGCGCGAAATCGGGGAGGCAGCCGCTCGCCTTGGCTGCAATGCCTTTGTCGCCGGCGGTTTTGTGCGCGATCTCCTTTTACATGTGCCTAATATAGATATTGATATCGTCATCGAAGGCGACGGCATCCAATTTGCCAAACATCTGGCCGACAAGCACCGGGGCATTGTCCATCCCCATGAAAAATTCGGCACGGCCACCGTGGTCTTTCCGGATCAGACCAAAATTGACGTTGCCACCGCCCGCCTCGAATATTACGAACGCCCGGCGGCCAAACCCACGGTTGAGCTGAGTTCGATCAAGCTTGATCTGTATCGTCGCGACTTCACCATCAATGCCATGGCCATTCACCTCAACCCGGGACGATTCGGACTGCTGGTGGATTATTTCAACTGTCAAAACGACCTTAAAGAACGCCGTATCCAGGTCCTCCACAACCTGAGTTTTGTCGAAGACCCCACCCGTATTTTTCGTGCCATTCGCTTTGAGGGCAGACTGGGTTTTACCATTACCCGACATGCAGAAAAGCTGATCAAAAACACGGTGCAGATGAACCTCTTTGAACAGGCTCAGGAGCCCCGTTTTTTCCATGAACTGAAACTCATCCTCTCGGAAAACGATCCTTTACCAGCGCTGAAGCGCATGGCTGCGCTCAAACTCTTCCCCTTTCTCTGGCCTGACCTGCGCCCCAACCTGAAGATTGACCGCCGCTTTGTCCATTACATCACCCAGGCACATCAGACCATATCCTGGTTTCGCCTGCTCTACATTGATGCCCCGCTGGAAACCTGGATGGTCTATCTGCTGGCTGTTTTCAGTCGCTCGCGCCCCAAAGAGTTGCTGAACTTCTGCAACCGTTTTGCCCTGCCGCCCAAGCAGCGCAAAAAACTATTGCAACAAAAGATGGATGTGGAAAAGATTGCCCAGGAGATGATCAAACGACCGTACCGAAAAAACAGTGAAATCTACTGGCTTCTGATCGACCTGGAACCCGAAGGCTGGCTCTACCTGATGACCATTGCCCGCAAACGCTACATTCAGCGCTCGGTTTCTCTCTTTGTCACCCAGCTGCGTCAGGTAAAACCATTACTCAGCGGCGCGGAACTCAAAGCACTGGGCTACAAACCCGGCCCTCAGTTTCGCACCATGCTCAATCATCTCATAGAGCAGCAACTCGATGGCGAGATCAATACCCCGCAGGAGGCGATTGACTTTCTCCAGAAAAAATACCCCGGTAACCAACCTTCGGCCCACTAATACCAGGCACGATTTTTCTCGCTTCTTCTTCAATCGAGCTTATGGTTGATGGGAATCTGACACAACCCGCCCATTAATTTCAGGATAACTTTACGTGATGGACTTTGATTTTAACGCACTCATGCGGCAACTGATCATTCAGGTGCCGCCCCTGCTCTTTTCCCTGACTGTTCATGAACTGGCCCATGGCTACGTGGCCTGGAGACTGGGCGACCCCACAGCCAAGATGGCCGGACGGCTGACCCTCAACCCGCTCAAGCACCTTGATCCTCTGGGGGTAATTGCCTTTATCATAATGAAAATCGGCTGGGCCAAGCC
Organism: Desulfobulbus rhabdoformis; assembly: GCF_016919065.1. Taxonomy (GTDB): domain Bacteria; phylum Desulfobacterota; class Desulfobulbia; order Desulfobulbales; family Desulfobulbaceae; genus Desulfobulbus; species Desulfobulbus rhabdoformis. Next base: position 178,935 of record NZ_JAFFQA010000002.1, on the reverse strand, counting down.
GGTGCCAGTCGATGCACGCTACTTTCGCAACCCGCGGCAGGACATGCTGAAAGTGGCCCTGGCCGGTCCCGGTGCCAACGTGCTTCTAGCCATTGCCAGCGCGGCTATCGCCCACATGGTGGTCAACTTTTTCCAATTTCTTCCTGAAAACGTATTTCTACCTCTTTATTACATGTTGAACACCAGCGTCTGGATCAATGTCATGCTAGCAGTCTTCAACTGTATCCCCATTCCACCACTGGATGGCTCCAAGGTACTCATGGGGCTTTTGCCCCCGGAGAGTGCCCGTAGCTTTGCTAGGCTGGAGCCGTACGGATTTATAATTCTCCTAGTCCTCTTTTATACCGGCGCTATCAGCTCAGTTATCATGCCGATCATTCGTTTCAGCGATTCCCTACTTCCAGGATGAAATAAAAAAAAGCCCGGCAAATGCCGGGCTTTTTTTATCTAGCCTGTGCTCCCTTGGGCTTACAGTTTGTAGCTAAAGCCAACCGTTACCAGATGAGCTGAGGCGTCATCAAAGGTACCGTTAATATTTCCGGGCTCCGCCCCTGTTCGATTCAAGACCGTACGCGACTCTTTGTCGTCATATAAATAGGCAATGCCTATTTCCATATCCTCGTTGATTGCATAGCGCAGGCCAACCGAATAGAGCATAGCATCAGAGTCGGGCAACTCAAATCCTAAGGTTCCTGAGGGCGCAGGATTTTCATCATAGGCAATACCTGCCATGAGGATGAAATTATTTTTCATGTCATAGCTGAAACTCAACCGCCAGGCGTCGGTATCCTTCCAGTTTTTGGGTTTTACATCGTCAAATGCCCCGGAAAGAACAGGGTTGGTCAAGGTCGTTGGATAGGTAAAATCAAGTTGATCATACTCCGACCAGTAGGTCCGATCATATTCGAGCTCAACGGTGAGTTGATCAAAAAAGGTGTAGGACACCGCAACAGCCAAAACGGCAGGAAGGGGAATAGAGACCCCGGTACTTCCGGAATAGGTACTGTCTACTCCAGGTAGAACCAAACTTGTTGCCAAATCGGCGTCCCCTTCTATATCCAAGTCAACATTTGAACGGTAGGTGACACTCACGTTCATATTATCAAGCGGACGCACTGTTGCAGCAAGATTCCACCCGAATTCCAGGCTATCTCCCTCCATATCACGTGAGGCTTCAAAACCTGTTAAATCCCCCCCACTCCGCACCTTGCCGTCTACATATACTCCGCGCACGCCTGCCGCGATTGAGAATGAGTCGTTAATTTTATAGGAAACCGTCGGATTGATGTCAAAAATCTTAAGGCTGAACTCTTCTGCAAAGTTCCTGGGATATGAATCTTTCCAGCGTTTGGAAAGACCGCCTGGTGCGGTGGTAGAAAAACCAAAACGGAAATTATTGTAGTCTGGTGAGACCACAAAAAAAGTCGGCAGAAAAAAATCTTCCGCCTCCGAGCTGCCATTGTACGCGGCAAAATCTGTATCGGTATAATCAATCGAACTCAGGTGAATCCAGGTGGCACCGACTTCAATATGCCAGCGATCCTCCAGCCAGCTCATGTTAGCCGGATTATAATAGGTCGCATCAGCGTTTGGTGTATAGGCCACATAGCTTCCGGCGCGCGCTGTGGAGTTCAACGACTGCTCCGGAATACGATAGCCCGAAGCCATGGCCTGACTGGCTGCAGCAAGCAGGACCACTCCTGCCATAGAAAATTTTTTCATTCCCCCCCCTTTCTAGGTGTTGCTTAACAAAAACTGTAGATAAACCGTGCAGAAGCCTTCTACACGTGCATATTATCTGCAGAGTACAAATAACGTTTGATCTTGTGGGTTGCGGTTTTCACAAAAGGCTCCCGCCGCTCCAGTATGCGAGAGAGCCGTGAGGATGCCGAGACCTGATCGTTGACAGTGGAGCGCATCTCCTCCATGAGCCCGCTGATGTATTGATGACGCTGGGCGCGGCTCTGCCCTTCGGTTTTGGAGTCAATAAACTCATAATCCGGGTAGACCCACGCCTCAAGCATGCCCCTGTTTTCAACTACCAGCGACTCAACTACAAAGGGGTAGGCATTAATCTTGTGTTCAATGGCTTCCGGAAAAACATTTTCGCCATTGGAAAGCACGATCACAGACTTGGAACGCCCCTTGATATGCAGATTACCCTCACGGTCAATAAGGCCGATATCGCCGGTTCGCAGCCAGCCATCTTCCGTTAAGGTTTCTTTGGTGGCCTCGGGATCATTGAGGTAGCCCTGCATGATATTTTTCCCCTGGGCCAGCACCTCGCCTATCCCGGTCTCCGGGTGCGGATCATCTATACGAATTTTTACATTAGGCACCGGCTTGCCGGTAGAACCGAGGCGAACAGTACGATCGCCATACGGGCCACCAGCGAGCAAAGGAGACGCCTCGGTCAGACCATACCCAACGATGAAAGGAAAGGCTGCCTCACGCAGAAACCGTTCCACCTCGGGATTAAGGGCTGCGCCACCAATTCCCATGACTTCCAGACGATTGCCAAAAAAACCACTGAGCTGGGCGCCGATTTTCCGGTAAATCACCTTCCTGCTCAGGCTGAATCGGCAGAAAAAGCTCAGTATTTTGCTTTTTTCAACAGCAGGTGCAATCCGCTTTTTGAAAATCTTTTCAATGATCAAGGGGACAACCAGCATAACCTGCGGTTTTTCTTTAGAACAGATGCGTTGCAACACGGCCGGTGTGGGTGTTTTCCCGGCATAAACAATACGGCAGCCCTTCAGCAGAGGCAGGAGAAAACCAACCGTAAATTCATAGGTATGGGAAATAGGCAGCACAGATAAAAACACCCATCCCGGCGGCACGCTGCGAATAATGCCACTGGCGGAGTTGGCATTGGCACAGAGATTTCCATGCGAGAGCATAACTGCCTTGGAAAACCCAGATGTCCCGCTGGTATAAAGGATGGAGGCCAGATTGTCTGTATCCACCGGATCAAACTCGAGCAGTTCATCGCGGGCCTGCTCTCCGTATTTGGCCAGAGCGGTGCCAAGAAAACCGGAAAAGGGTTCAACCTCTATCAGGCCGGTATCGTCGCGATAATCGTCAAGGGTGATGACGCGATGAATCTCCTGCTTGCAATCATAGATTTTCTCCATCTGACGCTGGGTAATAAAGATGAAATCACACTTCATCTCCCCAAGGATATGATGGACATCGGCATCGGGCAGGTCTGGAAAAATAGGAACCGTCGCCGCCCCAAGACGGACCACAGCCAGATATACCGTTCCCCAGTTATGCGAATTTTCGCCTAGCAGGGCCACACGATCGCCCGCTGTAATCCCCTGCTCACGAAGATAGGCCGCCAGGGCAAGGATGCGCTCATGAAATTCTTTGTAGCTCAGAGGCTTTTCCAGGGCCATGCCGATTGCCGAAAATTTGCGAAATTTGCGGCAACTGATATCAACCAGATCATTCAGCGTTATCGGGTTCTCCTGGATCGCCGGAAGCTGCTCCTTCACAGGCTGGCCAGGGACGGAATCCTGCGATTGTCCCTGCGACTGCTCGACTACTTCTGGTTGTGTTTGCATAGGTCCTCCCAATCCTAATACCTGACGGTTGCATACCGCAGGGCTCTTTACCACAAGAATGCCCCGTTTTCAAAGGAAACGGGGGCCTGCCTTAACAGAGCTCTGGTACAATTATATTTTTCGTATAAAAAAAAGCCTGTAGAGCATGGGAGCTCCACAGGCTTTGTTGAACCAGGAAATGAAGGCATTACAGACAAACACTGTGGGGGGATTAATCGCCCCCGATCTGTTTCTGCACCAGATCAAGCAAGATCTCCCTTTTAAAAGGCTTTTCAAGGGTGGCAATATCCCCGAGATACCCGGCCATGGTCAGGTATCTTTCAGCCTTGATTGCGCCGCCTCCGGAAATAGCGAGGATGCGTAAATCAGGGTAATCACGGACAAGTTCCATGATAAACTTGAGCCCGTCCTTTACCGGCATTATCATATCTGTAATTACCAAGTCAAAGGCATACTTTCCCACCAGGGCCAGCCCCTCTTCACCGTTTTCCGCAGTGTGGACTTCAAACCCCTCAAGCTCCAACATCTGGGTGAGCATGGTACGAATCTGCGCCTCGTCGTCGACCACCAATATCCGTTTCAAGGATTTTCCTCTCCCTTGTAGTCAAAAACAGTCTGGAATTACATGATATCCTACTAAGGAGCACTCGGTCGATCAACTGCTTTTTTCCCTTGACAGCTATTTTTCCCTACGGCACAGTCGGCCAAATCCTCCTGGAATAGTTCCAGATGACCAAAATGCCCGCCCCTGTTTAAAGTCGACAAACCATTGGCCACCTGGTTTTCGCACCGCATCTACAAAAACAAAGGGCTGCTCGCCGGAGAAACAGCGAGGCAGATACTGATCATGGGCCAGCTTCTCCTGTTCCAGCAGGGAGAGCGCCTCGGCCATGGTCGGTAAGCGCCAGTCTGAATAACCGGCAAACTGTTCATCATTAACTCGTGCCACTTCCCTGCGCATGGAGCGGTGACTCATGATATCAAGACCTTCCCGCTGCCACATCAACCCGGTCACCTGGTCGCTGACGGTGAGACCATCCTCATTATCGACCAGTTCACTGACAAAACTCCCCTCAGGATTTCTTTCCTGATCACAGAAATTGAACGACTGCACCAGCTGCACCACATCCTCTTCACTGAGTTCTTCCGCTTGATCCGGCAGCGTAATCCGAGCCTGAAGAGGAGCAAGCGAGCTGCGTTTGGGGAGGCCGGTTTCCACCGGACCTGAGGCTTCCCGCTGTTCTAGAATGACCACCTTGGAATCATCGTCGGTATTGACCACATTGTCCCGTAACCACTGCTTCAACTCTTCGTTGATGGCAAAGGTTCGCTCAAAAAGCGCCGCCTTTCCCTGCTCTTGCACGCAAGCACGCACCATCTCGGCAGGAGCGAGGATCTCGGCGATGACCTGTGCATGCTTGACCCCGCGCTCCATAAGGCAAAGTTTCGGCTCTTCATCCCAGGCATCGATAAAGAAATAATAAATCCGCTCACTATTATTGCGGATTCGCTCTACCCCGCCCCAACTTTCAAAGGTTCCGAAGGTATAATCTGGGGTCATATCCCAATCGATTGCCGGAATACCCGAAATAACTAATTTATTGAATAAACCCATATCTACCTCCATGACAGTTTGAAAATGACGGACAAACAAGTATCATGCACTCTAATGCATGCTCTTTCACTATAATAATAATGATTATTATTTCAAGATGAAAATCACTTTCCGCACCGACACTGGCATTCCCCTGCCGCTTGGCAACACCATCACCCCGCAGGGAATAAACTTCGCACTCTTCTCCCGCAACGCCACCGCAGTCAGCCTGGTTCTGGCGCTGAGCGAAGAGGCAATGGACACAAGCGAGATAAAGCTTGATCCCAAGCGTAATAAAACCGGAGATATCTGGCATATTCTTTTGCGCAATCCGCCGCCTGGTCTGCGCTACGGCTACAGCATAGATGGAGTCCATGCCCCCCAAGAATCCGGGCACGCCTACGATCCCGAACGGGTGCTGCTTGACCCCTATGCAAAACAGATCATCTCACCGGCCTGGGGAAAGGAACGAACCTGCCTGGGAAGTTTCCCTTGCTGCCTTCCCGGCCCGGAACCTTATGATTGGGAGGGGGATCGGCCTCTCAACATTCCGCTCAAAGATACCATCATTTATGAGCTCCACGTTCGCGGCTTCACCCGGCATGCCTCGTCCATGGTCACTGCTCCGGGAACATTTAAGGGGCTCCGTGAAAAAACAGGCTACCTGAAGCAGCTAGGAATAACAGCGGTGGAATTGATGCCGGTAACGGAGTTCAACGAAAATGAACCGATTTTTACAAACCCCTTTACCGGAGAGCATCTAAAAAATTTCTGGGGCTATAGCCCTCTCTCTTTCTTTGCCCCCAAGTCAGGCTACAGCAGCGACCTGCAAGCACCCCTCAACGAATTCCGCGATATGGTCAAAGCCCTGCACCGGGCTGGCATCGAGGTCATTTTAGACATTGTCTACAACCACACGGCTGAAGGCGGGTCGGATGGCCCCACCACCAGCTTCAGAGGCATCGACAACACCATCTATTATCTGCTTGATCCCTGGACCAGGGATTATCTCAACTACTCTGGCTGCGGCAACACCTGTAACTGTAACCAGCCCATAGTCCGCAACCTGATCCTCGATGCGCTGCACTGGTGGGTCATGGAAATGCATGTGGATGGCTTTCGCTTTGACCTGGCTTCCATTCTTGGTCGTGACTCGCAAGGGCAGGTATTGGCCAATCCTCCGGTGGTGGAGATGATTGCCGAAGATCCGATTTTGGCCGACACCAAAATCATTGCTGAAGCCTGGGATGCTGCAGGCCTCTATCAGGTGGGGAGTTTTTCCCCCCATCCCAGGTGGGCCGAGTGGAATGGACGCTTTCGTGACGACATTCGAGGATTCTGTTGCGGCCGGGAGGGGTTGGTACCTGCTGTGGCCACACGTATAGCCGGAAGTTCTGATCTCTATCAGGCAAACGGCCGCAGCCCTGCTAACTCGATTAACTTCATCACCAGCCACGACGGCTTTACCCTTGCTGATTTGGTCAGCTTTAACGAAAAGCACAACCTGGACAACGGGGAACACAACCGGGACGGTGACAATAACAACAACAGTTGGAATTCGGGCATTGAGGGACCAACAGCCAACAAGGCAATTCTGCGGCTACGCTCTCGCCGCCAACGGACCATGGCCACGATCCTGCTGCTCTCCCAGGGCGTTCCTATGCTGGTGGCTGGAGATGAATTTGGACGCAGCCAGTTAGGAAATAACAATGCCTGGTGCCAGGACAACCCCATCAGTTGGCTTGACTGGAGCCTTGCGAAAAAAAATCGCTACTTGCGACGATTTTTTCAAAAACTCATAGCATTGCGCAAAGCGCATCCTATCTTTCGACGTGAGGATTTTTTCCCTCACTCCACCGAAAGTCACGCTGACGAACATGGGCTGCAGATAACCTGGCAAGGGCTTACGCCAGGAAGTCAGGACTGGTCGCCAGGGTGTCGTACCCTGGCCTTTCTCTTAAGCGGCGAGTCCCTCACGCCCACCGATGATGATTTTTTTGTCATGCTCAACATGCACCCCTATACACCCGCGGTTTTTACCCTGCCCCTGGCACCACGGAACCGTCACTGGGTGCGTCTTATCGATACCGGCAAAAGTGGACCTCGAGACTTCGTTGACCCGGACCGGGCGAATACGGTAAAGTGCGGCCAAAAAGCATCTGTCGCCAATATGGGCTGTGTTGTCCTGCAGTCACAACCATAGGAATTTTATGATTACCTTACTCATGCTTGGAGATTCGTTGGTGGAATGGGGGGACTGGCCAAGCCACCTTCCGGAGGTTGCGGTCATCAACCGGGGGATTGCCGGAGAGATGACCGAGGAGTTGTCTGCCCGTCTGATGGATGAGATAGAAGCCTACCCTGACCCGAATGTGATATTGATCCAGTCGGGAACCAACAACCTGCTTTTTGGCTACCGCCTGTTTCCCACCATCCTCACCACCATGCTGCAACGGTTGCGCCTCTGTTACCCAGAGAGTCCCATTATCGTCAACTCGCTTATGCCCATGCCCATTGTTGCCACCCATGACCTGGAAGAGGTCAACCAGGAGTTGGCCGAGGCAGCGGCCGGTGTTGAAAACTGTCACTTTCTTGATACGGTTGGACCGTTCAATGAACACTGTCTCCCCATCACCCATCCAGGCTTTCTCAACGATCAGGTTCACCTCTCCACCCGAGGCTATCAGGTCTGGGGCAGGGCGATCAAAGCCAAACTCGATGAGCTCTTTCCGAATGCCATCCCTGGTTGACAGGCATCACAGGTCTCCTTACAAGAAATAGCTTGAAGCGATACGAATTCCACAGGGGCATCGTCTGCTGAAGTCCCTGCAGATTTACCCACGTTCTTTCACCTGGAGAGTTTCATGTCTTCTATGCCTAAAATACTGATCCATACCGCACTCACCCTCAGCCTTGTAGCCCCCTCCGTGGCGCTGGCCACCTCGCCCGTTTCAGCCGAGGTCGGCAAACCGCCAATACAGGCCCCACTGGATGGTGTGGCCCTTCAGGGGACAATTACAGAAACAATGGACAGCGGCGGCTATACCTATTTGCTATTACACGCCAAGCAGGGGAACATATGGGTGGCCATCCCCCAGACACCGGTGAAAGTAGGAGAAACGGTGAGCTGCGCCCCCGGCATGACCATGCCCAATTTCACCTCAAAAACCCTGAACCGCACCTTTGAGACGATTATCTTCTCGCCTGGAGTCGAAAAGAAGACGAGCAGCGCGAAAGCCCCTGCCGAAGCGGAGGGTGGCTTTGCCGCAGCTCTGGCAGCCGAGCAGAAGCAACCCCATGGTAGCAGCAATGTCATGGCCTCCGGCAGCTCCGCCGGCAGCGCGGGTGCCATCGTCCCCTCCGCCGATGTCAGCGTGGTCAAGGCAAGCGGAGAGAACAGCTACACGGTGGGGGAATGCTTTGAACAAGGCAAAGAACTACAGGGGAAAGATGTTCGGGTTCGCGGCAAGGTCATGAAGGTCTCCCGTATGATCATGGGAAAAAACTGGATTCACCTCCAGGATGGGACCGGTAACCCCTTAAAGAACCACCACGACCTGGTGGTGACCTCCATGGATGATCCAACTGAAGGCTCGATCATTACCATCAAGGGCACACTCAATTTTGAGCGTGATTTTGGGGCTGGTTACAAGTACGAAGTCATTGTTGAGAATGCCACTATCGAAGAATAATCCTGAATCCATGACACCAACGAAACGGATCCATCCCCACGGGATCCGTTTTTTTTATAGCAGGAAACAAGACATGGTCACTGAAAAAATTCATCCCGCTGAAATCGGCTTTGATTTTGACGGGGTTATCGCAGATACCGTAGAAGCCTTTATTCGCCTTGCCTGCGAGCAGTACGATCTCTGTGGTATTCTCCCTGAGAACATAACTGATTTCACGGTGGAACACTGCCTGGACATGCGAACGGATATTGCCGAGGCGATCTTTTACCAGATCTTAAAAGACTCGGTGGGCACAGGACTACTCCCCATGCCCGGTTCGGTGGAGGTGTTGAGTGAACTCAGTGCTCGAGCCAAGGTCACCATCGTCACGGCCCGCCCCCTGGCTCAGCCTGTGCATGACTGGCTTGCGCAGCTCTTTGCCCCCGAGATCTACCAGCAAATGCAGGTTGTGGCCATGGGAGATCACGATGACAAGGTGCGCCATATCCGCCAGCTCGGACTTCGAGCCTTTATCGACGACCGCGCCGAAACCTGCATGCAGATGCACCAGGCAGGGATTCAGTCAATCGTTTTCAGCCAGCCCTGGAATAAACACAAGCATGAACTTCCCTCGGTGGAGAGCTGGGAGGAAATTCGCACGCTTTGCTTTTAACCTCGCGGGGCTCTGGAAGCTCACCCCGTCTTCAAGATTCCCGACAAAAAAGAACCTTTCCCAGGAGTTCCATCATGCAATGCCCCAGCTGCGGCAGCTCGATTACTGTCTATCGCAACCCTACGCCTACAGTTGATATCATCATTGAGACCGAAGGTGGTATCGTTCTCATAGAGCGCAAAAACCCACCCTATGGCTGGGCCATCCCTGGTGGTTTTGTCGATTATGGGGAATCTTATGAAAATGCGGCCCAAAGAGAGGCCAAAGAGGAGACGGGGTTAGAGGTTGAACTGATTCGCCAGTTGCACACCTACTCCGACCCGAAGCGGGATGCCCGTCAGCATACCGCCTCAACCGTGTTTATTGCCACAGCAAGTGGCAAACCGGTGGCAGCCGACGATGCCCAAAAAGCGGATATTTTCTTCGCCGACACCCTGCCCTCCCTTGTTTTTGATCACGCCCAGATACTCAGCGATTATTTCAACTATAAAGAAACAGGTGAGCTGCCCAAATAAGATTGGGCAGTATCCCCTTGAGGGGGATAAAGCCAACGTCACACTACTCGATCTGCAATCCACCTAGGTTGAGTGCAGGACTGGTGGGGGCCACTGGTTTTTCAGGCGTTTCCACTGGTTCGCTCTGGGGGGAGGCAGGCTCCTGGGAAATCGAAGGAGCCTCAGCCTCTGCGTGGGTTTCAGCTGTTGTTACTGTCACCTTTGCATCCGAGTCCCCCTTGATGACTTTCGCCTGCTTGGGTACCGACTTGATGAGTGCAACAGCCTTGGAGGGAGGTGTATCAGGGGTGGAAGAGGCGCTAGACGGTGGCGCATCTCCCTGCTGAAAAAGAACAAAGAATCCCCCCCCAAGAAGCAGGAGGCCGATTCCGCTAAGCAGCCATTTGCGATCAATGGACCGGGGAAGGAGAAAGAAGGTCCCGGAAGACACATTTTTTTTTCGGGATACGGGGGGAGGCTCCTGAGTTGCTCCAGGAGCGGTAAGAATCTCCATAGACGCTGAAGCCTCTGCATCATCTTGCCGTTTATCTTGTGCAACCGGCTTCTCGGCCGGGACAAAGCGTTGCGCCAAAGCCGTGGCACCGCGCAAGGCCTGAAGCTCTTCTCTGACGCCTGGCACATCGATGGCCACAGCTTTTATCTGACTGTACAGGATTCCTGCACGTTCATAGTTGCCCGAGGTAAACGCTGCTTTTGCCTCGGCGTGCAGTTGTTCGACTTGGCCCAGACTTTTATTGAGTTGCTCATCCAGTGTTGCCCGCTGCTCCGCTGTCAACCCCTGTCCCAGTTGACGGCTGAGGAATCGTGCCTCATACAGCCGTCGCTCCTTCACACGTGCTGTTATAACCGCCAGCGTCTCCCGCGAAGAAAGCAGTGGCTGGGATGAATGACCGGCACTCATGGCCCCTCACAAAAATCCATTCTTAAAAAATATCCCCGACTCCGGGCACATGTTTCAGCACATGAAAAGCCGTCTGCAATGCACCGATACATGTTCCGACTTCAGGGGGGAGATACAAAGGATGCCCTGCCACTTTCCCCCAATTACTGCTATGGGGTGTCTTGAATAATTAGATTTTTCAATCAAGACCAAGGATTGCGAAAAAATTTTACCGCAGGCATATACAAGATATACCGAGGATAAAATTTTTCGCGGGACGCCGAGATTGGCAGAAAAAGCAATTATTCAAGATGCCCTATGGGTTCAGGAGCGCCTGTAAGAGCAGGTAAGCAACAAGTCCCGCACCTGCGGAACCATACATCAGCAGTCAGGGCATGCACTCGCCACCGGTGCGGCGCATGATGATCACAAAAGTAAGTATGGCCGCCACAATGGCGACACCAATCCCAATCAACTCATTCATACGCCCTCCCCCAAAAGGGGGCCTTGATTCGGCCGCCTCTCAGCTGAAGCACTACCACGGCGCCATCATCCCCATGGGGGATGGCGGCCGATACGTCCTAACCGGTAAAGGTATTAGCCCCGGATCTTCGCATCCTTGCGTTTGCGCAGACGAATGGCCTTGGGAGTAACCTCGACCAGCTCATCATCATTGATATACGATATGCAGTCCTCCAGACTCATGTCAACCGGAGGAGTGAGGATAACCGCCTCATCTGAACCCGAGGCTCGCATGTTGGTTAATTTTTTTCCTTTCGCGGGGTTGACGATTAGATCGGCGGGCCGACAGTGCTCGCCGATGATCATGCCCGGATAGACCGGAATACCGGGCGGCAGGAAAAGCTTCCCGCGGTCCTGAAGGTTAAACAGGGCATAGGCCACCGTGGTACAGGGCTCTTTAACGATCATCACACCGTTGATCCGGTTTTGGATCTCGCCTGCATAGGGCCCCCATTCGGCAAAGATATAGTTCATCACCCCCATGCCGCGGGTATCGGTCATAAAGACGGAGCGATACCCTAATAACCCACGGGTGGGGACCTTGAACTTCATCTTGGCCATCTCTTTTTCCACCACCATCTCGGTCATCACGCCCTTGAGCTTACCCAATTTCTCAATGACCACACCCTGATATTGCTCATCCACATCCACGGAGAGTTCTTCGTAGGGCTCCATGAGCTGGCCGTCGATCTCGCGCATGATAACCTGGGGCCGAGTCACCTGAAACTCATACTCCTCACGCCGCATTTTCTCAATAAGAATGGAGAGGTGCAGCTCACCACGACCGGAAACCCGATAGCCGACACCATCGGTGAGCGGCTCCACCATCAGTGCCACATCGGAGAGGGTCTCGCGGGTGAGGCGCTCCTCCAGATGACGAGAGGTGACAAATTTGCCATCCTGCCCGGCAAAGGGCGAGTCGTTGGGAATAAAGTTCATGGAGATGGTCGGCGGATCGATCTCAATGAGTGGCAACGGCCTGGGATCAGCCGGGTCGGTAAAGGTCACCCCGACGGTCACATCCTCCATACCGGCGACGGCGACGATGTCGCCCACGGAAGCACGCTCCAGCGGTACCTTGGTGGAGCCATTAAAACCAAAAATCTTATTGATGCGTACCGGAGAAATAGAACCATCACGACGGGCAACCGCCAGGGGAGTGCGCAGATCAAGGCTGCCGTTGACAATTTTACCAATCCCCAGGCGCCCCAGATAGGGTGAGTAATCAATGGTGTTGACCTGCAACTGCAACGGCTCACTGGGATCTCCAGCCGGTGGCGGTACATGCTTAATAATCATATCGGACACAGCATGCATACCCGTCTCCGGCGTGACCTCATCTTCGGGCTCAAGTATGGCATAACCGGCCTTGGCAGAGGCATAGACCACGGGAAAATCAAGGATGTGGTCCGGAGCATCCAGTCGGTCAAGCAGATCAAACACCTGATCAACAACCCAGTCACAGCGGGCAGCGGGTTTATCGATCTTGTTGATAACCACCAGGATCGGCAGGTTGGCAGCTAAGGCCTTCTTTACCACAAAAAAGGTCTGGGGCATGGGACCTTCCTGGGCATCGACCAGCAACACCGCCCCATCAGCCATGCGCAGGACGCGCTCCACCTGACCGCCAAAGTCGGCATGGCCTGGCGTGTCGATGATATTGACCTGATAGTCTCCATACATGTAGGAGCCGTTTTTCGAAGCAATGGTGATACCACGCTCACGCTCCAGGTCCATGGAGTCCATGAGCCGCTCTTCCACCTGCTGATTTTCGCGAAACATGCCACTGTGGCGGAATAATTGATCAACCAGGGTGGTCTTGCCATGGTCAACATGGGCAATAATAGCGACATTACGAATAAACTGCTGATCCATACTGCTCCTCCCCCACGCTAGGGGGTTACATGTATATAAAATTTAAAATTGATATTTCGAGGAATCCCGGAATTCACGGGAAAATGAACTCTGCGGAGAGTGTGTACCGAGTGAAAGGCAACATGCATCAGACTGATTTTCTCAGCTTTTCCAGACGGTAGGATAAAAAAGGAGTTAATTTACCTCAAGAAGGACAAAAAGACAAGGAGATTGATCACTATACCGATCACCAGGCAAGAAAGACCGCTTTGCGGCTCTCAGCCGAGCGACGTAGGACAGCAATCTGCTCATCCACGTAATCGATGACCAGAGCCCGTTTTCCCTCCGCCGGACGCATGATTCGCCCCACAACCTGGAGCAGTCGTCCTTCAAATTTAATGGGAGTGGCCAGGACCAGAGTGGACAATCCCGGACAGTCAAATCCCTCGCCAATGAGCTGCAAAGTCGATATGAGCACCTGCACCCTATTTTCACGCACATCCGCAACGATCCGAGTCCGCTCATCCGGAGGGGTTCGCCCGGTGAGGACCGCCACCGGGACTGAGTCGGACACCAGCATTTCAGCCAATGCCCGGCAATGCCCAACCCGATCAGAGACGACCAGTACGGTCCCATCGTGCCCCGCAGCCAGCAGCGTCTGCAATTCATGGACGATCTGTTTGTTGCGCTCTTCATTTTGGGTCAACGTCTTGATCAGCTTGGCATATTCTCCCTGGTATCTGTAGGTGAATGTTGTCGATCGCTGCTTGAGTTCAGGCCGCACCACAGCACCACTGGCCGCCAGCACACGGCTGTCCACCTGGTGGATCCGATCGCCCATGGTTATGTAAATGAGTTTGGTCATTCCGTCTTCCCGACGAAAGGCGGTCGCGGAGAGCCCAAGCATATAGCGGCAGTCAAAAGCGGCCACCACCTCGGTAAAGAGACTGGCCGGAACCCGGTGACACTCATCAACCACAATCTGACCAAACTTTCCTGGCAAGGTATCCAGATGCTTTTTAGCGGTATTGACAATGGCAACGGTGATAGGCTTGAGCTGCAGCCTGCCATCACCGGCAAGACCGGCCTCAACGCCTAAAAACTCGGCAATCCGCTGCTGCCACTGGTACATCAGCTCCTTTGAATGCACCACGATGAGCGTCGGCTGTCTGCGCCGGGCAATAATGGCCAATGCCATAATAGTCTTTCCAGAGCCTGTGCCCGCCTCAAGCACACCGAAGCTATGCCGCATCACGGCTGTAACCGCCTGCTCCTGGTAGGGCCGCAAAATCCCTTGAAACGAATTCTCGATCTCGATCTGCTGAGTTCTATTATCCACCAAAACCGGACTTTGCCCGACGATCTTTCGGCAGAGTCGCACCGCCTGATTGGCAAAACCACGGGGAAAAACAATATCTCCCAGCTCTTCTGTAAAAAAAAATAATTGGGGTTTAAGCTTCTTCCCGATCCAGCGGCCAAACTGCTTTGCTGCCTGATACTTTGGATTATCGATGGTGAGCTCAACGCGTAAGGCGGCAAGCAAACGAAGGTCCGCCCCCTTAAGGCGACAGCAACTGCCGACTTCCATGAGCGGAGGCGTTGTTGGTAGGGAGGGCTGTTCAACCATGGTTAGTCCCGTGGCAGGTGGCGTTCTTTTTCATAATCCCAGCCTTGGCCAACTTGACAGAGGAGCGAAAATAGAGCATTTTAATTTGTTTTAACGTTGGGCTGTTCGCAGAGTATGCTGGGCGGCTTCCCCCTCAAGACAAAAAGAAAGCCCCCTATGCCACGGCACCTTCATAATCATTTTCTGGCGTGTGGCTGGCCTTCACCTTTTCCTGTTTTCAGCTCATGGTCAAGCAAAAAACTTTCTCTTTTTTCAAGGTGCTGCTTGTTGTTCTCGCAGCCGTTTTCCTTCCAAGTGGGCCAGTTTACTGTGGACAGGCCAAAAGCATGGTCCTCACCCTGCCCGCAGAAACACTGCTGAGCGCAGTGCAGCAGATGCTGCCTCTGCCCATTCCTGCCCAAGGCCATCGTCTTCAGGGGGATATCGTCCTGGAGTCACTTGACCGACTCTCCATTCACAACAACACCATCACCGTGGCCGGGACCCTCTCTGGTCGTAATTTGCTCTTGACCACGCGTTTGGCAGGCCAGGATTTCCAGGTCCAGGTGGGCCAGGTACGCTTGCCGATCAAATGTAGCCTGAAAACCCGCTTTGCATCCAAACAACGCAAACTGTATGTGACTCCCACCTTTCCAGATTCTGCAAATGGAGGGGACGACCTGACTTCCATGCTTGGAGCCCTGGCCGACCGCGAGTATGAGCTGGACCTTGACCGGCTCAAAGCACTCAATATCGATTTGGGCAACGAGACCATACCGGTCGCACTGGACCCAATCCGAATAGATGCCACGAACAACAAGCTTACATTGTATTTGTTGCCGCGTGTCGGCAGCAAACACGCATCACAGCAACGGAGGTGACACATGCCTGACAACTGTTTATTCTGCAAAATAATTCGCGGTGAGATTCCTGCGGAAAAACTCTATGAAGACGACGATGTCCTCGCCTTTCGGGACATTGCGCCCCAAGCTCCTACGCATTTTCTGGTGATCCCGAAAAAGCATATCAAGGGGCCGGAAGCGGTGCAACCTGAGGATGAACAGGTGTTTGGAAAGATGATGCGGGTAGGTAACGAGATTGCCCAGAAAGAGGGCATTCCGCATTTTCGCGTAGTTTTCAACAACGGTGCCGAGGCCGGGCAAACCGTTTTTCATCTGCACATGCACATCCTGGGTGGACGCGCGCTCAACTGGCCTCCAGGCTGATACCTGAATCCGTGACGGCTGGTAACCGCTGAACAGTCCCTTACTCGGATTGGCCGAACATATCTTCCAACATAGCGGCCAGATTCTGGACCGAGTACGGTTTTTTCACCTTGCCGGAAAAACCGTACTCGCGATAGCCCTGCATGACCGAATTTTGAGGGTCGCCACTGGAGACGAAGAGTCGGGCCTGCGGGTCCTGCTCGAGGATCTGTTGTGCCATCTCCAGCCCGCCCATGCCTTCGGCAACATGAAGATCGGTCATAACCAGTCCATAGTTATGCCCCGTTTCCAGCGCTTTTGCGTAGAGTGCAACCCCTTCCTCTCCATTGCTGGCTAGGTCGCAGCTGTACCCCAGATACTGCAACATTCCGCAAACCACCTCGCGAATGACCTCCTCGTCTTCCATCACCAGAATATGACCACGGCTCTCCTGTGCCTGTTCAGCCACCTGGGAATCGCCACCCTGCTCCTGTTCCAGCACAAGATTGGCAATACCTTGTTGAATAGAGTCCAATTCGTCGATAGCGGCTTGGTGCTCTTCTTTTTTTGCCAGCTCAAAAAGGTTCTGTGCCCGGGCAGCCCAGCCTTGCAATCCACATTGAAGCAAGGTTCCCTTGAGGGTATGAGCGGCGAACCCCAACTCATCAAAATCACGTTTTTTCAGGGCATCTTTACTGTTTGCCAGGAGTTTCCCCACACTCTTTCTGGAAGTGGACAACAAACGTTCTACCTGCTCCAGAGTAAAGTTAGCCGAGGCATGTAGGTGCGATCGAACCTGGCCGACACTGACCGGTTCTTCACTTAACGGCTCAGTTTCTTCCGCTTTTTGGACTGCTGGTTTTTCATCCAAAGTGCAGAAAGTACCGGCGTGGAGATTTTCCAGGGACATCAACGAGGCGATCAGTTGCTCGGGGTGGAAAGGCTTGGTTACATAGGCATCCATACCGGCCTGTAAACACATATCCTGATCACCGCCCATGGCATGGGCAGT
The DNA here is from genome assembly GCF_016919065.1 of Desulfobulbus rhabdoformis. Taxonomy (GTDB): domain Bacteria; phylum Desulfobacterota; class Desulfobulbia; order Desulfobulbales; family Desulfobulbaceae; genus Desulfobulbus; species Desulfobulbus rhabdoformis. Next base: position 161,837 of record NZ_JAFFQA010000002.1, on the reverse strand, counting down.
CATGGCAATAATCGGAAGGGATTTTCCAGCAAGCCTTCGTGCCAGGGCCTGCTCCAGCTCTGTTTCAATGGGCGAAGCCGCATTTTTTCCCAGCTCAAGGGCACGAATTATACGAGTGGCTGTCAGGCCGTCCATGACCGGCATCTGCACATCCATAAGCACAACATCAGCCTTAATGCCTCGGGCCAGCATTTCCAGGGCAGCAAGACCATTGCCCGCCACCTCCACATGATGGTCCTGCTCAAGAACCATGCGCGCGAGATCACGATTGACCTCATTATCGTCCACCACCAGAATATTCAGGCCGACGATGCGCTGAGTGGGAGCTTCATCGATTTCGTCTTGAACCTGTTGCTCCTCGCCCAGTTCCATGTTCAACGTAAAGTGGAAGGTGGAGCCCTCTCCAGGGACACTTTCCACCCACATGCGGCCTCCCATCATTTCCGCAAGCTGGCGACTGATAGCCAAGCCCAGCCCCGTGCCTCCGTACTTGCGGACATAGGAGCCATCGGCCTGTTCAAAGGTGTTAAAAATTTTTTCCTGTTTTTCCTCATCGATACCGATACCGGTGTCATGGACGCTGGCATGCAGCATACACCAGCCAGCCTCGGAGGCTTCTTCAAGCTCCACAAGCGAGATAGTGACAGCCCCATTTTCAGTGAATTTAATAGCATTGCCAACCAGGTTAAAAAAAATCTGGCGCAACCGCAGATCATCACCGATGAGGACCTTGGGCAGCTTGCCGTTTTCAATGAATTCAAGCTGTAATCCCTTTTCCACTGCGGGAACATGCATGGTGGAGATCACAGTTTCTATCAACTGCCGCAGAACAAACGATTTTTTGCTCAGCAGAAACTGTCCCGCCTCAATTTTGGAAAAATCGAGAATATCGTTCAAAATCCCCAGCAGGCTATCAGCCGAGTTTTTCACTGTTTTCAGAAGATTACGCTGGGTTTCATCGGTGATTTGATCCAGAGCCAGGCGGGTCATGCCGATAATGGCATTCATCGGTGTACGGATCTCGTGACTCATATTGGCCAAAAACAGGCTTTTTGCCTGGTTGGCTGCCTCGGCGGCTTCTTTAGCCTTGAGTAAATCGTGGGTCCGGGTTTCAACCTGCTCTTCAAGATACAGATCACGCTGTTGAATCTGGGCAATCATGCTGTTGAAGCCGCGTGCCAGCAATCCGAGCTCGTCTTTACTGGTAAGCGGAGAACGGACCGAATAATCACGCTCCTGGGATATATGCTGCATGATTTCAGAAAGCTGGGTAATCGGGCCGCTAATCACCCGCAATAAACGGCTGGACAACAGACCGGCAAAAAGTAACCCGCAAAACAACATGCCGACCATCATCAGGCCAAGCCAGAGCAAGTTATTGTTGACCTCCTGCATACTGACCCGCAGGTAAAGGGAGCCGATGGTTTCTTTTTCCAGAAGTATGGGCTCAAGCAGCTCGGCACGCTGCCCTGCATAGCGAAATCCATTGACAGAGAGCGCTTCAAAGCTGCCATCATCGTGCTCTTTGTCTAACAGTTCGGCACGATTGTAACTTGCCAGCAATTCCCCCCCGGCAGAATATATTCGGGCGAGGATTATGTTAGGTTTGGCCGAAAGTGTACCGATAATACCACGCAGTGTAGCCCGATCATCAAAGGCGACACCAGCACTGCAGTTTCCGGCAATGACTCGCCCCAGCGTCTGAACTTCGCTGGCCGTCTGCTGGCGGACCATAGTCCACTGGCCAACAAAGGAGGATACCATGACCAAAAAAAGAGCCAGGGTACAGGCCAGCAGTACGATCAGGTGCAGCTTTGAGCGTATGGGAAGATGTGCAAACCAGGTTTTCATAGGTTTAGAGTACGTCAACCGCCAGATTGAGCAAGGAAGAACTGATGCTGAGCCCCATACTCTTAGCTTGGGTGTTGTTGATGATAAAAGAAAGACGGCCACGCTGATCCTTAAACTCAAAGAGTCCGCCTGCAGCGGAAAATCCGTCAATATCACTGACGCTTACCACGGGCTTCCCTGCTATCCGTCCCAAAATACGGCTGAGATTGTTCTTTTCCGAGCGGCTGATAAAAACCATACGGCACTGGCCCAGTTTGCTGCTGGAGGACTTGAGATAATGGATGGAAACATGTTTGCCCCCCACTTTTTTGGTTTCAATCCCTGTCAGCGCTTCCCCAAAGGGATCCTCTCCCAACACGCAAAGAGGAAAGCTCTCACTGGAGCTACTTTGGGCAGGCCAGGTGACAAAGTGGGCAAAGTTCAGCAGAAAGGCCGCCTTAACCTTGTACTCGACGCCAGATTGCGCGGCGTGTGCAGAGAGGGTATTCACCCCCAGCAACACAAGCAACGCTAATATATGGAGAATTCGAGTTCGCATCAGCACGCAAGGGGCAAAGGTTAAAACCGCCAGGTGATCTTTCCGTACACCAGAGGCTCCACTTCGGTGGCCGGCGTCTGATATTCGGAAAGATAGCGTAGTTGCCCGCTGTCAAAAAGATTTTGACCTGCAAGCATCAGTTCAAGGTTTTCGCTCGGGCTCCAAATAAGATTTGCGTTAAACACGTAATAATCGTCAATGGTTACCGGATCGCCCAACAAATTAACGGTATTCCGACAGGAAACCTGATCCACATAACGCAACCAGAGATTCAGGCGCCAGTCATCAGCTAGGGCAAGAGAAGATCGTAGGGAAAATTGATTTTTTGGCGCCGATTTTGCGACCCAGTCACTTCCCGCCTGGGTTCCCACCCAGGCCTCGGTGGTCAGGTCTGTTTCCAGGTAGGAGTAGGCAAGAGCAAAAGACAGCCAAGTGCGGGGTTGCCAGTCCATAGCCAGTTCAAATCCCTTGCCGTTGCCTGATTGAGCATTGACAAAGGTGCTGTTGACATCCAAATTCGACTGTTCGGGAAAGACCGTATACACTTCATCATAATCATTATAAAACAGGGCTAGGTCAAAGGAGAGATTACGTAAGGCCTGCCAGCGGTAGCCAAATTCATAGGCATTGACCTCTTCAGAATCATAGTCCTGGTTTCCTATAAAATTCAGACTCCCCGCTCCAACATAGACGCCCCCCATATATACCGGATACCGGGCCATAAGAACTCGCCCATACTGCTCAACAATAGAAGGCGTACGCACTGCATGGGCTACAGATCCCCAGAGGGTATGATTCTCCGCAGGTTTCCACAGCAACTTGGCGCTGGGTTGCCATTCACTGCCAGTATAATCGTTGTATTCATATTTTGTCCCCAGTGTCAGCCAGACCCGATTCTCCACCATGTTGATTTCATCCTGAATAAACACACTATAGAGCGAATCGTTTCGATCCGGCAGGTTTACCTGATAGGTCTCATCAAAATCTCCCTGAACCGATCGGTACCCGGTTCCCATGGTGAGCTTCTGCCGGGCACCAATTGGGGTCTCGTACTGCAAATCAAGATCCAGGGTCGAAAACTCAAGATTAAAGACGGCGTCCTGACGTTTGTTATAATCGTAGTAGGCCTTGAAGGTAATCGCCTGGTCTGGGCTTAGCTCCCGTCGCCATCGGCCTAGAATATTGCCCCCCTTGGCATCAAAATCATCATCTAAGGTTGAATAATACGGAGACGAGCTGGTCCAGTAGGGAATGACCCACTGATCCCCCTCATTCTCATACAGATCTCCCTGGAGTGTCCACTCGTTGTCATCATCGGGACGGCCATCCATGCGAAACCCGACCTGGGTCGGATGCCAGGAGTCGTTGCCATCCGCTTCACTTTCGGCAAGCCGATTGCCCCCGAACTGATCGGCGCTAAGATACAAACGGGCAAATGTGGTCTCGGAGAGTCGGCCACCATAACGCCCGGCAAGGGACCAGGCCCCCTCACCGCCAAAACTGGCTCGTACCAAGCCTCCTTGGGTCGTCTCTGCATTTTTGGTGATAATATTAATGACGCCGTTGACCGCATTCGCTCCCCAGAGGGTACCACCTGGACCACGAATGACCTCAATGCGGTCGATATCTTCCAACAGAGTATTTTGAGCATCCCAAAAAACACCACTGTAGGCCGGTGAGTAAACCGAACGACCATCAATGAGCACGAGCAGCTTGTTGGAGGTAAATCCGGCAAAGCCACGGGAGGAGATGGACCATTTAGAAGCCGAAATCTGCGCCACCTGGATCCCCGGCGCCATGGACAGGGCATCGGGGATCGTTGTTACGCCCGAACGGCGAATATCTTCCTGGGTGATGACAAACACCGCAGCCGGCGCATCGACCAGCTGCTGATCCCGTTTGGCTACCGAGGTGATGGTGATATTCATTAACTGGTTGAGATCTAAATCAAAATACTCGTTGGCCACTGCAGCATAAGCCATGGGTGCCGCTTCACTCAAGGCGAGCAGTGCTGTGGCAGTAATTCCGCAAAAACAAGATTTTAATTTCATCATAGGTAGCTAGCTAGTTAGATAAATCTCAGCAACTCGAAACCTCGTCGCCCCTAAAAATGCCAGGTGAGTTTTCCATACACCCTTTGATCAATTTCAGTTGGTGGTGTTGAATATTCTGAAGAGTACTGCCACTGCCCATCACTGAAAAGGAAATAATCGTCAATGACCACAACCAGCACTCCCGGTGCTGTAACGAAGTTGGGAAGAAAAGCGACCTTGAGTTTATTTTCCACGTTCCTGTCTGTGATTGGCGTAGGCATCACACATTGCTCCCGACACGAGCACAACCAAGATGCATATCCACAAGAAGACGATCCAGCGGCATCGAAGGAAAATGTCAGAAACGCCAGGTAACTTTGCCATAGATAGATCGATCTATTTCTGTTGGGGCACCGAGATATTCCATACCGTATTCCAGGGTCGAGCTATCAAAAAGATTTTGCCCCGAGAGCATAAGCTCCAGGTTTGGTGTCGGAGTCCAGATAATATTGGCATTGAACGTGGTGTGACCGTCGATCTCCAACTCGGCAGCACCGATCAGGTCGGTACTGTCCCGTGAAATAATCTGATCTGTATAGCGAAGCCAAAGGTTCAGCTCGAGGCTTCTCGATAACGAGATCGAGCTGCGCAAGGACAGCTGGTGAGCAGGACTCAGGTTTTCAAAATACAGGTCCGTATCAAGGGCTCCAGGCAGATCGGCCTGGCTGAGATTTAGCTGAAGCCAGGAATAGCTGAGGTGGAACGCCAGCCAGTAGGCGGCCTTCCAATCCAGAGCCGCCTCAAGCCCATAGCTGCTGCCGTCCATGCCATTTCTGAATTGGGCATAATAGTTCCAGCCGCTACCCGGCTCGAAGACAGGCTGAGGGGCGAGAACGAGAACATAAAGATCATCGTAATTATTATAAAAAAACGCCAAATCACAGGAAAGCGTAGGATTGACCTGCCAGCGATAGCCAGCTTCATAGGCCACTAACTTTTCGGAATCAAAGCCACTTGTCCCCTGAAGCGATGCCCGTCCCCCTGGAAAGGTCCCCATGGTAACCCGGCCACTCTGCTCCAATACCGTCGGTGTCCGCACAGCTCGTGCAACCGAAGCCCAGAGCGAATGGTGCGGTCTGGGCTTCCACAACAACTTGCCGCTGGGCTGCCATTCGCTACCGGTATAATCGTTATGTTCATATTTGCTGCCCAAGGTCAGCCAAAGGGTATTGGGGACCAGGTTGATCTCATCCTGGATAAAGGCACTATATAGACTGTCATCTCGATCGGAAAATTCAAGCAGGTCGATAGAGGTAAAATCAATTTCCGTCTGCCGAAAGCCGGCACCCAAAACAAAATTATGCTGGTCACCAACCAATGTCTCGTACTGCAGATCCAGATCCAGGGTCTTAAACTCCTGTTCAAAAGGGGTTTTTTCCGCTTCGTAATTGCTCAGATCCAAGTAACTTTGGACGGTCAAGGCCCTCCCCTTCCCCAGCTCCTGATGCCAGCGCGCAAGTAGATTTCCCCGGGTAATGGTGGCACTGTCATACAAGGAACTGAGATAGGGAGGGTGATCAAGCCAGTAGGGAAAGACCAGATTTTCCTCTTTGTTGCGCAGCAGATCACCCTGAAGGGTCCATTCACCATGGCTGGAATTTTTTCCTTCAAAACGAAAACCTGCCTGACCGGTACGCGAGCTGTCATTGCCATCCTTACTTCCTGTGGTGATATCAGGATTAAGCAGGGTATTGCTGGGATAGGAGTCAAAGGCTATAGAGACACGGCCAAAGGTGTCTTCTCCCAACTTGGCCCCATAACGGGCGGCGCTGGTGAACATGCCTTCATTGCCCATACCAACCCGCACCAGCCCCCCCCTGGGTATCTTGGGCAGTTTTGGTGATAATATTAATAATGCCGTTGACCGCGTTTGCACCCCAAACCGTTGCCCCTGGACCTCGAATAACCTCGATACGCTCGATATCTTCAAGCATTGTGTTCTGAGAATCCCAGAATGTCCCGCTATAGCCCGGGGAATAGAGCGAACGACCATCGATACCCATTGATGCGGTTCACCTGAATACCTGGTGCCATGGCCAGGGCTTCCGGAATAGAGGTCACCCCTGAGCGGCGAATATCCTCCTGGGAGATCACATAGATAGCGGCAGGCACATCAGAGAGACTCTGCGCTTTTTTGGAGGCGGAGGTTACGGTGATGTTCATCAACTGGGCAATATCCATGTCAAAATATTCGTTCATGGTGGGCTCGGCCACCGCCCCACTGCAGGGGAAGGCGACCAATGCCAGACCAAAGAGTATTTTCCACGGTATTATTGTCCTTTGTGGGGTCATCTTGGGAGGCAACAAAGAGTTTTTCCTGAATCCGTGACGGCGGGTGGTCACTGGACAGCATATCAAATTAATGGGACAAAAATTTTTAAATTAATTCATTTGTTGTTCAGCTTCACCCGCCGTCACGGATTCAGTTTTTTGTAAAGAGCGTTATTTTTTGTTCTTGAGTGTGCAAAAAATTGTATCACAGACGTTTTCTGAATAGAAATAATAAATTATTCTGGCCATTTTTTTGCATTATTAAGCAGGAAGCATGCCGTAAAGATAGTTGATAATGTCGGTCCGGGTGACGATACCGATCACCTTTTCCCCCTGAACTACGGGCAGGTGACCGATATTTTTCTGGACCATCAGTTCGGCGGCTTCACTGGCAAGCGCTTCCGGACCGATAGTGGTAACGCTGCGACTCATAAATGCCTTCACCGGGGCGTTCCACTGCTTTTGCTGACGAAGTTTTTTCATATCCCAGAGCACAATGATGCCTTGAATCTGTTCGTTCTCTTCAACCACGATGCCTCGAATTTTTTCCTCCTCCATGATCCGCTGTATCTCAAGCATCGGTGTCGAGGGAGCGACAGTGGTCACGGGGAATGACATCATATCTCCCACCAGAGCTGCACCGCGTTGTTCTTTACTTAAGGCTGTCAGGATCTGCTGACGTAGCGCCCCCGCCGAAACCGCGTCATCACGAATGGTGGCTGAACCCGCTCCGGGATGCCCGCCACCACCGAATCGCTGTAAAATGGAATTGACATTTATCTCTGTTGTCGCACTGCGACCGATGATGAAATAATCACCGCCTTCATTGATAAAGATAACAAAGACCGCATCCGCGTTGATGATCTTTGCATACAACTGGACCACCATGGCAAGCTCTGCATGGGTATGCATCTGGACCACACCCAGCCCGACCATCTTTCCTTTAATCTCATGGAGTTCGGCATCCCGCATCAGGCGAAAAAGCACCTTTTTTTGGACTTCGCCATAGGCCATGTTCAAAAAATCAGCCGCGATAGTAAGATCCGCCCCCTGTTCCAGGAGAAAGGCTGCTGCCCGTGCATCCTCTGCGGTGGTGGAACTGAAGGTCAACTGGCCGGTATCCTCATAGAGGCCGATAAGAAAAAGCGTTGCATGCAAGGGGGTGAGTTCAATTTGCCGAGAGCGCATCTCCCTGACCAGCAAGGTTATGGTGGCCCCTATTTTTTCCACACACTGAAAATGCGGATTGATGTCACCAATGCCCATATGGTGATCCCAGAGGATCAGCTCGATATCTTCCCGCTCCCGGAGTTTGTCCAACCGTTCCAAACGTCGCCACTGGTTGGTATCCACGACGATCAGCCGTTGCACCTCTTCAAGGATGACCTCCTTGCAGAGAATGATGTCTATGGAGGTCTTGTGCAGAGAAAGAAATCGGCGCACGTTAGGATTCACATTTTTCGGGCAAACGGCGACAGTTCCGGGATAAAGCAGTGTCGCTGCTATGATGGAGGACAAGCCGTCAAAATCGGTGTTACGATGGGTGGTGGCAATGTGCATAGAAATATCACGTTAGGTAGAGATGGATGAAAAGAGGCCATGGCAAGAGGGTCAACATTTTCTACTTGTCTATGTAATACCCCAAAAAGATCGTAAACAGCCAGAGAACTTGACGTATTCAGGAATAATTCCTGTTGCAGCAGGACGGTTCCAGTGCTTTAGTGGGAGAATATCACCTGTTCCCTTGGGCGCCTGGCAGTGCACGCCAAGGGGGGAATTCAGGACTTCAACCGTGTAGAGGACTATGAAAGGGCTATACGATCTCAACGAATTCAAAGATAACTGCGGCTTTGGCCTGATTGCACATACCAAAGGTGAAACCAGCCACCGGCTGGTGCAAACCGCCATCGAATCGCTCACCTGCATGACCCATCGAGGAGGCATTGCCGCCGATGGCCGCACCGGTGATGGTTGCGGCCTGCTCCTGCAAAAACCAGATTCCTTTCTGCGCAAGGCTGCCTTTGATTGTGGGGCTGGTGAACTGGGAGAAATCTACGGCGTGGGCAGCCTCATGCTCAGCACCAAAAGCGAGCAGCAGCACAAGGCACAGAACTTCTTTCAACAAACCCTGGCCGATCAGGGGCTGAAAGTGGCCGGTTGGCGTACTGTCCCTACCAATCCCGATTGCCTGGGCCCCATTGCCCTGGATTCGCTCCCCCATTTTGCCCAGGTGTTTATCACTGCTGAGGGGATGGACCGGGAGCAACTGCGCGCCCGCCTGCTCATCGCCCGACGTCTTGTGGAAAAACAGCTGGAAGAAGATACAGAATTTTATGTGGCCAGTCTCAGCGAGGGGGTGATCGTCTACAAGGGTTTGATGATGCCTGCAGATCTCCCCGGATTTTTTCCAGACCTGGCCGATCCTGAGCTGGAGAGCGCGATCTGCGTCTTTCACCAGCGATTCTCCACCAATACCATGCCGCGCTGGCCCCTGGCCCAGCCCTTTCGCCTGTTGGCCCATAACGGTGAGATCAACACCATCACCGGCAACCGCAACTGGGCCGAGGCCCGTACCTCCAAATTTCAGACGCCGTTGCTGCCCGATATCGAGGCCATTACTCCCCTGGTCAACCGCACTGGCTCCGACTCTTCCAGCCTGGATAATATGCTGGAGGTTCTGGTTGCAGGCGGTATGGACCTGCACCGGGCCGTGCGTATGCTGATCCCGCCAGCCTGGCAGAACGCAGAACAACTGGATGCCGATCGCCGCGCATTTTACGAATTCAATTCCATGCACACGGAATCCTGGGATGGTCCGGCTGGCCTGGTCATCACCGATGGTCGTTACGCGGTCTGCGCTCTTGATCGTAACGGCCTGCGCCCCTCGCGCTGGGTCCTGACCCGGGACAACCTACTCACCGTGGCCTCTGAGATCGGAGTTTACACCTACGATCCTGGAGAGGTGGTCTCCAAGGGGCGGCTTGGACCAGGGCAAATTCTTTCGGTGGATACCGAAAGCGGAACCCTTCGTCATACCGACAAGGTTGACGATGCCCTGAAAGCGCGCCACCCGTATAAGCAATGGCTCAAGGATAACACTTTGCGCCTAGAAGGAACGCTCAGTCAGGATAAGGCCGCCCCGGAGCTGGAGGGAGAGAGCCTGTTAATGGCCATGAAGATGTATCAGGTCAGCTTCGAGGAGCGTGACCAGTTACTCCGCCCCCTGGCTGAAACCGGCCAGGAGACCATCGGCTCCATGGGTGATGATACCCCCATGGCTGTGCTCTCCCAAGGACAACGGCCACTCTATGATTACTTTCGCCAGCAGTTTGCCCAGGTAACCAATCCGCCGATCGATCCGCTACGCGAAGCGGTGGTCATGTCGCTGGAAACCACCATCGGCCCGGAGCAGCAGTCCATCTTTGAGGAGACCGAGCAACACGCCAACCGGGTCATTCTTACCTCGCCGGTCCTTTCCCCGGTTAAATACCGGGCATTGCTCCATCTGGATCGCTGGGGCTACAAGCTCTGCCGCCTCTCTCTAAGTTATGATCCAGGGACACAGAGTTTGCGTCAGGCCATTGAGCAACTCTGCACCCAGGCTGCGGAAGCGGTGCGCTCGGGCTGCGTGCTCCTGCTGCTCACCGATCAGGACTGCCAGCCACCGCACCTGCCAATCCATGCCCTTCTAGCGACCGGGGCGGTGCATCATCACCTCTGCGCGGAGGGGCTGCGTTGCAATGCCAACCTGATCGTCTCCACAGCAACGGCCAGAGATTCACACCAGATCGCCTGCTTGATCGGTTGTGGCGCCACTGCCATCTACCCTTACCTGAGCTATGCGGTTATAGCCGATCTCGGTCGCAGCCAGGAAATGGAAATAGCAGCGGATAAGGCCCTGAAAAATTACCGCAAGGGGCTCAACAAGGGGTTGCTGAAGATCCTCTCCAAAATGGGTATCTCCACCATTGCATCCTACCGGGGTGCCCAGCTTTTTGAGATCGTTGGCCTGAATCCGCACGTGGTCGATCTCTGCTTTCCGGGAACCACCAGCCGCATCAAGGGAGCGGGCTTTGCCGACCTGGAGGTTGACCAAAAGATTCTCGCGGCAGAGGCGATAAAAGCCCAGCAACCGATTCGACTGGGAGGACTGCTCAAATTCGTCTACGGGCAGGAGTACCACGCCTACAATCCGGATGTGGTCATGGGGTTGCAGGCAGCGGTCAACAGTGGAGACAAGGACAAATGGCAGCAGGTCTCCAAAGCTATTAACACCCGTCCACCAGCAACCCTGCGGGACCTTTTGGCGCTGAACCCCAAACAGGCCCCCATCCCTCTGGATCAGGTCGAACCGGCAGAGGCCATCATTCGCCGCTTTGATACGGCGGCCATGTCGCTTGGTGCCCTCTCGCCTGAGGCCCATGAGGCGCTGGCAGAGGCCATGAACAGCCTTGGCGGCCGTTCCAACAGTGGAGAGGGCGGTGAGGATCCTGCCCGTTTCGGCACCAACCGGGTCTCCAAGATCAAACAGATCGCCTCAGGCCGATTTGGCGTCACCCCGCATTATCTGGTCAATGCCGAGGTGCTGCAGATCAAGATAGCCCAGGGAGCCAAGCCCGGTGAAGGCGGCCAGTTGCCGGGGACCAAGGTCAATGAACTGATTGCCCGTCTGCGCTACAGTGTGCCCGGCGTTACCCTGATCTCACCGCCACCGCATCACGATATATACTCCATCGAGGATCTCGCCCAGCTGATTTTTGATCTCAAGCAGGTCAACCCCGAGGCCCTGATCTCGGTCAAGCTGGTCTCCCGCCCCGGTATCGGTACCATTGCCGCCGGTGTGGCCAAGGCCTATGCCGATCTCATTACGGTCTCTGGTTATGATGGCGGTACGGCGGCGAGCCCGATCTCCTCCATCCGCCATGCGGGCTCCCCTTGGGAATTGGGCCTGGCCGAGGTGCATCAGACCCTGCAGGCCAACGACCTGCGCGACAAGATCCGTTTGCAGACCGATGGCGGCCTCAAAACCGGGTTGGATGTGGTCAAGGCCGCTATTCTCGGGGCGGAGAGCTTTGGTTTTGGTACGGCGCCCATGGTCTCCCTGGGCTGCAAGTATCTGCGTATCTGTCATCTCAACAACTGCGCCACCGGTGTTGCCACCCAACGGGCTGACCTGCGTCGGGATCACTACAAGGGCACCGTGGACAAGGTGGTCAACTTTTTCACCTTTCTGGCTGAGGAAACCAGGGAATGTATGGCTGGTCTCGGCGTGCACAGCCTGGAAGAATTGGTAGGGCGGGTAGACCTGCTTGAGCCGCTTGCCGGCAATACCAACCGCCAGCAACGGCTGGATTTGAGCCCCCTGCTCCACACCGATGAACGGTTGGCCAAAAAGCCCCGCCACTGCACCATTACCCGCAACCAACCCTTTGATAAAGGCGTGCTTGCCGAACAGATGGTCAACGATATGCAATCGGCGATTCTCTCTAAGGCGGGTGGCACTTTTTCCTACCTTGTGGGAAACCGTGATCGCTCAATCGGTGCCCGCCTCAGCGGTGAGATTGCCAAAGCCTGGGGCAATCAGGGCATGGCGGACAAGCCGATCAAGCTTAAATTGACCGGTGTTGCCGGGCAGAGTTTCGGTGCCTGGAACGTGGGTGGCCTGGAAATGTATCTCAGCGGCGACGCCAATGACTATGTGGGCAAAGGTATGGCAGGTGGCAAGATCGTCATTCGCCCCCCCCACCGTTCAACCTTTGAAAGCCAGAACACCAGCATCATGGGGAATACCTGCCTCTACGGCGCAACCGGTGGCCGCCTTTATGCATCAGGACGTGCTGGCGAGCGATTTGGGGTCCGTAACTCCGGAGCTTTTGCTGTGGTGGAAGGCGTGGGCGATCACGGCTGTGAATACATGACCGGTGGTTTGGTCACCGTACTTGGTCCAACCGGCACCAACTTCGGGGCTGGTATGACCGGTGGTTTTGCCTACGTGCTTGATCTGGACAACGCATTTGTTGATAGATACAACCATGAGTTGGTGGAAATTCAGCGGGTCCATTCCGGCTACATGGAGGAGTACCGCAACCATCTCAATCAGGTCATCGAGGAATTCTGCCGCGAGACCAACAGTGACTGGGGCTGGAAAATCCTTGATGATTTCCCTGACTTCATCGGCAAATTCTGGCTGGTCAAACCCAAGGCTGCTGATCTCTCAAGTTTGCTTGAGCGGCTGCAAGAGCGAAGCGAATAATATTTGAGATAATGCTATGACACGATTAAACAATGTCTTCCAGTTCCTTGATGTCGAACGCAAACTCCCGCCAAAGATCAGCGTGATCACCCGCAAGACCGGGTTTAGCGAAATCTACGAAAAGTCTGGGGAAAGCGAAATTCAGCACCAGGCCCACCGTTGCCTTGCCTGCGGCAATCCCTACTGCGAGTGGGCGTGCCCTGTACATAATTATATCCCCAACTGGCTCAAACTCATCAGCGAGGGGAACTTGATCAAGGCGGTGGAACTCTGCCACCAGACCAATAGCCTGCCTGAGATCTGCGGTCGGGTCTGTCCCCAGGATCGCCTCTGCGAAGGTGCCTGTACCTTGGATGATGGTTTTGGTGCGGTCACCATCGGCAATGTGGAAAAATACATCACCGAGCAGGCCCTGGCCCAGGGCTGGCAGCCTGATATGAGCGGCGTCGTCTGGACCGATAAACGGGTGGCCATTGTCGGCGCCGGACCGGCGGGGCTGGGCTGTGCCGATATCCTGGTGCGAAACGGAGTTCGGCCTGTGGTCTTTGACCGTTACCCCGAGATCGGTGGTCTGCTCACCTTTGGTATTCCTGAGTTCAAACTGGAAAAATCCGTGCTCAAAAGACGACGAGAAATCTTCACCCGAATGGGTATTGAATTTCGTTTGGGTGTCGAAATCGGCAGGGATCTCAATTTTGAACACCTCTTGCACGACTTTGATGCCGTCTTTCTGGGCATGGGCACCTATGGGTTTATGAAGGGTGGTTTTCCCGGAGAGGATCTGGACGGGGTTTACGACGCCCTCCCCTTTCTGATTGGCAACACCTGCCGCTATCATAGCTACGACGATATGGCTCCCTTTATCGATGCCGCTGACAAACGGGTGGTTGTGCTCGGCGGGGGCGATACCGCCATGGACTGCTGCCGCACCGCCATTCGCCAGGGAGCGGCTTCGGTGACCTGTGCCTACCGCCGTGACGAGGCCAATATGCCCGGTTCCAAGCGAGAGGTGGCCAATGCCCGTGAAGAAGGCGTCCAGTTTCTCTTTAATCAGCAGCCCATTGGTATTCTGGGGGAACATGAGGTGGAAGGTGTCGAACTGGCGACCACCGAACTGGGAGAGCCCGATGCCAGTGGTCGCAGACGCCCCGTGGTGGTCAATGGATCACAGGTGACCGTCACCGCTGATATTGTGCTGATTGCCTTTGGCTTTCGCCCCAATCCACCGCAATGGCTGGTGAAAAGCGGTATTGACGTGAATGAGCGTCAGCGGATTGTTGCCAGAGAAGAGAGTGAATTTTCGCTGCAGACGAGCCATCCAAAAGTTTTTGCGGGTGGAGACATGGTGCGGGGATCAGATTTAGTGGTAACCGCTATCTGGCAAGGGAGGGAGGCCGCGCAAGGCATACTCGCCTACCTGGAACGAAACTGACTCGCCTCTGCTCTCCAACAAAGCGAGATACGCTCCAACACAGTAGGGTGTCTTGAATAATTAGATCTTTCAATCAAGATCAGGTAAGCGTAGACTCCGAGGCATGTGAAAAATTTTACCGCAGGCATAATACTTGATATCGGAGTCTTCGCTTACCTCCGAGGATAAAATTTTGAGCATAACGAGGTAAGCGTCAGACTCCGGGAGATTGGCAGAAAAAGTAATTATTCAAGATTCCCAGTAATCTTAACGGATACACACATATGTCACGAAAACCGACCTACGCCGAGCTGGAACAGCGCATTGAAACCCTGGAAAAAGAACGACTCTCGTGGATACGTGCCGAAGAGGCCCTGATTCAAAGCGAAGAACGATACCGGATGATCTTTAACCATTCGCCGCTGGGCATTGTTCATTTTGATCAAGACGGCGTCATCCTGGACTGCAATGATCCCTTTCTCAAAATTATGGGCGCTTCTCGAGAAAAGGTCCTCGGCTTCAACATGGTGAGTTCAACGCTCGACCCGGCAATGCGCGCTGCAGTACAAGCAGCCCTCTGGGGAGAATTAGGCCTCTATGAAGGGGAATACCTTTCTGTCACAGGCAAAAAAAGCACACAGTTGCGAGCCATTTATAACAGTCTCACATCCGAGGAGGGGAAGTTTCTCGGGGCGGTGGCCCTCTTTGAAGATATCTCGGAAACCAAACGGGCAGAAGAGGCGCTCAAAGAGAGCGAACAACGTTACCGGACACTGGTCGAAACCATGAATGAAGGACTGTTGATCCGTAATGAGCGGGATGCCATTACCTACGTCAACGAAAAACTCTGCCAGATGTGGGGCTATTCCCGAGAGGAAATTATTGGTCATCCCTCCACAGATTTTCTCGACATCCCCAACCAACATATTCTTCGGGAGCAACGCATCAAAAGGCGTCAGGGGTTCCATGAGCCCTATGAAATTACCTGGACCACGAAGGATGGCAGCAAGGTCCCGACGATCATGTCCCCCAAAGCCGTCTTTGATGAGCAGGGGAACTTCAAAGGCAGTTTCGGTATTTTGACCGACATCACCAGCCGCAAACAGGTCGAAGATACGTTGGCCCGCCAAACCAAGGAGTTGGAACGATCCAACGCGGAACTCCAGCAATTTGCCTATGTGGCCTCTCACGATATGCAGGAGCCGCTGCGTATGATTGCAAGCTATGTCCAGCTTCTTGCCCGCAGGTATAAGGGGAAACTGGATCAAGATGCAGACGAGTTCATCGGGTACGCGGTCGATGGTGCCAAACGGATGCAGACCATGATCAATGATCTGCTGGCCTACTCACGTGTCGGCCGCCTCGGCGGAGAATTTGAACTAACAGATTGTGACAAGGTGCTTGACTGGGCCATTCAAAATCTGAGCGGAGTCATTGAAGAGAGCCAGGCCACCATCACCCGCTCTCCCCTGCCCACCTTGGTCGCCAGCCCCAGTCTTTTGGGGTTGCTTTTCCAAAATCTCATCGGTAATGCCCTCAAATTTCAAGGTTCCTCTCCCCCTGATATTGCTCTCTCCGCTGAAAGAAAGGGAGATACCTGGCTCTTTACGGTCCGTGACAACGGCATTGGTTTTGACGAGCAATATACCGACCGCATCTTCATTATTTTCCAACGTCTTCATGGGAAAGGTTCCTATCCAGGAACCGGAATAGGGCTTGCCATTTGTAAAAAAATAGTTGAATACCATGGAGGACAAATTTGGGCGCAGGCAGAACCGGATAAAGGCGCCACATTCTCTTTCTCTATTCCCCTTTCGCAGCAAGGACCCCAACAATGTTCTCCATGCAACAAGGTAAACCCGTAGAAATCCTCCTGGTCGAAGATAATCCCGGTGATGTGCGTTTGACCATCGAAGGTCTGAAAGAAGGAAAGGTCAAAAATAACCTCCATGTGGTGGAGGATGGGGTAGAGGCCCTGTCCTTTCTTCACAAAGAAGGCAAGTATGCAGATGCAGTCCGACCTGATCTCATTTTACTTGATCTGAATCTGCCCAAAAAAGATGGTCGGGAAGTGCTCACGGTAATAAAATCTGACAACGACCTGTGCCATATTCCAGTTGTCGTGCTGACAACCTCGAAGGCGGAGCAGGACATCCTCAAAGCCTATAGTCTGCATGCAAACTGCTACATCACCAAACCAGTTGACCTGGACCAATTCATCTCTGTGGTGGAATCGATTGAAGACTTCTGGTTTACAATTGTAAAACTTCCCCGAGACGCAGAAAAATGAATTCCAAGGCCATCAGGGTCCTTTTGATTGAGGATAACCCCGGTGATGCTCGACTCATACAAGAACTCTTCTCCGAATGTGCTCCTGGAGCATTCGAATTACACTGGGCCGAGTCCCTTACCAAGGGATCCGCTATCCTCGACGAGGAAAAAATCGATACCATTCTCCTCGACCTCTCCCTCCCAGAAAGCCAGGGTTTTGAAACCTTTGCCACGATTCACCAACAGAGCCCCCGCGTTCCTATCATCATCTTGACAGGATTTGATGATGAATCATTTGCCATTAACGCGGTCCAGCAAGGGGCACAGGACTACCTGGTCAAAGGATTGGTGGGGAGCCATCTTTTGGCGCGGGCAATACTGTATGCCATTGAGCGAAAGCGGACCGAGGAAGTCCTGCTCAAGATTCAAAACGAATTGGAACGCAGGGTGCGGAAACGGACCGAGGAGCTCGAAAAGGCCAACCAAGAGCTCCGTAGCGAAATCGCCGAAAGGCGCAAGGCAGAAAAGGCCCTGCAGAAAAGCGCCGATAAGATGAAACGCTTCGCCTATTCGGTCTCTCACGATTTAAAAAGCCCTACAATCGGCTTGCACGGCCTGACAAAACTGCTGTTTAAGCGCTATGCCTCTGTACTGGGAACAAAAGGAAAGACCTACTGTGAACAGATCCAGCGATCTGCCGAGCAGCTGCTTGCCCTGGTCGATAAAATCAACCTCTATATATCCACCAAGGAATCACCGCTGGCAATCGAGGAGATCAAACTCCACCGGCTTTTTCAGATTATCAAAGATGAATTCTCCACCCGTTTCAGTATCCGCTCTATCCAGTGGATAGTCCCGGATAGCTGCCCGGTCATCAAGGCCGATCGTCTCTCCCTCCTCCGGGTATTGCGTAATCTGGTGGACAATGCCCTGAAATATGGCGGTGACGAATTGAGTACAATAGCTGTAGATTATGAGGAAACACCGCAGCACCATATTATCTCCATCAGAGACAACGGCGTTGGGATTGAGATCCAGGACCGAAAAGAAATCTTCAACGTCTTCCAACGCAAGTGTGCCGTGGAAGAGATAGAAGGATCCGGCCTGGGCTTGGCCATTGTCAGAGAGATCTGCGAACAGCATGGGGGGGAAGTATGGATGCAGCCAGCTCTTGATCAAGGGGCTGTTTTTTATGTCTCGCTGGCTAAACTCTGAGGAAGAAAGGCATCGGTTTTACGATCATTTGTACCTGAATCCGTGACAACACAGACACAGCCCCTTCTCCCAAATGCCGGAGAAGGGGCTGTGTTGTTTTAAGCACGTTTGATAAACGAGCATTGCTTATCCGCGCAAGACGTTGGCAACCTCGCGGGCAATGGCGAGTTCTTCGTTCGTCGGAATAACGAAGACCTTGATTGCGCTGTCCGGGGTGGAGATGCAGCGCGGCTCTTTGGAACGTTTGCCATTTTCCTCGAGGTTGAGGCGCACACCAAAGGCCCCGAGCCCCTTGAGGGACTCGGCGCGGACAATGTCGTCGTTCTCGCCGATACCGGCAGTGAAGACGATGGCATCAACCTGACCAAGGACTGCCATATAGGAGCCGATGTACTTACGGTTGCGGTAGGTGGCAACATCCAGGGCCATTTTAGCCTTGGCGTCACCTTCTTCGATGGCCTGGTGAATATCGCGCATGTCGTTCATGCCACAGAGACCTTTAAGACCGGACTCTTTGTTGAGCATGGTGTCGATGGCTTCCAGGTCCATTCCTTTATTCTGTTTCAGGAACAGGTGGATAGCAGGGTCAAGATCACCGCAACGGGTCCCCATGACCAGCCCCTCCAGCGGGGTCATCCCCAGAGAGGTATCGATACTCTGGCCTTTCTCAATGGCAGTGACAGAGCAACCGTTTCCAAGGTGCACGGTGATAAGGTTGGTTTCATGGAGGGCTTTGCCCAGCAGACGGGCGCACTCACCGGCAACAAAGCGGTGTGAAGTACCGTGGAATCCATAACGGCGCACCCGATCCTGCTCATAGAGCTCGTAGGGCAGCGCATACATGTACGCCTCTTCCGGCATGGTCTGGTGAAAAGCGGTGTCAAAGACAGCTACCTGGAAGACAGTGGGGAAGAGCTCCATGGCTACCTTGATCCCATCCAGGTTCGCGGGATTATGCAGCGGGGCAAGGGGTACGTTCCGCTGAATGGCTTCTATTACTTTGGGGGTCAGGCGGGTGGATTCACGGAAATCCTCTCCGCCATGGACCACGCGGTGGCCGATGGCCGCTATCTCGGAGGCATCTTTGATAATCCCCTGCTCCTTGTCTGTGAGCAGGTTCACCACCAGCATCATACCGGTGTAATGATCGGCGATGGGCTGCTCAATCACAACCTCACGCGCAGTGGCACTGCCCGGCAAAAAGGTATTTTTCAGACGGCCGGTATCCTCACCGATTCGCTCGACCAGACCAGTGGCGAGCACGGTTTCGGTTTTCATCTCGATCACCTGAAACTTGATCGAGGAACTTCCTGAGTTAATGACAAAAAATTTCATTTCTTACCTTCTCCTGGTAACCAAGAGCATTAAAAAAGTGGGCAAAACAACGTTTTTTTCTCTTTCAAAACAACGCTGGGTCGCCGTATTTTATACCTGACTCCGTGAGCATTCATCGGTGCGTCAGGTTCGTTGTTTGGGAAAATCCGCTGTCACGGAATCAGGCAATTGTTTGGGCCTGTATCGCTGTCAGAGCCACCGTATCTACAATATCCGCGACCGTACAGCCACGGGAGAGATCGTTGACCGGTTTGTTCAGCCCCTGGAGAACCGGCCCCATGGCCACAGCATTGGCTGCACGCTGCACCGCCTTGTAGGTGTTGTTACCGGTATTGAGATCCGGGAAGACAAAGACGGTTGCCTGTCCGGCCACATCGGAGTTGGGCATTTTTAATTGAGCGACCGAGGGATCAAAGGCCGCGTCATACTGCAACGGACCTTCCAACGGGAAGTTGAGCCCACGCTCCGCCATCAGCTCTTTGGCAATGGCTGTGGCCTGGACCACCTTATCGACATCCTGTCCGGATCCGGAGCCACCGGTGGAATAACTCAGCAGCGCCACCTTGGGATTAATCCCGAAGATCTGCGCGGTTTCAGCAGAACTCAGGGCAATCTCAGCCAGTTGACGCGCATCCGGGTTGGGGACAACCGCGCAGTCGCCAAAGGCGAGAATCTTCGACTGAAGGCACATGATAAAGATTGAGGAGACAACGGAGACGCCGGGTTTGGTTTTAATGAACTCAAAGGCCGGACGAATGGTCTGCGCGGTAGTGGTGATCGAACCGGAGACCATACCGCCTGCCAGCCCCTTATGGACCATCATCGTACCAAAATAGGTTGGGTCACACATACGGTCGCGGGCCACATCCATGACAATACCCTTATGCTTGCGCAGGTCAAAGTAGGTCTGGACGAAGTCATCGTAGCACTCGGCTGAACAGGGCTCAAGGATCTCTACCCCTTCAATATTCAGGTTGAGGGCATTGGCCTTGGTACGAATTTCCTCTTCCTTGCCAAGCAGGGTGATATCGGCAATACCGCGACGCAGGACAATATCCGTCGCGCTCAAAATACGCTCTCCGGTCCCCTCGGGCAGAACGATACGCTGGCGATTGGCCGCGGCGGTTTCCACCAGGGAGTATTCAAACATGCGCGGGGTAATTTTGGTGGATCGCTGGGAAACCACCCGTTTGGAGAGATCGGCCACATTAACGTATTTGGCAAACCAACCAAGGGCAGTGGCGATCCGCTTGGTATCGGTGGGTTCGATGCGACCGTAAAGCTCATTCACACTCTGCACCGTATCGTAGGTGTGCGACTCAACAAAGAGCACCGGGACTGGAATACCGGTCCAGCCCTGAATCAATCGCTGCACACTTGAGCTCACCTCGATACCACCGGTAACAAGAATACCGGAGATGTTGGGGTAGGCAGAGGAAATACGGCTGGCAAGACTGGAGATAATAATATCGGAGCGATCACCAGGGGTAATAATCAGGCTGCCTTCTTTGAGGTACTCCAGGAAGTTGCTGATCTGCATGGCTGCAACCAGGTAATTGTTGACCAGGTTAAGCATGCTTGGTTTGCCGTAGAGGACCTCGGCGCCCAGCCACCGTTTCACATCATCGATGGTGGGGTTGCCCAGAGCCTTGTTCTCCGGAATGACATAAAGCGGAAAATTCCGCCCAAACTGTTCGCGGCACTTGGCATTGGAGGCGGTATCGCGGAGAAAGGTCTCCGGTGCGCGGTTGATGATACAGCCGGCAAGATCAAGCCCCTGCTCTTCAAGGGTGTCAATGGTAATCGCGGTGTGCGAGCAGATCTCCTCGGTGGTTTTGTCGCGACCGGAGGCAATGATCAGGACTGGTGCCCCGAGGTTGGCGGCAATATTGGCGTTGAGATCAAACTCAAAGCCCGGATCCTTCCCACGAAAATCAGTTCCTTCACAGAGAACAAAGTCATACTTGGCTTCGAGCTGTTTATATTTTTTAAGGATATTTTCGTAGAGGATCTCCTCCTGGCCGGAGGTGATGAGCTGACGGGCCTGGCTCAGGGTGTAGGCATGGGTCTCTTCATACTCGATATCGAGCTTGAAATACTTCAAGACCAGATTGAGGTCGTGATCGACCCGGCCAAACACATGATCATTGATAATTGGGCGAAAAATCGCAACCCGGCTGATCTCCTTGATAATCATCTGCATGACTCCAAGGATAATTGCCGATTTACCGCTTCGCTCTTCCGCTGCGGTTACATACAAGTTATTTGCCATGAAATGGGACCTCCTGACCCGAGAAAATGGGCAGGGTAATGAGGGAAATACAAAATGGCCCCGTCGAAGCGACGATTGTCCCCGAGCGGAGGCCGGTGTTTGATTAGGTTTTAGTTTATAGTTCTTCTAGGTTTCATTCAACCTGAATCCATGAGGGTGGATGAAAGCTGAACGACGAATCCTTTTACATAAACAAGGATTTGTTTAAAAAATGACTTCAGACTGCTGTCCCCGGCCGCGGCCCGCGACAAGCCACGACCGGAAACAAAACAATCATCAGTCTACAGGGTGTTTTGAATAATTAGATTTTTCAATCAAGGCCAAGGATTGCGCAAAATTTTACCGCAGGCATATGTTTGATATTCCGAGGATAAAATTTTAAGCATGACGCCGGGATTGGCAGAAAAAGCAATTATTCAAGACTCCCTACAATTTGCTTGGCAATCAGCTCGACAGTATGGCGAACGTCAACACCAGCGCCATCCTGATCCATACCACCGCGAATCTGCATGACACAACCAGGACAATCCATGGCCACGACCGGCGCCTCTGTATCCTTGATGTTTTTCAGTTTCCGCTGGAGGATGGGGGCCGAGATTTCCGGCAGTTTTACCGTATACGAACCACCCATACCACAACAGATGTCACACTCAAACATTTCAGTGACCTCGTAGCCAGCCTTCGTGAGCAACTCACGTGGCGGTTGATCCGCTTTGAGGGTCCGTTTGAGATGGCAGGAGTCATGGTAGGTGATCTTACCAAGCTGCTCACCTTCTTTCAGGGTCAAACGGCCTTCATCGACCAGCTTTTTCACCAAGGTGGAGAAGTCCATGGTTTTTGCCGCCAGCTCACGTGCTTTGGGTAAATACTTTTTGCGCCCAAGAGACTCAAAAGTAGCGATGAACTCGTGATCCAGGGCAACAGTACAGGTCGGGCAGGCAGAAACCACGTAGTCCGCCTCCTCAGCCAAGAGTGCATCGATATTATCGACAGCATTGCCAGCAGCCGTCTCATAGGCACCATTGTACCGTGCCGGTGCTCCGCAACAGGTTTGACCTTCGGGAAAAAGGACCTCGACTCCGCCCTTATTCAGAATTTTCACCAGTGCCTCACCCATCTCAGGATAGGCAAAGTCAATCAGACAGCCCGCATAAAAGACCGCTTTCTCCTGAAGTCCTTTGGGTTGCTCAATCGTGGGGAAAATATCACGAAAAGGCTTGGCTGCGATTGCAGGCAGGCTACGTCCATCAGTTAAATCTGCCAAAAACATGGGCAGGTGGCGGATGAACTTGGTGCCCTTGGTAAAGGGCTTCCCGGCAACAGATGCTGCACGTAGCATGCCATGAAAGACGCGACGGTTATTGACCACGGTAAAAATCGACTTCTGAACCATGGACATGCCCTTGTCTTTCACCAGGCGACGACGAATCTCCATGATCAGACCAGGGATATCGATCTTGCCTGGGCAGACATCTTTGCAAGCTCCACACTGAATGCAGAGGCCCTGAATATCTTCAGAGCTTTTAAGCTCATCATGCCAGGCAGTGAGGATCGTTCCGATGCCACCGGTGTAGACCTTGCCAAAAACGTGCCCACCGACCAGACGAAAGATGGGGCAGACATTGAGACAGGAGGCGCAGCGTATACACTGGAGCGCTTCTTTAAAGAGCGGATCGGCTGCCATGTCGGAGCGGTGGTTATCCATGAGGATGACGTGCAGCTCTTTCATGCCGCCATCGTCGGTGGGGGTCGGCCCGGAAACGATGGTCACATAGGAGGTCAGTAACTGGGCGGTGGCGGAACGGGGCAGCGCTTTCAAAATCGGAGCGATTGAACTGAACTTCTCAACCAGTTTTTCCACACCAACAACGGCAATGTGAATTTTGGGCAATGTGGTTACCATGCGGGCATTTCCCTCGTTGGTAACCAAGGCTACTGAACCAGTCTCGGCAACGGCGATGTTACCGCCGGAGATCCCCATATCCGCACGCAGGAACTTAGGCCGCATCTCATTGCGCGCTACCTTGACCAGACGGGGAATATCAGAGCTGAGGCGCTCATCCACTTCCTTGGAAAAGATATCACTAACCTCTTCCTTGGTCATGTGGATGGCAGGCATAACCATATGGGAAGGGGTCTGACCGGCGAGCTGGATAATCCACTCACCAAGGTCGGTCTCGTTGACCTCGATCCCGGCCTTTTCCAGGTAGGGATTGAGATGAATCTCCTCAGTGGCCATGGATTTTGATTTAACAATGGATTTCACACCATTTTCCCGGGCCACTTTCAGTATATACTCACGTACCTTTTCAGGATCATTGGCACGAAAGACCTTGGTCCCTTTGGCCTCGGCGTTTTTCTGGAACAGATCACAGAGTTCATCGATGTGGGAGGCGGCGTCACCTTTCAGGTCGGCGATGGTTGTGCGCAGGGCTTCGAAATCGATTCCCTCATAGGCTTTTGCGCGGTTGACCTTATAGGCTTCTGAAAATTTGCCGAGCGCCCCAGTGAGGTTGGCGTTATGCAGGGCGCGATCAATGGATTGTTTAAATTCCTTCTGCATTAGTTGATCCCTCCCAGCTCATCGATGAACACAATAACAAGACGTTCCGGACCATGGACTCCTATGGTCAGAACCCGCTCAATATCCGCTGTCCGGCTGGGGCCGGTGATCATTGCGATATAGTTGGCGGTTTGCGGGTCAGCCTCGGCCAACACGCTGGGCATATCGGCTCGCAGGCCCGATGTGGCAATGAGTGCCACATGAATGGTGGGCAGAGTGGAGACAAGGCGTTTATCAATGGCGGTTGCATCCTGCACCAGGGTTCCGGTATCGGCCATGGCCCAGTCAACCTGGGAGATACCGACCAGCGCCTTCGCAGCGCGATCACGGCTGAGATCAAAACTCAGCCCTTCAACACCTTCCAGCACAGCACGGTCTACACTGGACAAAAAAGGACAATCTGCCATAACGCCATACTGCCCTTCCTGCTCGGCCACGCCTTCCTTGGCCATGAAATCGACCAGAAAGCCAAGCGCCTCTTCAGCACTTCCAAAACGATGAACCTCGGCACTCACCCCTTCGGCCTTGGTTTTGAACTCCTCAAACATCGGCACCCTCCTTCAAACCGAATCATATTCGGTGAAGTCTCGACCAGCTATTGGGCAGGTCTCCAGAGCCCTGCGTACAGCATTGGTCATTTTTTCTCAAATTGTAAAACCAAATTTTAAAATACCATATTTCAAACTATCACCCTTTGTCAACATGGTTTTTTGAAATCAATTCTAAAAAAAAGTTGACAAGTTTTCCCTCGTAAGATAACTGGTATTACCAATTAGCGGACAACAGGAAGACATACCCTTCCAGCCCCCGTTACCCTCTCCGAAAGGGGATCAGTGAAAAAATTCAGGTATGGACTGCCTTGGATACGGGATTTTTTAATCAAGATTACGGCATGAGAGAAATTTTACTTCCGGCACATGAGGAACAACATAGGCCGAGAATAAAATTTAAAGCATGACGTCAAGATTGGCTGGAAAAGCACAGATTCAAGGCTTCTCTATAGGGAAGTACCCGGTAGTACTTTGGACCCCGGTCATTTTCTTTACCGCTTGGGAAAGGTGAAAGGAGATGGCTCGTCGGCGGTGGCCCCCACGCCCTGCCAACATGAACGCGCTGAAAGGCGTAAACGTTTTAAAGGAGTTCTGAAATGTCGCTTCAACTGCTAGCCCTTGTCGCCCTGCTGCCGATTGCATTGGCGCTCGTACTCATGGTCGGCCTTCGTTGGCCCGCCACCAAAGCCATGCCTCTGGCCTGGCTGGCCACTGCCCTGGCGGGTGTCTACGTCTGGAAAATGAACGTTGGTTTTGTACTCGCCTCCACCCTTGCGGGTTTTGGCGGGGCCGTAAACGTGCTCATCATTGTTTTTGGGGCAATCCTCATTCTCTACACCCTGCGCGACAGCGGCGGCATGGAGACCATCAACCATGGCTTTCACGGCATCAGCCGCGACCGCCGTATTCAGGTTATCATTATCGCCACCGTCTTTTCCGCCTTCCTTGAAGGCGCTGCCGGTTTTGGCACCCCCGCAGCCATTGCAGCACCGTTGCTTTTAAGTCTCGGTTTCCCGGCACTGGCCGCAGCCATGGTCTGCCTTGTCCTGAACTCCTTTCCTGTAACCTTTGGCGCAGTTGGCACCCCGGTATGGTTTGGCCTGAAAAACCTCAAACCGCAGATTGATGCGGCCATCGCCGCTGGTCAGGCTGGCGACATTACCTCTTTTGGCATGTTCTTGAAGGTCATCGCCCAGTGGTCCACCCTGCTGCACCTGCCGATGATTTACCTCCTGCCGCTGTTTGTCAACATGATGCTCACCCGCTTCTTCGGTGAAAAAAAATCCTGGACCGAGGGGTTGGGAGCATGGAAATTCTCTCTGTTCGCCTCCACCTGTTTTGCCGTCCCCTATGCCGCAACCGCCTTCTTCATCGGTGAAGAGTTCCCGAGCCTCATCGGCGGCCTGGTCGCAACCGCTCTGGTTGTCGCCGCTGCAAAAAAAGGTTTCCTCCTGCCGAAAAAAGAGTGGAACTTTGGTCCGCAGTCCACCTGGGAAAAAGAATGGACCGGCGAGATTGCCACCTCTGAGAACTGCGAGTTCAAAGCGCACATGAGCCAGTTCAGAGCCTGGCTGCCTTATATCCTTATCGGCGCCATCCTGGTTGTAACCCGCATCAAAGCTCTCCCCCTCAACGCCTGGTTGAAATCCATCAGCTTCACCATCCCGCATATCATGGGATACGAGTCGGTTAATTTCGCCATGAAACCGCTCTACCTTCCGGGCACCATCCCCTTCATGCTGGTGGCCATCCTCACCATCGGCATCCACAAGATGTCTGGCGAGAAAGTCGCCGCAGCCTGGACCGACTCCATCAAACGTATGAAAAACCCGGCCATTGCCCTGTTCTTCGCCGTTGCTCTGGTTGAGATTTTCAAACAGTCTGCCAAAAACACCATCGGCATTCCCTCCATGCCGCTGTCCATGGCGCAGACTGCTGCGGCCCTGACCGGAAACACCTGGCCCATGTTTGCCTCCTTTGTTGGCGCCCTTGGTTCCTTCATCACCGGCTCCAACACCGTATCTGACCTGCTCTTTGCAGAATTCCAGTATGCAACCGCATCCCAGCTGGGCATCTCCCATCAGATCGTCGTTGCCCTGCAGGCTGTTGGTGGCGCCATGGGGAACATGGTTTGTATCCACAACATCGTTGCCGCCTCTGCAACCGTCGGCCTTGCCGGTATGGAAGGTATGCTCATCCGCAGAAATGCGCTGCCGCTCCTGGTTTACGGCCTGGTCGCTGGCGGGCTCGGCTCCCTGTTTGTCTACGTCCTCTACCCGGGACTGTTCTAAAAGTTACCTTTCGGGCGCACTCCAGTTGCCTTCTTGCTGTTAGAGTGCGTCCATTTTCTCCGCCCCATCTTCTTACCTCCAGTCTCTTTTCTTCTGAGATCGGCCGCCAATTCCCCCTGGTCGACCGATACGCCCCCCGAAGAAAGGGACGCGCGCAACTCCGGACGGCAGTGGTCATGCCGTCCGGGGTTTCTTCTGTCTTCATGACGCGCTCGTAGTGCCCCTGATCATGCCCCTCAATTCCCAACACTGTGTATCACCTCAATATCCCTGCTCTATCACTTTCACACTGACTTGCAATCCCCTAAGTTATGGAGTAGAAAGGAGTCTCTTCAATGTTTTCTATGCCTTATTGGATGACCATGCGATTTAAACCGATCAAGCCTAAGAAGGTTTCCAGTCAGATTGCCGACCAGATTCGAGAGTCTATTCTTGGCGGTGATTTTGCACCTGGTGACAAACTTCCTCCGGAACGAGAGCTTGCAGAAATGTTTGGAGTCTCTCGCCCCTCCGTGCGTGAAGCACTGAATATTCTTGCCACCGCAGGCTTGGTTATGTCTTATCAAGGAGGTGGCACCGTCGTCCTCAGCCTGGTGGATCCCAGCCAGGGGAATGCCCTCAGCGACCTCATTCGCAGCCAGCAGGATCGAGCCCTGGAAGTTATAGAAGTTCGTAAATGCATGGAATCCTGGACAGCCTTTTATGCAGCGGAACGGGCCCTGCCGGAGGACCAGCGCCGAATGGATGAAATCATCAAGGGTATGGAAAAAAACCTCTCCGGTCAACTGCCTTCGGAAGACCTGGATGCAAATCTGCACATTGTTATTGCCCGCTCGACCCACAACATTGTCTGGCTCCACCTGATGCAGAGCCTCTTTGACGCTATGAAAGAATTTCAGCGGGGCGTATGGCGAGCGGTCTATCTCACCCAGGACGATCAACAACTGCTCTTCAGGCACCACGCCGCCATTGTCGATGCCATCAAACAAAAGAACCCCGAGGCGGCCCGAGAGGCAATGATGCACCATCTCAACTTTGCCGAACAACGCTCCATCGCCTATGTTTCGCATCGCGTAAGCAAATAACTTCTCATCGGTGGACGTTTGCTCCACCGATGAGACTGCAGTGCATCCTTCTTTTCACCTCCAGCTCTATTCCATGGCATCCCCCTGATGCACCCCACACGCTTGTCTCTCCCCCCAATGGCCTCATATTTCTTGTTCTAAACCAAGCGATAACTGTCCGCTGACTCAGAGAATATCCTGAGATATCTGACTCATTTTCGAACACTACCGCTCTCTGCAGTGCGCAAAAATTGCGCAACGACAAGGATCCACAGTGATGCAGGTCAGCGAATTGAGCCCTGTGCAAGCGATAATTTATTTGACAGATCATTTTTCAGATGATAATTGGTAAGACAAATAAACCGTCGCTGGCTAACTTGTTTATTTCTGGTGATTGCGGCGGAAAAGACGAATTGCAAATGTGTCCGCAGCAGAGGAGAACCGTCGCAATGCTTGACCAATCGATCATTGAGCAGCTTGAAGCCCTGGTAGGAAAAGAGAATGTACTGACCGGTAAGGTAGACCTGGTCGCCTACAGTTACGATGCAACCGCCGACCTGCCCCGACAGACCCCGGATGTCGTGGTCCTGCCCACCAGCACTGAAAAGGTTCAGGAAATTGTCAGGCTGGCCCGCCGGAACAATATTGCCATCTACCCCCGTGGCGCAGGCACCAATCTGAGCGGTGGGACAGTTCCGCTGAAAAAAGGCATTGTGCTCTCCTTCCAGAAGATGAACCAGATCCTTGACATCGATGCCGCCAATCTCACCGCTGTTGTGCAGCCCGGTGTGGTTATCAATGCGCTCAACACTGCAGTTGCTGAGCACGGCCTGATCTATCCGCCGGATCCCGGTACCGTTGCCACGGCCACCATGGGCGGTTCAGCAGCGGAGAACTCCGGCGGGCTGCGTGGCCTCAAATACGGTGTGACCAAAAACTACATCATGGGCATGGAAGTTGTGCTGGCCAACGGAGCAAAAGTACGCTTTGGCGGCAAGACCGTTAAAAACGTGACGGCCTATGATTTCTCCAACCTGTTCGTAGGCTCCGAGGGTACCCTGGGAATCATCACTGAACTCACTGCAAAACTGATCCCTGCGCCTAAATACCGCCGCACCATGATGGGTGTTTTCAAAACCTTGACCGATGCAGGCAACGCGGTTGCCGGCATCATTGCAGCCCAGGTCATTCCCGCGACCCTTGAGATCATGGACCGCATGACCATCAAGACCGTTGAAGATTTCGCCAATATCGGCCTGCCCACCGATGCAGAGGCTCTGCTCTTGATTGAGGTAGACGGCATGTCTGAGGATGTGGTCACCACCGAGGCAGATTCAGTCATGCGCGTGGTGACTGAAAATAACGGTGATCTCAAGGCAGCCGAATCTGACCAGGAGCGCGATTCGCTTTGGACCGCCCGCCGCAACGCCCTGCCCGCGCTGGCTTCACTCAACAACACAGTTATCCTTGAAGATGCCACCGTCCCCCGCTCCCGCATCACCGACATGTTGATCATCTGCCAGGAGATTGGCAAAAAATATGATCTGACCCTGGGTACCTTTGGTCACGCTGGCGACGGGAACCTGCATCCAACGATCCTCTGCGATAAAAACAATGAGGAGGAGATGGGCCGTATGCACAAAGCTGTTGACGAGATCTTCAAGGCAGCCCTTGATTTTGGCGGCACTCTTTCCGGCGAGCATGGCATTGGCGTGGCCAAGATGAAATATCTCGGTGATGAACTGGGACAGAGCGGTGTGGATCTGATGGCACTCCTTAAAGAGTCCCTGGACCCTGACTTCTTGCTCAATCCCGGAAAAATGGTTCCTGTACGGGGGAATTAATCATGGCGGTAACAGATAAAACCTATCACGACGAACTTGCCATTGTTCAGGAAGAACTGGACAAATGCATGAAGTGTGGAAACTGCATGGCCGTCTGCCCTGTTTACGGGGCAGATAAGGTCGAGTCAGCAGTAACCCGCTCCAAAATTGCCGTGGCCGAAGCAGTGCTGGCAGGAGATCTTGAACTCGACGATCCCCAGGTCTATGAGATGCTCTTCAACTGCCTGGTCTGCAAGTCCTGCATGACCAACTGCCCGACCAAGGTCAACTTTGATCGCATTATGCTGGCCCTGCGTGCTGCACTGGTACGGAAAAATGGTCTTCCCTGGCTCAAAAAGGCTATTTTCTCAACCCTCAAGCACCCCAAACTTTTTGATGCCGGACTTCGTGTCGGGGCAGCAATGCAGGGTTTAGCATTTCGTTCCGAGAAAGGCGGCAAAGCGATAGCTCCCCGCTCCCCCTTTACCAAGGTAGGCTCGCAGTTTGGTTTTGATGACGGACGTCAGATGCCCTCACTGAACATCATGCCTCTGCGTGATAAGGTGCCTGAAGTCGTTCGTGCGCCGGGCTCGACTATTAAAGTTGCCTTTTTCACGGGCGATTCCCTCAATTATTTTTACCCGGATGCGGGAAAAGACCTGATTGATGTGTTGACCGCCAATCATGTGGAGGTGCATATCCCCAAAGAGCAGAACTGCTGCGGTGTACCGGTTCTGGTTCATGGCGACATCGACACTGTCCGCAAGCTGGCACGAAAAAACATCGACACCATGGAGGCTACAGGCTGCGATTATCTGATTACCGGTTGCGGTTCCTGCGGCGGAGCCTGGCAGCATGATTACGTAGAGTTGCTCGCAAGTGACCCGGTCTATGGTCCCAAGGCACAAAAGTGGGCCTCCAAAACCTGCGACATCTCCACCTTTCTGACCAAAGTCATCAAGCTGCGTCAGCCCAAAGGTCGTATTGAGAAAACAGTAACCTACCATGACTCATGTCATTTGAAGAAGTCGATGAAGGTGTTTGTCGAGCCGAGGGAAATCATCAAATCCATCCCCGGCCTGACCTTTAAGGAGATGAAGGCTCCGGATGCCTGCTGCGGCAGTGGTGGTTCCTATGTTATCTCCCATTACGAGACCGCCTCAGCCATTGGCCAGAAAAAAGCTGATGATATCAAAGCAACCCAAGCGGATACCGTTTCCACAGGTTGCCCCGCCTGCATGATGCAGCTTTTAGATAATGTGAACCGCTGTGGTGGTGAACAGGACGTGGTTCATTACATTTCCCTCCTGGCTGAATCCTACCGCAAAGAGTACAGCCAGTCGTAACTCCCCGCTCGCTGTTACGGATTCAAAGACAAAGGGCCAAGGAATTTGCATTCCTTGGCCCTTTTCCTGTTTCGATAGCGCTACGGATTCAGGGGGTGTAGGTGATACTGTTGGATGAAGCACTGAGTTCGCCCTCGTTTACGATTGCCCGAACGGTAAAGGAAGCGGTCTCTGTTGGCTGGTTCATTGTGCAGGTGAGTTCCCTTGCACTCGGATCATCGGTTGAGCAGAGCGTTTTTCCATCCACAAGTATTGCAAATCCTGCAATGCTCTTTTCCTCAGTTTGCTCAAAATCCCAAGAAAAAGTGGCCAAACGGGGGGAAGCTGCACCAGTATTGTACGAGATAATGTTGGATGTTGCCCCCAAATCATCCTCTGCGTCAATGGTGGCTATAGAAAACCGGGTTTCTCCTGCTGATTCGATCATGATACAACTCAAAGAACGTGCTTCAATATCATAGGTATCGCAAAGTTCCTCGTCATTTGCAAAAACACGGAACCCGAGGATTTCATCTTTATAATCCTGATTATACGTCCAATTGAATGTTGCAAGACGAACAGGGGCAGTGGCGGCAAAAGCCAGATAGGCAACCTGTTCGCCTATATGGCTCGTCTCTTCGTCCAAAGATTGTTCTTCCTGGAGCTGTACTTTACATTTCTCTCGAGAAATATTCCCGAGACGAGGCGTCACTGTATCCATTCCTAATTTTGACTGTATTGCGACAAAAAGTGCTGGTGCCTGTAAAAAATTTTCAGCAAACGCAACCTCCTCCCACGCATCAGTCAAGGTTGCTGCTTCTGAAACCGCCTCAACCTGGGCATCACCGAGCTCTCCCTGCCCAGGTTCCCAGGCGACATAATGGACAATCTCCTCTGCTTTCTCCGTATTTTTCTCACTTTCCGCCCCCTGCAGGAGAAAAGAGAACCCTGAGGTCGACGGGACACCCCTGCCGATTACGGGAAGATCATTGTTTATCGAACACACACTTGCCAAAACCACGGGGACAGAGGGAAATGAGCTCAAGAAGGGAATATTCTGCCATGTTGTATTTCCGGCAAATGCTCCCGCCTCTACCATTGATCCATCCTCCAGGAGGCTCCTCCCCTCTTCAAGGACAAGATAACTGAGCCGTTCGGCATCATGCACTCCATCTTGATTGGTCCATTCTGCAATGCGTATATCAAACCCCTCTGAGGTAACATTGCGAATACGCACCACACAGGGATCAGCATCCCGCGAACTCGGCGGTCCTGTAACTACAATGGGCTGCTCGTACGGCTCTTCAAAGCTGACATGATTCCAGGCAGTGGTGACCACGACATCTCCGACCTCAAGGTGCAGATTGACCAGAGCGGAGTCACCAGATGCGGAGTCTGTCGTCCCCCCATCACTCGCATCTGAATTTTCAGGATCAGAGGCCTGTGCAGCATTTTCCGGCACAGTCGTCGAATCAACATCGGAGACAACAACCTGCTTACTCAGGGAGCTTTGATTGCCAAGGGAGTCAGTGACTACGAGCAAAACCGTATAGGTACCGGCTGTAGTATATGTATGGGTAATGAGTGCACCTTCTCCACTGTTTTCATCGCCAAAATTCCAAGTATAACTCGAGAGCCCCCCCTGTAAAAGGGCATATGAATTAGAGGCATCAAAAGAGACGGTGAGAGGGGAGATGTCCTCGGCCAGACTGGCCGTTAACACAATAACGGGGGCAGAATCAGTACCTTCGCTCGCATTTACTGTATCGGTATCGGTACTCCCGGTTTTGAAAAAAGCAAACGGGGCGGAGTGGGGGCTCTCGGTGCCGTCGGCAAAGGTTGCTGTCAGGGTGAAATTGGTTGGGTCGGATTCCAAGGTAACGGTACAGTCCATTGAACTCGCCTCACCATCTTCCACCTCGCAGACACATACCCCCTCCTGATAGAGGTTAAAACCAGTTACTGCTGGTTCACTAGGAGGGGTATACCCCCATTCGATATGGATGGACTGGGGTTCAGATGCAAAAATAAGGGCAGGCAAACAACAAAATATGAAAGCAAGAACTCTAACGAAGAGAGAAAACATTCTTTTCCTTGGATTTTAGGGTGTCTTGAATAATTAGATTTTTCAATCAAGGCCAGATAAGCGCAGACTTCGAGGATTGCGTAAAATTTTACCGCAGGCATATAGCTAATATTCCGAGGATAAAATTTTACGTATGACGCCGGGATTGGCAGAAAAAGCAATTATTCAAGATGCCCTTTAGATTGACGGGGGCACCAAAGGACCTCAGCAGTAAGTATGCCAAAAAATATCTCTATATCCTGCTTTTGAAGAACGGTTACGCCATGGAAAAACACCGTGCGAATGCAAATTCCCACCGAGCAATCCATTAAAAAATAAGATGTTTTTCCAAGTAGTTACCAAATTATCCACAAGCAACAAATTGTATGCTGCTTTTTTATCTACGCCCCGCACCCCAGCTCAGGCTTTTCCGTGCAACAGACACCACCAGTGCTTGAGCTGAGTGCCAAGCGCGTGCAAAGCTTCAGAACAAAAAGAAATAAGCTAACGCTTTATTTTGCTTGTTAAAAACGGTGAAAAACACTCCAAGATCATACGAAAGAGCACGATGCAGCCTACAGTCGAATGTCGCAATGAACCGACAGTCAAATTTGTGAAAAAACAAGCGGAATTTTTCATCACACCGAAGGTGTGTTCTCTCCCAGGCAATTTAAAGGATAGCCACGTTCAAATCAAGTTTTTCAGCTCTCCGGAAACGACAAAACCACCCTATGCAGGTGTTTTAAATAATTATATTTTCCGATCGGTAAGACCTGAAACTTGCCCCAAATAGCTTTCAGCAAAAACCTCCTTTCCTGGTTACCACTGTTCAAAATGCACCTGCTCTGCTTGCAGGCGGGTTCGAGGTTCTTTCTCTTCATCTGGCCACCCCAGTGAAATACCAGCCACGGGTAGTATCCCTTCAGGTAAACAAAAGGTTGTACGCACGGCTTCTATTCGTTCTTCTCTGGGATGAATCCCCAGCCAGCAGGCACCGAGTCCCAGCATACTTGCAGCCAAAAGAATATTTTCGATGGCGGCGCTGGTATCCTGCAAGAGAAAGGAGAGTTCCTTGTCATGGGCCTGATTAATGTCGCCACAAACTAACAGGGCCGCTGTGGCTCCAGCAAGCATCTTGCCGTTGGGTAAACAGAAGGCAAGCTTATCAATACTCTCGCGTGTCTGGAGTGCAACAATCTGCCAGGGATTCTTGCCCATTGCCGATGGTGCAGCCATGGCGGCTTCCAGTAGATCGTTTATCAAAGGAGCAGGGATAGGCTCCTGGGTATATTTTCGAATACTTCTACGCGCAAACAAACTTGTGAGCTTTGAATTCAACGCATCCTCCAGATACAATTTTTTTCTTGTTTATAACGACAATCTTCGACAAGAAGCACCGGCAGCTCCACTGCGCATCCAGGATATGTCTAAAAGGTAATTCGCCGTTGATCTCCCTCATACTGCTGGCATTGTTTGATATATTCTTTCATAATCTCAGCCACTTCATTGGGCGAATCCACCAGGTGAAACAGATGCATATCGTCTTCTGCGATGGATTTATGGGGGAGAAGTTGTGCGCGGATCCAGTCGACAAGCCCCTGCCAGTACTCGGTTCCGTAGAGGATAATGGGAAAGCGGCGAATCTTCTTGGTCTGCATCAGGGTAAGCGACTCAAAAAATTCATCCATCGTCCCGAAACCACCGGGAAAAATCACATAGCCCATAGCATAACGGACAAACATCAGTTTTCGAATAAAAAAATAGCGAAAGGTGAGGCTGCGATTTTGGAAATGGTTGGGATGTTGTTCGCGCGGCAGGATGATATTGAGCCCCACCGAGGTTCCCCCCGCCTCAAAACAACCGCGCGAGGCGGCCTCCATGATCCCAGGGCCACCACCTGTTATGACCGCAAGCTCCATTTTCGTGAGCAGGGTGGCCGTTTCTTGCGCAGCAACACAGTATTGGGAATCCTCTGCAAAGCGGGCCCCACCAAAAATAGAAACGGCCGGACCAAGATCATTCAAGGTTTCAATGCCATCAATTAATTCCGCCTGAATACGAAAGATACGCCAGGCTTCGGAGGTCTTTAAGTCATCCATACTCCATCCTTAATAGTGTCCGTTCAGAAATGAGGATTTTTGTTCAAGTTCAAGGCATGCGCAAAATTTTACCGCAGGCATATGACAAATATTTCGAGGATAAAATTTTAAGCATAACGTAGAAATTGGGCAAAAAGACCGTTTCTGAACGGACACTAGATAAAAAAACCGGCAGCGAGAGCTCTCCCCACTGCCGGCACATTCAATATGCATATGATGAACACCATGAATAGGTGCTCACAGTCTTTGTATGCTTACAGCAAACCGTCAAAGAAGTCGTTGCCCTTGTCATCCACCAGGATAAAGGCCGGGAAGTTGACCACTTCGATTTTCCAAACCGCTTCCATGCCCAATTCAGGATAGTCGATACACTCAACTTTCTTGATGTTCTCTTCTGCAAGCAGGGCAGCCGGGCCACCAATGGAGCCCAGGTAGAAGCCACCAAATTTCTGACAGGCATCGGTTACCTGCTGTGAGCGGTTTCCTTTGGCGATCATTACCATGGAACCACCATTTTCCTGGAACAGGCCCACATAGCTATCCATGCGGCCAGCCGTGGTCGGGCCAAAGGAACCAGAGGGTTTACCTTCCGGGGTTTTGGCAGGACCGGCATAGTACACCGGATGATTTTTGAGGTACTCGGGCAATGGCTTGCCGGCATCGAGCAGCTCTTTCCATTTGGCATGGGCAATATCACGACCAACAATAATGGTGCCGGTCAGAGAGAGCACGGTTGAAACCGGATGCTTGGTCAGCTCGGCCAGGACATTTTTAATGGGCTGATTGAGATCGATGGTGACCTGATGCCCACCTGTGCGATCGCGGTATTCAGCAGGAATCAGACGACCGGGATCCGCATCCATCTGCTCAATCCACAAACCGTCTTTATTGATCTTGGCCTTGATATTACGGTCTGCAGAACAGGAAACGCCCATGCCCACCGGACAGGATGCGCCGTGGCGGGACATACGGATCACGCGAATGTCATGGGCAAAGTATTTACCACCAAACTGAGCGCCCAGGCCAAGCTTCTGGGCCTCTTCCAGCAGCTCTTTCTCAAGCTCCAGGTCACGGAAGGAACGACCAAGCTCATTGCCAGTGGTGGGCAGGTTGTCCAGGTATTTAGCTGAAGCCAACTTC
This sequence comes from Desulfobulbus rhabdoformis, assembly GCF_016919065.1. GTDB lineage: Bacteria > Desulfobacterota > Desulfobulbia > Desulfobulbales > Desulfobulbaceae > Desulfobulbus > Desulfobulbus rhabdoformis. The sequence goes on along the minus strand of NZ_JAFFQA010000002.1, from coordinate 125,406 downwards.
ACGGTCTTGAGACAGCTCTCAGCCGAGGTGCTCCCGATACAGAAGGCGATATGGTAGGGCGGACAGGCAGCGGTGCCCAGGGTTTTCATTTTCTCGACCAGGAATTTTTTCAGGGTGCCGGGATTCAGCAGTGCCTTGGTTTCCTGATAGAGATAGGTTTTATTGGCTGAGCCACCACCCTTTGCCAGGAAGAGGAACTTGTATTCCGCACCCTGGGTGGCGTAGATATCGATCTGAGCCGGAAGGTTGGTCTTGGTATTAACCTCTTCGTACATGCTCACCGGCGCATTCTGGGAGTAGCGCAGGTTTTCTTCGGTGTAGGTGGTGTAGACACCGGCAGAAATCATTTCGGCGTCATCACAGCCGGTGAAGACATTCTCACCTTTTTTGGCCACCACGCAGGCGGTACCGGTATCCTGACAGACGGGCAGTACATAGCTTGCAGCAACTTCAGCGTTGCGCAGCATGGCAAAGGCCACTTCTTTGTCGTTACGCGAGGACTCTGGGTCTGCAAAAATTTTGGCGACCTGCTCGTTATGGGCCGGACGCAGCCGGAAGGAAACCTCCCGCATGGCCTGATTGGACAATACTTTCAGACCTTCGGGGTCAACTTTGAGTACTTCCTGACCGTTGAAGGTCTCTGTGGAAACATACTTGTCGGAACCTTCCAACAAACGAAACTGGGTCTCATCTTTACCGAGGGGGAAGGGATCCTGATACACAAAACCTGCCATAATGTTGCTCCTTGTTTGAATGATACGACGACTATGAGGGGGACCGGTAAACCCGGACCATCCGACAGACAAACAACACACCAGCTGGGTTCCCTGGGACGAACTACGCTCAATCAATCCGCAGGGGCTTTCATCTCTACTTCCACTTCTTGGCGTACGAAGGCTACGCCTCTATTGGCCGTTACAAAAAGAATGAATGCGCCCTCATTCAAGAGAGCGTAAACGACACAACCGTATCTTTTACTCCGCACCGGCCGAGAAGGCAAGAGAGAGCAGCAGGTAATTGCCGCATTTAGCGGTTGTTTTGACTGAGGAGTGATTCAGTTTTCTTGCAAGACGGGAGAGAAAAAGAGGAAATACAGAATTAAACCAACTCGGCCATCACCCTGTTTGCCAAGGGAAGACCTGAGGGAGTAAGAAAGAGGCGGTCTCCCTGCAAGCTCAGCAGATCCTGCCGGATCAGTTGCCTGAGCGTGTCACCGTAATAGGGGACGAGGTCTATACCAAATCGGGCATGCAGCCTTGAGACAGAGACACCAGTGGTCATACGCAACCCCATAACCACGGTTTCGCGAAAGGCGGCCTCAGATTCGAGTTGCTCTTGCTCGATCCAGACCGACTCTCCCTGCCGGACCCGATGCACATACGCCTCTAGATCGGTCACAGCAACCAGACGCTGTCCAGCAAGCCCGGAAACAGCACCCGGGCCAAGCCCCAGATACTCTCCATTGTGCCAATAATTGCAGTTATGCTGGCATTGCCTGCCTGGACAGGCATAATTGGAGATTTCATAGCGCTCCAATCCGGCCTGAGCGGTGAGCCGCTGGGTGTCTTCCATCATCTCCAGCACAGCCTCTTCCTCAGGAATCTGACCGCTACCGCCTTGCAGCGACTCCCCAAATGGCGTCCCCTTCTCCAGGGTCAACTCATAGAGGGAGAGATGTTCAGGCTGGAGGGCAAGTAACGCAGCAAGCGTTGTGCGCCAGGACGCTGGCGACTGAAGCGGCAGCCCGTACATCAGATCGCAACTGATGTTGTCAAAACCGACCTCACGGGCCGTCTTTATTGTGGAGAGGGCCTGCTCCCGCGAATGGATGCGCCCCAAACGGACAAGTTCAGCATCGTTTAAGGACTGAATGCCTATGGAAAGACGATTGAATCCAGCCTGGCGTAGCGTAGCCAGCCCACTCGCATCAATAGTGCCGGGATTTACTTCGATTGATATTTCAGGGACCTGTGAACTCCAGGAAAACAATTGGCGGCAGAGTCCGAGCAGCTCCGCCAGGACGGTGGGTGCAAGCAGGGAGGGTGTGCCGCCCCCGAAAAACAGGGTCGCAAAAGACAGGGGAGCCACCTCGGTAAGGGTGGCCGCCTGCTCTATCTGCGCTTGTAAGGCCGCAATAAATTTCTGGCGCTGCCCCACTCCTGGGACAAAAGAAAAAAAACTGCAGTAGTGGCACTTGCTCTGACAAAAAGGAATATGAATATAGAGTCCGGCCTGGCGCACAAGATCCATCACGGGTTCTCTTGGAGGATACGGAGGCACTCTTCACGGATCTCGGCCATGATGCCCTGATCGGCAAAGCTGTACACCTGTTCACCACTACCGATAATCAAATGATCAAGCAGGTTGATGTGCATGAACGAACAAATCAGATGCAGGGAACGGGTCAATTGCCGGTCCTGGGGTGAAGGGGTAAGACTGCCGGAGGGGTGATTATGGGCGAGAACCAGTGCACTGGCGTTACGGGCCAGGGCGGCCTTCACCAGCTCGCGCGGATAGACGGTGTTGACGGTCACAGTGCCTTGGCTGACCACCGATGATTCAATGATTGCGTGGGCGGCATCAAGAAAGACCACCATCAGCACCTCATGCTCAAGGCCGCGCATAGCATGAATGAGATAGTCGGCCACCGCACGAGAAGAATGGACGTACTTCTTCCCAACAATGCGTTGCTTAAGGTACCTGCGGGCAACGCCCTGGATAAACTGGAGGGCAAAAACATTTTTGGGCCCAATGCCTTTGATTTGCTGCAACTCGGTGGGGGCAGCATCAAGCACTGCAGGCAGGGTGGTAAAGCGTGCAAGGGCTGCCCGCGCGGCCTCTTTACAGTCAGAGCGTGGTGTGCCAAAGGTCAGCAGCAATTCGATGATTTCGCTGTCGCTGAGGCCGTCAATGCCCAACTCCAGAAATTTATCACGAAGACGCTGGCGGTGCCCAGCGCCCTTCTGCTGCCACTGACCTTTATCCACGAGCCAAGGGGTTACTCAGAAAGCGCCTTTTGAAAGAGCTCATTGGCCATCTGCGGGTTGGCCTGCCCCTTGGTCTTACGCATCAACTGACCAACAAAAAAGCCTATAACCTTGGTCTTGCCTTCACGGAACTGCTGCACCTGATCCGGATTGGCGTCAATGATTTCCTGGACAAAGGCGGTCAACTCGCCCTCATCACTCATCTGCACCAAGCCTTTATCTTTGACAATGGACTTGGGATCTTTGCCGGTTTCAAGCATCTCGGCAAAAACGGTCTTGGCGATTTTCCCGGAGATTTTCCCTTCGTCAATCATCACCAGAAGGGTTGCCAGCTCCTCGGGCTTCACCGGGCACTGGCCGATCTGCTCGGCTCCGTAGTCACGCAGCAGTTCGGTGCCGATAAAGTTGGCCAGTTTCTTGGCATTGCCACAGGCACGATAGGCGGTCTCAAAATAATCTGCCAACTCGCGCGATCCGGTGAGAATGGCGGCATCGTACTCACTGAGTTCAAAATCGCGAACAAAACGCATGCATCGTTTATCAGGTAACTCCGGCAGGACCGCGTGCACCCGTTCAATCCAGGCATCATCGACCTGCACCGGAATCAAATCCGGATCCGGGAAGTAGCGGTAATCATGGGCCTCCTCCTTACCACGCATGGACTCGGTCCGCCCCTTATCCGCATCCCAGAGCAGGGTCTGCTGAATCACCTGGCCACCTTCCAAAAGCAGGTCGCGCTGACGGCGCACCTCGTACTCCAGAGCCAGCTGGACGTTACGAAAGGAGTTCATGTTTTTGAGTTCGGTACGGGTACCAAATTCTTTCTGGCCGACCGGGCGCAGCGAGATGTTGGCATCGCAACGAAAACTGCCTTCCTGCATGTTGCCATCGCAGATGTCCAGATAGCGGACAATGGCGTGCAGTTTTTTCAGGTAAGCCGCAGCCTCCTCGGGTGAGCGCATATCCGGCTCGCTGACAATCTCCAGCAAGGGGGTCCCGGTCCGGTTCAGATCCACGTAACTGTAGGGGTCGCGATCATCATGCACCAGCTTGCCCGCGTCTTCTTCCATATGAATGCGAGTAATACCAATGACCTTGGGATCCTGCCCCTCAACCTCGATTTCCAGACGGCCGTGCTCGCAAATAGGCAGCTCAAACTGGGAGATCTGGTACCCCTTGGGGAGATCCGGGTAAAAATAATTTTTCCGGGCAAACCGGTTTTCCTGATTGATGGTCGATTCCGTGGCCAGGCCAAGTTTAATTGCCGACTCCACCACCTGCCGGTTGAGCACTGGGAGAGATCCGGGCATTCCCAGACAAACCGGGCAGGTATGCGTGTTGGGCGGTGCGCCGAATTCGGTGGAACAGCCGCAGAAAATTTTACTTTTGGTCTTCATCTGGGCATGGATTTCCAGCCCGATCACGGTTTCAAATTCCATAGTCTATATGCGGTTAAAATAGTATCACTGGTGGGTGCCTGATTCTATCCAGGCGCGAATTTTAACAAGTTCCTCATTCCAAAGATTTGAGGCCCTGATTTTGATAAACATGCGAAAAAGATCACCAATCAACCCGGTGAGTTGCTCAAACAGTGCGATTCGCTCTAAGATGCGCCCCTCTGTACTTTCGGCATCCTTGCCTTCATCGGCAGAGTCCACAGTCTTGGGCAGGCGGATATTACGAAACTCAAATATGGCGGCAGATAAAGTCACCCCAAACTCGTATTCACCATATCCCAGGCGGATACGAGCCTGCTCCGGCTTTTTGGCCAGGCCAAGCCCGGCGCGTGCCTCGCGCAATTCTGTCTGCAGACCGCGGCAGATAACCTTTTCACTGGCTTCTCCTTCGCCATACTCAAGCAGCATGTGCTTTTCAAAAATAACAAGCACATCGCCCCGACCGGGAACATCCACACTCCCGCCGCGCTCCTCCGACTTAAACCACAGCCAGGCCAGGAATTCCTGACCTAGAAATCTCTTTTCCTGAATAAGATCAACAAGATCCATAAATTAAACATACCTCTGGGCTGACAGCCACCTTCTTGGGTGCTCTGAATAACACGAATACGCCATTTGCGCAAAAATCCTTTACTACAACTCGAGTGTCAGTGCTTCCTCTTTACCTTCCTGTTTTTCCATAGCCTCAACGGTCTTTTGAAAAATAGCCGATGCCCGATCCTGGTAGGCCTGCGCCTCGTCTGTTTTTTTCTGACTTGTACAGAGCTTGGCCAGTTCCTGTAAGATGGCAGCAACACTGGGGTGCTCTTTTCCGTGCAACTCTTCGTTGATCGCCAGCGTTTTCACGTAGCAGGTCTCGGCCTCGGCGTAACGCCCCTGCAGCCGATAGGCCTCAGCCAGGGCGTTGAGGCTGATCACCAGCTGCGGATGGGTCGGTCGCAGGGCCTTCTCCTGAATACGAACCAACTGTTCATACAAAGGAACGGCCTCAGGCTCAAGCTCCAACTCAACACAGAGGGCGGCCAGCTTGCGAAGAATTCCAGCCAACGCCGGGTGTTCGGAACCACGTTTCTTCTCTAAAATAGCCAAGGCTTTCTTATAAAGAGAGACAGCCTTATCATACTCGCCCATGGTCTCCTGAAACTCACCGATCTGTTGCCAGCTCAGTGCCATCTCCGGATGATCCTGCCCCAGTTGTTGCGCCAGAACGGTCATGGACTCCTTATATAATGGGCCTGCCTTCTGGTAGTTGCCGCTTAATACAAAGGTATAGGCCACCTCCCGCTGGGCGAGGGCCACGGTCGTCGGCTCGACCTGTTCGTCCGCCTTCAGCAGCTGACAATAGCGCTCAAGCCAAGGCAGTGCCTCTTTATACCGGTACTGGCTCCGGGCCATGAGTCCTGCTGCCCGCAAGAATTCCGGGTTATCCTGTTCTTGCGATACAGCCTGGCGATATAGCGCCATGGCCTTGTTCAGGTCAACTCGACTTTCGGCTAGCTGACCACCTAAAAAGGCAGCCTGTCCATGTGTAGCATGTTCCTTCTGGCTCAGCGTTTCAAGATACTGCGCCGCTGCCTCCGTTGTACCGGTTTGGAGTTCTTCAATGGCTTCCGCCAGCTCGGGGCTCGTATCATCGGCTTGCAGGAGGACCAAGGCATCCAAAACCTGCTGATACCGGGCCATCTCCTCCGCATAGGTATCGGCAATCAATGCCAGGCGATCGTTCATCACCACCAGCTCCCGCTGGAGCTGATCCCGACGTTGTTCATCGTTGGCAGCAATGGCTTCGGCAAGCTCGGCACGCTGCTTTTTTTCCAGATTATTGAGGCGCTCAGCATACTCCTCCATGCTCAAACGAACCAGCATCATCTCAGTGTCTGCCGATTTTCCGGAGGGCTCCTCTTCAAGCTGTGCCTCGAGCTGAGCGGTTAGATCCTCTGTTTTTGGGAGTTCTTCTTCTGGTTCAACAACCGCTTCAGCAGCAGCTGCCTCCTGCTCCTCAATTGCGACGGCCGCCTCGACAGCAGCGGATGCCGTAACCTCTCCTTCTCCCTCAAGAGAAGGCTCTATAACCAACTCTTCTTCAGCCCTGGCCTCTTCCGGCTCTTCTTCGACAGCCACAGCGACCGCTTCTGAATCTGTTGCAGGCGGCTCTGGTGCCTCTACTTCAATGGGTTCAGCCTGAGCTTTTTCCGGTTCAACATCAAGAGCGACTTCCTCTTCTACAGGTACCGGTTCAGCAGCCGGTTCTTCAACCACAGGGGAAATCTCCTGCTCAGACTTGGCAACAATCGACTCTGAGACTGCTTCATCCACTCCAACCTGTTCAGTGGTATCCGCCTCCTGAACAACAGCATCAGGCTCAGCCTCTTCCTTCACCGCTTCCCGGCTGATATGCTCTGAAACCTCTTCTTGGGGAATCGACTCTACCGCTTCCTCAGAACTTTTTTGTTCGCTCTCCGGCTGCACCTCCGGTAACGTCTGCCCAGATTTCTTTTTTAAAACCAGCACAAAAACCAGAACGATTACAAGGACAACAACACCCCCCAGAACTGCAAGCAAAGAACTGTTCATATTACCTCCATCATACAATCAGTATGTCAGGTACCCGAATCCGTGACAGTGGCTCAGCACCGCACAGCACTTTATCATTGTCTGCAACGACACCGCCAGATGCAGGTGCACGTTCTAGAATTTAAATCAGAGTAAAACGGCAGGACGCATCTCCTCATATTTTTCCGCGGCCTCCCCATCGACCATCTGCAAACCAATCAACCAGGGAATCTGTAAAATAAGAGAGAGATTAAAGGTTTCTTTAAAGAGATCTTCCAACAGGGCCATGGCCTTTTTGCTGGTGGAAAAAAAAAGCAAGGTATTGTCTGCCAGATTCCAGCAGAGATCGTAGGTTGTGGGAACAGGTGGAGATTTACGAACAAGCTCGGCACGAATACGCTCTTTGATTTCCAGGCGTACAGCGCGACTCAGCTTCGGTAACTCCTTTTCACGCTTGATCCGCTCTTCTTCCTTCATCACATACTTTTTCAGCACAGCCGGAGCCACTTTGCGCTCATCAACCCGCATGGTCAAGGTGATGTAATCACCTGCTGCATAGGAGCTGTAGGCAAAAGAGCTGTCAAACATGTCGGCCACAGACACCCACCCGATTGAATATTCGTCCATGGTGTCGTCGATATCCTTAAAACTTAATGCCGCAACACGCTGTGCAGCAAATTCCCAGAACGACTCCGGAAGCTCACCTGTAACCTGAAATCGTGTCAACGATGCGGAACCCGATAATAACCCCATAATTTTCCTAAAAAGATTAATGTCTGTAGGGTGTCTTGAAGAATTAGATTTTTCAATCAAGGTCAGCTAAGCGAAGACTTCGAGAATTACGAGGTAAGCGTTAGACTCCGGGAGATTGGTAGAAAAAGCAATTATTCAAGGTTCCCTGTATTGATGAACTGCCTGGCTTTCCCAGGCGCAAGATATATGAATTGTACAAGCAATACGGCCTAGTGACCACAAAGAATTCAGTAAAATAACGCTCCCTACCGCTCAAAAAATCAAAAAAACTGTATCCAACTCAACTTTTAAATTGACACCTTTCAGAGAACATGGTAAATAGGCCTCTCCAAATCACGGGGGTCGTTAACTCAGCCGGTAGAGTATCTGCCTTTTAAGCAGAGAGTCGCGCGTTCGAGCCGCGCACGACCCACCACGATTACAAGACCTGTCCCCATCGTCTAGTCAGGTCCAGGACACCGGCCTTTCACGCCGGCAACACCGGTTCAAATCCGGTTGGGGACGCCATATATGAAAGCCTGTTAGCCTCTTGAAGGTTAACAGGCTTTTTTTTATTCCTGCCTCCTTCCTCCCTGCCCCTGTTGGTTGAAATTCCACAACAAAATATTCCTGAACCACATCTCCCTCATGTAGCGTCCAAATCTTCCTTTTCCCTCTGAGCCTATTTTTTTAGTCCTTGACGGAGATGATAAAAATTCCACACAATTGATAAACGCATTGATTCCCCCCCCCAAATCATCTTGGGAAATCAAGTACTCTAGCTGATTTCGGAAAAAATCTTTTGGCCACGTTGTGGCATAACAAAGAACATTTCACCCTCCCAGACCCAACCAAAAAAAAGAGAGATTCATGAAAAAATCGGTACAAACGAAAGGAAAATTCTCCCAAGCATTACAAGCCGCAAGTCTTGCCACCATTGTCGCTACGGGGACAGCACAAGCGGAATCCATCGGCTATTACAATCTCGAATACCCCGCAAATACCAATGCAGCCACAGCCATCACCCTGGCAGGCTCACACCTATCCTTCTCAACGACCTAAGCGCGGCTAGCCTGAACGGGATTAAAGCCCTCTGGATTCTTAACCCCAGCAATGACAACTATGCCTTGGCACTCACTGACAACCTGGCAAGCATCGACAGTTATATACAGAGCGGCGGCACCCTGCTCTTTCACGATCGTTATGTTACTGATGCAGCCACCGTCATTCCACCAGGGGCAAACTCAATCACTTTTGTGCGCAGTACATCTTCGTCCATTGACCTGGGACCTGGTGCAATAGGGACGCTCATCAGCGGACCGGGAGGAACCATCGATGACAGCACACTGGATGGCGTATACTCGTCCAACCATGGGTACGCAGTAGCCAGCACTCTACCAGCTGGCTCCGTTATCGTCCTCACCCGGGACACCAGTTCCGAGGTCGTTGATTTTTACTACAGCCTAGGAGGCGGAACCGTCTACTACTCCACCATCCCTCTCGATTTCTACCTGGACACCTCAGGGGGCATGTCTCCAGAATTTCAGCTCTATGCTGCAAACATGGTTGCATATATCTTCGATCTCCTTGGCCCCTCCTTGTCTTCGGTCCAATTTCAGCATATTGCCATGGCTGACGCTTCACGTTTTGATACAGAATTACTGCAAAAACACATAGGAAGCTCTCAGCAGGGATTTTTTATTGATGGAGGGAACTACGGGTTTGATCGGGTGCATCCGATACTTATGGCAAATAGCTTTCGCTATACTTCATGTAGGGGGCAGCATAAAAAGCAGCCACTGTATATGGCGGCGAGCCTGTAAATCCCATAAGTATCGGATGCACCCGGTTTGATCGTGGCAAAGAGAACAATTCTCAGGCATTTCAAAGCTGGGACACCGGACTTCTTGTCGGTTATACCAATGGTGCAGCCCAACCGTTTGCCTGGGGCGTAGCACTCACCCTCCATGATGCTGGCAACAAATCAACTGCAATCAATGCGATACAGGCAGAGTACACCAGCTACGGCATCAAGGGGTTTGGTCCATAGCCGTCAGGTTAAGCCGTGAGGCCCTGATTAAGCCACACCAGGTATTGGCTCACCTTCGATTCTCAAAACCAAAATATCTTGAATGATTTCAGGAGAATAGTTTCCATTTTTCTTCTTCTCTAGCAAATGCTTCTGGCAACTCAATTTGAGGAATTTAACCAGAAAATCTGTCGCAGCTTCTATTTTGTTAAAAAATGCCTCTTTGAACCGGTCAATCGACCTCATCCAGGTCTTTAACGCTTTATAGAAGCTGAGATTTTTACCATAGAGCCCACGCATGAGGTTATGCGTTATCCATAAACAGTTCAGGGTGAGTACTATGATGAATAATTTCGAGTAAATATAGCACTCAAGGCGATGCTTTTTCACCTTCTTGACCTTATCGATCTTCCAGAGCGATTTCCAGGTTTTGAAGACGAGCTCAATCTGCCAGCGCAAGGTGTACGCCTTCCACGCATTCTGAATATCGAGCAACTTTTCAGATGCAGAGGTGATAAATGAGTTATGGTCAAGTCTGGTGTTTAAGAATAGCTCTCAAATGACAGCCCTGTTCAGTTCGTCTTCTGTTAAAGGGGTGACAGGCTCCCCATCCTTGAACTTGACGCCCCGGATAATCTCTGCAAGGAGCTTGAATCCTCGTAGCCTTTGCCACTTTTTTTCTGCACTCATTCCCAGTTTATAGACCATGGCCAAGATTGTTCGGCGGGCAACACAGCCCCGGGTCTTATCTGTTCTTAGCCGTACTGTGGCAAAGGTTGATTCAATCGGATTGGATGTCCGAATGTGTTGCCAATGTGGTGCTGGGAAATCATAGAAAGCGAGCAATTGCTCTTTATCCTTCTCCTGGCATTCCATAGCTTTGGGATATTTTCCCGAATAAGCCTGGATGGTTGTTTCGAAGGCCTCAAAGGCGTCCTTTTTTGTCGGCGCCATCCATATTTCGTGCAACGCCTGCTTGACCTTTGGTTGAACCATTTTAGGCAGTTTGTTGAGCACGTTAGCTGTTTTATGTACCCAACATCGCTGATGTTTTGTTTGTGGGAAAATCTTGTGCAACGATTTCCAGAATCCTAAGGCACCGTCACCAATAGCCAACTTAGGGGAGTGGATGAGCCCTTGCTCTTTGACGCGTACCAGTAATTCTGTCCAGCTCTGCTCAGATTCCCGGTATCCATCTTCGATGGCAACAAACTCTTTCCTCCCTTGCTCCGTCACGCCAATAATCACAAGGATACATTGCCTGGTATCATCGCTGCGGATATTAAAATACACGCCATCGGCCCAGATATACACATAGCGCTTGTTCTCAAATCTGCGTCGGCTCCACTGCTCATGCTCTGTTTCCCAAAGACGCTTGCAACGGCTGATCGTAGTGGACGAAAGCCCGGAGGCATCCTTGCCAAGAAGAGCCTGAAGAGCTTCCTGAAAATCACCGGTAGATATCCCTTTGAGGTAAAGCCAAGGCAGCATTTCCTCAATGCTCTTTGTTTTTCGAAGATAGGGAGGCAAGAGTCCTGAGTTAAATTTGACGCCTTTCCCCCGTTTATCCCGAACTTTCGGCACCCTGACACTCACGGAGCCTATACCGGTCTGAATTTTCCGTTCTGGTAAGTAGCCATTGCGAACTACCTGGCGACGGCCACTGGCATCTGTGCACGTTGCAAATTCCTGAAGAAAACCATGTAGCTCTGCTTCAACGGCTTGAGCAATCAATTGCCGGGCACCGGTGCGAAGCAATTCGGTTAACGGATCCTCAGAAATCTCTTCTCGCTTTTTCAGGGAAATGATTTTACCTTCACTCATGACGTATCCTTTTTTGTTGGAAGTGAGTTTTGGCGAACTGTTTCCAACAGGATACGTCATTTTTCTTTTAGAGTCCCCTCAAACACCACTTTCGAGCATAACTCGTGATAAATAGGTTGAGCCTCGCTCGGGCTTTGAATTCTTTACCTAATTGCCGCCCTTTCTTTTGGGCATTCAAATGAGCCTTACGTATTCGTTCCTGATAAACCCTTTCAGGGAGCAGATAAACGAAGAGGCGAACCTGTAATGTCAGATTTTGGTCAAGAAATACCCAGTCTTCGAATTTTTCGAGTCCGGCATCGGTCATGGCTCGAACGATACGGGAAAAATTCAGCTTAACCTTTTTCTTTCCACGAAGCTGATACACGTTTTTGTTGGCTTGCAGACGGCATAAAAAATCACCGAGGTTCTGCAGGACACCTCGCAATGCTGATAGATGCATGTACGCGAGATCACGAATAACAAGGTCACCTTCTCTGACAACATCAATGGTCAGTGTTGAATTGGTTGCATCCTGGTCGTTAAACGCATTCAGGCTGAGATCAACGATACTGCCGGAGACTAAATCATATTCAAATTGGATCCTGACACTGGCTGCGGATCCACTGCCGCCACTACCGGGGTAAAACTTGGATAAAGATTGATCTATTTGAAAACAAACAGAATCTTTAATCAAAATTCTTTCAAATTGGTCGCAGCTTATCAACGTCGCCATCCCCCCGGCCAGCTGTTTGCTAAAGAGTTCAGCGATGGCTGCCGTGAGAAAAGAAACCGCACGCTGGTTAAAGCGCTCGTCCAGCGATTGCTTTTTGATGCATATGTCGTGATCCAATTCCAGTTTGACGGTGAGATCATTGAGACTCTCAAATGCCAATGCATCACTGTTAAAAGCCAGCAGACAAAGGAAGGTGAATCCGCCCAACTGGCCTGAGCGCTGAACAAACTTGCTCTCACGGGCTAAAGATTCGATTTCCTGCTTAGTAAAAAAGCAAGATAGCTGTTTCCGAATCGATTCTTCAATTAGTTGATATTCGTTTTTTTCTACTCTCTTAATGGCGAAAAACGATGCAACTTACTGAAAAAACGAGTATATTCCCTAAAAAGCATCAAGCCAATCCACCACTAACCTCCGAGAATGATTAGTAATCATTCTCGGTAAAAGGGAATGCCATTATGAGGCTGGGGCCTTGAAAGTTTTTTTGCGACTATTTTACTGTTCTTTCGTATTTAATTTGAAAAAAAATACCTTAGCCTGACGGCTATGGGGTTACATACAGGGGACATGCACCCCATTAGATCACGCCCATGCCGGGCGTACACAAAATAATACACCGGATAAACCGGTGATCATCGCATTAACTGTATGACCTTGCAAAATGAAATAAATGAACGAGGAGTTGACGTTTATAGAAAAGGGGCCCAAATTGTCCTCACTTGATTTTGAAAAAGAAAAGTACGCCTTTGAGAACTATTACGATAGCAACAAGGAGCTTTTATCAAAAGCTATAAGGTCTTACAGCAATACCATCAGGTCATTGCTAAAAAAATCAAATATCGATGTTGTAAAAAAAATAGAAGGACGGGTTAAAAATAAAGAAGAGTGCCTCCGGAAATTCAGGCGCAAGTATCGTAATGATCTCGAAGAGCGCGAACAAGCATACGAGATTAAGGATTATATCACTGACTTGCTCGGCATCAGGGTGATCTGCCTTTATGAAGACCAGATCGAACGAGTATTCGAGGAGCTGAAACAGCATTTTGAAATTATAGACGTAACAGACAAAATTTCGGCGATGGAAAGTACGGAGGATGCATTCGGTTATAAAGGCCTTCACATGGACCTAACCATTAGTGACCGGATGAGAAACCTGTCGGAAAAAACTTATGCCGATTTTCCCGTCGAAGTGCAGATCAGAACCTTGATTCAGGATGCCTGGAGTGTGCTTGATCACCAAATCAAATATAAAAAATCGATCCCCAACGATCTGAAAAGGCGGATTAATGCACTGTCGGCTTTGTTTGAATTGGCCGACCGCGAGTTCAAAGAAATTCGCAATGCAACACAGGCGCTCATTCAACAAGAAACGGAGGCATCATCCATTGAACCGACGGAAGAAATCGTAACTTCACCTTCCCGCTTTGCGATCGGAGCCGGTGAAAATACGCTTAACGCATTTAGTTTTCTGCGCGTTGCGGGCCATTACTTCCGGGGATTCGAATTTGAAGACCTTAAAGTCGACGATTTTGTTCATGATATCTTGAAGCTGGACAGTCGGTTTCATAAGTCCCATCTTCACAAATGCCTGGCAGAATATTTGAAAACCGTTCAAAAATACCGTGATTATTTTCTATCGAAAAATCCAAACAGAACATTCAGCCCTTATACGTCCATTCGGCATTGCCTTTATCTGTACGACCCAGAAATTTTCGATAAAATTTTATACCAACGGGCCAAGTCACATTTGAAAAACTGGATTAAGTCGGGGGCAAGGGAAAATGGTCAGACATTGAAATAATTGAGAATAAATAATAACCAGTTAACCATCGCATTAACTCCGCCACGTACGGTTATGCGTACGTTCATGGTTAAATTGTTGAAGATCCTTTTTGAGTTTTGATTGTGTGTTGGAGATTTGGTTAAATGGAATATTTGGGATCATGTTTATGTAGAACTGTTAAATATAAAGTTGTCGGTGAATTTGAAAGTTTCTTTTTGTGTCATTGTCGCTACTGCCAGAAGGATACAGGATCTGCACATGCAGCAAATTTGTTTTCGTCATCAGCCAAACTTGAATGGATTAAAGGCGAAAACAATGTACGATTATTTCAAGTGAAGAAATCCAGTCATGTAAAAGCATTCTGCGTGACATGTGGGTCTGCTCTACCCAATGTACAAATGGACGGCAAGCTTCTGGTTGTACCGGCGGGAAGCCTGGATTGTAAATTGGAAAAAAAGCCAGATGGACATATTTTCATTTCGAACAAAGCGAACTGGGATGATGCTTTGGAAACGGTGAAAAAATTTGAGCGATTTCCAGATGAAGAGAATGAATAGGACCAGACCGCGATTTCTTGGTTAGCGGGAGAATTAGGCAGACTGGTGAGTTAGCTCTATCTTTTTGATAGTTTTTTTAGTTTTATTCATCTTATCTTATTGTAGTTTCGTTTAACACACCATTTATGACGGCCTTTCACGCCGGCAAATCCGGTTCAAATCCGGTTGGGAACGCCATATAGAGAAAAGCCCGTCAGTTTTGCTGACGGGCTTTTTTGTTTTACCCACCTCTCTTCCTTAGCCTCTATCTCATAGCGAGTGACGCAACAACTATCCTTTCCCCTTCTAAGGCACCACAACTGATTGTCTTTGCTAATATTTGCTTTTTCCTGTAGATTGTATGTAAAATTTTAGACGTAGCTTACTTTTCTTTAACCATACAACTCCAGAAAACCATAACAAAGACCAGGAGATCTTATGAAAATTGCAATCAGTGCTCATGGTGCCAATCTTGACGCCATGATCAATCCTCGTTTTGGCCGAAGTGATTATTTTCTTATCGTAGATACGGAAACGAACCAAGTTGACGCCTACCCCAATGAAAACATGAATGCCTCAGGTGGGGCTGGAATTCAGTCGGCAAGCTTTGTCCTTTCCAAAGGCGTGCAAGCGGTCCTCACCGGCAGCGTGGGCCCCAAGGCCGGAGATGTGTTCAGTGGATCCGGGGTTCAGCTAATCACTGGCCAATCCGGCACGGTCCGAGAAGCGGTTGAGCAGTTTAAAACCAGTGGACAAGCCACCGGCGGGACATCTTCCCAATCAACGGCACCTGCAACTGAAGGGAGTGAATCCCCCTCCATGGCCGGTGCAGGCATGGGAATGGGAGGTGGTGGTCGCGGTATGGGCGGCGGTAGAGGCATGGGGGGAGGAGGTGGCCGTGGAATGTGCGGAGGAGGAAAGGGAGGACGTCGATTTTAGATTAATTGCTGCGACAACGGCTGTGGAGCCAGCGATTCTGAATGCACTGCAGGGAGGCAAAATGACAGGGGGTGCAATCACCCGCTGTGAAAAAATGAGACCAGATGTCCGCTGACCAGTTGCCTAAAGCCTTGGCCGAAACGAACCAGGGCTTCTCAGACTATGAAAGCTGCGCCCCTGTTGGCGTCTTTACCTGCCGCTGTCCCCGGGAAGAACACCTCGGACCTGGAAAAAATATTAAAGTCCAAGGGAGCATAGGCAATTCACCTCTGCACCTGCACATTTGCCCGAAAGACAGATCAAGGATGGGATCTTACCCCAGGTGGTTTTTGCGATCACATTGATCGTATTGCCAAAGAAATTACTCAGGCCACGGGCCTGCCCTGTGTTCTGGGCAGCGCCCATCTTCCTCAAGGATATGAGCCCTAAGTGTATTCGTCCTGAATCTGGAACAGCAGAAGCATCATGCAGAGATCCGTTTTTCTCAAACTCACGGAGTCAAAATCTAGACTCCCCAGATACCACTCAGTTGCCGAGGGACCAGGTGACAAACCGCCTGAGGGTAAGGTCAAAAAGGCGTATTGGGAACGGTAAGCTGCCCCACCGATAAACGATCGAAAATTTGTCGCGGGCAGGTCCCGCTACAGGACGAACATTTTTTCAGGTCTTTGCCACTTGCCTTGGAGAAGGAGTAACCAGGAAAATTTTTTCGTTTTTCAACTGAGCCTTGCTGCCCATCTATTGAAAACAGGCCCCATCAATCATTACTTATGGGGCCTGTTCTTTCCTCTCGCTTGAACAAAACCAACATATTTGTAAGAAAAAATCCGGAAAGACGAATCAATATTTGAACATATTTTTAAACAGTTGTCACACAGATGACAGACATTCTCACAGAATTCGTTGTAGTGTTTAGCGAAATATAAACAATCTACACCTGACCGCCGAATTCCTCAGACATCCAACAAAAGAGAGTTTCCGGCTGTGGCACAGACAAAGAGTAGGAGAAGCTCCATGACGAGAGAATGTCAAAACGTAGTGTGCGAACAGAGAGAAGAGAGCCCAGCTGTTTTTTCCAGCATGGATCCCCACATTGATTTCCCCTTTCTGGAGTGCAGTGCATGCGCCTGTAACGCTTTTCAGGAAGAGACAGCTCTGGAAGCATACCTGGAGTCGCCCAAGGTTCTACTCAACGCTCTGAAAGCAGGCCGCTTACGGGGGATGGTTTGCATGGTGGGTGACGACGGGAATGCCCCCACTGCCGAATTCGACGCTTTTCAGGCAGCACTCATGCGGAAGTTGCTGCAGCGCGACATTCTTGTGTTGGTTTCAGACTGTACCGCAGCCCGAGCAGGATTGCTGGAAGAGGATGTTTTTACCTTTGCCGGAGATGGTTTGGCAGAAAGCTGTGATTACCTTGCTCTCTCACCGGTGATCAACATCGGCCATTGTTCCAAAAGCAGTCGCATCATACAATTTTGGACAACGCTAGCCCTGCAAGCAGATGTAACCTGTGCAAATTTGCCCCTCGCCCTTCTGACTCCCGGGAGCCAGTTGGGAGAAATAAGTGCCTGTGCGACTTTTGAACTGACTCAATTTCTTGAGTCCGACACAGCCCGGGCCTCAGCTCAAGCGTCTAACCGTATTGAAGCCCATATCCACAACCTTCGCCTGAAGCTGTCCTGGTGCGATCGTTATCATTGCACGATTCACTCGTGAGAATAGGCAATCAGAAGACCTCCTCAATCAGGTTAAAGAGTCAACTAGCTCAATAAATGCTGTACCAGGTATCCGGTATAGCCGACATAGGCAAGCAATAAGAAGGCACCTTCCCAGCGATTGATGCGCCCCGGCGCATGCCATCCATAGCCAAAAACACAGAGTGCGATGGTCAGCCCGGCCATCACCATAAGATCACGGGAAAACACCTCGGGCCCCACAGACATGGGGTGTATGGTGCCGGCTATACCAACCACAGCCAAGGTATTGAAAAGATTCGACCCCATGACGTTGCCCAGAGCCAAATCATGTTCTCCTTTTCTCGTCGCCGCAATCGCTGCTGCCAGCTCCGGCAGAGATGTACCGATGGCAACAATGGTCAAACCGATAAGCAGATCACTGACTCCTAGTGAACGGGCGACCTCCACTGCCCCCCAGACAAGCATACGTGAGCTGACAACCAAAACAACCAGGCCGACAAGAAGCCAGATAAGCGCCTGCCCAAGAGACATTTTCAGCTCCCCCCCTTCGTGCTCCACTTCAACCCCCAGAGAGTCTCCGGAAGACTGCAGCCCCTGACGGATAGCCCACCCCATCAATATCGCAAATACTGCCAACATGCTCCAACCATCGATGCGGGAGATCTCCCCATCAGCGAGTTGCCAGCCCGCCATAACCGTCACCGCAAGCAACAGGGGCAACTCTTTTTTCAACACCTGGGAATGGACAACGATGGGACGTATCACCGCGGTCAAGCCCAGAATCAAAGCAATATTGGTAATATTGGAACCATAGGCATTTCCCAGAGCAATACCTGGATTTCCCTGGGATGCAGACAGAGCCGAAACCACCATTTCCGGCGCTGAGGTTCCAAATCCGACAATGACCATTCCGATCAAGAGAGAGGGCATCCCCAGATGACGGGCAGTGACAGCCGCCCCTTCAACAAAACGATCCGCACTCCAAATCAAGAGAACCAGCCCAACCGCCAGGGCAACAGAAGCAGTAAACATACGAAGAGGAATAAGTAAGGAAAAATTTTCACAGTCAGCATGCCAGCGACAAACAACCTAAGGCCAGGTTCCAGGCAAGCAGTATCAGAGAGAGGCCCAGAAGGGCGCATCGTACTCTACCTTATGCATTAATTTCAGTTGTCACTGCGTTTTTCTGTGTCCAATGTAAAAATTCATTTTTGTTTCTATCGGTTGACAGTGCCTGCGACGGTAGGGTCTTCCACCATCAGGTTCAAAATTTGGACATCTGAAGTTCCATTTTTTTGACGAATGGAATCAACCTCGGTATGGTAGTTTCTTTTTGACGCGCTGATATGGGTCAACGACATTTGTCTTTCTCGTAAAGACACTGAGGACGCTGCCTTAGGCTGTCCGAGAAACGGGTTTGGTGATACGCGACAGGGCCTTGTATGATTTTCAAGGCTTTCATAATTCAACCGAGGAGTGCTGGAATGGATTTTTACAATCAACTGGATGCCATTGTGGGAAAAATTGGCTCTTTTGCCTGGGGTCCCCCAATGTTGATATTACTTGTTGGGACGGGATGTTGGTTAACCATCGCCTTACGCGGTCTCCAATTTAGAAAACTTGGGCACGCCCTCTAC
This sequence comes from Desulfobulbus rhabdoformis, assembly GCF_016919065.1. Taxonomy (GTDB): domain Bacteria; phylum Desulfobacterota; class Desulfobulbia; order Desulfobulbales; family Desulfobulbaceae; genus Desulfobulbus; species Desulfobulbus rhabdoformis. Next base: position 106,514 of record NZ_JAFFQA010000002.1, on the reverse strand, counting down.
CTTGCCCTGATCAAACGCAAAGAAAAGACCAATCAACCAGGCGACATCACCCATTTTCAGGCATTAATGACCGCTCTTTCGGCAACGGTTGGCACCGGTAACATTGCTGGCGTGGCCACCGCTATCGCCTCGGGTGGCCCCGGTGCTCTTTTCTGGATGTGGATCACAGGCCTTGTCGGCATGGCTACCAAGTATTCTGAGGCGGTACTCGCTGTCAAATACCGAGTGGTCGATGAAAACGGCGAGATGAGCGGTGGCCCGATGTATTACATCTCCAGGGGGCTCAACATGCCCTGGCTGGGCACCATTTTTGCCATCTTTGCCGCCTGTGCCGCCTTTGGCATCGGCAACATGGTGCAGGCCAACTCGGTGGCAGATGCCATGCAGGCCACCTATCATATCCCCACCTGGGTCTCAGGTCTTGTGCTTATGGCGGGAACCACCCTGGTTGTACTGGGCGGCATAAAAAAAATCGGCCAGTTCACCGGCATCTTTGTCCCCTTTATGATCATCTTTTACATCGTTGGTTCCTGCTACATCATTTTGACCAATATCAGTGCAGTGCCTGATGCCTTTATGCTCATTATCAACCAGGCTTTTAGTCCCACTGCAGCCGTGGGGGGCTTTGCCGGATCGACGGTGATGATGGCCATTCGTTTTGGTGTTGCCCGGGGTGTTTTTTCCAATGAATCAGGTCTTGGCAGCGCGCCCATTGCCGCCGCTGCGGCCCAGACACGCAGCCCCATCAGCCAGGCTCTGGTTTCCATGACCCAGACCTTTATCGACACCATCGTGGTCTGCACCATGACCGGTCTGGTTCTGATTCTGACTAACAGCTGGTCCAACGGTGCCACCGGTGCCGAGTTGAGCACCATAGCCTACGCGGCTGGTATGCCGGGCGGCGCCCATGTAGTTACCATCGGCATCGCACTCTTTGCCTACTCCACTATCTTGGGCTGGTCTTATTATGGTGAAAAATCGATGGAGTACCTCTTTGGCGTAAAATCGATTCTACCGTACCGTTTGGTTTTCATCGTCTTTATCGGCGTAGGCGCCATGGCTAAACTGAGTCTGGTCTGGAACATCAGCGATACCCTCAATGGCTTGATGGCGATCCCCAACCTCATTGGTCTGATTTTCCTGACCCCGGTGATTGTCCAGGAAACCAGGAAATACTTTCAATAAACTTGAGGCTGTCTTGAATACATAGGCCACTGGCGGAATCTCAAGCTGTTAATACCCAATAAATCAAAAGCCCGTCTGTACCTTCGCTGGTTCAGACGGGCTTTTATGTACTCACCCCACAATCGATAAATATCCACAGGCAAACATACAAGAAGCTTTTTACGAGGACGGCAGGATTCAGGAGGCGATAAAAGCGCTGGCATCATCGATCAATGCCCGTACCAGATTTTCAGGGGCGACGCCCCCCTGGACAAACCCAAGGGCCCGCATCAGCAGGCCAACCTGTTCCTGATTGAGTAATCCCTGGGGCAAGGCCTCGCCATAGACCCAGACACCGAGTTCAGAACGTTCAATCGGTGCCTCCATCCCTGCCTTGTCTGCTGCCCAGGCGAGCAGGGCAGCAAAGACCATCTCCAAAGCACTCTCAGACATTCCCTGTTCAAAGAGCAATTGGGTGGCGGCAAGTTTTTCTTCGGAGAGACGTTGCAGTCTCGACACACCGGACTGCTCAGCTCTGTCTCCAGCATTAAAATAGGTTTCCTCCTCAGCTAAAGGTGAACCTGTCCCTAGCCGTTGCAAGCCCTTCAATGCAAGCCGGTCGATAAGGGCCACCGGTACCTCGGTCGAGAGTTGCTCGGCCACTGTATCAGCCTCCGCATCAACCCGATCAAGTACGGTCACCAGGCCCCCGCCCGATCCAAAAATCCGTTCAATTCTTGAGCCGAAAGCCCGCTGTAGCTCTTCTATACAAAGGCGGATTGCCTTCGCTGTGTGATCCTCCGAGGAGGGTGCCGAGGCTCGAGTCTCTGCAGTCATTGCAGCCTCCTCCGTTTCGCCACTCTCTTCTTTCGTCACAGGTAAACCAGGCTCCCTGGGGTCAGCCAGGTCCTCGACCAGGGTTTCAAGCAGTTTTTTGGAAATCCCGACCACATCTTCTGTGGCATCTTCACTCACCACATTATCAAACAGGTTCTGCTTGGTACGCACCAAGGCAAAAACCTTCTGCTCGTAGGCATCGGTGGCGACCATGGTGATAATCTGGACTGTTTTTTTCTGGCCAAGACGATGAATACGAGCATTACGCTGTTCCAGGACTGCAGGATTCCAGGGTACATCCAGATTAATTAAGACCGCACCGCTTTGCAGATTCAATCCCACACCACCGGCATCTGTGGAGATGAACACTTGAACCGCATCGTCTTCACGAAATCGGTCCATGAGCTCCCCCCGTTTCGCGGTCGGGACCCCGCCATGAAGCCGAACGCAGCCCAGCCCCATCCGTGTAAGCCGCATTTCTACCAGCTGGGTCATCCGCTCCCATTGGGAAAAAACGACAGCCTTCAGCCCGGACTGCAGACAAAGCTCCCCCAAAATATCCTCCAACTCATCGAGTTTTGGAGATTCGGTGGTTTCCTTATCAATCAATCCAGCACTGTTACAGGCCATGCGGGCCTGTTGCAGGGACGCCAGCAGACGATTCTGCTCATTGGGCGTGAGCGGTCGAGTTCGAGCAATCTTCGCCAGTTGCCCGGCAGCACTCATTGCAGAGTCATGCAATTCCCACTGCTTTGGGGTCATACCGACATCCAGCCGCTGGACGATCTTGTCTGGTAACTGATCGCGCACCAGCCGACGATCGCGACGCAGCATCACCGGTGCCAGTCGTTTGCGTAAAACGGAAAGATTGCGGTATCCCAGAACCTTTCCCCGGTCATCGGTTACATGAAAATCGACCATGTACCGCCAAAGAGGTCCCAACACCTTGGGGTCAACCACCTGCATCAGGCTATACAGATCTTCCAGCCTGTTTTCCAACGGTGTCCCGGAAAGGACGAAGGCAAAACGGCAGGGAATCAGCTTGACTGCTGTAGCGATCTTGGTCCTCCAGTTCTTGATTCTCTGGGCCTCATCCATAATCACCAGGTCAGGACAAAGTAGCTCATTGATCACCGAAAGGTCGCGCAAGATCAACTCGTAATTAACAATAAAGAAAGTAGCCTCCCTGCGATACTGCGCGCCCCGATCTTGTGCCGGCCCCTGAACGACCTGGGCTTGAAGATTCGTAAACCGCTCGATCTCACGCGCCCATTGATGTTTCAACGAGGCTGGACAGATGATTAAAATTCTCCCGACCCCTTCATTGGTACAGAGCCACTGACCGGCGGCTATCGCCTGGAGGGTCTTGCCTAGCCCCATGTCATCAGCCAAAAGGGCTCGACCGGATCCTGCCAGAAAAGCCACACCCTCTATCTGGTACGGGTAGAGCCGGGCCTTGACACCAGCAAGATGGCCATTGGTCGCCAAAATCTGCGCACGAATCTTTTCAGCCCGCAGCTGCTGAGTAGCCTGTGCTGAAAGCGTACGGGCATGGGCAAGGCAATCCTCACCAATATGGAGATCTTCCCGGTTTTCCACCTGCTCGAGCAGACGAAAAAAATCATCTGGAAAGCGGCCGCGAAAGCAGCCAGCTCCATCAAAAGAGCCAGTTAGCAACTTCTCCAAATCCGGTGGCAGGGAAGGAGATCGGTGCAAACGAATCTGGGGAGCATCTTCTCCCTCCCAGGAAAGATAAATGTAGGAAGACGGGGCTGGGAGCACCTTTATTGTGTTGTAATCCCGACGTTTGCTGATTTTGTGGAGGACAGCTTCAATATGCTTGCAGGTACCAAGCTGGTTCAGGGTAAAATCAGGACAGGTACAGATATTGGCCCGTTGGGTGAGACTGCGGATGGTTACCTGGTATTGCTGCGGAAAATGTGTCGCTGAACTGAGTGTTTCCGCCTGCCACTGACCGAACCAGTGTTTCCCACTCAGATGCTTGACAACGACCTCACTGCGTCCACGTTTGATTCGATCTCGAATGGCGGCATCAGCGGCAGAAAACAGCTGCCCCACCGCCTCCTTTTGCTCGGCATAGGCATACAGTGCCGCAACCATATGACAACAGACGGCTTGTTCTGCATGGCAGGTGCAACTCAATTGCAGAGTCTCTTCTTCCGCCATCACATCCACACCACAGGGAAGATCCTGATCGTCCTCTTCAACTTCCGCCCAGAGTCTATCCCGGTCTTGATCAACCGAAATCACTCGATGTTCCTTAAAGTAGCGCAGCCCTTCAGAGACAACTGCGGAACCGGCCACGGCTACAAGTCCCTCTTGATCAAAATAAAAGGGATCGTCATTCTGAGGGGTAATCGAACAGTGCATGGAATAACTCCTTATATGCGGGCACTTTGCCGAGTTTGCGCCCACTTTCTCCAATTTTTTCCAGGAAAAATCAACGAGGTCTGTGACATATCGATATAATATACTTTCATTTATATGTCACACTCCGCGAAACGGACGCCCCGACAAATGCTCACGGATTCAGGATTATTTCAATGATCGGCACAAGCCATGCTTCCCCTTTGCAGGAAGCTGCAAACGCCTTATCCAAGAGATCCTCTCGATAGCGCCGCACCAAGACCACAACCCGAACTTCACGGATACGGCTCATGTTTGGTTCCCACTCGGCCTGGGCTTTTTTTGACAATCGCCCGCAGACAACCTGGTGCTTGTCGTATATTTCCACCGCTCCTTGAGCTAGCCTGAGTTCGACCCGATCCCCGGCAACCAGCTGTTCGAGGGCCTGACGAGATTGATGTCCTTCAGGTTTGAGCCCTGCATAATCGAGGAATACGTCTTCAAGCCCCAGCAGATGGTAGAAACGCACCTGCTGCGACCTCTCTTCTCCAGGCAAGACCGTTCTGCGCTTGATCCAGTCCCCCGCAAGCAGTGCCACATGGGGATGGACCCGATGGGCCAGAGAAAAGAGGTGCAAGCTCTCCCGGGCCCGTGACATGGATACGTAATACAGCCGTCTCTCCTCTTCCAGCTCATGTGCCGTGGCCTCGCGCCAGTTCTCCCCCAGAATAAAGACATGATCAAACTCAAGCCCTTTCACCGCATGGGCCGTGGCGAGCAAGAGCCCCTCCCCTAGACTTTTCCCCCGCCCCTGTTCTGCAAGTATCTCATAGAGATAGTCTTCAATCGCCGATACAGGCTGGGCAGCAGTGCCAGTCTCCTCTTGAAAACGTTGCAGAACCTGGCAGAGATTTTTACTCCAGATCGTTGACCGGGGAAATTGTTCGTGCACCCAGGCCTCAACCGACGTGACAGTCAACGCCTGCGCTCGCTGCGGGCGCAGCCAGGCCAGCAGATCCGCATTTTCGCGTATTCTAGTCAGACGTGGAAATCCCTGCTGACGCCCCCAACACAATCGCACCGGTATGCCGTTTTGCTCACAGAGACATCGAACCTGCTCCAGGTCCTTCCATTCCCGAGCCAGCACGGCACAGCGTCCCAAATCAATTGAACCGCAGCCCTGCAACCGTTCAAGCTCCTGTAAAAGCGCCAAAGACTGCTTAAGAGTATCCTCCACTTCAAGAATCTGCACCCTGCCCTGCGCCAGCGAATCGAGCCGTTGCCAGTTGCCACCGGGGGGCAGAGACGCCCGGGCCGAATTCAGCCGAATCGGATGGCCGTTTTTCATCCTGTCCTGGTTGTGTCCAATCAACTGATTGGAGGCTTGGATGATATGGTCGGTTGAACGATAATTCTCCATAAGGTAATGGAGTTCTGCATCATAATCCTCTTGAAACCTGCGAATAAAAGCAACGCTTGCTCCGCGAAAGCGATAGATGTTCTGGTCATCATCTCCAACCGCCAGAATGGCCATTTTTTCTTCTCTTTCTTTGCACCCTTTTCCTGCAACCAGCGAAACCAGTTCATACTGGTCGGCATCAATATCCTGGTATTCATCCACCAGAATATGACTGAACCGGCCAATCAAAGCAAAATCTGCCGGTACCTCCTCCAACCCCAGGACAGTTTTCTCCCCTTTGAGCAAGGCGATAGCATCCAGTATCAGTGTGGAAAAGTCGACTTCCTCACTCTTTCCCTGCTGTTTTTTGGTCACCAGTGACTGGCCGGTCAGGCGTAAGGCCAGGCCGTGGAAGGTCAACAGAGTGACACCGGCCATATCTTCACCGACGAGATCAAAAAGACGTTGCCGCAGACTTTGAATGGCGCTGCGATTAAAGCAGAGCACCAGGATCGCCCGCGGTGCGACCCGAACCACCCGCAAGAGGTAGGCAACCCGGTGCGCCACCACTCGGGTTTTCCCGGAGCCGGGACCTGCCAGCACCAAAAGATTTTTCTCCGGGTCGGCTGTGACGATCTTTTCCTGAGCTGCATTGGCTAAGTCTTCGACAATTCTCTGGTAGGACTGTTTGCTCGTCGCCCGCTCAAAAAATTTTTCCTTACCGGCAAAAAACCGTTTCAAAAACTGATCTTTGTCATCCTCAAAATAAGAGGCCACGTACTGCCAGGCGCTGCTGAGTTTATCGAGAGCCAGGTGTGCGTACTCGTTCATCACATGGATCTGAAAGGTACGCTCGTCATAGTGGGTTTTCAGAGGTAAAAAATCCTGTTTGGAATAGCGCCGGCCCTTTGCGCTCTCATCAAGTTCAATGGTCATCGCCTGGCGAAACACGGCCAGCCCCTGCTGCAGATTGATCACCGACTGTTCATGCAAAAACATCAGCGCCCGTTCCGCTGCAGCCAGAGGGTCTTTGAGTTTGTCCGCAAGCAAAAGATCCCCACGCAGAGCACTGATGATCTGCTCCAGACTAAATTCGACCAACAAGTTGGCCCCGGAATTTATTTCAGCTGGTATAGCATCAATGATGGTTTGCAGGGTTCGCAGCGCTACAAGCTGACGCAGCTTAACGGTCTTGATCAGGATGGACCAGTCGCGGTGCAGAAATATGGTAAACCGATTGTTGCCACTGGCCCGAAAGGAAAGACTGCCCCTGGCTCCGGCCAATCCTTTGCCATCCCGACTCAGTCCGTAGAGAAACAGTTTCAATATCTGGGGCGAGCTGTCGCTAAAGCCCTCATCAATCATGAGCTGGTTCACGGCACGCAGATCAAGCTGCACATGGTCCTGCGCCTCTATATCGGGTGCGAGCTCGCCAAGTTTTGCCAGGAACGCCTGTTCCATCTCCACGACCTGCTGCAGCTGCTGCTTGGAACTTTTGGCCACCTTATAGCGAACATAGGCGCTGAGCAGCATTTTTTGCTCCAGCATACCAACCGTTGCCATATCATGAAGGGTACGGATAACCCGCTGGGTTGCAGAGACCGTATCTCCCTCTTCATCCATCGGAGCAAAAGCCTGAAGCCCGGCCAATTCGTCGGCACTGAAGGATTGGTTGGGACGACCTCGTTCCATCAGGGCTTCGAGTATGGCCAGCCACTGATCCTGACGCCGTGCCGACAAATCAAGCTTGGCAAGCGCCTCCTTGGCCTCCTCGAGATTCCTGTGCGTTGGTTTTCCCTGAAAAACCTGGGTTTTATTTCCGTTACGCCGCAGGTAGCCAGCCCGCTCCAACCAGGCAAGAGCGGTGCGTACCCGTGTGTCACCGTCATACATATCGGCCTCGATTTCCACCACATCCTGGCGCAGCAACTCACCTGCGGTCAACACCACCGAGCCCGTACCACGAGCTGCATAACGAATCCCCCGAAGGAACTGGGCAATCTGCCGCTGATTGAGCATGGAGCCCGCACTGAGCCGAAACTGTCCCTCAATGTCCTGTTCATTGAAAATGAGCACACACTCCGCCTCCCGCCGGTCGCGGCCTGCACGTCCAGCCTCCTGGAGGTAATTTTCCAGGGAGCCTGGAATATCGAGATGAATGACCAGGCGGACGTCTTCCTTATCGATCCCCATGCCAAAGGCGTTGGTGGCACAAATAATGGGAGTGACATTGCTCACAAAATTATCTTGAATCCGTTTTTTCAACGACGGTTCCAGTCCGGCGTGAAAGGCTTCCGCATTCCATCCGTTTTCCTGGAGAAATTCCGCTAGTAGCTCAGTGTTACGTCTGGTGGCACAGTAGATGACCACACTGCCCTCATCCTCAAACCGGGCGCGCAGGAGCTCAAGAACACTCTGATATTTTTCGTACCGCTCCACAGCCCAGACCTCGTAATGAAGATTGGTCCGATCATGGCCCCCTGCAAACAGCTGCATCCGTAAACCGAGCTGGCTCTGAATAATATCGACGATCTCAGCGCGCACATCTTTTTTGGCGGTCGCGGTGAAACACTGGACAGGCGGAATCGGTACATGCTCCTGCTCGGAAAACTCCTGTATAAAACGAATGGCGTAGAGATAATCCGGCCTAAAATCATGGCCCCATTTGGAAAGGCAATGGGCCTCGTCAAAAACCCAGGCACCAACCTCACGCTGGCTGATCGTCGCTCGAAAGGATGCGTTGCGCAGCTGTTCCGGGGAAACAAGAACAATACCTATATCCCCCAAGCGAATCCCTTCCAGAACTTCGGCACGTTCCGGCATGGTGAGTAAACCATAGAGCGCAGCCGCGATTTTCGTCCCTGTTAAACGGGCAAAATTGTCCACCTGATCCTTCATCAAGGCCTGAAGCGGCGAAATAACGATGGTCAGCATATTGCGACGCAGGTAACGCATCAGGGCGGGAAGCAAATAACAGAGCGACTTACCACCGCCGGTTGGCAGGGTGGCAAAGAGGGAGCCCCCTTGAGCGGCCGCACCCACGATTTCGGCCTGCAGACTCTTGCCTTCAACGGTGGCAGGCTCGGATCGAAAGGATGGGAAGCCGTAATACCGCTCAAGAAACTGAAGAGGATCATGATGGCTGTGACAATAGCCACAGGCAGCGTCTCCACAGTTGTTTTCCCGCAACTGATGCAAGAGCTCCGAGACCTGGGGATGTTGGTGGCGAACCCAGGATGGGAGAACCGAATTGCCGTCGGCAACCGAAAGCCATGCCACAACATAGGCAAGGGAAGCACCACTGACAGTGCGCTCAAGCACCTGCGCCGCAAGCTGGTCAACCGCCTTGGAGCAGGCATACCTGCGGGCAAACCGGGCAAAGGTTTCAAGCAAGTCACTCCCGGTCAGCAGAGGAATATTCATGGCTGCCAAGGCCTGCACAAGCCCTGGGAACCTGCCATCCAAAGCCAACATGCCGTGATAAAGCCTGACCAGATCAGCATTGTCGGCAAGCAGACGAATCAGCGCCTGCCACTGCTCACCAAACACCTCTCCAGCCAGGAGGGCATCCTGGACCGGATTGTTGATCGAATCTCTCACCAGCTGATAATTTTTGACTAACCGGTGGTAAGGGTTGGCGGGAAAGGCCAGGGGGGAAAGAAAGAGGGTGTCGACACCGGGTCTTGCGAACAGGGACAAGCCAGGTACAGCTCGCTCAAGTCGGGGCAGATCATGAACCAGAATATTATGGCCTAAAACAAACGAGGCGTCGCGGGAGAACGTCTCAAACTCTTGGATCAGAACCTGCTCGATGCGCCCTTTGCCCTTCCAGAGAAACCGCTGATCCTGATACACTGCGCCAAGAGAATAGATTTCATTCTTCTCGTTGACTTCAATATCAAGCAAAAGGCACTGTTGGAGAAAATTTCTGGCGGCATCGGACATAGAAAACAGACAAGTATTTTTTTTAAGATCAGCCGGGGATATGATTGGTACAAAAGGACGCAGGAAGTTCATATATAGAATGTCCAACGCGCGATAATTGATTACTTTATCCTGTAGATCATGCCAAAAAATTATATTGGGAGCGATCGATTTTTTCTATACACTTGTTTTTTAGGCTGGCTCCCACCCCGCCTGACAGACCTGACGACGGAGTCCGACACCATCCACCTGGAGTCTTATGCACCTTTTTGATACCCATTGCCATCTCGATGTTGCCCCACTCTATGACCAGGTAAACCAGGTGCTACAACGGGCTCGAGCTGTTGGTGTTCTGGATTTTGTTATCCCCGGAGTGGATCAGGGAGGGTGGCAACGCCTGCTCAAACTCTGCGTAGATGAACCAGGACTTCATGCAGCACCAGGCCTGCACCCCATGTACCTGGACCTTCATCAACCTTTGTATTTTGATGAGTTGGAAGCCCTGGCAAAGAGCGGTCAGATTGTCGCCTTAGGGGAGATCGGCCTGGATTATTTCGTTCCCGGCCTTGATCGCCAGGTACAACAGCACCTTTTTGAGACGCAACTGAGCATCGCCTATAAAACCCAGTTGCCGGTCCTGCTCCATGCACGCAAGGCCCATGATCAGGTGCTTGCGACCCTGCGCCGCGCAAAGTTCCCTCATGGCGGGATAGTCCATGCCTTTTCAGGAAGTTACCAACAGGCAAAGGAGTATATTAAACTTGGTTTTGGCATTGGAGTTGGCGGCACGATCACCTATGACCGGGCAACAAAAATTCGCGAAAACTGTCGTGACCTACCCCAGGAATGGCTGGTTCTGGAAACCGATGCACCGGATATAATTGTGGCTAGGCACAGAGATGAGGAGTGCAATCGCCCCGAATACCTGCCTGAAATTCTTATGGAGCTGGCCACCCTGCGCAATGAACCACCTGAGAAAACCGCCTCCTATACCACGAACAATGCTCGGCGTATTCTCAGGTTGAAATAAAAATCCCCGAATACCTCAAAGGCATTCGGGGATTTTGTTTTCCACCTTGGCAGGAGGGGAACAGATGCCTCCAAATCGGGTATACCAATACCTCTGCCACAGGCAAGGACATCAGTTGAACAATTTTTTCAGCAAAGCAGTGGTTTGTTTCGCAGGATTTTCGCGAATCGCCTTCTCTTCCTTGGCCAGGTAATAAAAAATTCCGTCCAGGGTTTTCTCCACCGTATAGCTGGTCAGGTTTCCCTTAATATCCGGCACAAAAGGCATGGTTTTATACTGTGCAACCATCGCATCATAGGCTCGCACTGCCCCAACCTCTCCCAGAGAATCCTCAACAACCGGGGTAAAGGCCTCGGTCAGGTCCGGCGACATTTTTTTCTTAAAGTATTGCGTGGCTGCATCATCCTCGCCGTTAAGAATCGAGGTGGCATCGCTGAAGGTCATCTCGGTTATGGCCTTAACAAAGAGCTCTTTGGCCTTGGGAGTGGCCGCCTCCGCAGCCCGATTCAGTTTCAGCTCCACCTCCTCGGCATACGATCCCAAGCCAGTCTGGTCCATCAATGCTTTAGCCTTGGAAAGTCCACTTGGCAGGGGAATATGAATAGCAGAATCAGAATTAAACCCATTTTGAGTTCCCAATTGGCCGACAACAGTACTGGATCCGGTTTCCAGGGCCTGTTTAAGTCCGGAGACGATCTCACTGGAAGAGAGACTGTCCGAACTACTTGTCGAGCTGGTGGAACGACTGGATGAACTCTCTGTTTTGCTTGTATTGAGCGAGTTCAACAAACTTGAGCCCTGATCGAGCAATGAGGTCCCGGCCACTGCAGTTGTCTGCAGCCCAAAAGCCAATGCAAAAGCGAGGGTTGCAACGGAAAGACCATTTTTTTGTGTACGCATGTTCAACAATTCTCCACTAAAGTGAGTGTGACCTGAACCGCAAGAAGACACAGCCCGCAACTCAGGTTGAAGTCATTGGACGCAGATTCTCCAGTCTCTTCATAGATTTTTGCAGCCTGCAAGAACACGTTACACCTCTAGAAGCATAGAGCCCTTATGAGAGGTATCGTCGAAAAGCGATTCAAGCGTCTTCAAGTTTTAGAACATTAAAGACAAAAAAAATCAAACAGCATATTCTCCAAACCCTTGCAAAATTTTCAGTTTTTCCACGTTCCTTTACGCTAAAAGAAAAACTGGCACATCGTTTTTTTTGGGGTACCCTAATTTTATTTTACTGATTAAAGTTGCTTGGGTAATCAACGCGCAACGCAATCATATTCATATAGTAAGGCACCAATTCCATGCACGACAAAACCGTTACCGACCTTCGTCACACGCACACCTTTGGCCTGGACAGCAGCGCCAATGAAAAGAGCACGCTACGTGTGATCATACTGACTGCCGCCACCATGGCACTGGAAATCATCACCGGGATGCTGACCGGTTCCATGGCCCTGCTTGCCGATGGATGGCACATGGCCACCCATGCCTTTGCTTTGGGGATTACCTACTTTGCCTATCTCATGGCGCGAAAATTTTCCGATGCGCCCCAATTTGCATTCGGCACCGGGAAATTCGGTGTTCTTGCAGGGTATACCAGCACCCTCTTCTTGGGTGCGACTGCGCTGTACATGATTGTGGAATCGTTCAGTCGCTTTATCCATCCGGTTCAAATTGCCTTTAATGAGGCTATATTCGTTGCTATCGCTGGCCTTGCAGTCAACGTAGCAAGTATGTGGATGCTGGGGGACCACCACCATCATCACGAACATGAGCAACATGAACATGATCATCACGATCACCATCACAACCACGACCATAATCTTCGAGCAGCCTATCTCCACGTTGCCACCGACGCATTGACCTCGGTTCTGGCCATTGTCGCCCTTGTTTTTGGTAAATATTTGGGATGGAGTTTTCTTGACCCGGTAATGGGGATTGTGGGAGGACTCTTGATCGGCAAGTGGGCCTGGGGGCTCCTGAAAAGTACAGCCCTTATCTTGTTGGATGGCACACAGGATAACGCACTACAGCAGGAGGTTCGCGCCTCTATCGAAGCCGATGGCGATAGTGTGGTTGCAGATCTCCACCTCTGGCCCATTGATGCCAATGCGCAAGCTCTGGCATTGACCGTGGTCTCACGGGAAGAACGCAGTCCAGGAGAGTACTTTTCCAGGATTGCTCATCTGCACAGGGTGAAGCATATCACCATTGAAACCCATCTGTGCGCAGACCCCAATTGTGATTGTTCTTCTCAGCCGCTTTAGAACTGATCAATGCAAAATCAGAAAAAAATACCAATAAGAGGGTACAGCGGATAAGTCGGAGAACTCTTTATTGGCCGCTCGCTCTGCAGGGAGGAGCGACGATATCAGATGATGGGCTCGATAAGACCGTGCCCACCCTGCCGAACTATCATTTTGAGTGCAGCCCAGCTTTATCGAGCCGTTGCAGAAGGGCACGACGGCGCTGGTGCTGTATTCTGAATTCATGGAGCTGTTGTTGAAATGCGGCTTTAGTGTCATGCAGATTGTAGGCATCACGTAGATCCACGAGTTGCTGACAGGCCGTGTCGTAGGCACTGGCGTGGCCTTTGTTGGCATATTGATGGACGCCTTTCCAGGCCTGGGGAAAATCTGACGCCAATTGAGCCAACCAGGCATTTCGCTTTTGTTGTCGCTCGGCCTTGGCCTGTTGGAGCATCTTGGCCTCCTCAACAATCCGTATCTCCTGGGCCTGCTTTGCCAACTGCCATAACTGTGCAACAGAGCGAGGTGCGACTTGTGCAGGCACTACCTGCCTCTGCCAAGCCGCATATTTTCCCCTCACTGTCCGTTCGGCCTGCGCTCCTTGCCCTTGCACCATTTGCCGCAGATATCCTCGCAGTTCGTCCTTGTGCAAAGAATCAAGCCATGCTTCAACAACCGTTTCATCTTCAGCCTGCTCTATTTTTGGGCCCTGCCCTTTCGCCACTCCGGTCAACAAATCGACATCGATTTCAAGAAACTCCGCCAGGGACCGCTGAGCAGCCGTTAGCTGCCCCAAGCCCTCGACAACCATGGGTTCCAGCTCATCCGGTTCTCCATCCTCATTGCTGATGTAACGTAACCAGCCAAGATAGAGGCTTCGCAGATCACCGCGCAATAACTCCTCACGTAAAGGAGCCAGCCGCGACATCCAGGCCGTATCTTCAACAAATTCAAACCGTTCGTAATCATCACTGACCTCAAGTGACCAAGTAATAAGCCAGTGCTCGGCCAATGCTTCGTATTTCAGATAGGGGCTGCTGCAAAAAACATCGAGTATATTCTGCTCCAAGGCTTCCCTTGGCAAACGTACCATAAAGATAGCATCTCCCCAGTTCGCAAGAAAAACATGCAGATCAAAATAGTGCCGCATGAAATCAACAGGACTGGCCTTCAAGCCGCTCCAGTTGTATTCATTGACAAAACTGACCGGAGTTATCTGTGCCCGCGTAGAAATATTGCGCAGCTCTTCCACCTGCTGTGCCGTCAGTGGTCGGTCAATAGCAAGAAATTCCAGATACTGATATTCACTCATCCCACCACCTCAAAATCCTTGCTCGTTTTCATACTTCTCCCTGGTACTTCGACCAAAAGCTGCGTTTACGACCATGTCTCTCTTTAATTTGCTCTTTAACTGCTTGATGGCTGGGGATATTTTTCCAATCGGTAATCTGCATGGCTAAGCTGTCTAATTTTTTCAAGTAACGTACGCCGTGGGAATAGGCCTTGGCATACCCTCGCTCCAAAATAGAAAGCAGCAGACTGCGATAAATCAGACTTAGAGCAAGTGGGCGGTCTGTCTTCTCCAGTGCCTCGGCTATGTGGAGTAATTCTCCGTAATAACTCCCGTCAATCTGATCAGCGTGTTTGAGCAGGTATTCCTCGGCTGTATCAGCGGCTCCGATAAGGGCCAGGAAATACGCATCCGACTCCTGGAATCGATCTGAAGCCAGAATCTCTACCGTCTCTTTTGCAATGACTGCTTCACGTTTGTCCTGACCGATAACATCTAGCAGGTCTTGCAATGCATCAAGAGACCGGAAGGATCGAAAAAGTTTCAGCAGCATGGCTTCCGTTTTTTGGGAGTCCCCCTGCTTTTTGTAGGCCGCAAGCAGTAATTCGTCCCGTTTTGACGAGTGCATACTCTCTTTTTCATCGACTTTATCAAGCCATTCAAGAGCCGTATCAATGTCGCCGCTCTCGAGATACACCTCGGCAATATCAAGATACGCTGGCGCACTGAGCGTGCCCCATGTAGCCGTACGCGTTTTTTCAAAAAGAGAAGCATCTTTAAGCTGCCTGGCCAGCGACTCGATCATGTAGAGGAAGTGACGTTTATCATGGCTCTCCGTTTGCTCTTTTACGATTTGCTGCAATGAAGCGATCATCTCGTACATCACGGGCTTTGGTAACACTTCACCAGCGCAATCAATCAAGATATTTCGGACACCATAATCATCCTGAAGGCTCAATTGCAGGATGAGTTCTGCGACCTGCTGCTTATCGGCACACTGTGAACCATAATAAACAAAGAGGTCTTTAGCTTCTTCCTGAAAAACATCACCTACATAGCCGCTGGAATCATCACAGTGCTCAAAAATACTCGCGTCCGCCTCAAAAAAGAGCGCTACAAAGGAAAGCCCTATTGTGGGCTCAGGAACACTTGCCCGAATATCCTGCAGCAGCAGGCCGAGTTCCCTGGAAAAATCAATAATCTCTCGCCAACTGTAGTAGTGTTCCAACCCTTGTAATGCGGAGAGTCTCTCTCGGATACGGGTATAGTTTTCATCAGGCGTGGCCGACAGGCGCTCGACCACTTCCGCAGCAGCTTCAGAATAGACGGCCAACTCCAAAAGAGCCGTTGCCAGAACTTCTGGGCCGAGCTCTATCAGCTTTTGTTTTCTTTTTTTGGTCATAATTCAGAAAATTTCTTTACACCTCCCAAATCAGAGAAGGCTTTGGTTCTTTTTGTAACAAAAGCAGACTCTACTCTGGCTGCTCATAAAGCCCTACCCATTTTTGTATCTCGCTTATGAGGGGATACAAATATGGCTACTTCACTTGCAGCATAACTGGCTGCCCAATCAGCTCTGCAAGTGGCACCACCTTCTTCTCCCGGGCAAAATGGGCAAAGAGTTGCTCAAGTTCCTCCTGCCAGTATTTTCTCTGGTCCTCCGTCAGGGGAGGATTATCGTGCAGAAGGAGGATATCACCAGGATTGACCTGCCTGAGCACCCTTGAGGCAAAATTGTGAATTCTGCGATTCCCATGATCAAAAATGCGACTACTAAACGTCATAGCCTGCATATTTTGGCTGGCAAGAGGGGATTGGAGTCGGGGACTGGTAATGCCAATAGGCGGCCTGAAAAAAAGGGGCCGGACGCCCATCTGGCCGAGGATTTCCTGGGTTCGGGCGATATCGGCCTCGATCGCTTCGCCCTTGCGCAACATAAGCAAATTATCGTGGCGCAGGGAGTGGTTGCCGATAGTGTGCCCCTGAGCAAGGATGGCGGCGATTAACTCCGGATGGGCTTCTGCATGCTTCCCCACCACAAAAAAGGTCGCCGGAAGACGGTAACGGGCCAGGAGTTCCAGTATAATCGGGGTGGAGGCGGGAAAAGGACCGTCGTCAAAGGTGAGTGCGATGCCTCTGCTGTCCGGGCGCCCCCTCCAGACCACGGGAAGAAAAAACGAGGATCGGGGAAAAAACGGAGCCGCCAGGCAGATCAGAAGAAAGAGGGCTAAGGGGAGGTTGGCCAGTTGCGGAGAACTGGTACAACTCAGCAGGATCGCGGCGAGAAAGGTGGCCAGGCCTGTTTTTTCCGCCCGGCTTGCCTTCCGTTGTCTCTTCAGCCAGCTCATTATGAAGCCGCTCCGACCTTCCGACCGCTGAGCCAAAAGAGTTCGCTATTTATTGCCGGCTCCAGCTCCAACTCGGTAAAGCCTATTGCCGCCAGTGTACTTTGCAGCGTTTCAGGTGTTCGATACCAGGTTTGGCCGCCAGCGAGGCGAACCCGCCAATCCTCAAGATACCAGGTGGCCGAAAGGGTCCCCTCGGGCCGGGTCACAAAGCGAATCAACATGCTTCCGCCAGGGGCCAGCAATTCCCAACAACGGGCACAGGTGGCAGCAAACTGCTGCTCATCAAGATAATGCGACATGTCGATAAGCATAATCACATCGACCGGGCCAGGAATCTCTGGCAGCTCTGGCGCAGCCCCCACCAACATGGTCCCCCGCTCACCTGTAGCCCGAGCCGCCACATGTACCCGCCCGGCATCAGGATCCACACCGATCACCCTGCTTGAGGGGTATCTCTCCAGACACCAGCAGGCAGGGACACCGTAGCCGCAGCCGATATCAAGAATGGTCTTGCCCTCCCCATTCCCGTCCAACCACTGCGGCAACTCGCGAAACAATGGATCAAGTTTGAGCTTAAAACGGGCAAACATCCGGGGATAGGCCTCCACCAGGCGATACCGATGCAGAACCCGCTCCTTCAGGGATGCGGTCGAGGGAATCTGCCCGCGGGCGGGGTCAAAATATCTGCGTAACAGTGGAGGCAACAGCACAAAGGTGCCAAGCAGGGAATAGCCGATTCCAAGCAGTGAGGTGATGCCAATACTCTTCAGGGTGCTATGCTGGGCAAAGCACAACACACCAAAGCCGATAAAGGTCGAAGCCGCCGCCATGAGGATCGCGCTGCGTACTAGAACATGCCCCGGATGATCGACCGTCCCATACCATTGGCAACCACAGACCGTATAGATGGTGTAATCCACCCCCATGCCCAAAATAACCACGGAAAGCATCAGTGCAGGGATATCCAGTGGATGGCCAATCAATTTCAGGGTTCCCAGGGTGCAGATAAAGGCAAAGACCAGAGGGGCAAGGGCAATGCAGGTCAACCGCCAGTTGAGCATTTGCAGATAGAGCAACAGGCTCACCATGGCCGCTATAATAAGCAGCAAGGTCGTAAAGGTTGAAAACAGCGTCGCTCCAAGACGTTCTGAAAAATAATTGCCATCAAAGACCTTTCCCTCCTGACCATACCGTTTGAGAAAGGTCGCTGCATCGTATGTTGTTCCGGGCGTGAGCGCCGTGAACTGGATCATTTTGCCATCTTCCCGGGCGGTGATCCCCAGGAGTTTGTCATAACGACTCTCAAGCACCTGTGGTGCAGACGGGGTTTGCTCTCTAAGTAGGGCAAAAAAAGGCGCAAAGGCATCGCTCTTTAAGCCCAACCGTTGCCCTTCCGCAATCAACGTATTTTCCACCTTCTGCACCCGTGTTTCCGACCAAAAATCCCGCCAGGCCGCAAAGTTTTCCTGGCTGCGTTCTGGCCCGGGAAAGAGCAAAGAAGAGACAAACACAGCGCCTACCCGCCCTGCCTGCCGGTCCTGCTCCAACTGTGCCAGCAGGTGGTCATTTTTTTTCTGCAGCTCAACAAGAGAGCCTGCAGTGGTCATGAGGTATACCTTGGAACCACCGCTCCCCCAGACCTGAGCAAACATCTGATCATCGGCCTGGGTCTGGGCACTGACCGTGTTCATCGCACTCAAACTGATACGAAACTCGGGTTTGGCAAAAAAGATTAAGACAAGGGCAAGGCCCAAGGCCAAGACGACCCCGATTCTCCCCGTGTTAAAGAACCGTTCAGCCAGCCAGTGCAGGGGTAAAACACGTTTCCCTCCCGCGGGCATATGCGGAAAGATGCGTGGGAAAATGACGTGGATAAAAAAATAGGTGGAGATAAAACCAAGGGCGGTGAATTGACCAAGTTCACGAAAGACGGGAAAATCACTGAGGCTAATAGCCAAAAAGGCACCGATAGTCGTCAGCAGGGCCATGGTGCCACCAACGGACTGCACCTCACGCGCAGTCTCACTGCCACGGGTCGCATGAGGCCGGTCGAGAAAGAGCAGGTAGGTGATGCTGTGATCGTCCATCATGGAAATCAACGCCCCGGAAAATCCCAAAACCATGATCGAGATCGAATCGTGAAACAACGAATAGAAAAACAGGGCCATGGCCGTCCCTGCAACCGCCGGTAGAAGGGAGAGCAGGCCAATTAAAGGCCGGGGAAAGGCAAATAGCAGTAACAGGGCTATGCCCACCGTAGTGAGCCCGAGAGCCAGTTGTACATCGTGGCGAATGATGGACTCGTTATCCAGGGCGGCTCGAAAGGCCCCCGCCGGGGTCAGCCTCACCTGCATGCCTGCAACGGTACCGCTCTGGGCAAGCTCACGCCCAGCCTCGGCAAAAAAATCGGCCAACCGACGCGCAGCCTCACCATCGGTTCCGGCAGTGGCCGGGCGCGCGGTGACCAGGAGATGTTGCCCATCCTTTGACAGCAAATATCCTTTATAGAAGGTAGCTTCCTGCGACGGAGCAAGATAGAGGAGTTTG
This sequence comes from Desulfobulbus rhabdoformis, assembly GCF_016919065.1. Taxonomy (GTDB): domain Bacteria; phylum Desulfobacterota; class Desulfobulbia; order Desulfobulbales; family Desulfobulbaceae; genus Desulfobulbus; species Desulfobulbus rhabdoformis. The sequence goes on along the minus strand of NZ_JAFFQA010000002.1, from coordinate 87,358 downwards.
GCAAGGATCTGATCCTTGAAACCCAGGGGATCTAGGGAAAGAAAGGCCGCCTGCCCGATGCCGTCCAAGCCGGACATCTTCTCCATGAGCCCCTTCAAGCGTTGCCTCATGGCAGCGTCTGTCAGACGGAGCGCAATACTTTTGGCCAGCTCCTCACGGGAAAAGAGCATGGGCAGCGACCAGGCCACATGCTGGGCTATTTCCGGCAGCAAGGCGCTGGTATCCCCTCCTCCGACCTCGGCAAACAGACCACTGGCACGCATTTTTTCTTCCAGAGCTTTCCCGGAAGAAACCAAAAAATCAGGAGCCTTTTGATCAACCTGGATATCCACCGCCACTTGATCGTGAATGGGATGGTTCTTAAAAATCTCCAGGGCATCGCCAATGACCTGCTCATGGGTGGGGAGAGTTTTGACAATATCGGTGTCGATGTGCAGGCGGGTCAGGCCCAGATAGGCACAGAGGGCGATCGCCAGGGTAACGAGCAGCAGAACAGGGTAATTGACTGAGGTGGATTTCATGAACGGAGAAAAATAAAAAGAGCGATGAGAGCCACGGCCCCAACGAGATGGATCAAGAAAATGAGTCCTCTGTTGTTGCAGTACAATTCGTTTCCACGCTGAATACGTGCCAGGCCGCCAAAAAGGGTGCGCATCCGGTCAATCCAGACCGTTTTGTTGTCGCTTGCGGCTTGCCCTTGAAAGGCGCACATGGGATAGAGGGCAAAAAAATCACCTTTCAGAGCATGGAACAGACCGTCAATGGGAACGCCTTGCCAGGGTTCCTCCACGATACGTTCTGCAAAGGGGCGATTGAGGGCATAGGCATGGGTCAGACAGCGATACCCAATGTGGACCATGCCTTTTTGGCTGGTCGGCTGGCTGCTTGAGGTGAGACAACCAAGGGCAAAACCATCCCAGCCGCGGCCCTGTTCAAGGAATTGACAGGCGTTCCTGAGTCGCTCGTGGTCAAACTTGCGGAAAAAAACGTCATCTTCAAAGATGAGAATATGGCGTGCCCCCGCAGTGAGCGCTTTCCTGAGGCACAGCTGATGAGAGGTGAAGATGCCGCGCTCGGGATTTTCCTCGTCTCGTGCCACGACAATGAACTCTACCCGCGCCGCCAGCCCGACCAGGGCAAACTGCTCTTTGGCGGCCTGCATGCGATCAGGTCGGCTTTCCAGCGTAATGCAGTAGATGGCATCAAAAAAATCCCAGCCGTCTCCTTGGCTTTCCCTGTCACGCTCTACTCCCATCTTGCCTCACCATTCTCTCTGGGATATACTATTTCTTTGGGCAGCCGCAAAAGCGTCCAAATTTTTTTCCCCTTTCTTGTTGTTGAGGCTCATCAGAAAAAGATGAAACAGGTATGTGCCAAATGGATTCTATGGGTTGCGTCCACCAACTTTGTGCGCTCCGCAATCACCGAACAGGCTGATCTCTCCGCTTTTCGTGAAAAACCCACGGCCAAGGTGCTGCTCGGCGTCATGCTCATCATCCTGGGTTCTCTGCTCGGTTGGCCCGCGGTTACCGCTCTGGGGATACTTTCCCTGCACTGGCAGACCCCCTGGATCGTCGTTATTGGTGGTCCCCTGGTCTACGGAATTTCCCATCTTGTCTTTCTTGGAGGAATGTATCTCTCCGGCGCCACCTACTCCCTGATCTTTTGTCGCTGGCTGGCCCGTGTGCTGGTGGAACGCTGCCTGGCCTGGGCCTTTCCGGGCCATCGACCCGAGCTGCCCCGCTGAAACTCAATCTAGATTCAGGTCTGTCGCTACTGGTCCTTAAGCCTTGATCCAGGCCGGAGGTTTAATCCGCCCCTGGCTCACATCCCGCATCCGCAATGCCTGCACCCATTCCCGCATCTCTCCCTCCTGGTCAACAATGAAGATATTATAGATGAGTTCGTCAGCCGTGAAGGACTGAAGCTCTGCTTGCGTTCGATAGAACTCACCCGCCCGTGTCGGTTTGACGACATGGCGGCTGGTAAAGCCCACAGGAAAAGGAACAAAATCAACCAAGCGTTGGCCGTGCACACAGGCGGCATGCATGGCTCCGTCCAAAGGAAAGGAAGACCCCATCGGCGTGGCAGTACACTCTCCCGGATCGTATGCCAGCAGACTTCCCCAGGCCCTCTCTGCAGACAGAAAGAGCTTATCTTGCAGGGTTCGGTAGGCAGGGCCGAAAGGAACCAGTTCCTGGTAAATCTTTGCTACAGGTACACTCAGTGATGCCTTGGCACAAGGCGTCTCCGCCCATACGTCTTTTTCAGGAACGGGTGGTGCCTGCCTGATAAAACTCAACTCGCAATGGCTGACCAGCCGGGTCATGACTTTTCCCTGTGTCCGGCTGAGCAAACGGGCCCGGATTCCTTCTTTTTCCAGATTTTCCAGCTCAACCACAACCTTCATCGTGGTCGCAGATGGTGGAATTGCAAGAAGTTTGGCAAAACGGGCATCGTCCATGTTCCCCACTCCCATCTGGGGATCTGCTGCCTGTACACAGGTGGCCAGAAGCTGCATGGCCTCCACGGCTGCCAGGACGGTACGACCGGCAAAACAGTGATCGCCCATCCAGGGAAAAATGGTGAGCCTGTGATCTATCCGGGTGGTGGCCATCAGCTGGGAAACTGGTTCCACAGGGCGATAGTCTTCTCGTCGATCTCCACGGGAATATGTTTGGCATTGACTGCGCAGTGGCGGGTCATACCCGTGCAGCAAATCTCGCCATCATCAGCCTTGGTGATAAGGTAATCAAACTGCACCTTCACCAGCTCCAGCCGGGTGAGGCGGGTATGGATATACATCAAATCGTCATAAAACAGCGGCGAATGGTAATTCAGCTCCGTTTTAATGATGGGGTAGATGTAGCCACTCTCCTCAATATCTTTATAGGGATACTCTGCCTCGCGCATCAGCGAAGCGCGACCAAACTCAAAATACCGCAGGTAATTGGCATGATACACAACCTGAGAACGATCCGTGTCCGCATACAAGGTGCGAAGCTCGCAGCGATGCCAGACCAATCCGGTTTTGGTGTCGCGTACGTAGGATGGACGCTCATGAGGCTCGGGAACAAAAGGTTTAGGGCGCATTACTGACCTCTGAAAACTATACAGCAGTTGGTGCCCCCGAACCCGAAGGAGTTCGACAGAAAAAATTCGTGGGCATGCCTGCGACTTTGATTGGGCACGACATCCAAATCGGCAAGTGCCGGATCGGGGATATGGTTGACCGTCGGTAAAACCAGCCCTTGACGCATAGCCTCAATCCCCAGCGCAGCCTCAATCGCGGCCGAGGCGCCAAGGCTGTGGCCAACCTGTGATTTATTGGCCGAGATAGGGATTTTCGGCAGCTGCTTGCCAAACACCGTCCGCAAACATTGGGCCTCGGTAGTATCACCGGTGGGGGTCGAGGTGCCATGGGCATTGATCGCGCCAATATCACCGGCCGTTATTTCCGCATCCTCCAGAGCATCCTGCATGGCCCGGGTCACCGTCTCTTCATTGGGGCGGGTGAAATGATGAGCATCCGAGTTCCAGCCAATCCCGGCGATTTCGGCCCTGGGAAGCAGCCCATGGGCTCGGGCAACCTCTTCAGCCGCCAGCACCAGGACTCCTGCCCCCTCGGCAAGAACAAACCCCTTGCGGTCGATGCTGAAGGGTCGAGAGGCCTGGGTTGGATCCTCAAAGGAACGGTCCTTGGGACCGACTTTGATGGTGGCCAACATATTGGAAAAGCCGAGAATAATCTCCGGAATGAGACAGGTATCCACCCCTCCGGCCAGGGCAAAGTCGCAATCTCCGTCTCGAATCATGCGGGCACCAATACCAATGGCGTGGTTGCCCGAGGCGCAGGCTCCCTGGGGGGAAAAAATCGGGCCGGTAAAGCCAAGCAGCATACCGGCCTTACCGGCAGGAAGATTCGCGCAAAGGTTGGGCAGGAGATAGGGACTGACCTTGGTCGGCCCCAAGCGGGTGTAGTTATCCATGGCGATCCGGTAGGCGTCTGAACCGTTGAGCGCCGAGCCGATCAGGCAGGCGGTGCGCGCCCCGACCTGCTCGTCGATCACCACCCCCGCATCTTCCAGTGCCTGGCGGCAGATCTCCATGGTGAGGAATACAAAATCCGCGTTCCAGAGTGATGCATCCTTTCTGCTGACATAGGGCAAGGTGCTTGAGTCCCAATCCGGTATCTCGCCGACCACTCGACTGCGGGTTTCAACCTCACAGCGGCTCAGGACCCGGGACCCAGCCTTTCCGGCCACAGCCCCTTTCCAGGTACTGGCAAATGTGTTTCCCAGGGCGGAAGCGGCCCCATAGCCAAGAACGACGACTTTTCGATTCAGCGGTGCCTTCATGATGGTGTATCTCTTTTCAGTCGGTGTTTTTCAATCAATTTTTTTCAACACCGCGCAAGCATTACAGCCGCCAAACCCAAAGGCATTTTTCAGCACATGTTCCTGAACAAGCGATCGCGTACCTTGGGCAACGCAGTCCAGTTCCATCTCGGGATCGGGTTGATAATTAATCGTGGGTAAAATGAGGTTTTCTTCCATGCCACGAAGCGTAAGGATGGTCTCAATGACACTGGAGGCCCCCATGGCATGCCCGAGTTGCGATTTATTGGCGCTCACCGGCGGCAAGGAACCTGCAAAGACTTTGTGGAGCGCATCGAATTCAACCCGGTCCCCGGCCTTGGTCGAGGTGGCATGGGCATTGATTGCGCCAATATCAGCGGGGCTCACCCCGGCATCGGCAAGCGCCTCAAGCATACACCGCCGGACCGTGGCTTCGGCTGGCATAACGAAGTGGTGGGCATCAGAGGTCATGCCCCACCCTGCCAGCTCTGCCTTAGGGTGCAGGCCATGGGCAGCGGCAAATTCTCTGGTTGTCAGAATGACCGCCCCTGCCCCCTCGGAGACAACAAATCCCCGACGATGCACGGAAAAAGGTCGACTGGCGCATTCCGGCGGATCGTTTTCTTCTCCTTTCTGGGGGAAGTAGGCGCCGTTCATGGTGTGAAATCCGGCAAGAATCGGCTCAACCAACGAGCAGTCAACCGCGCCGCAGAGAGCGACATCGGCGCGCCCCTGCGCCAGCAGCATGGCCCCTACAAGGATCGAACTAAGGCCGGTGGCACAGGCGGTAATCGTCGAAAGGATTGGTCCCTGGGCTCCGGTCAGCATGGAGATCTTGCCGCCAATCATATTGATGCAGGAGTTGGGATTGGCGTAGGGGTGGGGCAGCTTCTGTTCCGCCTGGAGGCGGCGGTCTGCGGTGAGCACTGCATCAACGCCGCCGACCGCGGAGCTGTAGGTTATGGCAACACGCGGAGCCAAGTCGGCATCGATACGAATACCGCTCTGCTCCAGGGCACGAGCCACCGTCAGCATTCCGTATTTAAAGATGGGGGAATGCCAGGCCGCCTGGTGCCGGGCTGTGAGAAAGGGGTAGTCGAGATGGTCAATTTCTGGCAGCTCTCCAGCAATGCGTACCGGGAAGCTCTCAGTGAGCGGAAAACGGGTCAGAGGGCCAACACCGCTTCGACCTGCTACTGCATTGCGCCACTGTTCCTCAAAATCGCCACCCAAGGGTGAAATGACGTCATACCCAACGATAACGGCTGTTTTTCCTTCCGAAAACTGCACAAAAAACTACCAAGGAATAAACCGGTACAGCTTGGCAAACATCTCGTAGACCTCGACCCAGTTCTGCAGATCTTGGCTGCTTTGCATATGGGCACGCTTATTCACCATGACCCAGCTCATATGCGCCGCTCCATCCTTACAGGTGGAACAGTCACGGGTTTCGGAGGTACAGCAACGATGCATGGTCTTGAGATCTGATGCCCAGCGGATAAAGTTGGTCAATCGTTTAGGCCGGGGGTTACGTTTATCAATGGGATCGGTGACCGAAGGGCATTCCATCCAACCAAAGGTGCGTCCACACATAGTACCGGTGGTGATCACCTGGTGGTAATACTTCGAAGAGATCACGGTCTCAGGATAACTGTCCAGCATCTGGTCCATCTCTGCCCGGACCGCAACCAACTCATCGGGCTGCCAGGAAAAACCATCGACCCCCTCGTCGTTAGAGAGCAGCTGCATATGGACCTTGAGCCCGACATCCTTGATGCGGCGAATGTTATTCTCGATCTTCCCCAGCTGCTTCGGCGTGATGGTGTAGAGGTAATAGGCGTTGGGGTCTCCTGCATAGTTCGCACTGGAAATGGCAAAGGTATCCTTACCCCGCAGCAGAATTTCGTCCTCGCGATCCCCCCAGAGGGAAATACCGACCATCAGATCGGGAAACCGGTCTCGATCGACCTTGATAATGCCGTTGGTGGCGCAAAAGGTGGGCAAACGCGTATAAAAAGCCTCGATCCGATCCATACACAGCGTCGGCTCGCCACCAATGAGAATGGCCAGATTCACGCCGCGCGCCATTTCACTCTCGACAAAGGCATGCCATTTGGCCACATCCTTTTCTTCCGAAGCCGCCTTGTGTTCATCTGAAGAAAAGAAGAAACAGCCCTTGCAGCGCAGGTTGCAGCGGTCGGTGACATCATAGATGGAGCTGCGGATGTTGAGTTTGGAAATACGTTTATAACGCTCGTGCCACTGAGGATTAAGAAGTGAACTGACTGTTTTCATACGAGTAACGTTGCCTCTATTGACCGTCTGAGGGAGGAGTGACGGCATGGTCACAGAGATTGGGACTTTTTTCGTATCCCTGGACCCAGACCGCCAGGTAGGTGTCGACATAATCGAGCCAGGCGGAAAACGTCTCGGGATTGGAAGCGTGGCGGTACATTCGGGCTGTAACCACTGCGCTTCCTGCTGCATAATGTCGACAATCGGCACAGTCGGTATCCGGGACGCAACAGGCGGCGGCACGATCCCATTGCAGATCGGTCCGGTATTGGCGAAACGATTTGCCCAGCCCAACATTGGCCGACGGATTCATTCTCGGGTAGGAACAGGAGTAAAGCGCATGCAACCCTAAACGATGGGTATGGGCGACGACATTGTAGTGGGAAAAAAGCACCGCCTCGGGATACTGGGTCAACAGCTGGGTCATCATAGCCCCTGTTTTGGCCAGACTCTCAGGTGTATGCCGCAAGGGCCCGTTGTACCCTTCAGGCGCAGAGAACATGTTGAAGGTTATCTTCTGCCCTCCCTTGGCCAACTCTTCGGTTACCTCCTGGGCCTCATCAATATTCTGCGAGGTAAAGGTATAAACAAAAACCGCTCGGGGATCATTGTGGTAGTTGGCCATCTGCCGTTTGAGCATATCGTCGGCCTTACGCACGGCCTTGCTGCTGGCATCGTTGCCCCAAACGGAAATGTGGATGCGGTAATCAATCTCCGGGGGGAGGGGCTTCAGCCCGTTGGTGGCGATGGCTCCAAGAGGGATCGTGTCCGCACAGATGCGGCACAACTCGGGTACCAGAGAAGGCTCGGCACCGGCAAGAACGGCAAAGGTGATGCCGCGCTCTTTTTCAGCCACCATCAGCTCTCGCCAGGCAGCGGGATCACCATTTTCGAGGGCGAACTGTTTTTCGCCGTTAAAGTAATAACACCCATCGCAGCGAATATTGCACCGATGGGTCATATCATAGGTGGATTCCCGAAGAAAAAAGTACCTCCTGACCTTTTCCCAACGATCCCGGACAGTTGGAATCGCAATAATATCGGCGAACTTCCAGCTCGCTGCCTGCGGCACCTGACGGGACATTTATTCGTCGCCCTGGAGTTTCCCGGCAATATACCCGCCGATGATCCGCAAGGTGGTCAGTTTAGGATAGTCGTCCTCGTCAATCCGTACACCGAATTCGTCGCGAATCACCAAGGCAATGGTCGCCAGGTCCATGCTGTCGATGCCCACCTCGTCAACCAGGTCAAGATCGGCGTCAAAGGTTTCCGGGGTTACATCTTCCAGTTTCAGTTCGTTGATGATGATTTCGGCGATACGAAGGATGGTTTGATCAAGAGTAGTGTTCATGAGTTATTTCTGTGTGCTTTTAAACATCAAGGGACATCATGCCGGAACAGACATCCTCTTTGTTATGAGTTATGCGAAACGAATACAGGTCGCCAGAGCCCTTGGCGTGGATATCGAGCTGTTCTCCCGGCTTGATAATCCGTTTGAATTTCACCCGATTCAAGCGTCTGATGAAGAGGGGCGTCTGCCGTGCTTGCGCAATGACATCGGCAACCATCTTGAGTTGGGCAATACCCGGCAAAATGGGGGTATCGGGGAAATGACCGTCAAACCAAGGCGAGTCGTGGTTGACGATCACCCCTGCCCGAATTTCCTCTGGTGCAGGCTTTTCTAAATCAAGGAGCAAATACCACATGATATCATTTTATGTCCAGGTAAAATGTCAATCTGAATCCGTGAGCATTCAGCGGCGCGTCAGTTTCGTTGATAGTGACATGTCGATTAAAGCACACTTTATCGGCGTGTTACGAACAATGGATATGGCGTGCCAATGATGCCCCAAGGGGTGGCGGGTGAAGCTGAACAGGGAGTGTGATTATACATACATCCTCTTTTATTCAAGTTGATCTACTGTCAAACGATCACACGCTGTCACGGATTCATACAAGGTGTCAAAATAGCCTCTTCAGTTCTCTTGAGAGAGACTGTCTTCGAAACGGTTGTGAGCCGCCTTATGCTTCTCTTCACATCTAGCAAGAAAAATGGCCCAAAGATCTGGTTTTATTCGGCCAGATACTCCCAGAGAGGCCCGATCATTCCCCGCTGATGCAGGGTCTGGATGACCGTTGAAGCCGTTTCACCGCCAGAACCGACCAGCCAGTTTCTCCTTTGCCCGGCCCGCTGGCTGATTTGGGCTTCAATCGCATCCAGGGTAATATGCTTGGGGGAATAAAAAAACGGATGAAGCAGATCCGTTTCCCTGTCGATGACGCCCTCGGCCAAGGCCTGCTCATACAGGCCGGTTCCGGGATAGATCCTGATCCCGATAAAAAAGAAGAAAACGGTTTTTTTCAGCTGCTCAATGAGATCAAGACTTTCCTCCACGGTGGCCGCATTCTCTCCAGGCCCCCCCAGAAGAAAGTAATGGGCGACATGCAACCGGGCTGATCGAGCTTGCCGGTGAGCCTCCAACACCTCCGGTGGCCGGAAGGGCTTGCGGTAGGCTCTCAGCATTGATGCAGAGAGAGATTCCGTACCAAATTCAACATGCCTGCAACCGGCAGCCGCCATGACCTCAAAATACTGAGAAGGCAATGCGATTGGCGCAAAAAAGGCTCCCCACGGGATGGACAGGCCATGCCGCTGAAAGGCCTTGGCCACGGCCAGGCTATGCTCCACATCAGAGTTGAAGGCCGAGTCAGTAATAAAAAGATAGCGGGCTCCTGCTTCCTGCAGCCCCACTGCAACACGGGCCACCTCGTCGGGGTCCACCAAACGGTGCACGTGCCCTTCAATGCGGGGATAGGGGCAATAGAGGCAGGAAAAGGAGCAGCCTCGCTTACTCTGGAGGTTGAGCATTCCCCCATTCCGCAGGTAGAAGTTGCTCTGCCTTCCCGTCGAGGGGAGCCTGCGCACCATCCGCCCCTGCCAGGGGAGCGGCGGCTCCATGTGAGCGCCAGCGCAAAGAACCCCTGCAGCTGCAGCGGGATTGCGCCCCTCGGCCAGGGCATCAACCAGAAGCGCGAAACGCTCGCCTTCGCCAACAATACCAAAATCGGCACCCAAAAAAGACAAGATCCGCTCCGGCATGATGGTAAAGCCACTGCCGCCACAGACAATGACCGCAGAGGAGCAGTCGCGAAGCCAGCTCACCAGCTCCCGGTACTCTTTCAGCAAAAACAACGAATCGGTGGCATCGGTGTTGTCAATATTGCGGCAGGCAATACCTATAACCTCAGGCACAAACGATTGCAGCAGCGCTGCCAGCGCCGCCCTGTCAACGACATGAAAGTCCACTATCTCGACCTGATGCTCAGCTGCAAGTGCAGCAGCCACATAATCCAACCCCAGAGGATAGACCGGATAGGGAGCGATCAGCGTATTGGGAGAGAGAAGCAGAATTCTCACGGCCGTTGAAACTCCATGGCCGTGAGGCATTGACCGGTCCCCAGGACAAGGATCCTGCTTCCGGTAGACAGCGGCACCTCCTGTCCTCCGACCAAAGAACCGGGGAAAGCGCCCGCCTCAAGCGACTGCACCGCCATAACCGCTGCCACAGCTGAGGCCGAAGCAAATTCACCGGTAAAACTCCGGTAGCGCCAAACAGGTGTGCTCTCACCCACCAGGTCCAAAAATCGGCTCAGCTGCTCATCCCCCACCTCCCGGTCGGCTGCCGGTATCCCGGCAAACACAAGCAACGGCTGCTGTCGCAGGGAATCCACCCCGCCCAAAGCTGCGAGCATCTGCTCTGGAAGATCATGCCCTCCCCCGCGACCGTAAAAGGCAAGACGAGCCAGGCATCGGGCCTGCGCACAGTCTCGATTCACATAGAGGGCGCCCCCTCCATCGGCAAGGTTCCCGGTCTCAACGGATCGATCAAGCAAGCGGGAGAACTGGGCATGGCCTTCATCCGCCCCGATAAGCAATGCCGACTGCCCCGTCGCAGGCAACAAGGTCTGGGCCGTGAACAGAGCCTGTTCAAAGGAGTAATCGCCGCCACTGGCTGTAACATTGGCCCCCCTGGCCTGAAGCCGCACCGCCACCTGTCCGGCAGGACTGTTGTGAACCGAGCCGACAAAATCGGTGGGGCTGGGGAACTGTTCTCCGGAAGAGGTTAACCGATCAAGGAAATCCCAGGTTTCCGATAACGCACCCCAGCCGGTTCCCATGAAAACAGCGGCAGGATTCTCTTTTCCCTGGGTGTCGTCAACCGCCTCCTGTCCAAGCAAAAGGGCAAGACGGGCAAGACGCTTGACCCGACGAATGAGCCTGGGGGGTAGATGCTCAGCCAGGAATGCGTCCGGCAGCAAACCTGCAGCGGACAGGCCCTTCTGCAGGTGCTGCAGGGTGACCGGCAACAGCCCCGCTCCAGTGAGGCAGCCACTGCCATGCACGGCAAGGTACCCACTTGCCTGAGGTACCGTCGTGGAATGCTGGGTTTTCCCATCACCGATGACCAGGCAGCCATTGTTGCCGCCAAAGCCAAAGGAATTGGAGAGAACTGTCCCCACCGGTTGCTCAACACAGCTCATCTGCGGGGTAATGCCAAAGGCTGGGTCCGGTTGGGTGCAACCAACGGTACCGGGCACCAGTCCGCGAGAGACACAGAGCGAGGCGACCACGGCCTCGATAGCCCCTGATGCGGCGAGACTATGCCCGGTGGCACCTTTGATGGAAGAGAGTGGCGGAGGTGGGGAAAAAAGTGCGTTTATGGCACGGGTCTCGGCCAGATCGTTGTCCGGGGTGCCAGTACCATGCAGGTTGATATAATCGATGTCACTCGGAGTAAGCCCCGCATCCTCAAGTGCCGCCTCCATGGCTGCCCTCGCCCCCTTGCCTTCGGGGTGCGGAGCGGTGGGATGATAGGCGTCACAGGAGAGCCCTGCGCCTAGAAGCATTGCCAGAGGTTTCTCGGGCGGATCGATTGTCAAGAGCAGCATACCTGCGCCCTCGGCAACCGCAAGCCCTTGCCGTGTGACATCAAGGGGGCGACAACCATTTCGGTCGACCAGCTGGAGCGAGTGAAAACCGTAGTAGGTCAAGCGGCTGAGCGAATCAACGCCACCGGCGAGAACCCGCCGAGCCTGACCGGTGCGTAACAAATTCAGGGCCAGGGCAATAGCCACAGCCCCCGAAGAACAAGCTGTCGAAACCGTCAGGGCTGGGCCTGAACACTGGCAGAGTGTAGCGATATCTTCTGCCAGACTCTGCAGACCGTGAGCCTGATATGCCGCAGGAGAACTTTCCTGTCGGCGGAGAAGCTCCTCCGTGGTCAGGATACCGCCGGTGGTACACCCCAAAACAATGGTATCCGGCGGTTGCGCTTGCCCGGCCATGGCCATTTCTGCGGCTTTTCGGGCAAGGCGATGCGCCCTGGGAGGCATCGACTCTGTATTGGCAAGTGACTTGACCTGACCAGTCGGTAAAGGCGTTCCCTGCAGAAGAGAAAAAACGTCCAGAGGGGCGATAGCAGATCGCTGGGCCCGCAAGGCGGCATCGGTTTCCTCAAGTCCGCAGCCCAAAGGACTGACAATTCCAGCGGCAGCAATAAAGACAGCTCCCTGGCTCACGCATCTCCTCCGGCCCGGTTTGCTTCGATGTAGGCCGCAAGCGATGCCACGGAGGCAAAGACTTTTTCACCGACCTCCTGGGAGTTGATCATGACTCCATAGTCTCGTTCCACCATGACCACCATCTCCAAGACGTCGATGGAGTCAATGCCAAGCTCCCCACCCACCAGCTGGGCCTGGGCATCGAATTGCTCGGGGGTGAGCGTGGTAAGGTTGAGCAGTTCGATCAGTTTGGTCTTCAATTCTTCAATCAGTTCATTCATCGTGCTGTCCACGTACGCTGGCCTCGGTAAGCAATCGGCTCGTTGGGGAAAATGAGCCATGAGTTGGTGCCCATCCTGAATTTCCGGACGGACACGAGTTAATGAAAAAGTAATGCAATGATGCAAAAAAAAGGATTATTATATATGTTTTTACCCATTTGTCACCAAGACTCACTATTTATTCGTGCCTGAATCCGAGACCGCTAAACATGCTCAGGAATCCAGGTCCTGGGGAAAGAAGAGCTTCCCTTTGGTTGAAACTGCGGAAAGTCCATGCGCCGGGTGGTTTGAACCTGCCAACATTGAGGAGAAACAGATGAATGCCATGGAACTCGCGCAGTTAAGCCTTGAGGATCTCCTGCCCCATCGGGACGGGATGCTGCTCATTGATGAGGTGCTGGAGGTGGATACGGTCCAGGCCAGGACCCTGAGCAGGGTCAGTGCCGATTGGCCGCTCACCGGCCCCGATGGTGCAGAGTCCCTGATCTGCGTTGAGCTGGCAGCCCAGACCGCAGGAGTCTGTAACGGTTGGGACAGGATCCAAAACCGAGGTCTGGACTCCGATCAGATGGGCTGGTTGGTCGCCGTGAAACGGGCTGATTTTTTTGTCGATCATCTCCCCCTCGGTGGCAGCATTGAGGCCAGCGCCAAGAACACCCTCGTTTTCGATAAGTTCCGAGAAGTCGAAAGCCAACTCCACCAGGATGGCCAGCTTGTGGCTTCGGTGGTTCTTCAACTCTTCCAAGCCTAAAGAACACAGAATGAGCACAAAGAACAACTCTCAGGTGGCCATTGTCACCGGCGGCAGCGGCGGAATAGGACGCGCCGTCTGTACCGAACTTGCGCAACACGACTGTTACGTCATTATCAACTATATGCGCAACCTAGACGGTGCCCAACAAACCTTGGCAGAAGTTGAGGCGGCTGGTGGCCGGGGTGAGATCTATCAGTTTGACGTCCGGGACCTGGCTGCTGCAGAGGCGGCAATCGAAGACATTGCCAAGCGGCTTGGCTCCATCGATATCCTGGTCAATAACGCCGGTACGCTGGCTGACGGTCTCTTCATGATGATGCCGCCTGAAAACTGGCATGGTGTCATCGAGACCAGCCTACACGGCTTTTACAACATGACCCGCCCGGTGCTGGAACATATGGTTCGAGCCAGACGCGGTTCCATTGTCTCCATCTCTTCTGCGGCATCACTCATGCCCAATCGGGGCCAGGCAAATTACGCCGCAGCCAAAGCAGGGCTCAATGCCGCAAGCAAGACTGTTGCCTCAGAGGTCGCCCGCATGGGCATCCGGGTCAACGTTGTCGCTCCCGGATTAATCGAGACCGAAATGATAGCCAAGGCCCCCAAGGAGCACATCAAAGGGTTAATTCCCATGGCCCGCATCGGCCGACCTGAAGAGGTGGCCCAGGTGGTTGCCTTCCTCTGCTCGGAGGCGGCCTCCTACGTGACGGGCCAGGTTGTCTCGGTGAACGGTGGCATGCTGTGAACAAGCTCGCGGCTCTGGTGCTTGTACTGAGCCTGCTGAGTGCCAACAGCATGCTTTGCCATGCAGCAACAATAAACAGCACTGCCACAAAACTGCGCTCGGTGCAGGCTGTTTTCACCCAGGAAAAACACCTGCGAATTCTGGCCCGCCCCCTGATCTCCCGAGGTACGTTGCTGTTTCAAGCGCCTCAATCGCTTCGCTGGGAATATCAGGAGCCCATCCACTCAGTGCTGCTCCTCCACGATGGTCATATCGACAAACGCATCGAACGTGATGGATCTTTTGAGCAGGATAATGGGGCTGGCGTGGGGACCATGCAGATTATTCTTCAGGACATCGGCAGCTGGCTTGATGGCCGCTTCAATGACAACCCGCTCTTTTCCGTCCGGCGCAGCGGGCCGGAGGACCTGATCCTCAGCCCCAAAGACCCGGGCATGGAAACGGTTATTCAACGCATTGAACTGCACCTGGGCCAGGAAAAAGGTGTGGTGGACCGGGTTACCATTGTCGAATCGGCTGAATCATCCACGGTGATCACGTTTTCCCAGGTGGTTGTCAACCAGGACATCCCGGCGGAACGTTTTACCACCCCCTGATCACAGTCAGGGTGATGATTATGAACCGTTTTTCTCAGGCCCTCACGTTTTTCATGGTGCATGCAGATCGCGCAGATTGCAGCAATCTAGCAAAAAAGAACAAAGGGAGCGGACGCAACCCGTGGATTAACAGATGGTGGATTTTCCTGCCACTGCTCTGCGTTCTCCTTGCATCCTGTGGTGAGCTCAGACCAAAGGTTCTGCCGCAGATGGCGACCTTGCCCTCTGCAGGCCTGGCCGATCGCTGCAGAGTTTTCTTCCCTCAGGGGCACTGGCAACTCACCCACACAATCCATTTCCAGCTCGCCGACGGCACCAACGGCAATGCCCTGGGGGTGCTGACGATTGCGGGAAGCACACTCAACTGCGCCTTGCTGAGCATTGAAGGCTTGACCCTGTTTGAGGCCAGCTCAGCACAAGACGGCTCCCTGGAGGTTCTTC
Organism: Desulfobulbus rhabdoformis; assembly: GCF_016919065.1. GTDB lineage: Bacteria > Desulfobacterota > Desulfobulbia > Desulfobulbales > Desulfobulbaceae > Desulfobulbus > Desulfobulbus rhabdoformis. Next base: position 72,326 of record NZ_JAFFQA010000002.1, on the reverse strand, counting down.
GCGCCCTGCCCCCCTTTGACAGCCCGGCTTTTGCAGCAGGCCTCATCGCGGATATTCGAACGCTGTTTTTCATGCCATTAGGCGTAGCCAGCACCGGTCGCCTGGTTCAGGGGGAACCACTATGCCGCTACACAGACCAAGAGCGAGTAACCGATATTCTCCCCGACGCAGCCGGTTGCTTTCAACTCTCCACCTACGCTCTGAGGCCAAAGGCAGACGGTGCTCTCCCAGTACTAACCCGTAGCGTGAACGCTCGATCCTGCATCGAAAGAGACAACAGCCGACTGGCCCAAAACCTGACCCTGACCGGTCTGGGAAGAGCCGGTTACACCTTAAACCTTCGCTTGCTTACTGCCGAGCCCTTACCGGCCGCCCGGCCATGAACCTGCCATGAAATTTCGCCTGATCTATCCAAAATGGCCCAAACTGTCCCAGCAAACCGAGTTCCATCTGCCCCCCCACGGCCCGGTGGTCTTTGCCGCCGCCCTGCCAGACTTCGTGGATGTGGACTTTGTTGACGAGAACCTGGAAACGCTGGACATTGACGAGCAGGTCGACTTTGTCGGTATTTCAATGATGTTAACCGTGCAGGTCAAGCGCGGCTGGGCCATTGCCGACGCCTACCGAGCCAAGGGGATCAAGGTCATTTTTGGTGGAATCGCTACCATGCTCCATGCCGAAGAGACCATGCAACACGCCGACGCCGTCTTTCTTGGAGAAGCCGAAGGACGCATGGAAGAGGTCTTTACCGATTTCCACCAGGGGGATCTCAAACCCTGCTATAATTTTCTTGATCAACGCCCTGACATCAACCTGGTGGGGACAGCACGCCGCGATATTCTCAACCGCCCCCTCTATAATCACAAGGGGGTGCAGATGGTCGATCTGGTCCATGCCTCGCGAGGCTGCCGCTTCCATTGCTATCCCTGCGCTGTCGCCTATCTAGGTGGCAGGGAGTTTCGCCCGCGCCCCATTGAGAAAACCATCGCCGAATTGGAGGCCATCGACAACAACCGGCTCTTTCTGGTCGATAACTCCCTTGCCCAGAACACGGACTGGGAACTCGATCTCTTTCGGGAAATGATTCCCCTGAAAAAGAAATGGTGTTGTCACCCCATCGAAGACAAGCCCAAGGTGCTGGATCTCGCCGCCCAAGCCGGTGCCTGGTATGTCTACCAGGCGGTGTTCGACACCTCTGACTATATTCGAGAGCGGATTAAACGCTATCATGACCATGGCATCGGGGTCGAGGGAACAATCCTGCTTGGCCTGGATAACCACACCGAGGATTCCATCAAGCGGTTGATTGACTTCCTCCTTGATATAGAACTGGACCTGGCCGAGTTCACCGTGCTCACCCCCTTTCCCCATACCAAAGCCTACGAAGACCTCCAGCGTCAAAATCGCATTCTCTCCACAGACTGGGATGAGTACTCAGCGGACAAAGTTGTCTACCAACCCAAGCATATGTCGCCGGAGCGGTTGCTGGAGTTGCTCGCCTACGCCTGGGAGAGTTTTTACCAGGACGAATCGCAGAACATCAAGATGGCCAAGCTTTTTCAGCAGGTGGTCCGCAAGGAAATGGCAGACAACACCTTCAGGCCCAGAAACCGTGAACTTGCACGCCAAACCTTTGGCAAGGAGCAAAGAGGACGATGAACTCGGCCCGCCCCTGTTACAGCCCGGACCTTACCCACCTGCTTGCCCGTCCCTTTGATGCGGCAGAAACATTTATCGACGGTGGCGTAACCTTTGGCGAAGTATATGGGATGGCGACCTGGCTGCAAACCCGTTTAGGAAAGACTGAAAAGCGGGAGACGATCTGCCTGGCGACCGAAAATCGCGCCCTGATTGCGGCGGCAATCCTCGCCTCTTTGGCCGGTGGCCCCATCGTCCTGCTACCATACAGTTTTTCCGCACAGGCGCTGGCAGGGCTCAATCAGGCAACAGGCTGCAGCTTGGCGCTTGTCGACTCCAATCAAGCTCCGCCCCCCGAGATGGAGGTAATCTCCCCGCCTGGAGGAGCAAAGGCAGACTATACCCTGCTGGCCGACCTGCGGCCAGAACAGGAACTGCTCCGTCTCTACACCGGTGGTTCCACCGGCACACCTCAGCTCTGGTCCAAAACCGGCACCAACCTTTTGGGCGAGGCCTTGTTTTTGGCAGACCATTTCACGGTTACTCCACAAGACCGCATTGTCGCCACCATCTCCCCCGCCCATATCTACGGTTTGCTCTACTCTGTACTCCTGCCCCTGGTCTCCGGAGCAGCGGTTGTCCCCTCCATGCCCTCCTTTCCCGAAGAAATCGTGCGTACCGTTCGAGAACATGAGGCCACCATCTTTGTCAGTGTGCCGCCCCATTATCGGGTGCTGCGGGGAAAAGGGGCCCTGTCCCCCTCACTCCGCCTTGCATTTTCCTCTGCGGGCATGCTCGATCTGAGCGACAACACCGAGTTCTGCCGTTGCAACCCCAGTGGCATTGTCGAGGTCTACGGCTCCACCGAAACCGGCGGCATCGCCCTGCGCAACCGTTCCCGTGGTGAAACGGGTTTTACCCCCTATGCCACCATCAACTGGCAGATAGACAATGCACAACTCCTGATCCGCTCTCCCTATCTTTCTCCCAGCCTGAAGCTAAGCCAGGAAGGCTTCTTTCGCACCGGTGATCGCGTCGAGGCGGACGGTACACAGGGATTTCAGCTTAAGGGACGCAGCGATTCCGTCACCAAGGTGGGAGGAAAACGCGTCGACCTGGAGGAGATCAAAACCGCAATCAAGGACATGCCCGATGTTTCCGACTGCCTGGTGCTTGCACTCCCTGATACCAGTGGCCGCGGGCATCGCATCGTCGCCCTGGTGGAAACGTTAGGCCTTGAAGTTGACCGTATTCGGGAGGCTTTGACGAGCCGCTTCGAGCCCTATGCCCTGCCACGGGCCGTCAAAATTATTGAACGTCTTCCTGTCAAGGACAACGGCAAGATTGACCGAGAGGCCGTCCTCCGCCTTTTTGCCGCATGACACCTCTGCACGAAGCATTCTGTGCTGGTTACGAAAGCTTAAGCGCCTGGTCCGACCTGCTTGACCGCATCAATGTCTTTCCTGTTGCTGACACCGACACCGGTGCCAACCTTCGCATCAGCTTAAGCCCTCTTCGCACCTGCAGCCAGGATAACGAACAGCTCGCAGCCCAGATCATCCATTCTGCGACAGGAAACTCCGGCAACATTGCGGCGGCATTTTTCAGCCCCCTTCTGACAATGACAGGTCTTGAAGAGTTGCCTGAACGCGTTACTGCAGGATATAGCAAGGCACGGGAGGCGGTTGCCGATCCCAAAGAGGGCACCATGCTCTCAGTCTTTGCATCCCTGGCAGAGGTTCTGTCATCCCGCCGGAGCCTTGATGCCACATGCGGAGACACCATCCTTGCAGCCCTCCACCAGAGCGTACTCGACACGACCAAACTTCAGGAAACTTGCCGTTTGGCCGGGGTTGTTGATGCCGGGGCTCTTGGCATGTACATCTTTTTCGATGCTTTTTTTCGCAGCTTGATCCCACTGGAAGCTCCCAGCCCTTCACTCTTCACCCTCTTTCCTGACCGCCTTACCTGTAAAGAAGCATATCAGCCACCGGCAAGTGCTGCGTACTGTGTCGATGTGCTCCTTGCTCCGGCCAACGAAGCCCCTCTAGATGCAACCTCCCTCTCCCAGCTAGGCGAGAGCCTGGTGGTCGTTCCCAAGCAGGCAAGCCTCAAAATACATATCCACACGCCTGATCCGCAAAGGCTGCAGAGGCAACTGGCCGAGCTGGGAGAGGTTGCTCACTTCTCGGCTCAACCACTGCACCAGGACCTACCCTCCACGCAAACAGCCCCCCCTCCTGGTTGCCTGCACATTATGACCGATGCCGCCGGTTCTTTGCCCAGAAAACTGGCCCAACAATACGGGATCAGCTTGCTTGACAGCTACATCATCCATGGGGACAAGGCCATACCGGAAAGCCTCTGTAGTCCTCAAGACCTCTATCGCCTGATGCGGCAACAACAGCGACTCACCACGGCCCAAGCCTCCCTGGCAGAACGGCATCAACGCTACCAAAACGTATGCGAGGAGTTTGGCCAAACCCTCTACCTCTGCGTTGGCTCAGCCTTTACCGGCAACTACGAGGTGGCGCGTGCCTGGCATAGGAAACAGGGCAGGACACAGCCAATGACGCTTTTGGACACAGGTGCCGCTTCGGGACGTCTGGGTCTCATTGCACTGCTCTGTGCACGCCTGGCAAAACAGACAGAGAATAGCGAAGCGGTCAAGGCTTATGCCCGTTCTCTGATTCAATCCTGTCGGGAATACGTGTTCATCGACACCCTGCACTACCTGGCAGCCGGTGGGCGCGTGTCGAGGGCAAGCGGCCTCTTTGTCAATCTGTTGGGGCTCAAACCGGTTATCAGCCCAACCCCTGTGGGCGTGAAAAAAATGGGCGTTGTCCGCAGTCAGCAGGCGCAACTCGACTTTGCCCTCGACAAGGTCAACCTTGAAATCATCAAGCCCAACCGTGCCGTGCTCCTGCTCCAGTATTCAGACAACGAAACCTGGGTTGAAGAACACGTACAACCGGCCTTACACAGCCTTCTGCCAGAGGCAGAAATCCTGCGAGTTCCCCTCTCCCTGACCTCAGGGGTTCATATGGGACCGGGCACCTGGTCCTTAGCCTTTGCCGAGAGCCACTAAGATGGATGCCGCTATCGTTATTCCGGTCTACAACCACGGACCACAGATTCAGGCCGTGATCGCCGCAGCCCGCTCCCTGGGATTACCGATTATTGTGGTCAACGACGGCTCAACCGATACGACCGCCGAAGTACTGCTGCAACAACAAGACATCACGGTCCTGCATCATCCACACAACCAAGGCAAGGGCGCGGCCCTGCTCAGCGGATTCGCCGAGGCGGCCCGCCGATACGACTACGCGCTCACCCTTGATGCCGACGGACAGCATGATCCGGCAGACGCATGGCCCCTGCTTGCGTGCGCTCAAAAAGAGGGCCGCGTGATCGTCGTGGGTAAGCGCCAAGGCATGGATGGGGGCCACGTTCCCTGGACCAGTCGCTTTGGCCGGGGCTTCTCCAACTTCTGGGTCTGGGTATCCGGTGGCCCCTGGATAGCGGATTCCCAATCAGGCTTCCGCCTCTACCCGCTCCCGGAAACCCTGGAACTTGGTGTGGTTGCCCGACGCTACCAGTTTGAGGTGGAAGTACTGGTCCGGGCTCAACGACGAGGCATTGCAACTCTCGAAGCTCCAGTCTCCGTGGTCTATCAGCCCAAAGGGGTTCGTGTCAGTCATTTTCGCCCCTGGCGCGATTTTCTGCGCAATTCAAATACCTTCTGCCGTTTAATCTGCAGCCGCATCTTCGGCTTGGACCGCAAATGATGCGCATTGATCCCTACACCTTCCTGGTGCACCTCTCCTTGCTGCTTGGCACCTGGTTTTTTACCGGGGTGGCGCGCTTCATTGCCCTGGGCTACTTCCTCTTCTCCCCGAGGGTGAAAGAGAGTCGCCGCTTCTACGGTCTTGTTTTTCCCCAAAGAAGCCGCTGGTTTCACATCTGGTGCACTTTTCGCCAATACCAGAATTTCACCACTATCCATGTTGATCGCTTTCTCAACAACAGGGGGCTCTCGCCGACCTATACCGCAACCGGGGCAGAAGCATTGTATGCTCGCAGCGGCCAGGGAGGCGCCTTACTGCTTATGTCCCATCTGGGCAACTGGGAGATGGCGGCCAGAATGCTGATGTGCAAAAGCCAGAAGACCGCGCTTTTACTCTATATGGGTATCAAGGAAAAAGAAGGCGTGGAACGGCGACAAAAGCAGGAATTGCAACAGGCGGGCGTCTCCATCATCGGCGTTGATCAGGGCAAAGGATCCCCCTTCACCGCGGTCGAAGGATTACGCGTATTACGGCAGGGAGGATTCGTTTCCATGACAGGAGATGTAAGCTGGCGAGAAGATCAGCGCCAAATCCCGGTGAATATACTGGGGCATAGGGCCTATGTTGCGGAGGCGCCCTTTGTCTTTGCCCTGGTCTCCGGAGCACCCATCATTGTTTTTTTTGCCTTTCGCACCGGCCGCAACCGTTATCATTTTACGTTTTCCGCACCTATCTGGGTTACAAGCAAGAGCCGGGAACAGCGGCACAGAGTTATTGTCGAGGCCGCCCAACAGTACGCTCATCTCCTGGAGTCGGCCCTGCTGGCCCATCCATGCGAATGGTATCACTTTGAGCGTTTTTTCCACGATCCCAACGAATTTCCCTAACCCGGATTTCTCATCAGGTTCAGACGGTTCCTGGACTGACCAGCGGGCTCTTTTGCTCTGCTCAAAGAGGGAGAGAGCGTCAAGGAGAATTTTCTTTTCTTTTTGGCGGAATTCGGAGTAGTATTTCAATTTTTTTCAGATTTTAGCTCGTACAATTGCCGTTTTCTCACAAAACGTAAGAACTCAAGATTCGTCTAAAAAAATAGAACCATGACTAGAGATGTACTGCAGGAGCAGATCCTCACAATCCTTGTTCAGGATTTCGAATTTCAGCAACCGGGACTGGATGATAATCTCCGTGACGACCACGGTTTTGACAGCATCGACGCTATCGAATTGCTCGGTAAAATCGAACGGATCCTCGGCTTTTCCCTGACCCGCGAAGAAAAGGAAAAAGCGATGGAGATCAGAACAATCAACGATATCCTTGACTATCTGGAAAGGATACAGCAGGGTCGCGCTTAAGTAGGCGCCGCATTTTTTCAATGAAACGTCGCGTCGTTATCACTGCCTGCTCCGCCATCACCCCGATCGGGTATGGTCAGGAAGCCATTGTTCAGAGTCTCCGCCACGGTATCTCCGGTGTCAAGCCCCTGCGTGACGACGGACTCCTGAGCGGTCACATTCACTCTCGCGTCTTTGGCACCGTCGATTACCCGATCGCCTACGAGTTTAATCGTTCGCAGCGCAAAACCATGGGCCCGGTGGCCTATTATGCCTGCCAGGTCGCCAAGGATGTGCTGGCGACCTCGGGTCTTTCCAAAGAATTCATCGAATCCGGTCGGTTGGGCGTCGCCTTTGGCTCTACCCACGGCAGCCCAACGGTTCAACGGGAAATCTACAAAACCTTTTTTCAGAATCTCGAAACGGAATTTTCCTCCATAGGCGCCGTTGATTATCTTCGCTCCATGGTGCACACCACCGCCGTCAACATCACCCGCATGTTTGGCATCACCGGCCGCGTCATCGCCTCTTCCACCGCCTGCACGACCAGCAGCCAGGCCATTGGCTTTGGCTATGAAATGATCAAGTACGGCATGCAGGATGCCATGCTCTGCGGTGGCGCCGACGAATACGATACAACCACCGTGGCGGTCTTTGATAATCTCCTTGCCTGCTCGGTCGCCTATAACAATTCCCCCTCTTCCACCCCCCGCCCTTTTGACAAAAAACGCGATGGCCTGGTTGTGGGAGAAGGCGGCGCCGCCGTCCTGCTTGAGGAGTATGAGTCCGCCAAAAAACGAGGCGCGACCATCCTCGGCGAGGTCATTGGCTTTGCCTGCAATAACAACGGAGGCGACCTGATCCTGCCGAACCTTCAGGGCATCACCGACACCCTGCGCCTTGCTCTTGCCGATGCAGCCATCGAAGCGGAGGCCGTTGATTACATCAGCGCCCACGCCACGGCCACCAAGATGGGCGACATTATTGAAACCCAGGCAATCGAAGCGGTCTATGGCCAGCATCCTTATGTCACCGGTTTGAAAAGCTATACCGGACACACCATGGGGACCTGCGGCGCCATAGAGCTGATCATGACCCTCTACATGATGGCAGAAGGCTTTCTCGCCCCCACCCTGAACCTGGAAGAGGTGGACCCTCGTTGTGCCCGGCTCAAGTATACGCCAGAGGTCATTGAGGCCAGGACCCATATTGCCTCGATCCAGAATTTCGCCTTTGGCGGAGTCAACACCTGCCTGCTGGTGCGCAACGGTCTCGAGGTCAATTAAACGTGCAGCGTTGGAGTCCGGACACCGTCTTCGACCTCACTGTGACCCTGGCCTGCTGGTGTTATTTCACCCTGGGATTCCTGCTCCTCTTTGCTCCGCGCTATCTCCTCAGTGGACTCTTTTCCTCAAACAAAGAGGCTGCATTCCAGCGCTACAACCGTCGATTCTACCAAGTTTTTTTTCACCTGCTCCAGACCATCGCCCCGCAACAGCAGTGGAAGATCGATAGCCGCATAGCCACCCTTCGCGGTTCGGTAATCGTTTGCAACCACCGCTCCTACCTGGATCCCCTGCTGCTGATTGCCCATCTTGACCGCGCGATCACCGTCGTCAAATCTGTTTTTTTTACCCTGCCCATCTTTGGCAGGGTCATTCGAACCGCCGGGTACCTGCCATCCACCTCCAGCGGGCCGTTTGCCCATCTGCTGCTCTCCCGTATGGAAACCATGCCCGCATACCTTGCGGCAGGAGGCAATCTCTTTGTCTTTCCCGAAGGTACGAGAAGTCGGGATGGACGAATCAAGCCCCTGCACCCGGGGGCTCTGAAGATTGCGCGTCAATTTCACGTTCCCCTACATGTCCTTGTCGTCACAAACACGGAACGGCTGTTTACCCCGGGCGTCTTTCGGTTTGCAGCCAGTCGCAAAAACGTTATTCAACTCCAGCTGGTCGAAACAATCCCGGTGGAGGAAATGCAATCCAGCCTGGCTGATCTTGGCAAGCGGATTCGTCAGGCCATGGAAGATGGCGTGGCGCACTCCGTTCTGGATGTCGCCACGCCCTCACCCACTCCCCCCTTCTCTTCAAAGAGCATACGATGAAGGTTCTTCTTATCTCCATGCCGGACGTGGTGCCTATTATCATCCACGAGATGGCGGTGCACATGCCTAATCACGGCATTGCCTGTGTTGGCGGGAACATCGATCCCGAGCATGAGGTTTTTCTGATTGATCTGATCCGCAAACGCCACTCAATCAAAAAATACCTGACTAAAGTCGTTAACCGCATCCAGCCCGACCTGATCGGACTTTCGGCCATGGCCTGGCAGTACGATACCTGCATAAAAATAGCTCATCTCCTCAAAGAGATCTGTCCCACGGCTAAAATAGCCCTGGGGGGGTATCATGCCACCCTGATGGCCGAAGAGATCGCCAGCGCGCCGGAAGCCCAGTGGATCGATTTCATCGTTCGTGGGGAAGGTGAAGAATGCTGTCGTCGCCTGGTCAATGCCCTGGCAGGAAACGACCAGCTCAAGGAGATCCCTTCCCTCTCCCACAAAGAGGAAGGCAGGTTTGTGCATAACCCAAGGGGCGAGAATCTTGACCTGAGTACGCTGCGTTTGCCGATTCGTGATAAGCGCCGCCTGACCTGGGGCTACCATATCATCTACTCCAAGATCGAGCTGCTTGAGACATCACGGGGCTGCACTCGCTCCTGTAACTTTTGCAGTATGAAGCATATGTACGGCCGTACCTTTCGTACCTACCCCATCAGTCGGGTGCTGGAAGATCTGGACGACATCTATTATAACCGCAAAACGCGTTGGGTCTTCATCACCGATGACAACATAGTGCTCAACCCGTCCCGAGTCATGGAACTGTGCGAGGCCATCATCGCTCGCAACTACAAGGGCCTTAACCTGGTGGTTCAGGCAGATTGCATCTCCATGGCCACCAACGAATCCATGGTTGCCAAGATGGCCCAGGCTGGCTTTCGTTCCGTATTTCTCGGCATAGAAAACGGCTCAAAGAAAAACTTGAGTGCAGCCGGCAAGGGAGATATCGTCGCCGCTTCGCAACAGGCAATCGAAAATTGTCATAAATACGGGTTGATGGTCATTGGCGGCTTAATTTTCGGTTTTCCCGAGGATGACGAGGATTCGATCCGGGAAAATTACGAATTTTTCGTCGAACTCGGTGCCGATGCCTCCTACTGCCAGATCCTCACCCCCTATCCCAAGACGGGAATGCGACAGCAACTCCTGGAACAGGGTCTGATCGACAACCAGAACAACTACAAAAAATACAGCGGTCTCTGGGCCAATGTCCGCACCAAGTTCCTGAGTGCAGAGGCCTTGCAATACCAGTTCTGGCTGCAACGGCAACAGGTTATCGGCTGGTGGAATCCGCCGGAACCGGCCCGTAAACAAGGTCGACTCTGGACCTCGATCTGGCGCTTTGCCTTTAAGCCATTTCTCAAGATGCACTACTGGCGGATCATGCGCAAAGGAGGTTGGGAGGGACGCTACCAACGGGAAGTCGAACGTTGGGAAAGGATCAATACATTCATGGATCTTGAAGGATATTAACTATGCAGCTCTACAACCTGGAATTCACCGAAGAGGAGATACGAGCCGCGGCCTCTGCCGACCGACTCCTGTCCATGGAGATCGAATTCAGCCGCAAATGCAACTTCCGCTGCACATACTGCTATGTGGAAGAGCAGACCTCGGTTGTAGAGGAGATGTCACGCCAGGAAATCAAAGAGGTCATTCTCCAGGCCCGGGCACTGGGTGCCCGCAAAATAATCATCCTGGGGGGAGAGCCTTCTATTTATCCTCATCTCATAGAAATGATACGCTTTCTCGGCTCCCTGGATTTAGAGATTGAACTCTTCACCAACGGCAGTGGCATCACTGATGAGCTTGCACAGGTCTTGGCGGAGGAAAGGGTACGGGTCGTGGTGAAGATGAATTCAAGGGATACTGCCATCCAGGACCATTTGGCTGGAAAAAAAGGGGCCTTTGCGATCATAAACCAGGCAATGCAACGGTTGCAGCGCGTGGGCTATCCTTCAGCCGAGCTCTTTCTCGCTGCCAGTACCGTAATCTGTCAGCCGAACCTGAGGGAGTTGGTCGACCTGTGGCAATGGCTGCGGGAGCACGACATCGAACCCTATTTTGAGGTTCTCACCCCCCAGGCCAATGCGCTGAAAAACAGCTGGCTTGAGGTGAGTCCTCAGGAACTCCACGATCTGTTCGCCCAACTCTCTACCCTTGATTGGGAACAATTCGGCAGGGATTGGGAACCGCAACCACCCCTGGTCGGCAATCGCTGTATGCGGCATCAGGTCTCCTGCGTTGTCACCGCGCGTGGTGATGTGATGCCCTGCGTGGGGGTGACCATTGCTCTGGGCAATATTCGCCAGCAGCCGCTTGCTGAGATCCTCAAAAACAGCGAGATTGTGCAAAACTTGAAAAATTATCGCACGACGATTAAGGGGCCCTGTGGAACCTGTGAAAAAAGTGAAGAATGCTATGGTTGCCGTGGCGCCGCCTACCAAATGACCGGTGACTACCTGGCCTCGGATCCCACCTGCTGGAAAAATCCGGAAACGGCCTGCGCTCTGCGGCCCAAAACGAATGCATAAAGGACTCCTGGCAGCTGAGCGGCCTGCATGACTGTACCTGTATGAATATTCTCTTAATCAATCCGCCTGATAGTGGCCGCAGTATTCCCGAAGAACGCTATGGCATCACTTCGATCAAACAAATTTTTCGGGGAGAGCCGCTTGGGCTTGAGGAACTTGCAGGCAATCTATTGGAGCACTCCGTCCACCTGGTCGACCTCAAGGCAGAACCTGATGGGCTGCTGACTGCACTGCAAGAACATACGCCGCATGTTGTCGGCATCACGGGGGTAACCTGCGAGGCAAATACCGTCGTCCAGATTGCCTCGACAATACGTGCAACCTTCGATGCGATCATTGTTGTCGGCGGCATCCATGCCAGCAACGACCCCAATTTTTTCAACCGCAGGGAAGTCGATTATATTGTTCGTGGCCTCGGCAAACAATCCTTTAGCGAACTCATCACCTTGCTTGATAAGGGGACAGAGAACCAGGAAGTCCTCCCAAGGGGGATCTACCGTGTCACCCCAGGAAAAGCATTGGCGCTGAAGCAAACGCCTGCCACCCAGGCGGATCTGGTTGAGGAACGTCCCCCGTCATTTAATCTCGTCCAGCCGTACCGAGACCACTATATCCTGGAAAAACTCGGGATTCGTATGGGTTTTGTCGCCTCGGCATTCGGCTGTCCCCACGCATGCTCGTTTTGCTCGATAGCAGGCCAAACTGGGGGAAGGTACCTGGTGAGATCAGCGCAGGCGGTTGTTCGAGATCTAGCCCTGCTGCAGGATATACCCGTGATTCGGCTTGTTGATGCCAATACCTTTGGTTCCATCGAGCGAGCAACGGCCCTGGCCCATGCCATAATTGATGCTCAGCTCAACAAACAGTTTCTCGCCGACATCAGATCCGATACGGTGGTCCGCCACCCTGAAATGTTGCAGCTCTGGAAGAAGGCCGGACTCCGGGCGGTGATCATAGGCTTTGAGGCCATCGACGACAGCAGCCTGCTCTCCATGCACAAGGCAAATAAGGCAAAAATGAACACCGAGGCAATCGCCATTCTGCATCAGTTGGGCATCACCATTGTGGGGGACTTCATCATCGATCCGGATTACGACGAGCATGACTTTGATCAGCTCAGCCACTATCTGCAGAACCACCCCATTGACCTGCCAATGATCACGGTCATGACCCCGCTGCCGGGAACGCCCCTCCATGCGTCACTTCGCCCCAAGATCGTCAACCACAACCTTGATTATTATACCCTGACCAATGCCGTCACCCCGACCCGTCTTGACGAGCATCGGTTTTACAGCGCCTATGCAGAGCTGATAGCCCAAAGCCATCGCCACGCACATATATAAGTGATGAACGTATACATTACCAATCTCGCCTCTTTTCTTCCTGGTGATCCTGTAGCAAACGACGACATCGAACGCTATCTTGGTCCGGTTGATCGCATTTCCAATCGGACAAAAACAAAGATCCTCACCAGTAACGGCATAACAAGCCGCTATTACGCCATAGACAAGAACAGCGGTGCCCCGACGTACACCAATGCCCAGTTGACAGCCGAGGCAATCCGTAAACTCGATGTTACCAGTGAAGAGGGAAACTCCTGCCTGGCCTGTGGGACCTCTTCTCCGGATCAGCTCATGCCGGGACATGCCTCCATGGTCCATGGTGAATTGGGCGAGTTTCCCTGCGAGGTTGTCAGCACCGCCGGAATCTGTCTCTCCGGGATAATGGCCTTGAAGTACGGCGCCATGGCGGTTGCACTGGGCTCAGCTAGTTTTGCTGTAACAACAGGTTCCGAACTGGCCTCATCCTACATGCGCACGGACTTCTTCAACCGAGTTTGCAGCCAGCAAACCGACCAGGGCTTGGACGAGCCCAGCCACCCGGCCTTTTCTTTTGAGGAACAGTTTTTGCGTTGGATGCTTTCCGATGGTGCGGGAGCCGCCCTCATTGAGCCGGAACCACGTGGAGCCTGCAACCTCAGGATCGACTGGATAGAGCTGAGCTCCCAGGCGCACCATCTGCAGACGTGCATGTATGCTGGCTGCAGCAAAGGACCCAACGGTCGCACTGTTGGCTGGCGTGAAAATCTGAGGAAAAATCTTTATTCAGGAGGGATCTTCACGATCAAGCAGGATGCCAAACTGCTCAATCGTGAGGTGCTGGCTGCTTTGGTTGGCACTGCTCTGCCGCCCATCATTGCCAAGCACAGGTTAACGCCGGACCAAATTGATTGGTTTTTACCGCATTACTCTTCAGCCTATTTCCGCGAGCCACTTGCCCGCCAGCTTGAAGCTATCGGTTTTTCTATTCCCCAGGAACGCTGGTTTACCAATTTAAGCAGCAAGGGCAACACCGGTGCCGCCTCATTTTATATCATGCTTGAGGAACTCATGCATTCGGGTCGGCTCCGTTCTGGAGAACGTATTTTGGGGTTTATTCCGGAAAGTGGTCGGTTTTCAGTGGGGTATATCTTACTTACTGTGGTGTAAGCTGCGGCGAATGCGTGCGGATATGGGCTGCCAGAGTTGCCACCGTTTCCAGGACGATACGGCTGGAATTTTCTGATTCAATGCGAACACCATATTCTTTTTGCACCATAACGACAATTTCCAAAGCATCGAGAGAATCGATCCCCAAAGCTGAATCAGGCCCGATCAACGGGGCATCAGCCTGAATGGATGCAATATCGACATCCTGCAAGTTACATGTACTGCAGATTGCCTCAAGAAGTTCGTGTTCGAGGTTATCTAATCCCATAAGTCGTGCTGTATTCCCCAAAAAAGAAAGAAGGGGTATCGACGCTTTGTTCGCGCTTACCCTACCCCATTAAGCTTTCGTCAATTACAATTTTATCAGTATAGTCAAGTCGATATAAACAATTTTACCACAGGCTTCTTACCTCATCTGTACGCTCTTTTCCAGGAGAGAATCAGCATGATCAGGGAAAAGGCCAAAAGCCGCCCCTGGTCGTTCAACGTCGCTGCCAAAGGATTTCCTCGAATTAATACATCGGAAAAACAGGTAATGGCCCAGTTGAGAGGGGAGAGTATACTGAGTTGCTGCATCAGGGGTGGCATGGCATACACCGGGACCATGATACCTCCCATGGCCGCGGCAGCAACGACGGCCGTGGCCCCCAGAGTGGAGGCCTGCTCATACGAACGACAAATCGAACCGAGCCAGACGCCAAAACCGCAGGCAGCCAGGCTGCTCGTGCAGATAGGCAGGAGAAGATTCCATGGGTTGGCAGGCAGGCTAAATGCCTGCAGCCCCAACTGGGGGAAGAGATACATACCGACAAGGGCAATGAGAAGAAACTGCACCGTGCAGACGCCCAGATACGCAAGCATCTTTCCGGCCAGCAAACCAAGCGGTGAAACCGGCATGGCAGTGAGGCGTAGAGCTATCCCGGTTTGCCGCTCTGTCAGGATTGTTCCGGCAATGGGTATGGCGGTGAAAAACATGCCAAACAGCGCCCAGGCGGGAACATTCCGATCGACCGGATTGAGCACCTCAGCCATGGTTGATTGACTCGAATGGCTCGAGCGTTCCGTAATGGAGGTCAACGTCGAGGTAAACATCTCCCGCAGGTTCGGGCCAGCTGGTGTTGCGGCCTGCACGCCCGCCGAACCTTGTGCCTGCTCGGTTAACAGCTCCCCCAGGCGAGCGCCTTTGATCTCTAACTCGGCCGCCTGCGCCGCTATCTGCACTCGGGCAAAAATACCAGCTCGAAACCCGACCATGGTCGCCGGATCAAAGAACAGATCAAGGGAAAGGGCGGATATGGAGCTGTCGACATCAGATTCGCCGACCAGCTGCTGCCCGATTTGGTGCTGGAGCTGCTTTGATGTATCCTGCCCAAGAATAAGACCGGCCTGACAGGTACCTCCGGTCACCGCCTGCCGGAGTTCTTCGGTGGACGTCTCCCATCTGCGGACCTGCAGTTGGGCCGTCTCAAGATAGGATTCCATCGTCTGGGCAAAGGGTCCCTGATCCTCGTCCTGCACACAGATCTCGGTTGGCCGCTGTCCGGAAAGCTGCAGAATATTCTCCTGCACAAGGGTGATGATCACCACAAGGGTGACCGGCATGAGAAACAGCACCAGTAACCCTGCGTAGTCGCGTGCCAGGAGCAGCAATTCCTTCAGAGCAGTCGTCAAAATCGTCTGCATGGTCAATCATCCCGAAGCTGCTGCCCGGTCAGGCAGATAAAGAGTTCTTCAAGGTTCCGGTGATCCGATCCACTGAGGAGCCCTTTGGGTGCGCCTTCTTCAAGAATCTTGCCGTGATCAAGAATAGCTATCCGCGAGCAAAGCTCCTGGGCCTCTTCCATATAATGGGTTGTATAGAGGATGGTTGTTCCCCTTTGATGGAGTTGGCGCAACTGCTGGTGGATGAGATGGCGGGATTGGGTATCGACCCCGACAGTGGGCTCATCAAGAAACAACACCCAGGGATCGTTCAGCAGGCCAATGGCTAAATTAAGGCGCCGCTTCATACCGCCGGAATAGGTCAGGACTGGCTGCCTGGCTCGATCCTGGAGTTGACAGAATTCAAGGCTCTCTGCAATTCTGACTTGAGCCTCCTGCCCACTCAGGCCAAGCAAGCGCGCAAAGTACCACATATTTTCCATGCCGGTCAGGCGTTGATACAACGCCAGATCCTGCGGCACCAGCCCGATCCTGGCTTTGATCACCTGACCATGTCGGCCATAGCCCATACCGTGGATACGAACATTGCCAGAATCAGGAACCTGTAATCCGGCAAGAATGGACATGATCGTGGTTTTTCCGGCACCGTTGGGGCCGAGCAAGCCATAAAACTCGCCCTTTGCTATGGAAAGACTGAAGTGATCCAGGGCTGGCTCGGGCTGTCCTTTGTACTGCCTGCACAGAACCTCGGCCGTAATGGCTGCATTTTCATTATATTCCTGCGGCAACTTCATGAAACCTGACGCACCCATTCCCGCAAAGATATAAAGACCTGCTCTTCTATATCAGCACAGTGACGGATGTGCTCAGCAGCACATGCATAACTATCGCCAGACTTCTCACGTTTCTTACATATACGGGCGGCCATGGCGGCAAAGACGCGCCACTGGTCTCCGGCTTCAATGAGCCTCGTTGCGCATGTACTGAGCTGGGCGTCCTGAAGCTGACTCCCGCTTTCCTGCAAAAAAGCGGCATACATGAAACGGAAACCGCCTCCGCCAGTACCGATCTCCTCCTGCATACGAACCACATTGCCGAGGTGCAGATCCGCTTTTTCAGCCCCCAGACGCCGGGGCCAGGCGCAAAGACGTCCGGCAAGAAAACGCATCCCTTTTACTCCAATCAAAGGGAAGGGGCTGCCGGTCATCATTTTACTGACCATATCGATCCCCTTAATGATGGCACGACGCTGATCGTAGCCCTCGTCCACCTGGGAGAAATGATACATTTTGCCCTTCGGTGCCAGCGCTCCTGCAGCAAAGCGGGCCTTGGCCAGATCCTCGGCCGGACACTTCACCGGTCCCGGGAAGACCGGATCGCTGATCAGATAGTCATTCCCCTGCTTGCCATACACCACCAGATTATGCGCGTTGAAATGAAATCGCAGCGCTTTGGGGAAGTAGGGCAGCCAGAAAACACCGGTTTGCAGTCCCACAGGAATGGAGTCCGCCAGTTTCTTATCAAGGGCCTCCATCGCTTGTTCGGGCTTGGAAAAGGTTTGACAGGCAAGTGTAAAACCAGGAATTTTCGAAATATGTTTAAGCAGAGAACCTGCAGCTCCCCGATAGGTGACCATCGGCAAATGGTTAAGACGGATAAAAGGCAGGTAGGCGAAAAAAAGCCCTCCGCCAATACCAAAGGCTGTGGCCTCGGAAAGGGCAATCCCCTGGTTGCTGAGTAAATTGGCTGCGACTCCACTTTCGCAATGGGCTGCCTGCTTATGTGGAAAGTCGATATGGATATGTTCAGTCATGTCGAGAAGTCATGTGGTAAACAGCTGGCAAAAGACGGCAGGCGAGTAAATCATCTGCAGAGATCTGAAACAACGTAGCATAAGGCTCAAGCTGTCTGGTTGAAAGCCGCTTGAAAAAAAACGGCAGCAGATGAAGATAGACCTTCCAGAGGGGCAGCCTGGTATAACTGGCCAACAGGGGAGGATTCATCTGGTTGGCCACCATGTAATAATAGAGGCAGCTGGCCCGGCCCGAGGAAATTTTACGTGTGGCCCGTGCTATATGCCGCTCTATCTCCTCCCAGGCCTGCTGATTGACTTCATTGACCGGCTGCCAGCTATCGAGTGTCTCTGTGGCTATCTGACCGGAACCGTTAGGGCGATAATTGAGCGTATGCAGGCCATCGGTGATCGACCGGGCCTGCTTCTGGGGATCTGTTTCAGTTTCCGTTTTTGTTTCGGCATCCATGGTAGAAAAAAAATCCTGGCCTTAAAAGGAAAAACCAACAAGAAATTTAAGCGAATTCAACGGATCGTTGGGTTCTTCCGTCCCGCCATTGGAGATATGGTGGTAACGCATTTCAAACAAAAGAAACCTCCCTGAATCCAAACGATGCTGCACTCCCAGGGCAAATTGATAGTTACCGTTCCAGCGAGCGCCCATGCCGGGAATATCGGCAAAGCTGTATACCGGTCCACCACCTCCGAAAATGTAGGGCTGCCAGACATTGTTGGCGGTGAAGGTATAGCAGGCAAGAAAATTTATCCCCACCAACATCGAAGTATCAGGATCCGTGACAAAATGAAGAGGTAACTCGACCAGCGTGGAGTAATTTCCCTTGAGCCAACCTGACCCCACATCATCGATGGTCAGATGACTATAGCGCCCTACAACATCGATGGTCTGCACGCGTTGCTCTGTCGCGCCCCACCCCGGAATACTTTGCCCATAGCCGCCGTGCAACGACCACATATCCTGAGAACTGTCCCAAGCAAAGGCGGCTGGGGCAAAGAACGGGCCCCCAAGCCCCCCACCAATGCCGATGGCACAGTACACCATCAAAGACAACCAGGTAGGCTTATACACGGTATTGTGAAATATCTGGATCATTTTTCTTCTCGTATTCAGGTTTACTTCTGCCTGTTCAACCATCGTTTTCCCTTACGAGTCAAACGATAGCGCTGCGTTGGGCTCCGTGGAGAATCGGGTTGGGTGCATTCAACCCATGCCCCCTCCAGTGCTGGACTCAGGTAATTTTTGCGAAAAGTCGGCCGGTGCGACAATCCCAACTTATGCATCAGCTCTCCGCTGCTCAGCTCCCCTTCCCCAAATAATTTGACCAGCATCTTTACTTGGTCTGTTTCCATAGTATCAAGGAGAGTGTCACGCAATGCTCTCAACATGAATTCGATAAAAATGGTGGCCTCTCCTTTCTGGTCAGCCAACGCCAGCACCTTATAATACTCTTCTTGGCGATCCCTAATCACTGTTTCCACTGGCAGATATGCCAGAAGCGGTTTCCACTGGAAGAGCACCAGAGTTTGCCACAGCCGTCCCATTCGACCGTTACCATCGGCAAAGGGGTGGATAAACTCAAATTCGTAATGAAAGATGCAACAGGCTATTAACGGGTGCTCATCCGTCCTCTCCAACCATTTGAGCAAATCTGCGATCAACATGGGCACACGATCGGCGGAAGGAGCCATATGTACCAGTTGTTCTCCTCGAAAAATACCAACGCCACCTGATCGATACTGTCCCGGTTCATTGATCAGAGTTTGCATTAGCAAGGCATGTGCAGCCAACAGGTCCTTTTCGGTAACAGGATTCCAGCCTGTCAAAGCATCGTAGGCTGCAAAAGCGTTCCGCACCTCTTGGATTTCTCGGGGAAGTCCCAACACCCGCTTCCCCTCAAGGACGGCGGTGACCTGCTCCAGGCTCAGCGTATTGTTTTCAATGGCAAGCGAAGCCTGAATGGTCCGAATACGATTTTTACGTCGTAGTCGTGGCGTCAAATCCCGGTCAGAACCACTGGTGTAGTGGCCAATGATTTCTCCAATCTCAGCAACAAGATGGACAATCTTCGAGGTAATGGTATAAGGAGGCTGATAATTCATACGCCACAACCGGCAGGTTTCAATACTGCAATAACATCATTTCAAATTTAAGAGAGCGTCGCCAAACGGATGTCCGGGTGGATCTTTGGTTCTTTTTGCAACAAAATCAAAATGTACTTCGACTGCCCATAAATCCCTACTCTTTTCTTCGCCCAGTCACTTGACTATAAAGAAAAGTCAACGAGGGAATGCAGCGAACATTTTCACATAAAAATGGACAGTTAGCTCTCACGCTCCTTTTTTACATAAAAAAAGCCTGTTGACGACTCGCCAATAAACAGGTGAATAGCCATACATTCAGGAAAACAATAGGCAACAAACCAGCGCGTGACCTGCGAAACCGACATTGCCGAGTTTATGGTCATGCGCAACCACGCCCGCAACAATCCCTTGATGCCTTCTGCATTTAACCAGAGGGGATCAAAGACACCTATATGAACGAAAGCTAAGGAGGACAGGCAATGAACAAAGAACAGGAAAAGCTCAAAACCATTTACATAGGCTACCACCCCCGGACGCATGACGGCAGCTCTCCAAAGGAGCACACACCCAGTGAAGCCATTGCAGTAATGGAAGCATTCAATAAAGAGCAGAGCGACGGAAGACTCCGTGCTCAAGTGGTCGAAATCGCCTACAGCGATCTCTGCGCTGTCGCCGTTATGGAAACAACTATCGGCAAAGTCTGGCAGTACATCTAAATCCCACCAAAATCCTCTCAAAAAATACCCGCGACCGGGTCTTCACCTGTTGTATCAAGGCAACATTTAATTGAAACTGGATATAGGGGTCTTTCGGACCCCTCTTGCCCACACAGCCCGCCACTGAAGTTCCAAGATCTCTTGGCATGCACCCGAAAGACATGACCGGAGGGAGGTGCTAGAGGTAGGAACAGAAAAGCCCATCTTTATTTCCAATCTCGGCGTTAACGGATTACGCGAGCGGATAAAGACAGGCTTTCACGTGACATTACCTAAAGTTGCGTAATAATATCTTTAAGCAAAACTGTTCCAGACGTCTTGCATCACATTGTTAGCGTTTGAGGCAGGATGTATTTTTTAATAGACCATTTATAGAAATAAAACGACGAATAAACTCCAATGGCTCCACCTATTATTTTCATCACCATCTGAGAATTCCCTCTATCCACTCCAAACAGGGCAAGAACGATTCCTAAAACAAACCCAACTACAAAGCTAGCAACAAAAGCAACAACAATTGCAAGAAAAAAATTAATTATCCAAGATTTAAAATAGATAATATCAGTCTCACTGGAAATTTCTTTTTTTACTTGAATATTATTGTTTATACTTTCAACTCGTTTCAGTTCAGAGGATTTATTTTCCCCTGATACAGGGTTAGAATTTTCATTGTTATCTTTTTTCAGAATTATTTCTAATCCGGCATCTGCAAGTACTTTTTCATACTCTTGAGCAACCTCATAATTTAAATTTTTCTTGAATACTATACTTGTATTTCTGGATAATATTTTGTCAATTTTCTCAGGGGAAAACTTAAGCATACTCGATAAGTTTTCTCTCACTTCGGATATTGAATATTCATTTCTTAATTTACCGGTAAAAACTACGCTATAGTACGAATCCATTCCTCTCATCCTTTTATCTATTTTACACAGTGTATGTTTTCATACAAAAAATTGACTTCTCAAAAAAGCATCTAACTCTTTCATCGCCGAAATTTTCTATAAAAAGAATGCCATATAAATAGAGTTGTCAAATAAAAATTACTGGTTTATCTTTAGCAAGTTCGCCCCCAAGACAGCAAACCCGCGAAAAATTTAATCAATAATCCCTAAAGGAAGATATATTTTATCCAACTATAACGCTGAGATGGATTCCGAACTCCCCTTCTTCTTTATTGAATACTCTTGGGGGGCATCTTACCTGCGGATCAAATGAATAGAAAATATCGCAACTCGGAAAAGCAGACACACACCGTAGACATATAGCGATAAAGTCTCAGAAAAAAGGTTTCAGCAACAAGCAGCAGCCAGAAAGCATTCCTGTCAGTGTTTGTTTTTTTTGGGGGGGGGAGGCACAGATAGGTAGAAAAGAAAAGCCCATCTTTATGTCCAATCTCAACGTTAACGGATAACGCGGATGGATAAAGATAGGCTTTAATGTGGCTTCACTGGAACAAATCCAATGATATCAATAAAATGGTGGAGGCGGCGGAGCCTTACCCCAATTCGTTCTCCAAATTAAAATACATCCGTAAACCCTGTTTATTCAAAATTTTAACACACATCAATTCCTTTCAGACTACCAGACACCGAGAGAAACTTAATTCTCTACATTTTCCCGAAACAGAGAACGGACATGGGTTCGATTCCCATTCGGAGGCCAAATGTAATGACCTGGAAACCCGAGTCTGAAAGCGGCCATGTCACAATTTTTGTCGCAAGTTGCTGTCATAGCAGTTGTCATAGCTTTGTCACAGCTCCGTGTTGCTATGCAGGATAGATTATTCTTCCTTCTTGTGTTCAATCTGTTTGAGCAATAGGTCAAAGTCACTCTCAAAGAGCCGATCCTGAACAATGCGATATTTTTCAAATTCGCTTTCGGCATGGGTCTTGGCAATTTCTGCGGTAACTTTTCCAGCGTCCTGAAGGATTTCGCGGTCGGTAGCTTCAATGAATTTATTCAAGCGTGTTTCCCAATCCTGCATGGTCATCGGCATCTTGCGCAGGGCCATGTCCTCAGCCACATCCAGGTAGGCGTTCACCAGTCGGGTCAGTTGTGCCATTTCGTTTTCGGTCAGGTAATTCTTGGCCACACTTACATCAAACTTCTGGATTTTACCTTTTGGAGCATCTTTCCATGTGGTCAGGCCCATGTGTTGTTTCTGATGATCTGCTCGGTCAACAATTACTTCGGCAGCCGTCTGACCGTGAATGGCCCAATGCAGTTTATTCTGCACCGTGGCAAAGAATCGCTTGGTGGCCTGAGCAGTTACATCATAATCAATGGAAGTCGCGTAAATATCGGTGATCTTCTGGTAAAACTTGCGCTCGGAAAGGCGAATTTCCCGGATGCGCTCCAGCTGCTCTTCAAAATATTGATCCGTCAGGATGGAACCACCGCTTTTGATGCGCTCATCATCCATCACATAGGCCTTGATGGTGTATTCCTTGATGATGGTGGTCGCCCACTTTCGGAATTGAACGGCACGTTCGGAGTTGACCTTGTAACCAACGGCGATGATGGCCGAGAGATTATAGTGCAAGGTGTTGTAGTTCTTGCCATCAGTGGCAGTTATCCGGAATTTCCGGATAACTGAATCTTCCTGCAACTCGCTGTCGGCAAAGATTTTTTTCAGGTGTTCATTCACCGTGCGCACGTTTACGTCGTAGAGCACGCCCATCATCTTTTGGGACAGCCAGATGTTTTCATCGGCATAGACTGCCTCAACACCGCCTTTACCAGTTGCGGCAACAAAGGTCAGATATTCAGCGGCTGAAGATCGAACGATGGATGTCTCTTTTTTCCCGGCCTTTTGAAGCTGCTTGGTTTTATCTTTTTTCATGATTAGCGATCCTCATATTTTGACCAGAAGCTATGCTTACGACCATGGTTCTGATAAATCAGTTCTTTAAAAGCTCCGTGGTTTTCAAATTCTTTCCAGACGGTGATACTTACCGCCAGCTTATCCAACTTTTTCAGATATCGAATGCCATGGGGATACGCCTTGGTGTACCCACGTTCGAGAATGGAGATAAGCAGACTGCGGTACAGCAGGCTGGCAGCGAGATGCCGGTTTTCCGTTTCCATTGTTTCAGCCAGAGAAAGCAGGCTGCCGTAATGATCTCCATTGAACTGTTCGGCAAGCCCCAGCAGGTATTCCTCGGCTTCATCGATCTTTCCAATTGAAATCAGAAACTCAGCATCAGACTCCCGGAGCGTGGCACTTACCAAAATCAGCCCCACTTCAGCGGTAATAACTTCATCCCGCTTGCCATGAACCATGACATCCAGAAGCGCCTGCAATGTGTCAATGGAATGATAGGATCTGAATTTCTGGAACAGGAGTTCCTTCAGTTTTTCGGAGTCTCCTTGCTTTTGATAGATTTCCTCTAACAGCTTATCCCGCTCGTATGCCTGATAGGTTTCGCTTTCGGGAATTTTCTTGAGCCAGGAATGGGCCGTATCAACATCACCGCTTTCCAGATACACCCGGGCTATATCAATCAGCGCCGCAGTGGACAGCTTTCCCCATGAAGCGATGCGCGTCTTTTCAAACAGCTTTGCATCCTTTATCTGTCTGGCCAGCGATTCGATCAGCATCAGGTGATGACGTTTGCCATATTCATCTTTTTCTTTGCCTGCCCACTTCTGAAGGGTTGCAATCATAGTGCTGATAACATCCTCAGGCAGGCACTCTCCGGCACAGTCAATCAAAGTATCCCGAATACCGTAGTTGTCCTTTTGATTCACCTTGAGAATGATGTCCGCAATCTTTTCTTTAGCGGGACAGCGTTTGGCATAGTCCACAAACAGCTCTTTGGCATCATAACGGAACACATCGCCAATATTGCCGCTGGAGTCATCGCACATCTCGAAAATGGTATTGTCGGCCTCATAAAATGCAGCAACGAGTTCAACGCCGGTGAGCGGATCATCCACGCCAGATTTTAAATTCTGTAGCAATATTTCCAACTCACGGGAAAAACTTGCTGATTCGCGCCAACTAATAAAACGCTTTCGTCGCTTCAGACCAGACAGCTTCTTCTTAAATCGCTGAACATTTTCCTTTGGCGTGGCAATCAATTGCTCAATCAGGTCATCCGCCTCATCAGAATGAACGGCAAGATCAAGCAAGGCATCTGCAAGAGTTTCTGGCCCCAGATCAATCAGTTTTTGTTTGCGGTCACTGCCCAATGTCATGAGGTTTCTCTCTCCAATACAGCGCCTGCATCCTCCAGTATCGCTTTGATTTCCTGGGTCAATTTCCCCTGTATTTCAGCCGCCTGGGATATCTGTACATACTTGAAAGTGTTGAGATCAAATGGAACCCTGTCACCTGAATCCTGAGGTTCAAACAGATAAATAAGCCGGTTTTGTTCATGATGCTTGAGTGCGTAGCCTGCTTCCACATACACATTGGGACGGTGCCCGGTCAGGTCGCAGATAATAATTTCTGAGGCGGCAATGGCTTCATACATTTTCTCATGAATCGGAAAGGTGCCGCCTTCTTCCGTCCCCATATCAACCAACTCTAATGCAATACCGTAATCACGTTCAAAGCTTTCCAATGTTTGCCTCAACTGCGCTAAACGAAGGTTGGCTTTGTTGTGTGCATCATTTAAAGCATCAGCGGGTGGATACCACCGTGCGAGAAACACTTTTTTCGGAATGCGGTTCTGAGCAGCTCTGAACGTGGTTATTAACTGCTCCGCTGGAGAAGATGGATTTAGTAAACCAGTAATGCCTTCCTCCCCCAGCCAGCGTCCCATACGATCCAGCGTTTTTACAGAACTGTTCACACGGTCGTTATGGTCCCCTTCCGTTTCACGCCAGATACGAGCAGCTAATTCCAGGAAGGAATACGTTTTACAAAGCGAAGGATGATTCACGGTCAGTCGTACCATGATATCGGCCAAACCGGCAAACAGGTCATCTGCAAATGTTTCCAGAGATGCTTGAGATTCTACAATAGCTGCGTCCATTTGAATCAGATTACGAGCAGCTTCCCACAGAGCGGTCAGAGGTCTTGTGCCAAAGCGTTCCTGAGCTGGTTTTGGCAATCCCTGCAGTTTAACGGAGAGTAGTCGGGTCAGGTACAATTCCGGACTGTAATTGAATTCATTCTCCGGAGTCATATCATAGGCCGAATCCTGACCGAGAAGAAGCCGCAGGCCGTGTTCCGACTCAAGAGGCAAGGCCGTGTTGTTGATGGTATGGAAAATCAGCGACTCGGCATAATCATCTGCCTCATCGCCAGTCGCACCCAGCAAAATGAGGCAGAAGGGGGCGAGGTATTTTGAGGGGACCGTCGGTGCATCTTGTAGCTGTTCGGCCAATGCCAAGCGATGATTCCCATCTATACGGCGAATCAGCTTGTCGTTCCTCACCTGCTCCAGATCCTGCCGTGAAATTTTGATGGTTTGAATGCGGGTAGTCTTGCTGCTGTAGCGCCTGCGAATTGAGATGGGCGTACTTTCATCATCTTGCACACCAATAACCGAGTTGGCAGGTTCTTCGGTTTCCAGTACCAGACCTCGGTTCGGGTCGATCGGATTGACCGGAACCCGCGCGGATAACACTACCTCCGGCAGAAAACGGTTATCGCTCTGCTCCAGATATTTCTTGATATCCCACGCATGCTTTTCATTCAGCTCCCGCTGATGCCCCGTCACCCGCTGCACGTCGGTTTCATGATCGGTCATTTCATAGGGAACGGAAACCGCCGCCAGATCCCGCAGGTCGGCAAAGCCGCGAATAATACGAAAGATGCCCAGCACACTCCCGGCAAAATAGCCCTCGAACTGAATATATTGGCGACCGCGTGACATATCAGTTCTCCTCCCCGCTGCCGAGTTGCTTTCGTTCATTCATTCGTTCTCGAACTTCGATGAGAGCCGTATGCAGCTTCTCTTCCAACAGTTTTTTGGGCGGGAGCTCAGTCCAATATTCGGCGACCATGATGTTATCTTTCTGCATGTTAAGCAGCTCCACTTGTTCGGCGCCCGCTTCGGCACAGAGGATCAGACCAATGGGAGTTTCCTCGCTTTTCTGTCGCTCGTATTTGTTAAGCCAGTTAAGGTAAAGCTCCATCGGCCCCTTAAAGGCCGCTTTGAAACGGCTAATTTTCAGGTCAATGGCCACCAGCCGTTTGAGCTTTCGATGGTAAAACAGCAGGTCGAGATAGAAATCCTCTCCGTCAATAATCATCCGCTTTTGACGCTCTACAAAGGCAAAACCCTTGCCCAACTCCAGGATGAACAGCTCCAACTCTTTGAGAAGTGCACTTTCCAGATCGTTTTCCAAATATCCGTCTTTCAATCCAAGAAAATCCAAAAAGTAGGGGTCTTTGAAGTTGCCACTGAGATGCTCTGCATCTGCCATCGCCAGTTTGGTATTGGCAATTTCGGCACGTTCAAATGCCTTGCGTTCGATCTGGTTTTGCAACTCCCGTTTACTCCACTGGCCTTCAATCGCATGGTTGGCATAAAATGTTCGGGCGTCATTGCTTTGCACACTCATGAGGATGGTGAAATGCGTCCAGCTCAATTGTGACACCAGCGGTGACACAATCTCAAAATCAGGAAATACCTCAGCAAACTGCATCATTCGCCGCAGATTTCTAGCCTCAAAGCTCTTGCCATAGTGCGCAACCAGTTCCTTTGCCAGAGAAGGGATCACCTGTTTGCCGTATTCCGCCCGTTCGCCATGCAGCACCTCTTGGTTGATCCGTTTTCCCACGTGCCAATAGGTGATGGTCAAAGCGCTGTTGACTGCCGCGACAGCCTGACTGCGACCTTGAGCAATCAGCAATTTCAGATCGTGCAGGAGCCCTCTTCGCGGCTTCATATCTTCAGGTGAAGCTTTCTTTTCCATCAAAGCGCCTCCACGGATAAAGTGCCGAGAATCAGCTTTTCAACATCCTCTTTAACCTTCGTTAAATCCTGAACAGCTTTCGTTCGTTGTTGTTCCAGCTTAAGTTTTCGGTCGACGAGTTCATCTTGTCGCTCCTCAGAAACCATTGGCAAACGAATCTCGGCGAGGTTTGCATAGTACATTCGCTGTTTAACGCCACCCACACGGTTAAAGCTCACCAGTGTAAGAAAATATTCGGTTCCAATAAGCAGATCCATAAATTCCGGCTTAAAACCACCGGTAAGTCTCCATACTTGGTATTCGGGGCTGGTTATAGCGTCATCATGAACCTCAGGAACAATACCGAGCGACCCGACATTGGCGCGGGTTGGGTTATGGAAAAACCAATCCTTTTCAATATGCTTATAAGCGGCGTTGAACTTAGAAGTCTCCTGTTCTGTGCTGAGGAACACCCCTCCTTTGTTGTTCACTCCATAGATCGGCCAAATCTTTTTTTCTTCCTCCCAGGGCTTCACCATTACCGCACACTCCTCGGTAAAATCCCCGAGACGAACAAACGAAGGGTTTGCCTCCTTGAAGACAGCAGCTCGTCCAGCTTTCACATCCCATTGCGGAGCCTGTGAAAAGCTGGCACTGAATAATTTTGAATCACGGAGTAGCTTATATTTATACGTTTGCTTGATCATAAATTGGTTAAGCTCTGCAATGAGAAGGCTTCTACCCAATCCTGCTTCAACGACAGCTTGTTGCGCCTTTTCCCAATAGGCCACGATTTTTTGCTGAACAGGCAGCGGGGGAATGGGGACTTTGAAACTTAGAAAATCAGATTCCTTGAAACGGTTACGGCTTACTGCTGAGGAACCAATGGACGCTGCATTAACCGCCTTTATCATTTTTCCTGAACAGAAGAGCAGGTAAATGTATTCTGCAGAAGTAATAGTCTTGTCGATTTCAAACTGTGGGAATTCATTTGAGACATAGAGCCCTTCACTTTCGGGAGTTACAACAGCAAATGACTCTTTCCAGGCAAAAAGCCGATTATAAATCAGGGCGCCTTTTACTAATAAAGAGAGATGGTTAGCACTTTGCTCTTTTCCCAAAACTGTTTCTCGGTGAAAAACCCCATCTCCATACCACCTTACACCTGCCATTTTGTATGATTGTTCTGCTTTAACCTGCTCTTTGTTTTCAACCTGTGTTGCAAATTCATAAACAGAGCGAAGACGCCACCCTTCAGGTAAGTCTCCAAAACGCAGCAGGCTGGCAGTTGACGTCCATTTGTCGATTTCAGACCAAAGTAAAAAACTCGGGCATTTTTGAACGAGGATTTCCACTACTCTTCACCTCCCGCTTCCTCAGTAAACGCCTTCGGATCAGCTGAAAACTCGCGATACCATTCCAGGCAGGTCTTTTCGGCACCTTCAAGTGCGCTCGGCTGTGGATAGAGCTCGTTCTGATCCTCGTCGCCGGTGGCGGTAATGCCGACCTTTTCGGCTTCATACATAAAGATGGGATAATCAAACCGTTCCTTGAGCAGTTGGCGCGACTCGGCCGCCATTTTTTCATCCATGTGCTTGAGGTAATCCTTCAGCTCTTTCTGCAGGTTTTTGCGCCCTTCGGTATCTTTTTCTGCTTTGGCTCCCGCTATCGCTGCTTCCAGTCGCTCGGTCTCAACGGCAATTTCGTCGGCATAATCGGCATCAATTTCCGCCTTGGCCGTTGCATAGGTTTCATCAAACGTTTGCTTTTCTTCTTCTGTGAATTTCTGCAGAAAGAGCAGCGAACACTTCACACTGGCACCGGAGCTGACAAAGGTTTCCTGCGGCAGGCTGACAACAGCCTTCAGGAAGGCGCGGTCTTCCGTGAACTGCCGCACGTATGCCAATGACGGATTGTTATAGATGCCTTCCGGCAAAACAATACCCATGCGACCGCCCGGCTTGAGCAGGTCGAGACACCGCTCGATAAAGAGGATTTCGGTTTTTATCTTCGCTTTTGGTGATTTGGGCAGTTCAAAAAGCGAGGCAATCGGTTTATTCAGTGCCGCCCGGACGCGTGCCTGAGCATCGGTATAAAGCCCACCGTATTCCTCGGTATAACGCTTGGCCGCTGCTGGAGAGACGGTGATTTCCTCTGCGGTGATTTTATCACTGGGTTCAACATTGGCGCCGAAGGGCGGGTTGGTGAGGATAATGTCAAAGCGCCCTTCAAAAATCCCGTTGACATTGAGAAATCCATCGTGGTGGTGTACCCCGCCGTGGCCGTCACCATGCATGATCATGTTCATTTTGCTGGTACGTGCCATACGGTCGTTGGCGTCAGTACCGTAGATGCAGCGGTTGGAGAGTTTCCACATTCGAGAATCCACTTTCCGCTGATCAATGGTCTGCTGAATTTCATCAAATTTCTGGCGCAGCTGGACGGCGTGCTTCTCTTCAGTGAGCTTTTTATCCTTCACCAGTGTGGCCTTGAAATCGTTGTATTGCCGATCAGCATCGGCAAGAATCTGCTCACGTACGATTTCAAAGACACGGATCAGAAAACCGCCGGAACCGCTGGCTGGATCGCAGACAATTTCCCCCTCCTTTGGATCGACCATGTGCACCATGAACTCAACAATGGAGCGGGGCGTGAAAAACTGTCCAATTTCACCTCGAAAGGTTCGTCCGAGGAACCGTTCAAAGGCCACGCCCTTAATATCCTCGCTGGTGTCGGAGAGATTGTATTTTTCCAGCAGGCGAACAATCTCAATGCCGGTGGCCGGCTTCAGGTTGATGCGCTCCTCGTCCTCAAAGATTTTATCGGTTGAATAGGCCTGCTTGGTTTGCCCAAACAACACATCCAGCGGATTGTCACCGATCTGTTCTTCTAGAAACTCCACACTGAACAGGTTTTTGCGCCGCCGTTTCTTACTCAGCTCCCGCTCAACCCAGACTTTTACAAAGAGGATTTTAGCAATTTCGTCAAAGGCGGCTGCCGGGTCCTTCTTTTCGCGGTTGCGGATAACGTTGTGGCACTGGTGCAGCAGATCTGCAAACTCTTTTTCCTTGAATACCCGGAGCTTGGATAGAAGTTCTTTGATCTCTTTATCCGAGGCATCGGCATGAGGGATGTTTTCAATTTCCTCAATGTAGCCGGGCATTTTATCTTTTTTTACCCGCCAGAATTTTGTTTCCCGTGAGTTGTGGGTCACAAAAAAAGGGGCATCGGCAATGCGGGCGTAGTTTTCTCCCTGTGCGTAATCTGCTGCTTTAATAGTGACGTTGTCGGATTTACACTCAACGACAATGAAAGGTGCCTTTTGATCAGACTTATCCTTGGCTGTCCGCCAAATAAGAAAGTCTGCCCGTGCCTGTGCAGCACCACGCCCTGTGACGTTGACCTCTTCATCGATCTGTTCTAATGAAAAACCGTATTCATCAATCAACACGGTGAGATATTGTTGCCGCACCTGTTCTTCAGGAGTCAACGGCAACCATTTCTTTCGTACCGGGCTATAGATTTTGTTTCCATCAATCTGGACATCGTCCGCTTTCCTGTATTTCTTCGCTGTCATAGCTCCGGTCCTTAAGTCAAAATGTTTCTGTGTTCCATAAAGCTGTAGTAGCACTCACGTCCGATGATGATGTGATCCTGCAGAAGAATTTCCAGTACATCTGCTGCCTGCTTGAGCTTTCGGGTTGTTTCTTCATCCTGTTCCGAAGGCTCTGCAATGCCGGATGGGTGGTTGTGAACAACCACGATGGCACTGGCTGATAATCGAAGGGCTTCTTCCATCACCTTACGCGTGTAAACAACAGACTGAGTCGGTATTCCTTCAGAAATCAGTCGCTCTGCTAATAGATTGTTTTGTCCATCCAGCAGCAGGGCCATGAACTGTTCGTAACGCGCTCCCTCAAATTTGGGATAACAATAGGCAGCAATCTCATCTGCTGAATCAAAAGCAATAGGTTGAGCATTCAGCCTGCGAACACGTTTCCCAATTTCGATAGCTGCTTTCAGTTGTGCTGTTTTTGCAATCCCTAAACCTTTTATGGCCATAATCTCCTCAGCATGTGCTCGGTCAACACCTTGAAGACCACCAAGTTCATCCACTAGCAAACGCCCCATGTCAATTGCGGAAGCCCCTTCATTTCCGACCCGCAGGAGAATGGCTAACAATTCAGCATCAGTAAGGGATTCCGCTCCCAACTGTATCAGTTTCTCGCGAGGACGGTCTCCCTCAGGCCATTTACGAATGGACGGCCTTTCAGTCATGAAGATTCCCCTCTTTTCTATGTACCTCGCAAAATTGTTCAAACTGACGTTGAGCCAGTTTTGACGGGTTGGTTTTCCCATTTTCCCAGCGGTTCACCGTAGCGAAACTGACGCCGAGGGCATGGGCCAGCTCTTCCTGGCTGAGATTCAATACCGTTCGCACCGCCTTTACCTGCTCTGAAAATGGTTTGGTTCCCATGCCTTATCACCTCATGTCTTTTTCCGGGTCATGTTATCAATCACCACAGAGTATAACATCTGCTATAGCTTGTGCAAGAGCGTTTTCCAAAAGGCCAAGAAAAAGTTCAGAGCTCATCCGACACGTTCTCCGTCTCTCCGGTATGTAAGGTTCAAAGAAACCTGAACACAGGAGAAACTCATGGATATTAATGATTTGTTTGACGGAATTGCCGAGGCGTTTCGGCAGTATCAGGCGGAAATGAACGAGCAAGAGCAGATTTCAAGCAACCCTAACCCTACAGAACTTGAGCCGGAAACAGAAGCTGAGAAAACGGAGAAGAAAGTGGCTGCAGAGAAGGGAGTAGAAGGAAATTTCCCGAACCGGGAGTGATTGCGGAACGTTCAGCAGGACTCGTTATTCGACGTAATTCGCTAATTTATAAAAACAAAAAAACCGATCCCGCATGCCGGACTTGGCAACAGGATCGGTTTATTTAAAAGTTAATGGTGGAGCAAAAAGCTCCCGACCGCAACTCAGCCTCCAGTCTCGATATGCCCCGTAACACACTGAAAACAAAGGGCTTTACATGGGAAGTCAAGTTACGCCCCAAGTTCCCAACCGGGAAGCAACTTTTCTTCCCCGATTTCCAAGCTCCGGACGAGGATGACGGGTTTGCAACGCAAGCGGATACCAAGAAAAACACCCCAACGAATCTGATTCGATTCCGAAAACGGGAATCGAATTGACCTATCTGCCCGGCAGTTCCGTGCCACGACTCATGATCTCGATATAGCCCGCGTAGCTGAACAGGCGGTTGCGTTTCTGGGCGGTCAGCTCCTTGACGATGCCGAGCTGTTCCAGATGGCCGAGTGCCTTGTTGACGGTCGCTGGGGTGATACCGGTCTTCACTACCAACGAGCCTGAGGTGGCGATGGGATGCTCCATCAGCGCCCGGTGGACCTGGAGGGTTGAGGCCGCCGCCCGGCCGAGGCCGCTGATCTTGTCGCGGTCCTGGTTCGACAGGTCCAGGAGCTGCTGCGCTGCCTCGACCGCCTGGGTGGCGGTGACAATGACCGCCTCGGCAAAGAAATCGAGCCAGGCTTCCCAGTCGCCGGTCAGACGCACGTTGCCCAGCAGCTCGTAGTAATACTGGCGGTGCGTCTTGAAGTAGAGGCTGAGGTAGAGCATCGGCTCCCGCAGCACCTTCTGCTCGCATAGCAGCAGCGCGATCAGCAGACGCCCCAGACGGCCGTTACCGTCCAGAAATGGGTGGATCGTCTCGAACTGCACATGGGCCAGCGCCGCCTTGAGCAGCACCGGAGTCGGTTCCGGCTGGTCATGGAGGAAGAACTCCAGCTTGCTCATGCACTCCAGCACCTCTTCGGCCGGAGGCGGAACGAAGGCCGCATTGCCGGGCCGGGTGCCTCCGATCCAGTTCTGGCTGCGCCGAAATTCCCCTGGTGTCTGATTGCTGCCCCGGCCCTTAGTCAGCAGAACGCCATGGATCTCGCGGAACAAGCGCAGCGACAGCGGCAGCCCTTCCCCCAACAGACGCAGGCCGTGATCGAGGGCGGCGACATAGTTGCTGACCTCTCGCACATCATCCAGTGGTACACCCGGTTCCTGATCCAGCTCGAACAGCAGCAGATCCGACAGCGACGACTGGGTTCCCTCGATCATGGAGGAGAGCACCGCTTCCTTACGGACGTACATGTAGAGGAACAGCGAGGTGTCCGGCAGCAAGGTCGAGACGCTGTCCAGCCGCCCGAGCGCCAGCAGCGCCTGGTCAAACTTGCTGCGCAGCTCCGGGGTCCAGTCGATGGGCGGACGCGGCGGCAGCGGCGCGGGCACGAAGGCCTGGGCCTTCTCACCCACCGTCGATATGGTCACGTATTTGCCTTGGAGTTCTCGCTTCATCCTGCCTGCCTCGAACCTAAAATAAGATTCGCCTTTATTTTACCTTAATAGCATATCCTAAAATAAGGGGTCGGGAAGCAAAAATCAAGCGAAATTCCCGATTGGCCGTTTCGATTTCCTCAGACGAGCGTTCGACGCTGCAACGCATCTGCTAATGATGTCGATGGTTACAAGCTGATTCTTCGCCTGATTTTCCGCGCTTTTTCCCAAAGTCCCAGACCGGACACCCAGGCCCTCCATTTTTCAACCTCCAGTGATGCGTAATTGTTGAACATATACAGTTCTTGCGCCCATACCGTGGGAATGGTAAAGCGCTGAACTGTGTCCGGCACGACCAACGTCCCCTTCTCACGGGCCACCTGTTCCCGTGCCGCTGTTACCATGAAGTGTAGCCGGTTCAGTAAATTGACCTCGCTTGCCCCCGCATCCATGTCGAGTGAAAGCAGATTCAAAGAAGGAAACATCTCCTTGAGTTTATTCTCCATCCCCTTTCCGGTGATGTGATTGGCAATACAGCCGAAGGGCTGGAGACAGACGATGTTGCCGATCCCTTCGTTGAGCATGGTGATCATTTCGGCGGTGAGAAGCCATCCTTCGCCAAACTGGTTGGCCAGGCTGACAACCTCGTCGGTTATTTCAGCCAATTCTCTCAAGTCATGAGCCTTTCTGTAAAAGCGAAACCCCTGCATAACCCGCTCGATTTGATCGATGTGGTATCTTGAGTATATCTCCAGCAGCCTGTACTTGATACGATCTACCAAAGAACGTTTTAAAAAGGCCTTTTGATCATAGGTTTCATTGATAAAGCGCTGGGCGAAAAAACTCTGTATAGGAGGAAGAACCACTTCCACTCCCTGGCCGGACAGCCAGTCGATGATATTTCCGTTGGAGAAAAAGTTATATTTAACGAAAATCTCTCCAACGATCCCGACTCTTGGGACCGTCTTGTCGTTGATCTCAACCAGGTTGAAGTCCGTCACGGCTTTTTTTAGAAGATTGAGAAGATAATAATAATCTGCATTCTCGATGCCTGTCTCCATTTCAAGGAGGTATTTTTCATGCAGGTTTTTGGATGTCCCGGGCACCTTTTCCCTGACCATTGTGGATAGATACATCCTGGCCAGGGGATCCGCGAAAATAATTCCCAGGCCCAGCCTTTTTATCAGCCCCATTTTATCTATTTTAAACCCCGGCTGGGGATTGATTTCCTCATTGGATATAGTGATTACCGGGACCTCATCCAGGCCGGCTGCGGCCAGTCCTTTTCTGATAAGCGACACGTATGAGGATGCCCGGCATTGACCACCGGTCTGGGTCAGAATAACAGCGGTATTTTCAGGATCGTAGCAGCCTGATTGGAAGGCCTTGATAATATCGCCGGCGACCAGGATAGCGGGGTAGCACATGTCGTTGTTGATGGTTTTTAGTCCCCATTCAACCGATACCCTATCCTGGGGCGGGAGGACTTCCACCCGGTAACCCAGGGGCCTGAAAGCAGACGGGATCAGCGGTGAATAAAAGGGGGAAAAATAGGGAGCGATCAGGATTCTCTTTCTGTCTTCTTCCACAACCGCCCGGTCTTTTTTCATTGTGCCGGCCCCTGTGGCCCTCGTTTTACCGTTTTTTTCTTTCACCGCCTCCAGCATGGAGCGCAGTCTGATCCTGACGGCACCCAGGTTGGAGATTTCATCCATCTTGATCAAACCATGGATTTTTCCGCCGTAACGCAAAATTTCTTTGACCTCGTCGGTCGAAACCGCATCCGGCCCGCAGCCAAAAGAGGTCAACTGAACCATTTGGGCATTGGCCGTGTCCGTTACCCACCCGGCCGCCGCGTACAGTCTGTTTGCATAGCTCCACTGGGTCAGGACATTGACATCTTCCAGTGAGACGGCATCTGCATTCAAGGGAACAGCCGTTTCACTGATGACATCCACTCCCAGTTCCGTCAACAGCTGCGAAATACCGTGGTTGATAAGCGGGTCCACATGATAGGGGCGACCGGCAAGAACAACTGTTGTCCGCCCCTCGGCATCCGCCTTGCTTAGCTGCGTCTTCGCCATGGACTTGAGTTGTTTCCTGTAATTCGATTGTGCCGCCATCCCCTTTTCGACACCTTCCGACACCGTCCGGTAATTGATTCCGGACTGCTTGAAGAATAGATAAAGCTGATCCTTCAGCAAATTGAAATCCTTAAAACTGATAACCGGGTTCTCCAGGGGAATCCCGAATTTCCGCTCAGGGTTAACCGCACTTTTCAAAAGGTCGGGATATCCGGTAACCACCGGGCAATTATAAGTATTTAAAGCATTTTCGTATTCTTCCTGCTCATAGACCACGGTAGGGTAGAATATCCTGTCGACTTTTTTTCCGATAAGGTCGAAAATGTGACCATGGGCAAGCTTAGCGGGAAAGCAGATGTTTTCCGACATGACAGTGGCGGAACCCTTTTCGTAAAGTTTGAAACCGGATTCAGCAGAGAGAACCACCCTGAACCCGCACGTGGTCAAAAAGGCACACCAGAATGGAAAGTTTTCATACATGTTCAGGCAGCGGGGAATACCGTAGGTGAGAATCGGCTCGCCTTCGGGTTCCATGTCTCGTTCAAACAAGAGCTTTATCTGATCATCGATCAAGTTCTTTCCCTTGCGTTGTTCATCCGGATTATTGCTGAAACACCGCTCGCATCGGTTCCCCGTATAAAAATGGTTTCCGTTGTTGAAAGTCAGCTTCAAAACCCTGCACCTGTTTTCGCAGCCCTTGCAGCGGATCTCCTTTTTTGAAAAATCACTTCCCATCGCCAACTTTTCGAGGAACAAACCATTTGCTTCCTGCAACGCTATTGGCGTCTCTGAACGCTTAAGTGGTGTTTGATGTAGAGCAGCAGGTTCCACAAGATTCGCGCGATGATTTGAAAGGGCTGTCAGGGCCGCGCCGTATGCACCCATCAGCTCGGAAATATCCGGCCTTATAACCTCCTTGTTCAGCAGCATCTCCAATGCGCGTAATACGGCTGAATTTCGAAAAGTTCCGCCCTGAACCACGATTTTGCTCCCCAGGACATCGACGTCCTTTAGCTTCAGCACCTTGTACAGGGCGTTTTTAATAACCGAATACGCCAAACCGGCCGAAATATCGGCGACCGTCGCCCCTTCCCGGAGCGCCTGCTTCACTTTGGAGTTCATGAAGACGGTGCAGCGGGTTCCCAGATCAAAGGGCGCATTGTTGTCACATGCAATCTCGGCGAATTCCTGGACACCGTACCCAAGCGAACGGGCAAACGTCTCAATAAAGGAACCGCATCCGGATGAACAGGCCTCATTGATCTGAATTTCAGCCACGGCGTGATCATGAATATAGATCGCCTTCATGTCCTGCCCGCCGATATCCAGAATAAAGGAAACATCCGGTTCAAAGCGCCGCGCCGCCCGGTAATGCGCCACGGTCTCAACCACGCCGTCATTCAATCCAAAGGCGGCTCTTATCAGGCTTTCACCATAGCCGGTGGCAGCCGTCCTGACGATCCGCGGGTGAAAGCCGACGGAAACAAACTTTTCCCTGAATTCGGCCAATCCCTTTTTTACCGCCTGGACGGGATCGCCGTTGTTGGAGCCGTAATAGCCCAGAACCAGTTTACCTTCCCCATCGACAAGGACGATCTTGGTGGTGGTTGATCCCGAATCCACCCCTAAAAAAAGATCTTTTTCTTTTGCCTCAGGCAGGTCAATCCTGGGAACCAGCTTCCGCTCATGCCTTTTTTGCCATATCTCAAATTCGCCCTTGCCTGCAAACAGGGTGGGCAGCCTTTTGGTGCCGCTGTTGGTTACATGGCTGACGCCATTTCCTGACATGGATAAAAAATTGCTGATCCGGCCCCGACATGGTTTGCCATTGCGCACCATGGCCGCTCCCATGGCGGGAAGCAGTTCCGGATGATCCGGAATGATCAAATTATCCAGATTTTCAATACCCAGCAGGTCAACAAAAGCCTTGCGCAGGTTCGGATAAAACGTCAGCGGGCCGCCCCCCATAAGTATTTTTCTTTGCATATCCCGTCCACGGGACAAGGCGGTGATCACCTGAAGGGCAACCGAATGAAATACGGAAGCCGCAACATCTTCTTTGGATACATGACGGCTTAGCAGCGCCTGAATATCGGTTTTGGCAAAAACGCCGCACCGGGATGCAATGGAATAAATATTCGTGGATTTTCCGGCCAGCGTGTTCAGTTCCGATACATCAATATCCAGAAGAACTGCCATTTGGTCAATAAAAGCACCGGTGCCCCCGGCGCAACTGCCGTTCATCCGGATATCGGGACGACCATTATCGTCGAAAAATATGACTTTGGAGTCTTCGCCGCCGATTTCGATAAACGTTCTGACTTCCGGAAAAAATTTTTCAATGAAGTGCGCGGAGGCCACCACTTCCTGCACAAATGGCAGGCCGAAGACCTCGGCCGCGCCCATCCCGGCAGATCCGGTAACCGCCAAATCAAGTTCCACGTCGCCCAGTTCCTCAAGTGCCTCCTTGAAAATGCTCCGTGTTGTTTCCACGGTTTTGCCCTGATGACGACAGTAGCGGGAAAACACCATGCCGCCCTCTTTATCCAGGACCACCGCCTTGGCCGTTGTTGAGCCTATGTCAATCCCGGTAAAAAAGAGATGGCCCGCCTGTTTTGTCATTTTTGTTTATCCCCCGATTCCGAACCAACGCAACCGGCGACTGCCTTTGCGTGTTTGTCTTGTTTTTTCACGCTCAAATAATCTCTTGCAGAGCAAAATGTATCCACCAGTGAAACGACAAGCGACTCCATATAACGCGGTGGTACAACGGTAAGCGGCCACATGTGTTTTTTGATAATATCTTCTTCTTTTTTAGTAAGGAGGGTTATTTCGCGCGCATTCTTAAGCGCGATGTTATGGTGCCGGAAACCATGCAATCTGGGTCCTTCATGCAGCCAGTCGTAATAGAAAAGATCGTGCAACAGCGCACCCCGGACAATCGCTTCACTGTCCAGGGAAAGTCGTTTGCCCCAGAGAAAGCTCAGGTATGCTACCTCTTTGACATGCTCCAATCGGGTCTTTCCCCTGTGATGGTTATACTGCGACAGTTTCGCAACCTCAGGCAGTTCAAGAAGCGGCCTTGCCGTGTCGATAAACTGTGTCTCCAGCAGGGTTTTCTCTTTCGGTGTCAGGCTAAGAAAATGATTGATAGAAACTGTCAGGAAATCCACCAACATTATTGAAAGCGTAACCGCGGCGAAGACCCCTTTGACAACGGGTGCAAGCTGATTGAGAATGCCTTGATAGGGAGGAGATATGAGATACTCAAAAGCGAACGCCAGCAATATCCAATAAATTGAAAACTTAAGACTGATATGGCCTTTATAATGAAAACGCTGATCCGAATAGTCCCAAAGGCGCACATGAAAAAAGTATCGGGCAATAAATCCCGAAATCAGTTCAAGTCCGGTTGTGGCCGCAAAGTAGGCGAGTGCTTTAGTAATCAAATGGGATTCCTGGAACAGGGAAACCGCCCCCATGAGTATCAAGGCGCCCGTGCCGTAAAGGATGAGATACGGTCCATTTAAGAGACCGGGGTTGACGAACCGTTTGTCACGTACAGAACGATAGGTAACCTCCAACACCCATCCAAGTATGGAAAAAAAAGAAAAAGAAAAAAGTATGTTTAAGATATCAGTCTTCATTGCGCCCAGCTCCTGTGAACAAGCGAATACACCAGAGGTACCAGAATCAATGTCACAAGACCACTGACCAACAGTCCCCCGATGACCGTGATGCCCAGTGCATTCCAGATTTCAGATCCCTCCCCCCTGGAAAGGGCCAACGGGAGCATGCCGAATATGGTGGTAAGACTCGTCATGAGCACTGGCCTCAGGCGTGTTTTGCCGCCCGTAACAATCGCTTCGTTTAGCGTCATGCCGCCTGCTCTCAGTTGCTTGGTATAGTCCACGAGCACAATGGCGTTTTTTACAACAATGCCCATGAGCATGATTACTCCGATAAAGCTCATCAGGTTGAGCGGAGTGGCCGTGACAACGAAGGCCCAGATCACCCCGACGAAAGCGAAGGGAACCGAAAACATGATGATGAATGGGTCAACGAAATCCTCGAACTCCCCTGCCATGACCATGTAGACAAGGGCAATTCCAAGAATGAGAAGGAGGGTCAGATCACGGAACGCTTTTCGCTGTTCCTCCACCTCTCCGCCCCATTCAATGGAAACGCCGGGAGGCAGGTCAAGAGAGGCCATTTTTTCTCGAACATCTCGTACCACATCCCCTAAAACTCTGCCCTGGACACCCGCCTGAACCTTGGTGACTCGGGTCCTGTTTTTCCGTTCGATCTCAACGGGCCCAAAGGCTTCACGAACAGAAGCGACGTTTCGGAGCTTAATGGTCTGACCGGTCAGGGTGGTGATAGGGGTTTCACCGATTCCACGAATCGTTTCCCGCTGATCCTTTTTTAGTCGCAGTTCAATGTCGAAGTCGTCACCGGCCTCCCGGAACTTGGTATCATCGAATCCATAGTAGTTGGTTCTCAATGCGTCGGCGACAAGCGCCACATTCAATCCCAAAGATGCTGCCTTATCCCGGTCAAGACGAACCTGCACTTCCGGCCGCGGTTTCTTCCTGCTGACGGAAACATCCACCGAGCCGGGTGTTGCTTCCACGATGCGTCGGATTTCCGCGGCAACTTTGTTTGTCATCTCGATATCATGACCCAGAATATCGATGCTGATGGCACGGCCGCCCCCCAGAAAGGCCTTCTGGATGGCGCTTACAGCGCTTGCGGAAAACTTTTCAACACCCGGCAGTTTCATGGCCTGCTCACGAAGCTCCGAAGCGATCTCCTTGGCATGGCGACTCCGCTCTTCCTTTTCAACGAGACGGCCCCCGATGCGACCGATGTTTGTCCCCTCTTCAAAACCGAGCGCCGTCAAAAATCCTTTTTTGGTCTGACCTGCCAGGGCATAGGACGCTTGCATCTCCGGAATGGCGTTCACCGCTTTGAGCATTTCTTGCGTAATTCCGGCCGTGACCTCCACGCGGGTGCCCTGCTGCATTTCCAGGACAACTTCCACTTCCCCCGAATCCACTTCCGGAAAAAATTCCGTGCCGACCAGTGGAATAAGTGCCAGACTGCCGGTAAATACTATAATTATGAGTGAAAGCAACATCTTGCGGTGTCTCAGCCCCCACTCCAGAGCATGGGAATAACCGGCTTCGATTTTATTCAGCAAACGCTCGCTCCAGGCAAATACCGGGTTGAGCTTTCTCTCATCCCGTGAACGGAGCAAACGGGAAGAAGCCATGGGGGTCAACGTCAGCGAAATAAAAAGCGATGCCAGAATAGTGATCAGGATTATAAATGCCAGTTGACCGAAGATAATCCCGGCGAGTCCCTTCACCAGAAGAAGCGGCGCGAAGACAGCCACAATGGTCAACGTTGACGCGGCCACCGCCATGCCCACTTCCGATGCCCCCTCCACGGCGGCCAGCCTCGGAGACTTGCCATCGTCCACATGTCGTACGATGTTTTCAAGCACGACGATTGCATCGTCTACGACCATTCCCACGGCAATGGCAAGACTCATCAGGGAAATGACATTGATGGTGTATCCCATGGCAAAGAGGCCGATAAAGGCAACAATGATGGAGAATGGGATTGCCATTGTGACGACCAGGCTGGTACGAAACCGGCGGAGAAACAGGAAACAGACCACAATAACCAGGAGGCCGCCGACGACGGCGGCTTCGGTCAGATTATAGATCATCGAATAAATGTGATCCGAGTTGTCAAGGACCTTATGGATCTCAATGTCCGCCGGCACCTCTGTTTTCAGTGTTTTAAGGCGTTCTTTTATGGTTTTGATGACAGTAACGGTATTGGCGCCGGACTGCTTCTGGATAAGTAAAGCAATCGCGGGGAGCTTGCCCGACCGTGCCCACTCCTGCGGCTCCTCAAAGGCATCGGTGACCGTGGCCACATCCCTGAGTCGCACAAGCGCATCGCCGTCGCTGCCGATCACCGTATTGGCAATTTCAGCTGCATCCCGGTAGCGCCCTGCCACCCGGATCTGTAGTTCGTTCCTCCCGATTTCAGCGGTGCCCACCGGAAGGTTCAGATTTTCGGCGGCAAAAACATTTCTGATCTGCTGGACAGAAAGGTGATAAGCCTCTATTGCTGCGCGATCGAAATGCACATTGATCTGTCTTTCCTGACCACCAATATAGACGACGGCACCCACACCGGACACACGCTTCAACGGATCAGCGATTTGCTTGTCGACAATTCTGTAAAGATCGGGATTGCTCTCTTGAGCCGTCACCGTCATGATGAGCACCGGCACCATGGAACTGCTGAACTTGAAGATAAAGGGTTCTTTTGCTCCGTCGGCAAGGTCCGGTTTGGCAAGATCGATCTTCTCCCGGATATCGTTAACCGCAACATCCAGGTCGGTGCCCCAGTTGAATACGCAAGTGACGATGGCTATGTTGTCCTTTGATTTTGACTCCAGCCGATCGAGATCCGGTGTGGTGGAAAGTTGGTCTTCCAGGTACTTGGTTACCTCCGACTCAACATCCGTGGCGGAAGCTCCCGGATAGGGGGTGATCACACTAACAGCCGGTGGCTCAATATCGGGCAACAAGTCCAGGTTGAGCTTGAAGAAGGCTACGCTGCCCAAAAGAATGATAGCAGCGAAAACCATAACGGTCGTGACCGGCCGGCGGACGGATATCTCCGGTAATTTCATTCTCAATCTCCCTGCTCGTCGTCACCGTCGGTTTCAAAAAAGTCGATTTCCATCTCAAGGTCCCGAAGGCATTTGTTTTGCTCGTGCGAACATATCCTGGCCCAGGCAATAACGGAGATCCCAGCTGCCGCGACAAGGGAAAGGAGGAAGGCGGTTTTTCCATGAAAATAGCTTGCAATGCCCCAGATTGCCAGCGCACCTGCTATGAGGGCGACAATCATACATATGAATAGATGACGGTTGCACGGTGCACGGTCTGGGACTGGAGGAACAAACCAAATCTGCTCCCCGATCTCAGCCCGATCAAATTGCGAATCGTCAAGATTCGTTTCGATTATCCTGTTTTTGAACTTGACAACGAGGATCTTCCTGTCAGGCTGGTCACCGAATGATTCCACCCTCTTTTTTTCGATTACCTCACCCTTTACCTTTAGAGAATGAAGATGATCCACGAGGCGTTTTTCTTTTAATTCACAAATATTAATTCCCATTTCCCATCCTCCCAAATAAGGAATCTTTTGATAAATCGCTTTTGACGGCACCTTTCCACCTCTGTTTGAATTGCGTCATGGCTTCCCGGTACCCCTCGGCAATGGCCTCTTCGGCCCGATGGAACTCCATAAAACGAATATCTCCCAGCTTCGGCTGAATCAGCAGATCGGGCGGAGCTGTTGCCAATTTTGTTGCGGTTATCTGTACTTCCATGATGTTGATTGAGGTCATCAACACATCAAAGATATTCGGCACGGGATCCCTGTGCAGCCACTGGCGTACTTGCGATAACGCGGGCGAACTGAATTCGTTGAGCCTGTTGGTCAGATCCTGCGCGATTCTCCATTTCGGGGGAAGGGGTTGATCAACCACACTCGCCAACGATGGATCAACCGGAACGATGCTGTCGGCACTCCTTTTGTCGACAATGTCATGGTTCAAGTCTACGGCGATAACGTAATCCGCTCCCATATTCCGGACCACGCTTACCGGAACCGGATTGACCAGCCCCCCATCGATCAGGAAACTGCCGTTTTTCTTTACCGGCGTAAAAATGCCTGGAACAGAGATGCTCGCGCGGATTGCCTCTATGAGATCCCCTTCATTTAATGCGAGCTCACGACCCGTGGTCAAGTCGGTGGCAACCGCGCAATAGGGAAGGGGTAGTTCTTCAATGTTTATCTCCTGGACATGGCTGCGAAAGAAATTGGTGATCTTTTCCCCATCAATGAGTCCGGACCTCGGAAAAGTCACATCCATAAAGGAAACGATTTGTTTCCAGTCGAGCTGGCGGGCAAAATC
The DNA here is from genome assembly GCF_016919065.1 of Desulfobulbus rhabdoformis. Lineage (GTDB taxonomy): Bacteria > Desulfobacterota > Desulfobulbia > Desulfobulbales > Desulfobulbaceae > Desulfobulbus > Desulfobulbus rhabdoformis. The sequence continues at coordinate 28,850 of NZ_JAFFQA010000002.1, read as the reverse complement.
TTCCAGCACATCTATTTTGTCGAGGGCAAACGCGCCCCCTACCAGAGAACCAATGCTGGTGCCGGCTATATACTTGACTTCTATTCCTGCCTCAGCCAGTGCCCGTATTACACCGATATGTGCCCACCCTCGCGCAGAGCCGCTGCCCAGCGCCAGGCCGATATTTTTTGGAAAGCCCGAGTCATTGTTTGACATGCTCACCGCCGATCTTCTTGTAGAGTTGTTTCTCCGGACCTGTCCGTCTCATTCTTGTTCGAAACATCCTGAACGGTTACATCCATACCCGACCGCAAACGCCCCGTTCCGCTGGTAACAACCTTGTCATCCTCAACCAATCCTTTCATCACTTCGGCCCACTGGTCATTCACGGCTCCTATCTCGACCGTTCGCTTAACGGCTTTATTTCCTTCCACAAAAAAAACGTAGTACGTGCCGCTGCCGGGCAGACGTGACAATGCGTCACGGGGTACGGCAAGCGCGCAGTGTCTGCCTACGGACAACCTTACCCTGGCGAACATGCCGTCCATCAGTTTGCCCTGCTGGTTGGGCACTTGAATCCTCACCCTAAAGGTTCGCGTTTGACGATCCACCATTGGATTGATAGAAACCACCTTTCCCGGAAACACTTCTTTTGGATAGGCATCGACCATGATCATGGCAGTATCATCGGGAGCAAGTCGCCCGATATCTCCTTCAGGCAAATCGATATCCGCCTTCAGATAGGATTGATCAATGATTCTGAGGATTTGGACTCCGGGTTCAACGGCCTGACCAATTTCCACGGTTCTTTCAACAACCGCGCCACTGATGGGGGATCGGATTTCCGTGTCTTTGAGATGTTCCAGCGCTGTCTCCAAGGCGGCCCTTGCCCGGTCCCTTTGGGCTTTGGCGTGGGACACCGCTTCCCTGGCGCTCTTAAAGGCCGCTTCCGCCGCCTCAAAGCGACTTTGCGGAATCACCTTTTCTTCCAGCAGTTCGGTTGCCCGGTGGAATTCTTTCTCGGCCTGTTCAAACTGGGCATCAGCCTGCGAAATTGCTGCTTCCGCAGCTGCAAGCGCCGCCTGTGCCTGTTTGACGCCGAGACCATAGTTTGTCCTGTCCAGTCTTATAACGACCTCGCCGGCTATGACAGGGTCCCCGATATCAACCAGCACCTGGTTTACCGGCCCTGCCACTTTGGGACTCAGCAGACTTGTCTCTCGGGCTTTGAGGGTACCGACGGCCTCAACATCGTCCGTGAATTCGTGCTGGACAACAGCTGCAATTGTGACAGGCAACGCTTTGGCAGTCACGTTCAGATCCTCGTCTTTTTGCCATTGCTTCCTGGAAACCTGGACAACCAAGAGCGCAAGTACGATAGCGACAACAGCGATCAAGACATATGATTTCCTCCGTTTCATTCAGCGGGCTCCTTTTCCTTGATATCGGATTGTTCTACAACCATCTTGCCCACTGCGCGATGAAGGGCTGCAAGGGCGACGTTATGATCAAAAAGAGCCTGGGTGTGATTCGCTTCAGCCCGACTTAAGGCCGTACGGACGTCTAACACATCTGTATTTGTGCCTTCTCCTGCCCGGTATCTGGCCCTTGCCTGGCGGTAAGCCTCTTTGGCTGTATTCAGTGCACTCTCTGCCGCTTCGATATTCTTTTCTGCTTTCCCAAGGTCCAGGAAAGCCTTGCGGACCTCAAGACGAATGTGATCTGTCGTTTTATCTCGCTGGATTCTCACCTGAACCAGTTGGGATTTCGCCTCTCGGACCTTGGCCGCAGTCTCCCCCCAATTCCAGAGGGGAAGCTGTGCCCCTGCTCCGATTGTCCAGTGGTCACCGCCTTCCAGGTTCCGGAAATCGCCTTCCATGTATTCGTAGCGCCCTTCCAGGGCGATGGTCGGCAGGTATTCGCCTTTTGCCGCCTTAAGTACCTGTTCCGCGGCCGCCACCTGGGAATCTATTGCGGAAAGTTCGGGACGTTGTGAAAGGGCCGACTCGGTCAACGACGAAAGATCCGCTTCCGGCCCGGGCGACCGCACCAGGGCTCCCGTCAAATGGACTGATTTTTCAAGGGGGATAATGAGCAGATTCTTAAGTGCAGAATATGCCAGGTCGACAGCGTTGTTAGCGCCATTCAGCTCCTTGCGGGCATTGGCAAGTTCCGTTCGGGTGCGAAGCCGGTCGATTTCCGGATTCGCCCCTTTCTCCACCAGGATTGCCACGTCATGTTCATGCGTCTTGAGCAACTCGACGGCCTCGACGGCAACATCTTGAAACGCTTCGGCCAACTGTGCGGTCCGATAAGCGCGTGTAACCTGGAAAACGACTTCCTCTTCGAGCGCCCTGTTTCCTTGAGCTTGAGCGTCTCGTGAATACTGGGATGCCTTGCGCGCCGCATTTAATCGCCCTCCCGTGAAAATGGGCTGCCGGATGACGAACCCTGCTTTATATTGATCACGATCCATGAAGGTCAATGATTGCGGCCCCATGCTAAAACTCAACTCCTCGTCCAGGCGTGTATAGGAAGCCTCCGCCCCCAAAAATGGGAGCATAGCCGATCTGGCCTGAGTTATCTTTGTGTCGGCTTGAGTCAGGGCTTCCCGGGTAAGGCGGATATCGTAATTGTGTTGCAACGCTATTTTCAGGCAATCGCTTAACGACAGGTTTATGTTCCCATCCTTTTCGAGCTTGCGAAGCGCTTCACCGGAAGAAGGGGGACGCTTGCCTTCTATTTCCGGTGATGCCTCGGTAATTGCGCCAGAATAGCTGCGCGGTAGATGTGCAGGAGTGCGCACAGAAGCACAACCTACCATCAGCAACAATCCGCCCTCCGCCAGAAGCAGAACCATGATGCGAGTGGTCGTCCTGAATGTTTTCCTCATTCGGCCAAGACTCCTTTGAGAAACATGTCCCTCATCACCGGGATGTTCGCCTCGTATGAATGTCGCTCCGGGTCCTGGAACCAGCAGAAGAGAAAAGCGTTGGTGAACCCTTCTAAGGCCACGGCCATATAGTAGGGAGTTAGATTCCGAAGCACATTTTCGCGGATGCCTTTTTCCAGTGTCGAAGCCAGTTGCTCTAGCAATTCGTCATAAAGCTTGCGAATGTCCTGATCAAGGCCAGCCTTGATGTTGAAACTCGCACCCCGGGTTTCAGCAAAATAGAGCCGCAACGTGGCAACGTCATCAGCAAAGATACCCGCTTTAGCGGAAATGTAGTCTTTGAGAATAGTCAGGACGTCACCTTCCCGTGAAAGGACTTCGCTCAGGGTATGGTGATATTCCGCTGCCTTTTCCATCATGAGGGACTTATAGAGGTCTTCTTTGTTTTTGAAGAACTTGTAAAGCGTACCGATGGCAAACTCGGCTCTTTTCGCGATCTCGTGCATGGAGACGTTGTGGTACCCCTTCTCCGAGAAAAGCTTGAGTGCGGCAGCAAGCATCTGCCGACGATGCCGTAATTTATTCATTTCTCGTTTTGAAAGCTTTTTCTTTTCCATCATCTGACCTCCGCACACTTTTCGAGTTGAACTCAACAAAAATATAACATGACGTCATATTATAGAACACGACGTTTTGTTGTCAATCATAATTCCGATATATGCCTATGGACTTAGTTCATAATGAGAATGTATCCTCGAATTGTTGGGGGTACTCACATGGCCAAGAGATATAGGGAGCGCGGCTTGCTGGAATTTCAGAAGGAATTTTCCACTGAGGAAGCCTGCGCTCGGCACCTTCGAGAAATAAGGTGGCCCGATGGTTTCAGATGTCCCAGATGCGGACATGGAGAAACTTGGTTTATTAGCACGAGAAATATTTTGGATTGCAAGTCGTGCCGTGCAAAAATCAGTCTGACCGCAGGAACGATATTCCATAAAACTCGCACACCTTTGCTCAAATGGTATTGGCTCGTGTATCACATGGCCATGGACAAAGTAGGGGTGTCGATATCTGAGATGCAGCGGGTATTGGAAATCAGAGATTATAAGACCGCATGGTTGATGGCCCATAAGGTTCGTAAGGCGATGGCGGATCGCGACGCCGGATACACTCTTGCCGGCCTGGTAGAAATGGATGATTCGTTTTTTGGACCAAAAGGTCGCAGGAGAGGCCGAGGGAGTGAGCGGAAGAGCACGGTGTTGTGTGCTCTCTTTACCGGGATCTCCGAGGGGAAGAGAAGCCTGGCTTTGCACATATGCAGGTAGTTGATAATGCTTCGGCAAGTACCATTCAGGGCTTCTTGGAAAGACTTGGCTACGGACCGACGACAGAAGAAAGCAAAGATCTTCTGGAAGCCATCCGTACTGATGGTTGGCGATCTTATGGAAAAGCGATAAAAGGAACCAACTTGTCTCATTACAAAGTTGTTCTTCGAGATCCCAAAGCTGCTGGAAGGCTTCTTCCTTGGGTCCACCGGGTTATTTCCAATGCTAAAGCCGTAATACGAGGTGCTCACCGAGGTGTCTCCGAAAAACATTTGCAATCTTACCTATCCGAGATTTGCTATAGGTTCAATCGACGTTTTTGGGAAAGAGAACTTTTTGATCGCCTCATAAAGGCGTGCGCTTCCGCTGAAACAATTACGTACTCCCAACTGGCGCAAACCAAAGATTTGATTATGAACTAAGTCAATAGGCATTTTCCAATATAAAGCCATGCGGGTTGAATCATGTCGATGATAATTACCGGCAGGAGAACTCGTCTGTAGAGACTTTTGTCACCCGGGCGGAACCCCTCCAGGCGGTCGATGGCGGGCAGGCGGGACTCGGGATCGTTGAAGGTGAGAAGCTCCCCGTACACGCGGCCCCAGTCGTCCGCTGTGGCGCTTTGCAGGGCCGGTTCGGAGTATGAGGCCAACTGTTCGGAAAGGCGCGCCTGTGTGGCCAACGTCGGCCAAAGCGTCCGAAGCGCCGTGGGCGAGGATGTCTTCATCCGGGACCTGCAGGACGGGGATACCCGAGTGCATTTCGTAAAGGCGGCCGCGGACCACGGCTTCCCGGATATCCAGAACGCCCCGGCAGAAACGGTCATGATTCCGGAACCCGCGCTTCAGGGTCCCGTAGACGAAGAGCCGAAACAATTGCGGATTGGGGATTTCGGATTGAGGATTGAATGAAAATGTCATATGTTGCCTCCATGAATGCTGATGAGTTCAAAAACAGAACCAAAACTTTCGCGATCAGGGTGATCCGGTTGGTGGAAGCGTTGCCGAAAAACCAGACCGCGAAAGTTATTGGAAACCAGTTGCTCCGCTGTGGCACCTCGGTTGGCGCGAACTATCGGGCCTCCTGCCGCGCCAAATCCCCTGCCGACTTCATCGCTAAGATGGCCATCGTCGAGGAAGAATGCGATGAATCCATCTACTGGATGGAGCTGATCGCCGAAGCCGGTTTAATGAACGAGAAGCGCTTGACCGATCTGAAAAACGAAGCAAATGAAATCCTTTCCATGGTCGTCGCCTCCATAAAAACCGCCCGCTCCCGCAAGTAATCCGCAGTCCGCAATCCGAGATCATCAATCAGCTCGTCCCTTTGCGCTCCTGGGGGATGAAGCGGAATTCGCTGTTTTCGATGGCCCGCACATCCTCGTGGCGGATGGTGAGCATGGTCATGGGCGGCACCTCCAGCTCGCGCCAGCCCTTCTCGTTGTCCACGGCAAAGTCAATAAAGGCGTCGTCCGAGGCGTAGAGCACCACCCGATGCTGGCGGTGGATACGCAGGCAGAGCGGCTTGTTGCCCTTGAGCACGGTGATGGTGCCGGGGTCGAGGCGTGAGGCCAGCACGGCGCTCATCTGGCCGCGACAGAGGGCGAGCGCCTTCTTCATCCCCTCCTGGTCGATGGGGCCTTCGGGCGCGAAGCGGTCGGCCAGACGGAAGATCAGCTCGCTGTCCACTTCGGCGTAGCGCGGCAGCCTAAGGCGGCGGAACAGGTAATCGGCGTTGTAGATGGTGCCGTTGTGGGTGCCGATGACGATCCCGGCCCGGATGGGATGGTTGTTGCGGTTGTTGAACTCATTGCCCCGGGTGCGCCAGCGGGTGTGGCCCATCAGGATGGTGGTCTCGTTGTCGACCTGCCCGAGCAGCTCCTGGAACGGTTTTTCGTACACCAGCTCGTGCGCCCGCATCGGCCGCTTGAAGATGCGGTGGCTGCCGTCGGTCTTGAGCCAGGCCAGACCGGAGGCGTGCGGGCCGCGCTCCTCGCTGTGCAGCAGCATGCGGATGAAGACCTCGCGCAGGTAATCCCGCTCGTCGGGCCGTCTGCGCTTGCGTCCGAAGATGATGCCTACTTGTCCGCACATGGAACCGGGTCCTCCTTGCCGCCGTAGTTCTTGCCGAGCGGTCTCGTCCCTTCGAGGACGAAGGCCGCGTATTCGCGCCGGTGGTCCGCTAGCCACTTGGCCACCTCCGGGTAACCCATCTCGGCGGTCAGCTGGGTCACCTCCTGGTGGTCGAGCATGTTGGTGCGCCCGGAGAGCCGCACCGTCTCCAGGGCTTCAAGGAAACGTTCCGGCCAGGGATCGCTGGCCTTGTCGTCGGGCAGAAACTCGATCAGACTGTGCCGGGCCAGACGGGTAAGAAACTCGGCCGCCGCAGCGGCGGTGTCCTCCGGCAGCGGCTGGCATGGCCCACCTTCGATGCCTGAGAGCACCTCGGTCATGTAGTCCCGGGGCGCTCGGCTGGCGGTAAACGGCGTCTGGCCGCGCATCAGCTCGATAACTCCGAGGCCGTCGGCGGCCTGCAGCATTTCCCCGCTGCCGGGGATCGGTTCGCCGTCCAGCGTGGTGGAGCGGAGCAGGATTTTCATTGGGCACCTCCTTAAACAGTGAGGCCGGGAACTTGCCCGGCCTCGTTGGTGAGAGTGGTGGTTGTTTCGTCCTGAAGGACGTCCTCCGGTTTGGGTCGTCCGTTCTTGAAAGCGGCATCGCCGGGCATGTTGGCCATCAGATGCTTGCGGGCGGTCTTGAACTCGTCGCCGATCAGGCCGAGATGGAGCAGGAAGACGCGGAAGTCGTACTTGGCGCTCTGGGGATCGAAGTCCCGCTTGCGGCTGGAGGCGGCCCGACCGTTGAGCGCCTTGGCGGCCACCGCGAGGCAGAATTGCAGGTAGGCCTTAATCCGTCCCGCGTGGAGGGTCGCCTCGAACCAGCGGAACTCCACCGTGCCCCGGTACCAGACGTTGTGCAGGTTGACCCCGTGGTAGCGGCTGTTGTCGTAGTGCTGGGGCTGGCGGTTGTGGTAGCCGTACCAGATGCGGTTGAGCTGGTCCTTGGTGCGGGGGCGATGCTGTTCGATGCGCTGGATCAGCTCGTCGCTGACCGGCCGGGTATAGCGGCCCAGCCGGTCGCGGCTGATGCCGAGGGCGTGGAGGATCAGCGGCTCCTGCTTGTAGACGATCTTGGCCAGGTTACCCAGGTGCCTGCCGTCGAAGGACGCGGCGTCGATATGGATGTGGATGCCACACTGGCTGTTGATCTTGCCACCGGCGCGGCGGATGGCCCGGACCACCTCCTGCAGTTGCGGGATGTCGTCGTAGCCGAGCACTGGGCTGACCACCTCTGCCCGCAGATGGGCCGGGACGCTGGTCAGGGAGGCGTCCCCCACCACCTTCCAGACGCGGCCGCGCAGGTCCTCGACCTCCCAGGGGTCGTAGTTGCTGGGGATGCCGACATGGCGGACCGTGCCGCCCACCACCGAGTGGATGGCCCAGACGATCTGTTCCCGGGTGCGTTTTACGGTCTCGATCTCGATGCCGTACTGGATCTCATTCAGGTTCATGCGTGCCTCCGTCGTTCATGGCGCTTCTAAGTCGTTGTCTGGCAAGGCTTTTCAGCCTCCGCTTACACCATGAATGAATGCTTCTTTCCGGACACAAATCAAGTAGAAGAACAGCCGAAGCAGACATTTAACACGTTTATTTTCAATGACTTGCGAGTTGCGCCGGTTTGGGCTGTGCACAGACGGCAGAAACCCCGGACAGGGCTGGCCGTATCCGGGGTTTCTGGGTTGGCGTTGGCAATGAGCAGGGTCAGCCGGAGGCGGTTTCTCCGGTAATAAGGCTGGTGTGCAATTCCAGATTGCGCAACTCATCGGCCCGCATCCGCGTCAGCAGCGCCACGAAGGCCTTCGCTTCGTCGGGTGGCAGACCCGAAGCCCGCTCCAACCGCGCCAGGCGCTGGTGCAGATTCTCCAGCAGGCCCAGGGCGTGGTCGCGGATCAGCCCGTCGCGTTTCTCCTGCGGCGAGGGAATGAACTCGGTCAGGCCGCCTGTGCGTCGAACGATCATAGCCATGCCTCCTTAGCTCAGGGTCGCGCCCAGCGAATGGATGCGCGGGTAGATCAGCGGCGTTCCGGTCATCTCGGCCTTGTAGCGGACCTTGTTGCCGGTGTTGTCGGTGAAGGCGCGCACCAGTGTGTACTCGGTCCAGTTCTCGTCGATGGGCCGGGTCTCCTGGATGGTCATCGCTTCCCAGGTCAGTCCGCCGTCGTTGCTGGCGAACCATTGCAGGGTGGTGCCGCTGGGGATTTGCATCTGCACATAGGCCTTGGTCGATTCCACCCCCTGGGTCAGCTCGTTCTCGCGGCTCAGGTAGGCCCCGGTGGTCTTGTTGAGGTAGCCCACCAGGTTGACGTCGCGGAAGTTGATGGCCGGGGTGTCGTTGGAAAGCGAGCTGCTCAGACGCACGCGGATCTGGACCCGGGTAGCGAGGTTAGGCAGCCGTTCCTCCTCGGCGGGAACCATGGCGTCCCAGGTCACGCCGCCGTCGGTGGAGTATTCCCAATCGAGGGCGGTGCTCTGGGGGATGGCGGAGTATTCGTCGAGGTTGATGTCGGAGAACTGCACGCCGGTGATCGGCTGAAAGCGGATCATCCCCTCGGACTGGAAGTTGTAGCCGTAGATTTTCATCGCCAGGTCGGAGCCGTTGAGCGGCGTCCAGGTCTCGGCGTTGGAGCTCTCCAGCAGCACGCCCTCCATGTAGGTCTGCCGGGTGATGATGCCCCAGCGGCCCATCTTGCCGAGGGTGGCGGTGCGGACCTTGTAATTGGTGCTGTTGGTCAGCAGCACCACGGAATAGCTGGTGTTGGCCTCGGCGTAGAACGGGTCGTCGAAGCGAATGCGGGTCTCGCCGCTCAGGCTGATCTCGTTCGGGGCCAGCACCTTCTCGGCGAACACTACGCCGTTGGGCAGACCGGTGGTGACGCCGCGAATCTGCACGGTGACCGGGATGCTCGGGTCCCTGGCGGTGAACTGCAGCCCGATGCTGGAGATCACCTGGTTTTGGGTGAAACTGAAGGTCTGGGCCAGCGGATCGCGGGGTACGAAGATGGTCTGAGTGCGCCAGACCACCTGCACCACGGGCACGCGGATGATGCGGTTCTCGATGATGCGCTCGATGCGGGTGATGACCAGCGGATCGTTAATCTGCAGGCTGGCCCGGGCCGAGTAGACGCCGTCGGCCATCTCCACGATGCGGTTGCCGTTGCGGGCGTTGGTCGGAATGGTGAAGGAGGCGCTGACCCGACCGGCCTCGTCGCTGATCAGGTTGCTGGCCATCACCTGGCCGTCGCAGCGCAGCACGATGCCGGACTTGCTCGGGGTGAAGTTGATGCCGGTGACGGCGATGCCGGTCTGGCCGCGCCGCCCGAGGTTGGGCGTGATCTGCAGCATGGCCGGGGGCTTGTCGAACACCGCGTAGGGGTTGATGTTGCGCTCCTCGGACCAGTCGTTCTGCTCCACCAGCACGGTCTCGTTGCCCGGCAGCAGCGCCAGGCTGCCGAAGAAGCTCGCGTTGCTGCCCGCCTGATCGACCGAGAGCACGGTGGAGTGCGGAATGCGGTCCGGCGCGACGAAGCGAGCAATCTCGTTCACCCGGGCGTCCCATTCGGCGTGGTAGATGTCCGACTGGGCGGTGTTCGAGAAGTCGTCCGAGTAGATGCCTTTCTTGGTCTGGGCGTCCCGGTTCTGCAGCTCGTTGTTCATCTGGTACTGGGCATCGTTGTATTTCAGGTCCTCGACGTCCTGAATGATGTCGTGGATCTGGTCCATGGTGATGCGGGTCAGGCCGAAGTTGCGGATCTCCATGTCGGTGGAGTTGGGCGGGCAGTCGATGCTGCACAGCCCCAGGGCGTTTTCCGGGACGATGGGCAGCTTCGGGAAATCCGCCGGAGCCCCTTCGAGCCGCTTGATCTCGGTGGTGGTGGCGTAAACGATGTCGCGGCGGCCGAGGTAATAGTCGTAGTCCAGGCTGCAGTTGGAGCCGTTCACCGGTTGGTCGCCGAGGCTGCCTCGGCCGAAGTTGATCACGTTGAGGTTGCCCAGCTCGAGCTGGACCGGCGACATGGTGAGTCCGGCCGTGTTGGTGGCCGGAGGCGAAGCGGTGCCGATCTCCTCGACGCCGTCATCGACATAGGAGAGCGCCTCGCTGCCCAGTTCCATCAGTCGCTTGTAGTCGGTGCGTGCGCCGTTGGTGGCGGCCCGGTAGACGCGATAGCCGGTCGCGCCGCTGACCGGTAGCCAGGAGAGCTTGTTCATCTCCCCGGCGGTGGTGGCCCGGGCAACGACCGCAGCGGCGTTGAAGGCCGTCTCGCCGGTGGCGTTGTAGGCGGTCACCAGATAGAAATAGTTTCCGGCCGCCGGATGGTTGGCCTGTCCGAACCAGCCGCTGTCCACGTAGTCGGTGCCCTTGACCATCTGCTTGGTGTAGGTCCAGCGCACCGTGTAGGTGGTGCCGATGGCCGGTTCGTTACCGGAGCCGAGCCAGTCGACATGGTTGCCCGACTGCTGCCAGTCCACGCCCTCCTGGAAGATGGTCGCTCCCTGGCTGACCTCGAGGATGTCCACTACGGGATTGGGATCGAGCAGGTCTTCGCCGCCGCCCACCGAGCCGCGAGTGACGTTGCGGGTAATCTCGACGATGGCCTCCACCTGGGTCGTCTCCTTGAGCGGGGTGGAGTTGACCGGATAGCGGCGCTTGTTGATATCGAAGGTCTTCTGCTCGCCGCGCACCGACTTGGTGGCGATGGATTTGGGCACCAGGGTCGAGGTGGGCAGATCGCGCTGATGCCGGAAGCCCTGGATGTAGGCGCGTCCGGCGTTGGTGATCGCCTCCACGCTGTCTTCGTCGACGCCGCCGATAAAGGTGTCGAAGCCACGCACCAGGTAGCTTCCGGCCTGGTCGAAGGTGCGCTCGGCCAGGTTCTGAATCAGGGAATTGAGTCCCTCGGCGGCGGCGAAGGAGAGCTGGTCCTCGGTGATCGATGAGACGGTGATCCGGCTGCCCGGCAGCGTGCCCAGCAGATCCCGCAGGTAGAGGTTGGACTTCTCCTGCACCGTGGGCGTGACGTCGGCGCTCTCGCGGTCGAACTTGTAGATCGGGATCACCCGGCGCTCGGCCACGTTGTTGGGCAGCGTCTGGCCGCTGGTGTCCGTCGCCTTGAGGGAGAGAACCCATTTTTCCCGCTCGGCGGTGGGCTCGCCGGTGGCCGGATTGATCAGGGCCGGGTCCTGGGTGTAGCCGTAGTTGTACTTCAGCAGCTCCACGTAAACGTAATCGGCCCCGCTGGTGGTGGCCGGATCATAGGTCAGAGTCGCGCCGCTCACCTGTTCCAGATGGCCGTCGATGTAGACCACGCCCGGAGCCAGGGTCAGGACGTTGGCGGCCGCGCTGACCTCGAGGCCCATGATGATGGAGCCTTCCTTGAACAGGATGTCGGCGATCTTGCGCCGCTCCAGGTTGATGATGTCCTGCTGCTCGTTGAGTTCGGAATCCAGCAGGTCGCGATCCTGATGGTAACGGATGCGCTTGTAATTCTTGGTCGGGTCGAATGTCTCGCGTGAGATGCTCATGTTTGAATCCTCCAGTTAGATCTTGATGATCCCGACCAGCTCCACGCGGGTGTCGGAAATCTTGTTGAAGTCGGGAATGTTCTTCACCTCGTACAGGTAGCCCGGGTGCAGCACCTCGCCGGTCGGGTTGGTGTCCTGATGGAACACGCCGCCCATGGCGAGATCCCCGGTGACGCTTTCCACGTACTGCACATCGCCGCCGAAGAAGCCGTATTCGCGGATGGTGATGCCGTTGGCCTCGGCCTCGTCGAAGCGGAAGAAGATGCCGATGGTGTTGGTCTCCTCGCCGGTTTCCAGGTAGCGCACGCCGTTGACCAGGAGCGCTCCTTCGGCGTCCTCTTTGAGGAAGGTCCGCTTGTAGTAGCGCTTGCGGGCGCGTTCGTTTCTGAGCCCGGTCTGGCCGATGTCCGGCGCGGGCGGATTCTGCGGGTCGGTAAAGCTGGCATCCCCGTCGCCGATGGCGCAGTGGGTGATGCCGTCCACGGCCTGGCCAAGGAGTAGTTTGGCCGTCAGTATCCGGCCGGTTTTAACGATGAGTCCCAGTGCCATTGCTGTTCTCCTTTAGGTCTGAATTTCGTGGTCTTGATCGATGAGCACCGCGAACAGGATCTGCCGCGTGTCTGCCAGCAGCCCGGCCGGAATCGCGATGCGCTGAACGGTGTCGGATCGGCTGATGAGTGCGCCGGACGTCCGGACGCTGGTGTCGATGCTCCGCTGCCAGGGGCGCGTCACCCGCAGCGCCGTGTCGGCATCGACGCCCAGACGTCCATGGATGACGAGCCAAAGGTCGGAGCTCCGGTTCAGGCGGTTGTTCACGCGAAGCGCGAGGTCGGATCGACGTTCGAGCCGATGGGCGACCCGTACTGCGCTGTCGGCCCGGACCATCACCGTGCGCCTAGCCGGAGCCCCGGAAAACAGCTCGAAGAGCGCTCCGGGTTGCGCCGCGCCGATGGCGAGCAGTTCCGGCCACCGGATGCCTCTGTGGGTGGTGATGGATGCCAGTTGTCCCTTATGCACGGCCACGGCGAATCCTCCCGCAGAGCTTGAGAGCCTGGCCACGGTTCATGGACAGGAGCGTTTCCGGGCGTCGCTGGCCGGTGATCGTGGTGACGAATTTGAGCTTTCCGCTATGCGTTGCCATGGCGTTACTCCTTCACCGCGCACCAGCCGCCGGTGGTCAGGTTGAACACGCGGTAGCTGTCCGTTCCGATCTGAATGGTGTCTTCCGAGGCGACGTTGCCGCCGCCCACGGCGAAGATCTCGATGAGTTCGCCACGCAGTTCCTGGTAGGCGGCGGAGCCGGACATCGAGGCGAGCCAGGGAAAGAGGATGGTGGTGCCGTAGCGCATCTCTGGATCGGTTTCGCCCTGGAGCCCACCGTTGGCCGCGCCGCAGCGGCCCTGCTGGCCGGACGCGGAGGTCCAGCCGTCGAACTTGTTCACGGCGTAGAAGGTGCCCGGCGCGTTGTAGTAGCTGTTGACGACCGGCTGCGGGTCCTCGCCGATCTTGGCTCCCGAGGCGTAATCCCGAACGAGGGTTTCGACGGTGATGGTGTTTGGCGTGACGGCGGTGTCGATGGCGCTTACCCGCACGCGTTCGATGCCCGCGTCGTCCTTGATCACATAGTCCTGTCCGGGCGTGACCACGGTGGCGTCGTTGACCTGAAGCACCACGCCGCTTCCGGCGGTGACCGCCGCCTGCGTGAGCGCGATGGCCCCGGACCAGAACCGTTTCAGCAAGCCGCTGTAATGGCCGTAGTAGGTGGAGACGAGCTTGGTCACCACAAAGACGTGATCCAGGTCGGCGAACAGCCAGAAGATGAAGTCGGCGCTGTCCTCCACCCGCAGGTAGGTGTAGCTGGTGTGCGAAGCCTCGTTGACGCCGGTGTGGGTGGCAGCAATCCAATACTGGAATGCCGCGACGTGAATCCGCCCGGAGGTGGTGCTGATACGGAACTGCAGATAGACGTCCTCGGCCCCGGATTCCCCGTGAGACTTGAAGACGAAATACGGCTGCGGGTCGGCCAACTGGTCGTCATGCAGGGTCCAGCCGGTGGTGGTCACCAGGAAGGTCCGCAGTTGATTGAGCAGGTCGAGCCGACCGTGGGCGAGTCCTTGAATACTGTGGTATGCCATGGCGGCCTCCTTAGAGAATCGGGTTTTCCGTGCCGGTCAGGTGCAGCTTGATGTCGAGTTTGTTTTGCACTGGGGTGCCCGGGAGCACGGTGCAACGCCGCCAGAAAGACAGCGTCTGCTGGAAGGCCTTGTCACCGAGATTGAGCGGTGCGCCCTGGGTGGCGGTGTCGAGTCCGGCCTGGGTCAGGGCCAGGCGGTACCAGACCGATTCGTCGGTGCCGGTCTCATCAATGGGATCGAGCACCAGCCCGGTGTAGTCGTAGCCGGAATAGACGGTCGTTCCGGCGTCGTGCGCGGCCGGAGCGGTGTTGGCCACGCCCCGCTGCACGGTGAGATTGGCGGTGCCGCCGCCGCTTTCGATGAGCATCTGCTCGCCGTCGATGATGATGAGTTCGCCGTCGGCAAAGCGCGGTTCGGCCAGGGCGATGGAGGTCTGCGCCGCGTCAATGGCCGTAAGGAGGCTCGTTTGCTCGTTGGCGACGTAGAGCTGCCGATCCTTGATGTCGCCGTCGGTGCCGTTGTAGCTCTCGGCCTCGGGGCGGCTGAAATCCCCCTCGGAAATCTGCTGAGTCAGCGCTTCGTCAAGATAGAGGTGAATCGCCATGGGTTCTCCTTCAGGTGGGCCACTGGGTGGCGCGATAGTTATTGGTGGCGGCATTGAACCCGGCCTGCGTGGGCGCGTGCAGGTCCTGCTGACGGAACAGCCAACGGTAGGACGGCCGCGACCAGCGGAATCCTGCCTGGTTGAGGCGCATGCGGCTGACGCGCATCGGGCGGGTCCGATCCACGGAGAGGCGCAGGCCGGTGGTGTTGAGCGGGCTCGCGCCCAGCTTCATGGTCTCGACCCGATGGCGCTGGAGAGAACCTGTGTCCACGTAGATCTCAAGCGAGGCCCGTTCGCCGGTCAGATTCGCATTGCTCAGATACCGGGTGTTCAGGGTGTTCGCGTTGAGCCGGAACACAGGCCCTCTCCGCCGCCATCGGTCAATCCGGTCGACGGCCAGGGTGACGTCCGCGTCGCAGCCAGCGGTGGAGGCGAGCAGCAGATTGCTGATGCCGCCCTGGTTGGCGGTGAGATCGAGACCTTCGTTGAGCCTGGCGCGGCCAAGCTGGAAGCAGAGGCGGTGCCGGGATTCCAGGGGCAGGCGCAGGTCGTACTTGGCTTCCGCTCGTTCGACCGGTTCCGCCTGCGTATCGAAGAAGAAATCCTTCTGCCGGAAGCAGTAGCGCAGCTCGGTCTCGCCATGGGTCAGCGATTTGCGGTTGAGATGCCTCTCGCCCAGCCCGAAACCGCTCTCCAGCACATCGCCTTCGAAATCGCGGCCGGTGTAGATGGGCGTGCAGAAGGAAACCCGGTTTTCGCCGACGCGGGTGTACGGAAGCCGCCAGTCGTTGAGAGCCTTGTGGTTCAGGCGCATCCGGTTCTGGCGGCCGTGAAAACGGGAAACCTTTACGGCGGCCCGGTCGATTTCCGGGAGCATCTCCGTGGTGCTGGTGAGCTGCAGCAGCTCCCAGGCCCTCTGCTTGTTGGTCAGGTGACGGCAGGAACCAAGCGAGGAGCGGCCAAGGACGAAGGTCTCGTCGAGAAACGCCAGCACGATCCGGCGCACGGCGTTGGCGTGCCCGAAGTCGAGCATCGCGCCGCCTTCGATCCATTCGAGTAAAAATTGGAGCCAGAAACAGCGGGTGCCAGCCGGGTGGTGAAACACCAGGGCGTCGCGCAGTCCATCGGTCTGGTTTAGACACAGCACTCGAAACACGCCGAGGCTGAACACCAGCCCTGGCAACTTGGCGTTGCTGAGTCGGGATCGGGCATTGAGACGCAGAGCCGAGCGGAAGGTCTCCTGCAGTTCCCCCTGCCAACCGAGCGAGTCGAAGTCGCGTTCGATGGCCGGGATGGTGCCCTTGCGGCGATAGATTTCGACCGCCTCCCGCACGCGGCGGCGCTGGCAGTCCGACGAACAGGTGCCGTCCACTTCGAGACCAACGAGTCTCGCCAGCAGCGGCAGAAAGCGTTCGTCGCAGTGATCGACGTCGAAGATGGCCGGAAAATCGTCGATAGCCTGCTTGAGTTCGTCGAGCGTTCCGGCGGGAAGGCTCAGAAAGGTGCGCAGGTCACCGGCCTCGTCGTTGTGCTCGTAATGCGGCGGCAGCAGGCCGAGCAGATTGTCCTTGAACCAATCCGACATCAACCGGCCCTCCGCAGATCGAGGTTGACGCTGCCGAGAACCGGGATTTCGCCGTGGCGCAGCTCGATGTCCTGCTGCGGAGCGTAGAGGTGCATGTGACTGACCCCACGCACGCCGTCGATCAGGGACACCAGGTCGGAGAAGTGAATGGTCTGCCCGAAAGAGACTTGGTCGAAGGAAAAGAAATCGGTGAGTGCGGCTTCGATGCGGCTGCGCACGTTTTCCAGCGGTTCACCGGGCCAAATGTAGACCTCGGCGTCGATGGAAACGGGCCGGTAGATCGGGTCGAACAGGTTGATCTCGACCGTGATGACCTTGCGGCGTTCGAGAAACTCCGCGAGGTCCCGCTTGAGCAGCGCCGAGGGCATGCCGCCGCCATTGGGGGCGATGGCCAGTTGGACGTTGTAATAGCGGATGTTCTGACAGGCATTGGTGTCGAGCACCTTGGCCTTGGCGACGCCGGGGTAGCCCTCGGCGAGGGCCTGGTAATCCTCCAGGGTGACGGCCTTCCAGAGACTGCGCAGCTCCGCCGGTGCCTGTCGGCGGGCGTGTTCGAGTGCTTCCCGCGAAGCGCCACCGGTGGCGGGCACCGGGTTGGTGACGGTCAGGGAGACCTGGCCTCCGTCAAGGTAGATCGGGCTCAGCAGTTGAGTGATCCGGTTCGGACCGAGATTGCCCTGGTCCCCGATGGTCTGCAGATAGCTGACGGCGATGGCGCTTCCCTGAGCGGGTACAGCGCCGCTTTGCCCGTCGCCGAAAATCAGGGTGGAGATGTCGAGGGCGTCCAGGTCGGCCATGAAATGACGGCTGTCGGCCAGGCTGTCCTGAAAATGATCGACCTCGCTCCAGGCGTCGTCCCCCACCGTAACGGTGATGGTGCCCTGGGCGATGACGTCGCCGGTCAGGCGGATGCGCTGGAATGGCAGCCCCGTCGAAGTGAAGGTCTCGGTGCGGCGCACGCCTTGCCGACCTGGGATGTCCACCGAGAGTAGGCCTCGCGGGATCAAGCCGTCCTCGACCGTCTCGAAATCCGCCTCGCCGTCACTCAGCAATGCGCGGCAGGCCGTCCCCGCCGGAATGGTCAGATCCTTGCCAAGCGGGGCGGAGAGCCGGAAGCGCAGCGTGGTGGTGGAGGACACCGGCGAATCCAGCCGGTAGCCGATGAGTTTGCAGAGGTTGATGACGTTCTGGCGCTGGCGGGCCGTGGGCAGAAAGGCCTCCGCCGCCTGGGCGTCCAGGTAATAGGCCAGCATGTCGCCCACGCCGCAGAACAGATCGAGCAGGACGACGCCGAGATCGGAGTGATTGAAATCGGTCCAGCGGTCGGTGAGCTGCGGGATTTTCGCCAACAACTCCTGGCGGATCGATTCATAATCCTTGTTGATGTATCCGATGCTTGCGCGGCCCATGGTTTCTCCGGTTTTCGGCGGTTATGCGAGAGCGCCTGATGCTCTCGCCACGCCGGTTACTTACCGGAAGGGGCCTGGATGTGTCGGAGGCGGGATGCCTCAGAGCGGGCCGCGCAGTTGCCAGACGGGATTGGGCTGTCCGGAGGTGTTGTTGAGGTAGTGGGATTCTTTCTTGCCCTCGAAATAGAACAGACCGATGCGGCCCGGCTCCAACGTGGTGATCCGGTGAACGGTGCCAGCGGCGTTGTCTTCCGCCTGGCTCTGGGTGTCGAATCCCAGACCGCTCGCGGCCAGATAGAGGGCGTGCTCGGCCTGGGGCGCTTCGGTTTCGAGCGCTCCCTCAAATGTCAGGTAATGGCCGTGGTTGTCACCTGGATCGCTGACGATCCACTTGCCGTTGCGGTCCTGATAGGCTCCCTCGATGTAGGCGACTTCGTATTCTCCCGCTGGCCAGATGAAGGAATCATCTGGATCAGGGCTCATCTCGGCTGCGTCGAACCAGAGCAGATTGAACAGCGAGCGAACGTCCGGCGACAGGCGCACGCTGCGCACCGGCGGCGGTTCCGGCTCGGGCTCCGGCTGGGGATAGCTGGGTGCGGGATTGTTCGGGTCTTCTCTGTAGAAGGGATAGACCAGGTTGCCGTCCACCTGGCTCTGGATCACCCGGTAGGCGATATGCACCAGCAGCAGGTTGCCGTCGATGTTCAGCGGTTGGTCGTCGAAGCGCACCTCCGTGATGATCACCCGCTTTTCCCAGCGCTTGATGGCGTCGATCACGTAATGGCGCAGCAGGCCCTTGAGCACCTCGTCGTTCTGTTCGAACACCAGATCCTTCAGCCGGGAGCCGAACTCCGGATTCATGAACCGTTCGCCGATCCGGGTGCCGAGGATCTGCAGGATGCTTTCGCGGATATGCTCGTGCTCCCGCGAGGTGGCGGTCGAGACCTGGGTGCCGCCGGATACCGACTGAAACCGGAACGGGTAACGCAGCCCCTTGCCGAGAAAGTCGTAGCTCATCAGGTACGCTCCTCGCAGTCGAGGCCGCACTGTCCCGAGCAGCCATTTTCCGGTGCGCCGTCGTCGATGGCTTCTCCCTGGAACCGGACCACCAGATCTAGACCGCTCTTGAGTCCCAGATGGATGGTTCCGTCCGCCTCGATCAGCCCGCCGTGGTCGGACTGGCCGCACTGGAATCCTTTGGCTCCGCCGGAGAGCAGACGGACAGCGATGGTTTCGCCGATGCCCTCGATGCGGCCGATGCCGATGATGTCGATAGGTCCGGCCGGATTGATGAGGGTGATGAACCGCTCCCGGTGATCGACGTCGAGACGGATGCCCTCGGGTAGATCCACCGCGAAGCGTTCCGCGCCCATGGCGGTCGGCTCGATCCCGGCGGGCAGTCCGCTGATACCGGCTGCCTCCTGGGTCGCGCTCAGATAGGACTCGACCAGGGTGTAAAGGCGTCCCGGGGCGACCTCTATGGCCGTGCCGGGTCCGGGGGTGATGACCTGCTGTTCCCCGCCGTCGATAACGCAAATTCGCTGGTCGTCCGTGGTCCGCAGGATCATGCCGTCGGGCAAGGTGAAGAGCCGGTTGCCATCCGGCAGATCCCGGGGTTCGGTGCCCGCTGGCAGTTCGACAAAGGGATAAAAATCGGGCTCCGGCTCGATCTGTACCTGCTCCAGGTACTCCTGGGTCCTGGCCTGCTGGGCCTCAAGATAGGCCTGGGCCTGGCCACGCATCGCCTCCGAGGCGGCGTGACTGGCCTCCAGCAGCGTGCGGATGCCGGAAAGTTCTTCACGGATGCCGGACAGGTGATCGCAGAGCGCCCGCAGCACATACTGTTGTTGGCCGGAATCGGTTTGTTCGATGGTGGCCTGCAAGTCGGCGGGTTCTTCGGAAATCATGGACAACCTCCATTACATGCCGACGTTGGCGGGTTGGGATTGATAGCTCATGGCGTTGACCGGCGTCACTGTTCCAGTCGCGCCGTCGATTTCGAACACGGTCCAGACCGTACCCGGGGCGTTGGGAACGGTGAAGGTCTGCTCACGGCCATCGCTCAGGAACACTTTCACCGTGGCTCCGGACTGCGCCAGGCCGGTGCTCGGATTGGTGTTGCGGTTGGTGTAGTCGTGGACCGCGTAGCGGTAGACGCCGGGGATGAGCCGATGGATGGTGATGGTCTCCGGCCCGTAGGAGCTGGTGTCGTCCACGTCCAATTCCGCCGCCTCGTTTTCGATGGTGTGGGAATAGAACACATGGAAGCGACCGCCCGATGGCGTCGGTCCGGTGAGATGGGAATCGAGATCCCGGGGGTTGAGCCCCCACTGCAACACGATGCGGGCGACCTGGCCGTCGAGTTCGGGCGAGAGAACGATCTGGATGTCGCCGGAGGTGTTGGTGTCGGCGTTCACCCAGCCATGCCAGGCGATGTATCCCGGCGCGGTGACCTCCACGTAATAGAACCCCTCGGGCACGGTCAGCTCGAACCCGCCATAGGCGTTGGCGAAGGTCTGGAACGCCGCCGGGCCGGTTTCCGAGCGGCGGAATTCGATCAGCGCGTTGCCGACGCCGCTGGTGTTGAGGGCGTTGACCACCATGCCGCTGAGGAAGACCGATGCTCCGCTGGCAAAGTCCGGGTGGTCGGCGAACCAGGACGGATCGCGGACCTCCACCAGAACATGGCGGAGGCTGTCCCGGACCGAGGATCGCCAGACCATGAGCACGGCGTTGCCGATGGTCCAGCCGCAGCGAATGACACCGTCCGGCCCGATCTCCGCGACCTCCGGATTGCTGGAGGCAAAGACCGGGGCGTCCACGTCGCCGCGCAGGGAGAGCGGAACCCGTTGCTCGAACTCGCCAGCGGAGAGGCGGATGGAGCGAGGCTGAACCTCCCAGTGGCTATAGTCTGGCGCGGTATCCGTCATGAAGGAACCTCCACCGGTG
Organism: Desulfobulbus rhabdoformis; assembly: GCF_016919065.1. Lineage (GTDB taxonomy): Bacteria > Desulfobacterota > Desulfobulbia > Desulfobulbales > Desulfobulbaceae > Desulfobulbus > Desulfobulbus rhabdoformis. Next base: position 8,332 of record NZ_JAFFQA010000002.1, on the reverse strand, counting down.
CGGAGACGCCACCGCCATAGACCTCGACCTGGACGTGACGCAGGCTGAGCCGCTCGGGCGAATCCCAGACCAGGATCATGGCCGCCCCGGGAACGAAGCCGCACTCGACATTGCCGTCCTCATCGACACTGGCCACGTCGGGATTGGACGATTCGAACACCGGCGCTTCGGGTAGACCACGGATCGAGAGCGGAATGCGCTGGACGAATGGGGATCGCGAGACCCGGATCAGTTTCGGGAAGACATCCCAGTAGTGCGGTTCCTGCGGCTGTTCGAGATTGTTCATAGCGGCCCCCTCAGTTGTCGATGGTGTCGGGACTGCCGGTGACGATGATGGCTCCGCAGGCGGTGATGTCGCCGATGCGGGCGTTGGGCAATCCTTCGGTGATGGTGTCGAAGCTGCCGGTCACAATGGGCGTCACGCCATGCCCAGGGATGGGACAGACGTGCAGATCACCCATGCGGGCCACTGGCATGCCGTTGTCCAGCGTCCGGCTCGCCCCGGTGATGATGACGCCGCCGTGACTGCTGATGTCGCCGAGCCGCGCCTGGGAGCTCATGGGTTCACCTTCAGCAGCAGATGGATCAGAAAGCCGACGAGTCCGCCGATGGTGCTGCCGATGGTCAGCACCAGGCCGACGATCTTCCACATGGTCTCGGTCCCCATCTTAGAGCCGACCCGGGCATGCAGCCGGTCGATCTCCTCGGCGTGCCGGTGCAGATCGGAATAGATCGAGCGGACCAGCACCTCGACGTTTTCCTTGTCCGATTTCTTCTCGATTTCACGCTCGATCTTCTCGAGGCGGTCCTGGATTTCCCGGCGGTGGCTTTCGAGGATGCTGCGGAATTCCTCCCGCCAATGATCGAAGGTCCGGGCCAGCAATTCCTCGCTGGCCGAAAGTCCGGAGGGCGTTGTTGTTCTTTCTCCCATGCGATGCTTCCTTCAGGTGTTGATCAAGACGGTGTTCGTCGAGCGAATGATGATGTTTCCGGCCACCCCATCCATGAACACGAGGCTGCCGGACTTGTCGGTGGCGCTGATGCTCTCCTGGCCGGGCGCGGCGTTCATGCGCACCACCTGACCGGCCTTGTCGGTCAGCCGGATCTGTTCGGCGGCGGCGGTGGAATCGACGAGGATTTCCTGGGTGCCGTTGAGTCCCCAGATGTGAACCTTCTCCCGACCCTTGGTGGTATCGATGAGGATCTTCTGCCAGCGGGAGCGGCCCTTGTCGCACGAGAGGATGTGGACCTTCTCCTTGTCCTGCCAGGCTTCGAGGATCACCTGCTGGCGGCAGAGGTCGGTGAGCTGGATGCGGGCGCGGGAGCCGACGATCTGCGAGGCGATGTCGAGCTGGTCGCCTTTCTCGGCGTCCTTCGTGCCTCGGCGCAGAGCGTTGCCGCTCTGCATCTCCGGCTTCACCTTCCCTTCCATGGTGAGGATCTGTCCGGCGCGGTCGATGATCCGCAGCAGCTCGTCGCCGTCGCGGTCATCGGCCAGGATGGTGTGGCCGGTTTCGGTCTTGAGCAGGACCTTCAGTCGCGGGCAGTAATACGGCGGATGGCCGTGGTACTTCTTGTGTTCGAGATCGTCGTGCCGGTTGGCCTGATGTTCGACCTTGTCCTCGCAGTCATGGCAAAAGGCATTCGCGCAGGTGCGCTTGGATTCCTCGGGCTGTTCGCCGGGATTGCTCTTGGCCAGCCAGACCCCGGTCCAGATCGGATACTGGACAACGCCGCCCTCGAACTCGGCCCAGACCGAGGCCCCTTCCTCGGGGACCAGGAACATGCCGGTGTCGTCGTTGCCGCCGTAGGGGAAACAGGGAGCGGCCCATTCGGACCAGTTCTCCCGCCCGCTGCCAAGCACGGCGGGGATCTCCAGCCGGACCCGGCCAAGGCGTTCTGGGTCGTTGTTGTCGCGCACGAAGGCCCGGTACTTGCCGTACCAGCGGTTGCGGTAGCGCTCCTCGGATTGACGGTCGCGGGTTTCAAGCATGCTCCGTCTCCCGTTTTCGACTGGTGTCCCAGGCCAGCCAGCCGCCCAGGCGAACCGCCCAATACATGACCTGCCTTTTCCATAGAGGCACGCCCAGGGCCGCCATCAGTTCGAGAAAGACGCGGTCGGCAGCAAGCCGCGAGACCTTGCCGGTGTGGTAGAGGTAGTCGTGAACGACGGCCGCCGGGGAATATCTCCCCCAGGGCGGCACCACGCGCCAGAACAGGCGCGGCACCGAGGCGAAGTCGGTCTCGAACCCAGCGGTCACTTCGATGATGCGGCCAGCGCCGGTACGGACACGGAACGGCTGAGTCAGCCTGGCGGTCATTCCATTGGGAAGTATCTCCACCCGAAGCGGCCCGGAGAGACCCAGCGCGGTGCCCGAAAACAGGGTCTTGGCTTCGGAACTCATGACCGCCACCTCGCCTTGCCCGACTGGCGCACGTCGAGATGGACCCAGGAGGCATAGACGCCGATGCCGCCCTCACGGAAGAGCGGAATCTCCTGGGCGATGACCGCCAGCTCCTCGGGCGCTACGCCAGCGGAGCAGCTCACATCGGCCGCCATGCCCAGCGTGTGAAAACTCTGTTCCGCGCCGCCCACCGCTTTGTTGTGCCGGTTGCAGCGGAAGCCGCTGGTGATGGACAGCGGTTTGCCGATTCGGTCGCGCAACGCCTGCAGGGCGTCGATCAGGTCGGGGTGGACCGCAGCCGAATGGCCGCAACAGTTTTTGCCCTTGCAAGCGAATTCCGACCGATTGAAATTCTTGCTGAGATCACCCATTGCCGCCTCCTTGTGTGACCGCGCCGGTGTCCGCATTGATGGTCACCATGGCTGGCGGCTCGTTTTGCGGTGTGGGCGGGGCCTCCTTGTCGTTGGGTTTACCCTGGGACTCGGCGGACTTATCGCCTGCGCCTTTGCCGAGGGCGTTCTTCTTAAGTTTGAGTTCGCTGAGATATCCAGCGCCGCTGATGCTGTGGCGCACCGAGTGGCAGTAGTAGATGCCGGAAAACTTCCGCCCCACGCCCTTGATCTCGACGTTCTTCTTGGCGCGTAGCTGGGGAATGCCGATAGTGGCGGCGTCCGCTTCGACCTGGCGCAGCTCGGCCTCGCGGAACTTGCCTTCGGCGCTGTCCTGGGCGGGCTCCTGGCGCGGCTCTTCGTGAAAGCCTTCGGAACGGTCGAAGCTGGGCACGATCTGCCCCGTCTCCTGTTCCTTGAAGCTGCCTTCGCCGGTGTTGCCATCGACCAGATAGGTCTGCTTGCCCAGGGCCGTTCGCTCGGGCGTGCTGGCGTTGTTGGCCTTGTGCTCGACCACATCCTTCTTGCGCGGGTCGATGCCGACCGTTTTGGTCTCGACACCCGCGCCCTTGGCTCCCTGGGACTGGGTGCTCGGACGGAACGAACGCAACAGGCCTTTGGTGTCGGTGAAATATTCGAGGGTCAGAAGCGGCGTCTGGTCGAGCTCGCGGGGATGGAAATGGAGTTCGTCGTCCTGGACGTAGAAGACATAGCCGCTCACACCGTCGCCATCGCGGTCGCGGGCCTTTTCCGCCAGCTCCTTGAGGAACTGAGCGTCCGAGATGTTGCTCTGAGTGACGCGGAGATGGTTGCCTTTGGTGGCCGTAACCACCGGCGTGAGGCCGTTGGCGGCGGCGATCTGCTCGGCGATTTCCGAATAGAGGATGCCGGGAGCGGGTTTCTGCCAGACCTTCTGGTTTTCCTTGCCCGCGAGTTTAAAGCCCTTGTCGTAGGCCTTGATGCGGATGGTCGGGTCGCCGTTTTCCGGAAAATCGTAATCGATGTCTTTGATGACCGCCTTCTTACGCGGAGAGAGGTTCCCCACGTAGCCGAAGCGGGCCACGATCTCATTGCCTTCCTGGAACAGAGGGTCATCGACGAACTGCAGGTTGCGGTCGGTCACCGACAGTTCGAGGATATCCAGCTCCTCCTCGTTGTCGGTGAAGACGAACGAGGTGATCTCCTGGGTGATGTCCTTCGAGAGGGCTTGCCCCTCGATCTGAATCAGAAATGTCGGTTTGAAGGTATCCAGATCCATGCGTCTCTCCGGCGGTTCGCAGTTCCCTGCTTACTTACCGGAAGGCATGGCGAGGTGTCGGAAACCTCAGTCGAGCAGGCGCATTTGAACATGTTCGCGGGAGGGAATGCGCAGCGCCAGGCCCGGCTCGAGTTCCAGCGGAAAGAAGATGTCGTTGTAGTCGCAGATGATCCACCAGAGCCGGACATCGCCCAGATAGCGGTGCGCGAGCAGATCCAGGCGGTCGCCTTCGACCACGGTGTGCAGGCGGTCGTCGTATCTGGGGGTGGTGTCGATGCGCTGGCGCATGCCGAGGGAGGTGCCGTCGCTGTCCCGGTAGAGAACGCAGCGGGCGTATCGGGAATCACGGCCGATCATGAGCGCACCTCCGACCAGTTGATGGAACGGTCCACGTATTCCTCGAGGACAATATCCACCTCGGCCCGTTGCGGCAGCAGGTTGTCCCGATCGAACAGGCCGAAGAACCGCGCCTTCACCTGCCGGACGATGCAGGTCACGCCGGGATAGAGATCGCCGAAGATGAGCAGCACGCGGTGCGGCGCATTCTTGAGCATGGTTCCGGCGTGCTCCGGGTATTGCAACGAGCGGAGCCAGTCGACCTTCTGCTTTACCGGCCCTTTGAACAGCTCGACCTTGAAGGCGATCCGGCGTGGTTCCCCAGCGACGTACTGGTAACGCGGATGGCTCATGCCGGGGATCTTGATCGTCGCGTAGTCGGTCGACTTCTCGTCGCTGATGGAGTTGGGGTTGTACTGGAATTCGAGCCGCTCCCCCGTGTCGGCATCCACCAGATATCCCTTGATGGGCTGTTGATCCCAGGCCATCCTTACACCTCGACAATCTTGATGATTGGCTTGCCCAGATGTCCAGCCCGGTCGAGTTCCCGCCGCATGCCGCTGGAAATACCATTGCCGGTGAACGCCCACACCTCGTCGCAGCACTCCATAAAGGCCAGGCCGCAGGCGATACCCGTCTCCCGCTGCTCGGGAACGCTGTCGTCGGTGAAGGTCGGATACAGCAAGTGCGGCGCGAACGGCGCGTGGCCGCTTCTCATGACCTGGCGGCAAAGCGCCTCGGCGACCTTGACGTTTCGGGTTATGTCGCCCGCGAACGGGCTGCAGACAAAGATGCGTTTCATCGGTCCTCTCACAGGGTTTCGTAGTTTCTGATCTTCCGCTCCCGCAGGTCCTTGTAGACCGCCTCGGCCACCTTCCGACCATCGATGTTGGTGGTCACGCTCAATTCCACCGGGCGGTCGGCCAGGCCATCGAGGCGCGAGAGCAGGGATTCCAGCAGTTCGCGCACTCCCGGACCGGCTTCCTCTCCGCGCATGGGTGTCGTGGGAGCGGTGCGGGCCGGAGCGATCAACCGTTCGGAAGGCACCGTCTCGGTGAGTCCGGATTGCAGGGGCTTCGCTATCGGAGTCGGCGCGGTTGTCTTGGGCCGCTCGATCCCGGCCGGAGCCAGACAGGCATCTCCGTTTTCCAGTGGCGGTTCCACCGCGAACGGCTGGATATAGCTCTTACTTACCGGCTCGACGGCCGCTGCGACGGTCTGCACGATGCCGTTCATCGGCAGCAGCGGCGGCGCGGCAGTGGCCATGACCGGCTGGAGCATCAGCATGGCGCTCAGGGCCTTGGGCACCAGGCGCTCGTCCAGACGAGGCACGAGACTCAGCACGCTTTCGATGATGCGTTGCCCAATCGATTCGGCGGGCTGCGCAGATCCGAGTGTTTGCTTCTGCTCGGCCACCTGCGGAATCGGGGTCTGGACTCCCAGCATGGCACGAGCGGAGGAGAGCAAACCGTTGGCGATCCCAGCGCTTCTATCCTTGATCGCCTGAATGCCCGCGCTCGCGCCGGTGGAAAGCCTCTGCCAGAGGGTTTGCCCCTCGGCACCGGCGTTGGTAAAGATTCGACCGACAGCCCCGGGGACGGCCGACAGTGTGGCAACGATCCGGTTGCGGAGATTGACGGCTCCCGTGGCCAGCGCGTCCCAGGCATTGACCTGGGGCGGTTTGAGCGCCAGTACGGGCGTGTCGCCAAACAGGGATTGTTTGAGACCGCCGAAGATGGCACCGGCCTTGGCCGCGACGGTTTGAGCCCCGGAGGTCAACCCATCCCAGAGTTTTCCAGCCATCCGGAAGGGAGCCGAGGCGGCGTCCATGAGGTTTCCGCCCGCCGTCTTGATCTGCTGCCAGGCTCCCGCAGCGGCCGAGAGAATCCCGCGAGCGGCGAAGCCGAACACTTTCGCGGGCAGCGACTGGGTAAGGCTCATGCCGTCGGCGAGGGTCTTGAGCAGCGCGGAGCCGGAGGCGGTCAGGCTGGCGAGTGGTCCCTCGCGGGCATCGGAGAACGGCAGCAGATTGCGCAGCTTGCCGAGGGCGTTCTTGAGCATGGTGAAGGGATAGGTCACCGCCGACCAGATCCCTTCGCCCAGGGTGATCAGCAGCTTTTTGCCCGCCTCGAAGAAGGTGGTGTTTCCGGCGAAGAAGGAGCGCACGGTGGCAAACAGCTCACGCAGGGTGCTGATAATCGGCAGATTCAGAATCGCCTGGCCGATCTGTCCGGCGGCGTCGGCCACCAGGCGTCCGATGGAGGTGAATATCCCGGAAATGAAATTCCAGACACCGACCACCACATCCCGCGCCCAGCGGAACGGGGTGGCAAGAAAGTCGTAGACCGCGCCGCCAATTGCCTTGAGACCGTCCAGCAGGGAGATGTCGCCGGTCAGCACCTGCCAGACCGCATAGACGATCTTCCCGGCGGCCATGAAGGCCTCGCCGATCATGCGCACGGGCAACAGGAACTTGTAGATGAACTTGGCGGCACCGACCAAAGTGCCGACGATGATCTTGCCGACCCAGACCACGCTGCGCACTACGACCGCCAGGACACGAACAATGAGAGACAGGTTCCAGGCCACGATCTTGAGTGCGAAGGCCAACCCTTGAAGAAGCACACCGGCAACAGTGCCGATGACTGTGCCGAACGTTCGCCAGGACGAACCATCGGTGGCGCTGGCCGCCACACCGAAAATCTCCACCACCGAAAAGACCGCGCTGGCCAGTGCCGTATAGGCGCTCATCAAGGTGCGGACGGTCGGCTCAAGGATGGCTCGGATGCGGCCAAAGGCATGTGAGAACGCGCCCCACAATCCTGCCAGGGCCTCACGAACCCGGTAATAGGCCTTGAAGACGGTGACCACGAAGCCCAGCAGCCCGGCGGATTCGAGCTTCTGCGCCAGCTCGGCCGACATCTGACCCACGCCGCCGCTGAGCGAATCCACCAACGCCTTCATACCTTGAAACACCAGCGAGACCTTGTTCCAGGCCCCGATGATGATCTCCTGAATGCTGCCGAAGTTTGTTTCCCAGGCGCGTTTGAGCAGATACACCGACAAGATCACACCCGCGATGATCGCGGTGACGGGAAGAAAATAGGTCGCGACCGCCGAACCCACCCCGGCCAGCGCGGCGCTGATGGCCACGACCCCGGCCTTGATGGCGGGAAGCATGAGTCCTACCATGCCCACGGCGGCGGTGACGGCTCCGGCCACGACCAGAATGGTGCCGAGGGCCATGGACAGTCCCAGGACCACCCGGGTCACGCCCGGCATCGATTTGGCCATGCGTTGCAGGAACAGAATGAAGCGGGAGACGCCGTTGATCACAGGCGTCACCACCGGTAGCAGAGTGCGCCCCAGGATTTCGCTGAGGTTGGCCATCTGCTGGCGCAGGAGCAGGAACCGGGCTCCGATGTCCTGGTTCATGGCGTCGGCCATCTGTTCGGTGACCGCCGTGCCGGTCTTCATGGCCCGGCCCACCGACTGGATATTGCCTTCGAGGCTCTCCATGCCCGCCGACATCTGCAGCAGGAACTTGACCGCCTCGTCGGAGCCGAAGGCCTTCTTCAGCTTTACCTGGGCGGCGGCGTTGGAGAGATCGGGGAACTGGCGCTTGATCTCCTGCAGGATGGGAACCACGCCCTTGAGACGGCCGCTGGTGTCGGTGAAGGACAGGCCAAGCTCGTCACCGGCCTCGGCCGCCTTCATGATGAACGCCTTGTACAGCGTGCCCGCCTCGGAGCCGGGCATGGTGGTCTGGAGCTGGCCGAGCACGGCGAGCTGCTCGTTCAGCGGAATATTGCTCGCGGCCGCCACCGCGCCGATGTTCTTGATGGCGTCGGCCATCTGGGTGCCGTTGGTCTTGAACGAGGCCACGGTCTGCGCCATGGCTCCGGAAAAGGCGGTCGCCCATTCCATGTCGTTCATGTCGGCCA
>NZ_JAFFQA010000029.1 GCF_016919065.1 Desulfobulbus rhabdoformis | reverse complement strand
AGAGGCCACCTTTACTCACAATCCTTATAAAAAGTGAGACTATCCGGTATTAGTCAGCCTTTCGGCTGGTTATTCCAGACATCAAGACAGGTTATCTACGCGTTACTCACCCGTGCGCCACTCTACTGAGGTTCCGAAGAACCCGTTCGCGTTCGACTTGCATGTGTTAAGCACGCCGCCAGCGTTCGTTCTGAGCCAGGATCAAACTCTCCAGTTTAATATCCTGACCAATCACAAATGATTGGTGCTAATCAATCAAAAAACCAAAATTACTTGGCCCGCTCTTACTGTTCAGTTTTCAAAGATCAAAAGCGCTTGCGTTCCCGCAAGCTGCGTCAATCAGTTTATCATGTTTTCGAAACGCTGTCAACCATTTTTTTATTTGGTCTCAAGCGTTTCCGTCGCTTGCCGTTACTGCCAGCGAGCGGCGAGGCGCCAATATACAGGCCTTGATCCCGCTCGTCAATCTCTTTCTTTTACTCTATGTCGTTTTTTGCTACAAATGATCCAACTCTTTGTCCCGAAAGGGTTTTTTGTATTTGCCTTCGACTAAGGCTTTGACGTAACATGGACTCAGACTGAGTGGATCACTCAGGAAATGATCTGAGATCAACCCTTTAGTTTTTATCTAGACATTTTGATGGAAAACAAAACATCTTCTTTACTCCGACAGCTGCCCGCTGTTCACGACTGTTTAGCTCATCTTGCAGCTGCCGATGGGGTGTCAGAACTCCCCATTGGCCGTTTGAAACATTGCGTGCGTCTTTATCTTGATACGACCAGACGAAATATACTCGAAGGGAAATTGTCCCAGGACGGTGCTTTAAATCGGGAAAGTTTTTTGGATGAACTGGTGCGTTATGTACACTCCTATCACAAACCTCGTTTCACTCGGGTAATTAATGGGACCGGGGTTATTGTTCACACCAATCTAGGGCGCTCTCTTCTCCCTGATTCTGCCTTGCGCAACATCGTTGGCGCTGCCTCCCATTATTCAAACCTTGAGCTCAATCTTGCTACGGGGAAGCGTGGCTCCCGCTACTCTCATGTCGAGGATCTCCTCTGTGAGTTAAGCGGGGCCGAAGGGGCGCTTGTCGTCAATAATAACGCCGCCGGTGTGCTTATCGCCCTCGAAACCATGGGCAAGGGGAGGGAGGTTATAGTCTCCCGGGGGCAGCTTGTAGAAATTGGGGGTTCCTTTCGTATACCTGATATCATGGCTCGTAGTGGAGCGAAACTCGTTGAAGTGGGAACCACCAACCGAACCCATGAGCGAGATTACGAAAACGCCATCACTGAGGAAACAGCGCTCTTATTAAAGGTGCACTGTTCTAATTATAAGGTGATTGGTTTTACCCGTGAGGTGGAGGCTCCCGAATTGGTTGCCATAGGCCGTAAACATCATCTCCCCGTTATGGAGGATCTTGGTTCCGGTTGTCTGCTTGATCTTTCCCGTTTTGGTCTGGCCAAAGAACCCACCGTTCAGGAGGTGGTTGCCAGTGGTATCGATATTGTTAGTTTCAGTGGGGACAAGCTTCTTGGTGGACCCCAGGCCGGTATTATCGTCGGTTCAAAAGAGTATATAGAAAAGATCAAAAAGAATCCCATCAACCGTGCCCTGCGCATTGATAAGTTTACCCTCTCTTCGCTGGAATCTGTTTTACGGCTCTACCTGGATGAGTCCCAGGCTATCGAACATGTCCCTACTCTACGCATGATCGCCATGGATGCGGACGCCATCAAAATTCGAGTCGATCGTTTGTGCCGGCGTTGCCAGGAGGCTTTTGCTGATCGTGCCACCATTGAAGCTCGTGCGGTGTCTTCTCAGGTGGGTGGGGGTGCACTTCCCGAGCAGAACCTCGCAAGCTGGGCGGTTGCTCTTCTGCCCAGGCAGATGAAGCTCAGTCAGGTTGAGCAGGCTTTGCGCTTTGCCACGGTTCCGGTCATGGGGCGGGTTGAGGATGAACGCCTCATTATTGACCTGCGCACTGTGAGTGAAGGCGAGGAGGAGGATCTTTTTGCAAGTATTGGCGAGGCCCTGTCTGCCTGATTTTTTTATCCCCGACTTTGTTGAACCTCTAAAAATATATAAAACGAACACAAAGAACACTATCGCATGCTCACTCTTGACGATTTCTTTTTGCTCTATCAACCCTTTGGTGATGTTATTGATGCGCAGTTACCCCTGCCGTCCACCGTTGATTTCTATGCGCTTTCCACAGATGGGGCTATGCAACCCCTGGATGAGTATCTTACCGGTGAGCGGAGTCCGGTAACCGATGAGATGCATGCTCTTGTGGAGCCCTGGGTCGATGCCGGCCAGTTGGTCTTTCCCTTTCCTCTCTCCTCCAGAGAAATGGCCGTTGCTGTTGTGAGCGAGATCGATCTCTCGTTTTTACGCAAGATGTCGCCCGGCTGGCTCAAGCAGATTCGAGAGGTGGTTCTTGCAGAGTTCGTCATGATCCGCCTGGCTGCCCTGGATCCAGAGACAGATCTTTACAACCGGCGAGCGCTGAACTGGTTTATCGGTTCCATGCATGAGGAGCAGGCAGGAGTCTTCTTTTTGCTGCACACAATTTTTTCCCGGAAGACAGCCACTGCCAACCTGCAGAAACTCAAAGAGACGGCAGACCTGCTCACCACTGTAGGGCAGGGACAGTATTTTTCCTTTGGCTACGGTGTTTTTGGGTTGTTTCTCCCCTTGGCCCAGCGTCACCGTGCGTTAAAGACAGCGCGGCACCTGCAGCGGCAACTTCGCCGTGAAGGAATGAGTAAGATCCAGATTGGATTTGCCGAGCTGAATGGATCCGTGGCGGGAGAAAGTGCTCAAGATTTAGAGCGGCACTGGCGAGCTCTGGAATTGGCCGAAAAGCGTGGGCCTTTCGGGATCTGTGACATCGATACCCTGGAGTCGAAACGCTCGCATCCCTTTGTGCTCTCCGAGCCCGATCTGGTTAACCAGGGGAAAAAATTCTGGAAACGGCAGCGTCAATTCACTCTCTGTTTGATCAGTTTTTCACAGGCTCCATCGGAGTCAATTAACTCCTGGAGCCAGAGCTCTCAGGGGAAAACCGATTTTTCAGGTGGCAAGATATGGGTTCATGGTCAGCATGTTTTGCTCTTTTTCCAAGGTATACTTTCAGCTGAATTCAAATCTACGATTGAAGAGGTGGTGGAAGATGCGCGCAGACATTTTGGCGATGATCCTTTTTATGCAGGAGTGGCCTCGTACCCCTGTCTTGATTTCAGTAAAAACGATGTGCTCGCCAACTGTCTGAAAGCGCAACGGCATGCCGGATTTTTGGGGCCTGGCTCCCTGGTCTGTTTTGATCACCTCAGCTTAAATATCAGTGGGGATTATTTTTTTGATGAGGGCGACTATAGGGCTGCCATGCGTGAATACCGCCGGGGATTGCGTCTTGTTCCCGAGGATGTGAATCTGATTAACTCGCTGGGGGTAACCCTGATTGAGTGCAACCAATCAAGCGCTGCGGCTAAATGTTTTGAAGAGGCTCTGCAGCAGGAACCCTATAATTACATGGCCCTAGTCAATCTAGGGCGTGTTCGCCAGACCCTGAATCAGCCACAAAAAGCCCTGAGCTGTTTTGAAGCGGCCTTTGCAGCCCATGGTAAAGAAGAGGCGGCAGGGCAGGAGCTTTTTCTACCTCTGGCCCGCCTGTATACCGAGTCCGCGAGCTTTGAGAAAGCCTTGCGAGTGCTGGATCAGTGGTCATTGCGCCCTGGGAGCGAGCAGGAATTTCTTCTTTTTCGTTTATTGGGACTTTGCGCTATGGAAAATGGACAACCGGACAAAGCCATGACCGCATGCCAAAGAGCTCTACGTCTTTTTCCTCAGGACAATGTCTCCTTGAGTGTTCTGGGGCTTTTGTATGTCGAGCAGGGAGAAGGGGAGGAGTTGGGCTTATCCTTTTGTACCAAGGCTCTGGCGCTGGATAATTTTAACCCGGATCACTGGTATCGCCTGGGACGCGCCTACACCCATGCCTCCATGCTTGAGCAGGCTTTGGAAGCCTGTAAACACTGTCTGAGCCTCCAGCGTTCTCATGTTGCCGGTGTAATTCAGTTAGGGCTTGTTTATGCGGCCATGGGCAAGACCAAAATGGCAAAAAAATACCTGCAACGGGCAGCAGATCTCAAGCAGTGCACAGAGGGGCTGCAGGAGCGGGCGAGTTCGGCATTGGCTGCACTTTGATTTGTACCATGAATCACAGGTTCAGATTTTTTTCGCATCAGCTTTATTCCATTGCTCTTTAAAAAACTATGCCGTGATTATCGAGTGATTTGATAGAATCAATGGCAGCGGTAGAGTGATAGTACGGACAAGGATATGTGCCAAGTAGCAGATAAAGGAGCGGCTGGCTATGGCCCAGATAGATGCGTTTTTTAAATTAATGAATGACGAAGGTGCTTCGGATCTCCACATGATGGCCGGGCAACAACCTGTGCTTCGTATCCGTGGTGACATGGAGAGGGTGAAGTTCAAAGTCATGGATAATGAAGCCCTCAAGAGTATGCTCTATGAGATATGCCCTGAGGACAAAATCAAGATTTTTGAAGAGACCGGTGATCTCGACTTTGGGTATGAGATTCCGGGCCTGGCCCGTTACCGCTGTAACTTTTTTCAGCAGAAGTATGGCATTGGGGCAGTGTTCCGTGAAATCCCAAGTGATATTCTCACCTGCGATCAGCTCGGTCTGCCCAAAGTGGTTTCCCGTCTGGCAGCTTTACCTAAAGGGCTGGTGCTGGTGACCGGGCCCACCGGTTCAGGTAAATCAACCACCCTGGCTGCCATCATCGATGAATGTAACAAGACCCGAAAGGATCATATCCTCACCATTGAGGATCCCATCGAGTTCGTTCATAAAAGCCAGAATTGTATAGTGAATCACAGAGAGGTCGGTACTCATACCTCAAGCTTCTCAACGGCCTTGAGGGGGGCCCTGCGTGAAGATCCGGATATCATTCTCGTTGGTGAGATGCGCGATCTGGAAACCATCGCTTTGGCCATGGAGGCGTCCATGACCGGTCACCTGGTTTTCGGCACCTTGCATACCATCAACGCCATGAAAACCGTGGATCGTGTGGTGGAGATTTTTCCAGCTAATCAGCAGGGGCAGGTTCGTTCCACCTTGGCGGATGCACTGCGGGCCGTAGTTTCCCAGACGTTGTTTAAGCGGGTTGATATCAAGGGGCGGGTAGCGGCACTGGAGATTCTGGTTTGTACGCCTGCGGTTCGAAACCTGATTCGTGAAAACAAGACCTACCAGATTCCTTCCATCATGCAGACCGGGAAGAAATTTGGCATGCAGACCTTGGATGACGCGATTTTTGAACTTTTGGAAAAGAAAAAGATCAGCGCCGAGGATGCCTACTCAAACTGCTATGAGAAGGCGCGCTTTGCCAAGTTCCTGCGACATCAACCCTCTGATTTTACCGAGATCTGATCAAGATATCCTAAAGACAAGAAGCAAACGGGCCGTGACTCTGGGTAAGAGAGTCACGGCCCGTTTTTTTTAGCAGATGTGAAAGCGTTGCTTATGCCGTTCCGTATTGCTCCAGACAGTTGCAAAGTACTTTGCGCTGCGCCTGGGTCAGATGGGTGAAACGGGCAGAGTATTTGACGTTGGAGGTCTTCTGCCCATCCTGCTCCTGAAAGCCATCATTGGTGGCGACAATCTCCGCAGACAACTGTTCCAGAGAGGAGCCGTCGTTGCAGTTGTAGAGGTCAAGCGAGAGTTGAGGACCGGGCAGGGGAGGGGCATTATACTGTTGCTGGAAACACATACCGCCTTCACTTAAGTTGTTGATCCGCGCGTACTGATTGTTGGTGCCACTGATGCGAACCAGAAAAAAAGGTGGCATCTGCTTGCGTACGGAGTGACGGTTATCCACGCCAACAGAAAAAGGGAAGAGAAAAACCAACTGTTGCCGACACTCGCTGCAGGCATAAGCACGGGCTGTGGGAAATGAGGCGAGTCGGGCTAGAGATGGTCGTTTTCTTAAATGGCGTCCACCGCAAGAGGGGCATTTTTTACCAAGCACCATCATTTGGGTTGCTCTCCACAGTTTTTCCAGGCCCCCCTCTGGGGAACCTCAGGTAGGATAGTCATTTTTTAATAAATGAGCATACTCGGATTGCTGAGAGCTTTCAAGTTCCTCTTTTGCGGTGGAAAATGGGGGGGTGCTCCATTTGCTTGGAGCTGCATTCCGTTAAAAGTTCTGGCGCGCAGGGCTTTTGGGGTATTCGTGACCTGGATCGTACCCTCTATTGCCGTTGTCAGCAGGATTCTTTTTTCTTTTTGCCAGCGTTCCACATGTTCTTTTGCAGGGAGCACACCCCAACGATTTCTGCCTGAGGAAACAATAATCCATTGAGGATCCACTGCATCGATAAACGCATCAGAAGAAGAGCCCCGGCTTCCATGGTGGGGTGCAAGCAGCACGGTTGCTTCGAGATCGGCCTTGCTCCTTAAAAGAACCTGTTCACTTGCAAAACCGATATCCGCTGGGAACAGAAATCGCTGGTTGTAATGCTGAAGAAGGAGGACCAGGCTGCGGTCGTTCGTATCCCAGGGCTGCTGCTCGGGTAAGCCTGGCATTCCCAGACAGGCAAGCTGTACCTGTGAGTCTTGGTAGAGGATGTCGCCAGCGCTGAGCTGTCTGATTTCTATACCCTGGCGACGAGCCTGAGCTAAGAGTTCCGTGTAGGCGTGTTCCTGTCCGTGATCGCCATTGACCACCAGCACCTTAGGCTGAAAATGGCTGAGAATAAAAGGCAAACCGTTGTAATGATCTCCATGGGGATGGGTGATGATGATCCGGTCCAGGTGACGAATCCGCTGCTGCCAAAGGAAAGGTGCGATCAGCGATTCGCCAACGTTGAAGCGAGCACTCTGATACCCTCCACCATCAAGCAGGATGGTTTCTCCTTCGGGTGCTCGAATCAGCGTTGATGTACCCTGTCCCACATCAAGGTAGTCAATATGCAGCCTCTCCCCGACACCTCCGTTCCAGGGGAAAAATATAGAGGAAAGGAGCAGGGTGAGCGCGAGCCCTCCGCTGCACACAAGCCGGTGGGGAAGGGGCGGTCTGGCAATGAGCAGCCAGAGCAAAAAATAATAAAGACACATTTCCATGGTGGTGGGGGTAACAGTCCACCATGAAAGATGGGGGAGGGGGTGAAGCAGAGTTAAAAGGTCGATCGCTGTCTCCACTCCCCAGCTACCCAGTTGTAAACACCACTGGGCCAGTTGTGGCGAAGTAAACATGAAAAAGACACTGACAAGTCCCCAGGGCAGCGCCCAAAGGCAGAGCAGGGGCTCGATGATCAGGTTGGTGAATGGGCTGACCAGCGAAACTCGGTTGAAGTGGAGAAGAAGAATGGGCAGGGTGCCGGCGGTGGCAGCAAGGGAAACATAGAACATCGACTGCACCGTTTGCAGTAGGCGTATCAGTCCCCGTTGCCATTGCGGTGCGTCTGGATCAGTTGCGTTGAAAATGGGAAGTTTGGGGGAGATCAGGTTGATTGCCAGGACCGCTGCAAAAGACAGTTGGAACGAGGCGGTGAACAGGGCCAGGGGCCGTAGGGCAAGAACAAACAGGGCCGCTCCGGAGATCAGTGGCAGCAGCGAACGCTGACGTCGAAGTAAGACCGCGGTTAGCACGAGCAGTGCGGTTATCAGGGCACGGAGGGCTGGGAGGTTGAGTCCGGCGATACAACCATAAAGCAGGAGAAGGGGGGCGGTGAGGAGTAAGGCAAGGCTGGGGACATGGGTGTGATTGAGTAACCACTGGCTGCGTTTCAATAAAAACTGAATTGTCCCCAGGCAAAAGAGGCCAATTAAGCTGAAGTGCAAGCCGGAAATTGCCAGGAGATGGAAGGTGCCTCCTGCTTTGAACAGTTCAAGGATCTGGGATGGAATTCGTACAAGTGTACCTGTGAGTAAAGCCTGGTAGACTCCTGCCTGCTCCTGGGGCAGCGTTTGTGCGATAAAGGCTGCTATCTGTTGTCGAGTTCGCTGGGGGAAGAAACGAAGTTCGCCAACGGCGGCAACAAGGCTTTGTTGGCGGTCTGCCGGGAAGATTTGCTCGACTGCCGCTTGGGAAGTTACCCAGGCGGAATTATAGATTCCCCGCACAGCCATCTGCAGAGGGTAGTTAAATGCTCCCGGAGTCTGATAGCGGTGAAGCCGATCAATGGTTGCCCGCACCATCAGCAGGTCTCCTGCCATGATTGAGGGGGTCAGCTCACCCGCAATCGTGAGCCGCAAACGTCCATGGATCGGCTGGAAATTTTTTTCTGGGGCCTCTTTTTTGAGCAGGGCCTCGCATGCAAGCACACAGCGGGTTGTCGTACCGTTGAATTCCGGCATACTGATCAGCCTACCCACCACAGTCGCTTCAGCCTTGGTGGGCATCTGCTGGACAATATGCTGGGGATCGATTGGAAGGTGAAGGCCTTGGGTTGTATGCAGCAAACCAACCAGAAAAAAGAAGGGAAGGGGGAGCAGGATTTTGTTTTTTGGGGAAAGAAATAGGGCCAGCACGAGAGGCAATAACAGGGGCAGCAGCAAGGCTGATGCAGAGAATGCCTGCCCGTGTTCTGCCAACCATCGTGCAGTTATTGCCCCTGCCAGAAAAAAGAGGGTGATCAGAACCAGGAGATGATGCGAGCAGACACCCAACAGTCTCTGCATGGACTACTGCTCGGTGTTACGTGAGGAAAGCAGCATGTCAATCACCTCAAGATGACGGGCAACCACGCCCCGGTGGGCAGCAATCCAATGGGCCGCCCGGGCGCCAATAGTATGCCGAATTTCCTCTTTGGTCAGAACCTGTAGGAGCCACTTCGCGATTTCTTCTTCCTGACCCGATTGAAATATCCCGCCCGCCTCGACCAACCCCTGGGTAATCTCGGAAAAGTCTTCGGTGTGGGGGCCAACGAAAATGGGGATTCCCGCAGAGGCGGGTTCCAGCGGATTGTGGCCTCCAAAGTCTATCAGACTCCCACCGACAAAGGCAACATCGCCCATCTGGTAACAGGTAGCCAACTCACCAATGGTATTGAGAATAAGGACTGGCCCAGAATGTATGGGGGGATCAGTGCGTCGCCTGCATGTGAGACCTAATTGCTGCGCAATTTTCACTATCTCCCCAGTTCGTTCAATATTACGGGGGGCCAGGAGAAGCTGAAGTCCATCCACCGTTTCCCGCAAGCGTTTATAGAGCTGCAGCACAACGGTTTCCTCACCAGGATGCGTGGAGCCGCAGATCCACAAGGGAGCCTGGGGAGCAAAGCCAAATTCCTGACGCATCTGCTCAGCTTTATTTGTTTTTCCTGCTGCATCCTGCAGGAAGGTATCAAATTTTAAGTTTCCCAGAGTGAGAATTTTCTCAGGTGCCAGGCCAAGAGCCCGCATTTTTTGGGCGTCGTTTTTCGTTTGCATGGAAAGCAGGCTGAACGTGTTGAACATGGGGGCAAAGAGCCACTGAAACCGTTTATATCGCTGGAAAGATGTGCCTGAAATGCGTCCGTTGACTAACAGGGTGGGGATAGATTTTTGCTGCATACAGGCCAGCCAGTGGGGCCAAAAATCGGTCTCTATCTGAATAAAGAGATCCGGGGCAATGCAACGCAGGTAATAGGGGACGACGGGACCCAGGTCTAAGGGGGCGGCGATAAGGCAATCCACATGGGGCGCAATAATAGAGCTGGCAATCGCAGCGCCAGAGCTGGTGGTGGCTGAAAAGATGAGTAGGGCGTCTTTCTGCGTTTTGCGAAGTTCTCGAATCAGCGGAAGGGCTGAGGTTACCTCTCCTACAGAGAGGGCATGTATCCAGATGGTGGAGCCGGTTTTTTGAGGTGTGTTTCTGAGCTTTTGGTGGAGACCAAAGCCAAGCCGGTTAAAAATACGTTTTCGATATTTGGTTTTGCAGGCAATAACAGGAAGCAGCGGCACAAGGCAGACCAGAGCGAGACTGCTGAGAGCATAATAGAATGGGCGAATAAACGGCATGCAGGATGTGTGGGTGAAAGTGAAGGGAAATTTTAGTTTACTTCTCTTAGTCATACCAGGAGCGTGTCTAACTGTCGAAGAAGAAAGGCGTTTTAGGAATGATTTTTCTTCGTTGATTATTCATTGCTTGCTCTTGTTCAGAGAATTATTGTTTGAATAATTCTATTAATCAGAAAATGTGAAAGAAAAAATACGTTGAAGCTGAATTTTATTCTTGATGTGGGCATTTGTCGGTATTACATTGCAGAAATCAACGCATAATTGCGAAGAAGACTGCCGAAATGGAGCCCAAAGGAAGTGAAGATGCTTGATGATATTAGCCTGAAAATATTAAAGATTCTTCAGGAGAAAGCTCGTATTCCCAATGTAGAGGTGGCGCGTCAGGTGGAAATGGCTCCCTCTGCTGTGCTGGAACGGATTCGCAAGCTGGAGCGGCAGGGTTTTATTGATGGCTATGAGGTTCGCCTCAATCCCGAGCAGTTTGATTATCGCCAGATTGCCTTTATTAAAGTGCAGACCAGCACTGTGGGGGATTCGCCCGAAGTTGGTCAACGACTGGCTGAGATCGCTGAAGTCCAGGAAGTGCACTATATAGCCGGTGAGGATGGTTACCTGGTCAAACTTCGTGTAGCCGACACACGTGAACTGGCAACGATCATCCGTGAAAAGATTGCCGTGATTCAGGAGGTCAGCGCAACCCAGACCTCGACCGTTTTACAAACCTATAAAGAAACCGCGCGGATTCCGATTCGCGGATAAAGAATATAGAGGATTTCGTTATGCCCATGTCCCAAGCCTTTAAAGACAGACTTTTTCCCCATCTGGAAAACATTGCCGCCCATTACGGCACACCCTTTCACATCTACGATGAAGCGGGAATTCGTGCAACCGGGCAGCAGGTGAAGGATGCCTTTGCCGGAATTCCCGTGTTTCGTGAATATTATGCGGTGAAAGCCTTGCCCAACCCGTCCGTACTGGCTTTGATGCAGGATATGGGCTTTGGCTTTGACTGCAGCTCGGTCCCGGAGTTGATGCTGACCCGTCAGCAGGGCGCCAAGGGAGAAGACATCATGTTCACCTCCAATAATACCAGTCAGACCGACTTTGCCATGGCCGCGGCCGATGGGGGCTGTATTCTCAATCTGGATGACATCTCCCTGATTGACAAGGTGCCCAGCATGCCGGAGTTGATCTGTTTTCGCTACAATCCTGGTAATCGCCGTACGGGCAATGATATTATCGGGAAGCCGATTGAGGCCAAATACGGTGTCAGTCACGAGCAGATTGCAGAGGCCTACCGTAAGGCCAAGTCCAGAGGAGCAAAACGATTTGGCCTGCACACCATGCTTGCCTCCAATGAGCTTAACTACAGCTACATGGTGCAGACGGCGGCCATGCTCCTGGAGCTTGTTGAGACCTTGGGTAAAGAGCTGGATATTACCTTTGAGTTCATCAACATCGGTGGCGGCTTGGGCATTCCTTACCAGCCGGATGCTGACCCCCTCAATATCGAGGCCATGGGCAAAGAGATCACCGAACTGTTTTTGAGCTTCAAAGAGCAGCAGGGGTATTGCCCGGCACTCTACATGGAAAGCGGTCGTTATATGACCGGCCCCCATGGGGTATTGGTCACCAAGGCCATTAACCGCAAAGAGATTTATCGCACTTATGTGGGTGTTGATGCCTGCATGTCAGCTCTTATGCGCCCTGGGGTGTATGGGGCCTATCATCATATTGATGTCCTTGGGAAAGAGGGGGGCGAGACCGAGGTGGTGGATGTGGTTGGCTCGCTCTGCGAGAATAACGATAAATTTGCCGTTGAGCGCACCTTGCCCAAAATCGATGAGGGCGATTTGCTCATTCTCCAGGACACCGGAGCGCATGGGCATGCCATGGGCTTTAATTACAATGCCAAGATGCGGCCCCAGGAGCTGCTTTTAGGGGCGGAAGGAACGGTAAGCCTGATTCGTCGGGAGGAAACGCCGGAAGATTACTTTGCCACCCTTACGTTTGAGGAAAAGGTGCTGAGTCTGTAAGGAGCTGTGAGTGAATCTCCTACTCATTGAGCCCGAAGAGATGGTGGCGGGAGAGGTCGCCCTTACCGGACGTCGGGCAGAGCATTTGCGCAAGGTCCTCAAGGTCGAGCCGGGTGATACCGTACGCGTGGGCATGGTTGCAGGCATGATGGGCACCGGGCGCGTGCTTGCTGTAGAGTCTGGGGCTGTTCGTCTGGCTGTGGAGCTTAGCCATGAGGCGGTAACCGATCTCCACATCGAATTGATCCTGGCTCTGCCAAGGCCGATCATGCTCCAGCGTATTCTGAAGCAGGCGACCGTGCTAGGAGTGCGGCGGTTCCATCTCATCCGTTCTCGCAGGGTGGAAAAATCCTTTTTTCATTCCCCGGTGCTGGAGTCGGAGAAAATTCGTGGCCTTCTTCTGGAAGGGATGGAGCAGGCCATGGATACGCACCTGCCTGAAGTACGTATTCATAACCGTTTCAAACCCTTTATCGAAGATGTTGTCCCAACCTTGGAAGGGCAGGGGCTGATTGCCGATCCTGGCGGCAGCGGCACCCTGAGCGGGATGCCAGTGAGTGGCGAGCCGGGGCAGCGGCTCTTGCTTGCGGTGGGCCCCGAGGGGGGGTGGTCAGATTATGAGCTGGACTGTTTTGCCGAGCAGGGGTTTTATGGTTTCACCATGGGAAATCGTATCCTGCATGTAGATACCGCAGTAGTAGCATTGCTAGCACAGCTCCACCTTCTATATGAAATTAAGCGTCCATAGGCACCCATTTTCGGACGCTCGCGCTTTCCCGCAGAGTTGTACTCTAGCGGAAAAACACGAGTGTCCCAATATGTGCGCCTATGAACACTTCAGCGGATCTCACTTATTGTAGAGTCTCGAAAAGATGTAGAATTTGAGGGCTTGTAGGAGCGTGGCCATGCCCGCGACAATCGGTGTCGATAGAGAGGACTATGTGTCCTCTTATTATCTATTCACCGCCCCACTAACGTTACATCTTTTGTCTATCGTTATTTATCTCCGACCAAATCGGCTGTGCACCTTATCGGTGAGCAGAGTAAACTCCGGCAGCCCAAGAACCTGCAACCCCACCGCATAGACACCCATCGATGTAGAAATCACCACGCCAAGGGTAACAATCTGCATTCCCATATTGCCTGTCATCCAGTCTCCCAGCCCCAGCTTGAGCAGCAGAATCCATCCCCCCATACAAGCGGTTGCCAGGATAATCTTACCCACTCCTTTCAGGACATATCCAAGGGGATATCCCCCCAGCTTGCGGTAGAGAATCAAACTTAAGAAAAGAAAGTTGAGAATCATGGCGCAGGAGGTGGACAGGGCTATCCCCCGGTGCTGGAGAAAATCAATCACCAGGGTAATGGTGAGGATATTGGCTGCCACGCCTATGAAGGAGCCGATTACCGGAAACTTGGTATTGCCGATCGCATAGAAGACCGGCACCATCACCTTGATGGCGGAGTAGGCAAAAAGACCTACCGCATAAAAGGCGAGGGCATCGGCGGTTTGAGAGGTGTCAAAGGTGCTGAAGGCTCCATGTTCAAAGATGAGGCGGATAATCGGCTCGGCGAGCATGACCAATCCGGCAGTGGCTGGAATCGCCAGGGAGAAGACCAACACCAGGGAGGAGGTAAAAGTCTCTTTGAGGCTGGTGAGATCTTTTTGGGCTGCCTGTTTTGCCAGCACCGGCATCACCGCGATGGAAAGGGCCACTCCAAAAACACCAATGGGCAACTGCACCAGACGGAAGGCGTAGTTGAGCCAGGAGACCGATCCTTGGGCGCAGCTGGCGGCAAAGTTTGTATTCACAAAGATGTTTATCTGGGTGGCGGAAAGACCGATGGTGGCGGGCAGCATCAAGAGCAGTATGCGTCGCAGTCCCGGATCAGCGGGCCTGAAACTCAAGAATAAACGAAACCCAACCTTGAAGAGTGTGGGCAGCTGCATCATCAGCTGCAGACAGCCGCCAATCAGCGTGCCCCAGGCCATGCCGGCAATGGCGGGCTGGCCGAAATGCGGCAGGATAAAGGCAAGCGACAAACCACCAACAATGGAGCCCAGGTTAAAGAAGGTAGAACTCATGGCGGGCACAAAAAATTTGCCCTTGGTGTTGAGCATCCCCATCACCACCGCTCCCAGTGAGACGAAGAGGAGGAAGGGGAACATGATCCGGGTCAGGCCAACGGTGAGCTCAGTCTTGCCGGCAACCAGAGCGAAGTCCGGGGCCAGCAGGTTCACCAGTGGTTCGGCCCAATAAATCCCAATCAGGGTCAAGGCGCTGATCAGGAGGGTGAAAAAGACCAGAACATTGCCTGCTAATCGCCAGGTGGCCTCCTCTCCTTTGTTGGTGCCGTATTCGGTAAAGACGGTGACAAAGGCGGCTGAAAGTGCTCCCTCAGCAAAGAGGTCGCGCAACAGGTTCGGAATACGAAAGGCAACGACAAAGGCATCATAGGCAAATCCCGCACCAAACATTCCGGCAAAGACCTGTTCACGCACCAGACCCAGTACGCGGCTGCACATGACAGCAACGCTGACAGCACCTGCTGAGCGGGCTATTTTTGTGGTTTCCCCGGAAGGTTTGGCAGAAGTTTTGTCGCTCATTGATCGTACAACGGTATCAGTAGGTTATCACTTGACTTTGCAATATTAATACGAATATAACAAAAGCTCGTTTTTGTGGACACGATGGTTACCATTCTTGCCCGGAAAGAGAAAGGGCTTTTCACCGGTTAGCGAATGAGCTTCGGTGAGAACTCATCTTCTTGGGGCTTTCCCCGTGATCAGTTCTTGCGTCAATTTCTGGCTGGAAGGAGGCCGCTTCATCGCAAATCTTGCAAAAAATACACAAAAAAGAAGGCTGCACACCATAATGAGTTGATTTTTTTGGAATGTAGAGTTTTCATTTTATTAGTTTTTGCAAGTTTGTCCCCCCTATAACAACACCCGTTTCATTCACTGGAGGTATCCATGCAGGACGTACATCAGATTAGGAATGTGGTTATTCTTGGCCATGGCAATAGTGGAAAATCGACGCTTGCCGAGGCCTTACTGTTTACTGCAGGTGTGGTGAAACGGCAGGGGAAGGTTGATGAGGGAACCTCTTCCATGGATTTTGAGCCGGAAGAAGTCAAACGCCAGATTTCCATCGGCGCTGCCTTTAACCAGATTCCCTGGCAGAAAAAAGATATCTTTCTCACCGATACCCCAGGTGATGATAACTTCTTCAATGAGAGCCGCTTTGCAGCCGCTGTAGCCGATAGTGCCATTTTGACCGTTGGAGCGGTGCTTGGCGTTCGCCCTCAGACAGAGCGATTTGTCGATCTGGTGCGGGAAAATGAACTACCCTGCCTGATCTGTATCACCAAAATGGATCGGGAGCGGGCCCAGTACCAGAAAACGGTTGATGCCATCCGGGAAACCACCAGTCTCAATCCTGTTACTCTGTTTTTGCCCATAGGAGCGGAAGATAACTTCAAGGGCGTGGTTGATATTGTCGGTAAGAAGGCGGTCATGTTTGAAGAGGGGGGGAAGACCAGCCTCACTGATGTGCCACCCGAGCTTGCCGAGGAGGTTGCCACCCTGCGGGAGAACGCCATGGAGTATGTGGCGGAAACCGATGACGATCTTCTTGAGAAGTTCCTGGAAGAGGGGGAACTGACCGACGAAGAACTCAAATCTGGACTGGCAGCTGCCATTAAAAAGGCTCAGATAGCCCCGGTCATCGCCTGTGCGGCCTTATCCAATTTGGGCTCAAGTGTGATTCTCGATGCCATTGTGGAGCTGCTGCCTTCTCCTGCGGAGCGTCCTGCCCGTATCGGCACCAACCCCAAAAATGACGATATGGTTGAGCGCGGTGCCGCAGCTGACGAGCCTTTCTCTGCCCTTGTTTTTAAGACCATGGCAGACCCCTTTGCCGGGCGCTTGACGATCTTTCGCGTTTTTTCCGGTACGCTGAAAGGCGATGCCTTTTATAACGCCAATAAGGAGACCTCCGAGCGGTACGGGCAGTTGTATGTCATGTCCGGCAAGGAGCAGAAACCCGTTGAACAGGCCATTCCGGGAATGATTGTCGCGGTCGCCAAGTTGAAAGAAACCGCCACAGGCGATACCCTCAGTGAAGAGGCCAACCCGATCATTTACCCCATGATCGAGCCGTTGCCCACGGTTATCTCCTACTCGGTCAGCGCCAAGAAAGGCGATGAGGAAAAACTCTTCTCCTCCATTACCCGCCTGCTTGATGAAGATCAGACCCTCAAACTGACACGTGAGCAACAGACCCATGAAACCTTGATTTCCGGTGTGGGCCAGGTGCATCTTGAGGTCATTGGCGAGAAGATTAAACGTAAATTTAGTGTCGAGTTGGAACTTAAAGCCCCTCGCGTACCGTATCGTGAAACCCTCAAAGGCAAGGTCACTGTTCAGGGGAAACATAAAAAGCAATCCGGTGGACGTGGTCAGTTTGGCGATTGTACCATCGAGATGGAGCCCTTGGCCCGCGGCGAGTATTTTGAGTTTGTCGATAAGATTGTTGGTGGTGTTATTCCTCAGCAGTATCGGCCTGCCGTTGAAAAGGGTATTCTTGAGGCCATGGAAAAAGGTGTTATCGCAGGGTACCCTTTCGTCGACCTCAAGGTGAACCTGGTTGATGGTTCCTACCATACAGTCGACTCCTCGGAGATGGCCTTTAAGGTTGCCGGTTCGCTCGCCTTCAAAAAAGGTGTGGTCGATGCCAACCCGATTCTTCTTGAGCCGATTATGGAGGTCGAGGTGCGGGTACCCAAAGATTTTGTCGGCGATGTCATGGGCGATCTCAACAGCCGTCGGGGACGCGTACTGGGGATGGACTCCTCGGATAAGGCGGAGATTATTAACGCCCAGGTGCCCCAGGCGGAGATTCAACTCTATGCCCTGGATCTGACTTCCATGACCGGTGGACGTGGTGCCTTTACCGTTCAGTTCTCCCATTATGAGGAGGTTCCGGCACAGATCGCCGAGAAGATCATCGCCGAGTATCAGAAGGAGAAGGCGGAGGAATAAAGGTATGGCGCAGGCAACTTCCCCGGCATACAGATGCGGGGTCCTGACCTTGAGTGACAAAGGCTCACGTGGTGAACGTGAGGACACCAGTGGCCCTATGCTGCAGGAGATGTTACGGGCTCAGGGCTTTTCTATAGCCCTGGCCCAGATTATACCTGATCAGCAGGCGCTGATCGAAAAAACGCTGATAGACTGGGTGGATGAACAGCAGCTCGATCTGATCGTCACCACCGGCGGAACCGGTGTTGCGCCTTCGGATCAGACGCCCGAGGCCACCCGCGCTGTCATTGAGCGTGAGGTGCCTGGCCTTGCCGAAGCCATGCGTATGGCCAGTCTTGAAAAGACGATTCAGGCGGTCTGGTCTCGCGGGATTGCTGGGATTCGCAAAAACTGTCTGATTTTGAATCTGCCTGGAAGTAAAAAGGCGGCGAAGGAAAATCTCGAGGCAGTACTCCCGGCGCTTACCCATGGGCTGTATAAGCTGCAGGGGGGGAGACAAGACTGCGAAAACATCATCTAGAAAGTGTTTCTTGGGTAACGAGCATAAAAAAAATGCCCGGATGAATCATCCGGGCATTTTTTTTTGCTCCATGGCTCAGTCGATGTTAGGCGATAACAACCTGCTCTTCGGAACCAGCCGTCAGTGATTTTATCTCGCCGATGAGATAGGGCTTTTCGCCATTAGCCTCGAACTGGTGCATCAGGTCCTCGATGTTTTCGTCCGGGACAACAGCCATCATGCCAATGCCCATGTTGAAGGTGCGGTACATCTCCGCCTCGGAGACGCCACCTTCGTTTTGGAGAAAAGAGAAAATCGGCAGAAGAGGCCAACTCTCTTTTTTGATGTGGGCAGCACAGCCGCTGGGAAGGATACGGGGGATATTGTCGATAAAACCGCCACCAGTGATATGAACCAGGCCGTGGATCTTGAAGCGGCGCATCACGTTGGTTAAGCTCTCCACATAAATGCGGGTGGGGCGCAGGAGTTCTTCGCCAACGGTGCAGCCAAAGCTCTCAATAAAATCATCGACTTTCTTGCCCAGCTCTTCAAAGAAGATTTTGCGGACTAAAGAGTAGCCGTTGGAGTGAATACCCGATGAAGCCAGGCCGATTATTTTATCGCCGACGCGAACATCGCTGCCATCAATCAGGGCATTACGATCGCCAATGCCGACAACAAAACCAGCCAGGTCGTAATCCTCTGTCTGATAGAGGCCCGGCATCTCGGCGGTTTCTCCACCAATAAGAGAGCACTGGGCCTGTTTGCAGCCCTCGGCGATACCACGGACGACGTCGGTGGCCACTTCCAAGTCAAGCGCGCTGCAGGCAAAGTAATCAAGAAAGAAAAGCGGCTTAGCCCCACTGACAATGACATCGTTGACACACATGGCAACCAGGTCAATACCAATGGTATCGTGCTTGTTACACAGTTTTGCAACACTGAGCTTGGTGCCCACGCCATCGGTTGCGGCAAGCAAAACCGGGTTTTTCAGATCCTCGTTGCCGATGGCAAAAAGGCCGGCAAAGCCACCAATATCCGTGAGGACGCCTCGGCGGTGGGTGCTGGAAACAATATCTTTGATGCGAGAGACAAAGTGGTTCCCTTTGTCTATGTCGACACCGGCCTCTGTATATTTCGAAGGTGTTTGCGTCATGAAAGTACGTTAGTCAATCTGCCGGATTTGAGAAAATGGTTGCGGAAAATGGCCACGCTAACCTCGTGAAAGGCAGGATACAGGGAAAACAGAAAAATTGTAAGAGTACTCGAAAGGTACTTTTTTTACCAGCCCATTGTCAATAGGTTTGTGCAGCTTGCAGACCTTGGCGCTTTCTGGTATTGCTGCCGCCATGAAACTGCTTATCACTCTTATTGGGCTCATACTTATATTAGAAGGGCTTCCCTATGTGGCCTCACCTGAATCCATGCAGCGGTGGCTGCGCCAGATTCAGGAGTTGGCACCTGGGCAACTGCGCCGTTTTGGGCTGTTTGCCATGGCACTCGGCTTTCTTCTTTGCTTTCTTGCCCAGCGAAGCCCCCTGTTTAACTAATACTTGAATCCGTGACGACGGGTGAAACTGAACAAGACATAAAATTTCCCCCAAAAACGTCACGTTGGAAGGATGCGTTGTTCAGTGCTCATCCGCCATCACTATTCAGGTAATATTCCCATCTTGTCGCAGGCCAGGAAAACAGGCGAGCGGGGCGACAAAACTTATCCAAACACCATTTTGATTCAGGGGTGTTGTAATGGTCAATTATTTTTTTCTCGATAACAAGATGGTAATGATGGAGAGTGGAAACAGCTCCATCAGTCCCAATATTTTTTGGATTGACCTGATTAATCCCACCCAGGATGAAATTGCACAGGTGGAACAGGATTTTCGGGTTGAACTATTCACCAAGCAGGAATCCGAAGAGATCGAATCCAGTTCGAAATATGTGGAAACGGAAGATGAGATAGGTATCAACCTGAACTTCCTCATTCCCGAGGAAAATACCTTCTCAAACGAGCCGGTCTCGTTCATTCTCAAAGATAAGATTCTGATTACCCAGCGTTCCCATGAATTCCGTTCGTTTTCTGAAACCTACCGAAAACTGCGTGCTATTAAGCCCGTGGATGGTGAAGATATTTTTCTGGCCATCCTCGAAACCCGCATTGACTACGATGCCGACCTGATCGAGCATATCACCGATCAGATTACTGCCATCAGCCGACAAATCAGTGTGGACAAGGATCCGGATCGAGAACTGCTTTTAAATATTTCCGCGTTGCAGGAAACGACCATTGCCATCCGCGAGAACATTGTGGAGAAACAGCGCATTATCTCCTCGCTGCTCAAGAGCAAGATGTTTCCCAAGGAAGATTACGAAAACATGCGCATCATGATCAAGGACGTAGGTTCGCTTCTGGACCATACCTCCTTTAACTTTGAGCGCTTGGAATTTCTCCAGAACACCTTTTTGGGTCTGGTCGACATGGAGCAGAACCGGGTTATCAAGATCTTCACCGTTGTTACCGTAATTTTTATGCCACCAACCCTCATTGCCAGTGCGTATGGTATGAACTTTAAGTTCATGCCGGAGCTTGGCCAGGTCTGGGGCTACCCCTTTGCTATTTTACTCATGATGCTTTCCTCGGCCATGACACTGCTCTTTTTTAAACGCAAGAAGTGGCTCTAGAAATCTCACGGATTCAGGCATATATTTGAGGTCCGTCGTATGAAAACCAAAACACTCTATATTATTGCTCTTATCGGTGTCATTGTCTGGCTTGCTGTCCAGACCTTCCAACCCTCGCTCCACGATCCCAATGCTGTCCCGCGAACAGTGACCGCGCGGGGCGATCTCGCCAGCGACGAACAAAATACCATTGATATCTTTCGCAAATCTGCGCCTTCGGTGGTCTACATCACCAGCATCGCAGTGCGCCGTGATTTTTTCAGCCTGAATGTCTATGAGATTCCCCAGGGAACCGGATCGGGCTTTATCTGGGATACACAGGGGCGTGTTGTCACCAACTACCATGTGATCTCCGATGCCAGCCGTCTGGAGGTTACCCTGGCTGATCATTCGACCTGGAAGGCTGTGCTTGTCGGCGCGGCCCCTGACCGGGACCTGGCTGTCCTGCAGATCAATGCACCGGCGGACAAACTGCAGGCCATCGCTATTGGCGAATCCGACAATTTACTTGTCGGCCAGAAGGTCTTTGCCATCGGCAACCCCTTTGGTTTGGACCAGACCCTGACCACTGGTGTGGTCAGCGCCCTGGGGCGTGAGATCAAGGCCGTGACCGGACGGACGATCCATGATGTTATCCAGACCGATGCTGCCATTAACCCTGGTAACTCCGGTGGGCCGCTTTTGGATAGTGCGGGCCGTCTGATCGGGGTAAACACTGCTATTTACAGCCCTTCCGGCGCCAGTTCAGGCATTGGCTTTGCCGTGCCCGTGGGCGAGGTGAACCGCGTGGTCCCGCAGATCATCAGCAAGGGAAAGATGATTCGACCGGGGCTTGGTATCACCCTAGCGAACAGGCGTCTGACTCGGGAGTTGGGCCTGGAAGGAGTGATGGTGTTGCGGGTCTTGCCCGGATCAACAGCGGCCAGGGCAGGTTTACGTGGGACCACCCAGAAGCGTGAGGGATTGGTCCTCGGGGATATCATCCTGGCGGTGAATGGCAAGGCTGTCAAAGATTACGACAGCCTACGTGATGCAATCGAACGCTATGATGTCGGGCAGCAGGTCACGCTCACCCTAATGCGGGATACGTCCCCTATTGATGTGGCGGTAGAACTGGAGGCGATGGATTAGATCCTTCCCGCTCTCTTAAGAGAGCAGGGAGGAGGACCGGCGTTTCTTGTTATTGCGGCTGATGCGGCCGATGATCCAGCCGACGAGCAGCACCATGGAGCCTGTGAAAAACCACTTGATCGATTGATTTTTGCGCAAGACCGTATTCTCGATCTCTGCTTCGGAGAGCTGTTGTTGTAATGACTCGATCTGTTCTTTGGCGCTGTTGAGTTCCCTGCGGGTATTGAGCGCACTGGTCGGGTCCCCCACCACTGTCTGGTATTTATCGGCCAGGGTACTGCGATCGGTGGTGCAGGCCGTGAGTTCTTTTTTCAGCCCTTCATTTTCTTTGTTCAGTCGCTCGGATTCAAGCACCGGGTTGATAATATTCCCCTCCGCATCCTTTTGCAGGTGGATGTTGGCCTCGGGAATCACCGGTTCATGGTCAAGGTAGCGGGTTCGAACCCAACCTTCCATGTGGTTTTGGAGCTGCACATGGGACCAGATTTTCTCCTTTTTTAATACTTCCACAGAGGTGCCCATGTTGATAATGGCAACGGCTTTGGAGTTGTCGCTTTTACTTGTCCGCACCGCAATGTTCATATTGGGCTTGATGTAAAAGGTTGTATCCACCGCCTGTGCAGTCGATGCCAGGAAGAGACCCGCTCCGCAAAGCAACGGCAGAATGCGGTTTGTGGGTACTGCTCTTCTCCGGGGTTTCTTTGTCTTTTGTCGAGGTACGCTGTCCTGCTGGTTTAACACAATCTCTCCTTTTGGGTTTTATTATCCCTGGGTAGCATGCAGTTTCTTTTTTCGAATCAGGGCCAATTCACGCATGTTTCGGGCCTTGTCCGATTCATCGACAATCTCCCGCCCGATGATCTCTTCGATGATATCTTCCATGCTGATGACACCGGTGATACTTCCGTATTCATCAACCACAACAAAAAGGTGCTGGTAACGTTCAAAAAAATCAACAAAGATACGATCAAGCGGGGCTGTTTCCGGCACAAAATGAACCGGGCGCATGATCTGTGAGAGTTTGACGCTCTCCTGACCGACAGCCATGGCCATGAGAACATCCTGACTCATGACCAGCCCGACCACATTATCAAACTCGCCATCGTAGACCGGGACACGGCTGTGCATCCGCCATTTTCCTTCCATCTTGGCCGCCTCCTTGATGGTTAAACTCTGTGAGGCCGTGAAGGTAACGGTGCGCGGGGTCATGACCTGGCGGACTGTTTTGTCGCCGAGCTGCAGAATGTTGGCAATCACCTTTTCCTGGTCTGCTTCGATCTCGCCTGATTTACAGCTGAGACTGGCAATGGTTTTAAGCTCTTCCGCGGAGATATGATGAGTTTTCGGACTGTTGGGGACCAGCTTGGTCACAATTTTCGTCATCCAGATAATGGGCCGTAAGACCAGAATCATCACATGCAGGGGCATGATGATAAAGGGGGCGACCTGACGAGAAAAGGTGACTCCAATAGTCTTGGGCAGTATTTCTGCAAAGAGCAGAATAGAAAGGGTAAAACAGACCGAGAACCAGGCCAGTCCCTGTTGCCCGAAGAGGGCAACTGCCGAAGCTCCGGCCACCGTGGCACCAATGGTGTTGGAGATAGTGTTCAGTGCTAAAATCGCGGTAATGGGCTGCTCGATATTTTCTTTAAACTTACGCAGTTCAGCAGCCTGACGCGGATGGGTCTGCGTCATGAGTTCAACCTGCGTTGTTGAAAGTGAAAGCAGCGTGGCCTCAAATAAAGAGCACATCAACGATGTGAACAGGGCACAGCTGATGGAAAGAATAAAGACGATGAGCAATGGTGCCTCCACGAAAAAGAGAGAAAAATACGGTCAGGTATCGTGAGTGTGGAAAGTTTTGTCGATTGAGCTTCGATCTATTTTTGTGTAAGAGACTACAATAAACAGTTCTCGCAGGTTTTAAAAGCGCGAATGTACTACTAGTATAGGAGGAAAACGTCCCGTGGACACCGACACATTGACAATCCAGGTCTTTGCGCAGAACCCCAAAGATTTTTCTGGAGATCTTCTCGTTTACTTGGTGGAGGAAGATATTGCCCACCTGGGAGATTTCGGAAAACCGCTCAATCCTGTTCTGCAGCAGATCTGGAGTACCGGAGACTTTAAAGGAAGCAAAAAACAGACTTTTCTTTTTTATCCGGCGTTACTTGATAAAAAGCAACCTGTGGCTGCAAAGCGGGTGCTGTTGGTTGGTCTGGGGAAGCAGGACGATGATATTAATATCCGGCGGGAACAGCTGCGTCTTGCCTGTGGCACCATCGCCAAACAGGCGGCCTCCATCAAAGCAAAGGATGTCTTGCTGGTGTTGGCCAAGGAGTTTTTGCTGGATGCCGAGGAGATTGCCCAGTGCAGTGTCGAGGGGGTGATGCTTGGGAGCTATCGTTTTGATACCTACAAGCAGGACAAAGAAGGTGATGATGCCCCGGTACGCTTGGAGCGGTTTGCGCTGCATCATGGCGGGCTTTCAGCATCAGCAGTCCAGAAAGGACTTGAGCGGGGACGTATCATCGGCCAGGCAACTTTGGCTGCCCGCGACATGGCCAACCAGCCGGGGAACGGCTGGACTCCGAACCATTTTGCTGAGTATGCCAAAAAACTGGCCAAAAAGACCTCGCTCAAATGCAAGGTGCTCGATAAATCTGCCCTGCAGAAGCTCGGCATGGGAGGAATCCTCGGGGTAAATCAGGGCTCTGCCCAGCCACCTGCCCTGGTCGTAATGGAGCATAAGACCAGTAAAAAGAATCCAACCATTCTTCTGGTAGGAAAAGGGCTCACCTTTGATTCCGGTGGTATCAGCATCAAACCGGGCTCAGGCATGGAAGACATGAAATATGACATGTGCGGTGGCGCTGCCGTTATGGGGGCTATGCAGGCCATTGCCGAGATCGGGCTTGCCAATGTCAATGTCATTGGTCTGGTCCCGGCAACGGAGAATTTGATTGGATCTGCCTCGCTTAAACCAGGCGATGTGATCCGCCATTACGGCGGCAAAAGCTCAGAAATAATCAACACCGATGCAGAGGGACGCTTGATTCTTGCCGATGCCCTGGCATATGGTATTGAAACCTTTGAGCCTGATGCAGTGATAGATCTGGCCACCTTGACCGGTGCCGTCATCATTGGTTTGGGACACCATCATACCGGCTTGCTTGCCAATAACGATCAGTTGTGCAATCGTCTTCTTGATGCTGGCTCCCAGGTGAGTGAGCCGCTCTGGCGTCTGCCGCTTGGTCCTGAGTACCGCAAGCAGATGGATTCGCGTGTGGCGGATATAAAAAATGCAGGCAGTGACCGCAGCGCCGGTTGTATCACCGCAGCCTGTTACCTGCAGGAGTTTGTCGGTGAGACGCCCTGGGCCCATATGGATATCGCTGGAACAGCCTGGGATTTTACCGAAAAGACATATATACCCAAAGGCCCTTCCGGTACAGGCGTGCGTACGTTGGTGGCCTGTCTGAGTCAGTGGGAACCATTGAAGCCAGCGGAGAAAAAATAACCTGAGCACTCACGGGTTCAGATGTGAAAAAACTGAATCCGTGACGGTCGGTTGTTATTGAACAACGTAGGTATCTTCTCATTTCGCAACCCGCTTATACGAGGGAAATAATATGCTATCAAAACGAAAAGGAATTACGGTCAGCCGCCAGATTATGGATGATCAGCAAATGCATCCCGATGCAACCGGTGAGTTGACCGGTCTGTTGAACGATTTGGTTGTTGCCGGAAAAATTATCAGCGCTGAGGTCAATATGGCCGGGCTTGCCGATATTCTTGGTCAGTCCGGACGGACCAACATTCAGGGTGAGGACGTGCAGAAACTCGATGTCTTTGCCAACCAGACCATCAAACGGCGTATGGAGCAGTGCGGCCATGTCTGCGTTATGGCCTCGGAAGAAGACGACGATATTATTCCGGTTCTTGACGGCTATGAAGGGAACTACACCATTGCCTTTGATCCGCTTGATGGTTCCTCAAACATCGATGTCAATGTCAGTATAGGCACCATCTTCTCCATTCACCGCCGCGTCAGCGCATCAGGGCAGGGGGATGAGGGGGATCTTCTGCAAAAAGGCAGCAGGCAGGTTGCTGCGGGCTATATCATCTATGGGTCTTCCACCGTTATGGTGTACACAACTGGCAATGGTGTGCATGGGTTCACTCTGGACCCTTCTGTGGGCGAGTTTTTTCTCTCCCACCCGGATATCAAAATTCCGGAGACCTCACTCTATTACAGTGTGAACGAGGCCTATGCACACCACTGGTTCGACTCGACCCGGAACTACATCGAGTATCTGAAAACCGGTGGCGGTGATCGTAAACCCTACAGTCTGCGCTATATCGGCTCCCTGGTGGCGGATTTTCATCGCAACTTGGTCAAGGGCGGTGTTTTTCTTTATACCCGGGATAAAACCAGCGATGAGAAATCCGAAGGGAAACTCCGCCTTTTGTATGAGGCCGCACCACTGGCCATGATTGTTGAGCAGGCCGGTGGTCGTGCCATCACCGATGATGGGCGGAATATTTTGGAAATTGAGCCCAGGGGACTGCATCAGAGGGTCCCCCTGATCATCGGCTCCAAAGGGGATGTTGACCTTGCGGAGAAATTTCTTCGCGGCGAGATGGGCTGATAGCTATTCATGCTTGACAAATACCACCGGCGCTTTACTATGGTGGAAACTATTACACCAAGGGATTTTATCATGACACGTTCACTTGCTCTTCTTCTTCTCCTTAGCCGACTGCACAGGGAAACTGTGGCAGAGAGGGGAGGCGTGTCCTGACGGACCCCATCGTAACAGAGCCCTCAAAGCCACGGTTTCCAAACCGTGGCTTTTTTTTTGTGCTTTTATCGGAGAATGATTCACCCCGTAAGGCATAAGAGTGTCATTTTTGACTTTTTGACGGAGAACACAATGGATCAGGAATCGTTGAAAAAGTATCGTCCTTACCCGCAGGTCCAGTTAAAGGATCGGACCTGGCCGGATAAGGTAGTCAGCAAAGCGCCAACCTGGTGCAGCGTCGACCTGCGCGATGGCAACCAGGCACTCATCCAGCCGATGAACCTGGAGGAAAAACTGGAAATGTTCCAGCTTCTGGTTGAGATCGGTTTCAAAGAGATTGAGGTTGGCTTTCCCTCAGCTTCGCAGATTGAATACGATTTTCTTCGTCTCTTGATCGATGGCGGCCATATCCCTCAGGGAGTCGTCCCGCAGGTGTTGACCCAGGCACGCGAGGGCTTGATCCGCAAGACCTATACGGCCCTGAGCGGCTCCCCTGAGGGTGTTGTCCACATGTATAATTCCACCTCCACCTTGCAGCGAGAGGTGGTCTTTAAAAAGGGTCGTAAGGAAATCATCGACCTGGGGGTGGCCGGGGCCAAACTGGTGCATGCCCTGGCCAAGGATGTGGATACCAAGATTCGTTATGAGTATTCGCCCGAGAGCTTCACCGGAACCGAGTTGGACTTTGCCTTGGAGATCTGTGAGGCGGTGATGGATGTGTTTGAACCGACTCCGGAAAATCCGGTTATCCTCAATCTGCCTGCCACGGTGGAGATGTCCACACCCAATATATACGCCGATCAGATCGAGTGGTTCTGCCGTAACCTGAAAAATCGAGACTGCGCCATTATCAGTGTACATACCCACAACGATCGGGGTGCGGCGGTTGCAGCCTCCGAACTTGCGTTGATGGCGGGGGCTGACCGGGTGGAGGGAACCCTGTTCGGGAATGGCGAGCGGACCGGCAATGTCGATCTCCTGACCCTGGCTTTGAATATGTTCTCCCAGGGTATTGATCCGGAGTTGGACTTCTCCTCGATCAACCGGGTTGTCAATGTCTATGAGCGCTGTACCAAGTTAAAGGTGCCTCCGCGTCATCCCTATGCCGGTGAGTTGGTCTACACCGCCTTTTCCGGTTCGCATCAGGATGCGATCAACAAGGGCATGACCGCGCTTGATTTGACCCAAAGTTCGCTCTGGGAGGTTCCCTACCTGCCCATTGATCCTCAGGACCTGGGGCGGACCTATGAGTCCATTATCCGCATCAACTCCCAGTCGGGAAAAGGAGGAGTCGCTTATATTATGGATCATGAGTTTGGCTATAAGCTGCCCAAGGCGATGCATCCGGGATTTGGTCGGGTGATTCAGGAGGTTTCCGATGCAATCGGTGACGAATTGAGCCCGGATATGATTCTCCACACCTTTGAGAAGGAATACCTCTTTAATGCCAACGGATACGCCCTGAAATCATTCAATGTCATCAAACGGCATATTGAAGAGGAAGAGGAAAAATCAGTAGCCGAGATCGAAGCTGTTGTCGCCGTGCATGGAGAAGATAAAACCCTGCATGCTGTGGGTAATGGCCCGCTGGATGCTTTTTGTGAGGCATTACGCTCCGGTCTGGGGATGCAGTTCGTCCTCCACTCCTACCACGAGCATGCCCTGACCCAGGGAAGTTCGTCCAGGGCGGTGAGTTATATCGAGGTGTTGGATGCCGATAAAGAGAGCTGGTGGGGCGCGGGAATCGATACCGATATCATTGTCGCCTCGATTAAGTCGTTGTTGAGCGCTCTTAATCGCTCTTCTGCGAAAAAAAAGGAGTAAATCGATATGAAGCGATGTTGGAGTCTGATTGCCGGTGTTCTCATGGTGCTGGTTGCTGTGCAGCAGAGTGTAGCCGATGAGATCGGAGAGGTGAGCACCACCTTTAAGCTGATCGGTGCCAATAATAAGATCGTGATCGAGGCCTTTGATGATCCGGACATCAGCGGAGCTACCTGTTATGTCTCGCGGGCCAAGACCGGTGGTATTAAAGGCAGTCTTGGCGTGGCCGAGGATAGGTCCAATGCCTCAATTTCTTGCCGGCAAACCGGGCCGATTGTTTTGCCCGCTGATGTGAGAGCAGGCAAGGAGGATGGGAAACGGGTTTTTCGTAAATCCACCTCCCTGCTCTTTAAAAAACTGCAGGTAGTTCGCTTCTACGATAAGAAGCGTCACACCTTGGTCTATCTCTCCTATAGTGATCGCATCATTGATGGATCACCTAAAAATTCTATCTCCACCATTGTCCTGCCCCAGGCCTTTGCCGGGCAGCGGGGAATGATTCAGGGAAATTAAAGCTGTGTTCCTGCCTGCTTGTGCAGGCAGGTTTCCAGAAAGACGTAGCGCAGAGAAATAGGGGGCAGCCCAGGGGTTAGTTTCGAAACTAAACCCTGGGCTGCCCCCTATTTTTTTCCCTTCGCTACGGATTCAGGTTGTGCGTTGTAGGATTCCTATACATTAAATTTAGAAATCAGGAGTTGCAGTTGCGCTGCAAGTTCAGAGAGCGTCTCTGCGCTGGACTCCACTTGGAGAGCCCCTTCACCGACCTGATTGGACTGACTGCTTATGTCGTTGACATCCGAGGTTATATTGCCAACCTTTACAGAACTGTGAGCAACGTTTTGATTTACTTCAGAAATGCCCAGGGAGGCTTGGGCAATATTATCTGCTATTTCGGCGGTTGCAGCGGATTGTTCTTCAACCGCCGTGGCAATGGCATTGATAACTGAATTTATTTCCGTGATAACACTAGAAATTTGATTGATATCGTCAACAGTACCATTGGTTGTAACCTGCATCTCACCTATCTGATCTTTGATGTTGACCGTGGCTGCCGCTGTCTGCCGAGCCAACTCCTTAATCTCGTTGGCAACTACGGCAAATCCTTTTCCGGCCTCGCCAGCTCGTGCCGCTTCAATGGTAGCATTCAAAGCCAGTAGATTGGTTTGTTCTGAAATCTCTGTAATGGTTTCCGTGACCTGGCCAATTTTTTTAGCGGAATCGCCTAATTGTGCCATCTTGGCGGTGGTCGTCTGTGATTGCTGTACTGCCTCTTCTGTAATCACTCGTGCCTTTTCGGCATTATGAGCAATCTCATTGACCGTAGCGGTCATTTCCTCGGTAGACGAGGCGATCATATTAACGTTGGAGGTGGACTGCTCCATGGCTGCAGAAACAGATTGAATATTGTTATTCGTCTCTTCACTGGCTTGAGCCACCTCGGTGGATTTTTTCGCACTGTTTTTTGCCGATGACGACAGTTGTTTGGAGATAGAGGCCAGGTCGTGTGAGGAAGAGGATAATGTCGTAACTCCATTGGAAATATCGGTGAACATGGAACGCAAGTTAGTGGCCATACTATTCATGGCATCAAGCAGTTGCCCGGTTTCATCCTTGCTGTTTACCTGCATGCTGACGTTTAAGTTGCCCTTGCTCAGTTCACCGGCAACCCCAACAGCTTGTCGCAGGGGGGTGGTAATTGCACGGGTAACCAGAAAAGCGATGCCCAAGGCCAAGATCAAACCGCCGAATGAAGCCGTCAGCATGGTCTTTTTCAGGGTATCGGCAGAGTTCATGGCTTTGATCACCTCGCGCTCCGCGGTTTGAGAGTTAATCTCAATGACCTTGTCAAGCATGGCAGAGGCTTTGTCCTGGGAAGATTTGGCCACAACAACAAATTGATGCTCGGCTTCATGAGCCATTTCGTGGGCATTCTCAGCCAGCTCAATCAACCCATCGATCTTTTGTAACGTCTTTTCCATATTGGTGTAGACCAGAGTGGTGTAGACGGACCGAGCCTCCTCCAAATTGCCATTGGCAACGATTTTTTTTGAGATGCTTCACGCTCTCATGGAATTCCTGATGAACACTATAGATGTCCTGTAAGCGTTGTTGCAGAGCAGGGTTAGATGTCTCTAACGTTGCCATCCATTTTCCCATATTACACATTGTATGGTCCTCACCACCTTCGAAGACCTTGCCGCTTATCAGCATGTTTAAAAGAGATGTTGCCAGTTTGTAATGATCTCCACGAAAACGCTCCAGATCCTTATAGAGATCCATGGGGTTGCCTATGTCGAGCGCATCTATTTTTTTAATAATCTTCAGATAGGCGTTATTGTCTTTTTTCGCATCTTCCAAGGAAAGAATAAATTGTTGCCAGGCCTCGGTTTCTTCTTTGCCCTGTGGAAGTTCACTGTACTCTTTCCAGGCCGCCAAATATTTTTCGCGAGCTATGAGGATGTGGTCATACTGTTCTTTTCGTTGAGCTTTGTCTAATTCCAAATCTAGCAGGATGCCT
Organism: Desulfobulbus rhabdoformis; assembly: GCF_016919065.1. Taxonomy (GTDB): domain Bacteria; phylum Desulfobacterota; class Desulfobulbia; order Desulfobulbales; family Desulfobulbaceae; genus Desulfobulbus; species Desulfobulbus rhabdoformis. Next base: position 40,125 of record NZ_JAFFQA010000029.1, on the reverse strand, counting down.
AAAGAAGTCCTTACTTCATTACTATGTAACTTAATGCCCAATAAATGCTTAAGGGCAGGGAGACGCGTACTTCCTATTTCTGTTATGGATTTATCATTTTGAGTCAATCCGAAAAATCCAGTCAGCCCTAAAGACAGGGCGATAACTGCGAGTATTCCAAATGATAAAAACATCTTGGTTGCTAATTTTGCATTCTTCAACATCTTGAGTTTACTCCTCTTCGAAAAAAAACCATGGGCCAAGAAGGCCCATGGTTCTGTTTCAGACTTTTTTACTTTGGGGAATCTTGAATACTTGCTTTGATGTCCTATCTCGCGGAGTATACGCTTACCTGACCTTGAAAAAAATCCTCACTTCTAACCGGACACTCTCTAGTTTTTTGAGGTACAGGACGTTTCCGCATAGGATCTGTGTGTTACGACCTATTGGTACGTTGTATGTAAAAACAGGAGCGTCTGTCCATAAGGGAAATCCCGTATTTTTCATCAATACAAGTTGTCCTTGTGCCCGTGAGTGGAGATATTGGTTCACTCGTACGTCCAACTGAAAGTGGTCTATCATATTGATAGAGCAGGGCGTTTTATCGTATCATTCTGACAAGGCTTTCTTTTTCTTTTTCATGAGATTGGAAATATTTTTTGTAGTTTCAAGGTGTTGTCCTGTGTGAATTTTCTGGTGTGGATTTTGCTGCTTTGTAAGCAGGTTGAGCAAGCGGGCCCTGATCAATGAGGGCTAAGAGCGGAAAGCCTCTGGCTTGTAAGCGGTCAGGGGGGAGCACCAAAAAAAGACCGGCATTCTCGGATTTGAAAGTGATTGCGGGGTGCCGGAGATGCTGGGCATCGGCCTGTGCAGCGTACACCTGTACGTAAACAGGCCGATAACACCGCAGGTTCGGTGCCCCGTGATCGCTCTCTCTGGCTTTCCAGCAGTTTCCCCTTTAACCTATTGTGCAAAGGAATAGATCATGAGTGTTTATAAGAAAATTATCTTCGTATCCCTCGCCGGACTTATCCTTCTGGGCGTCGTCGCCATGATGCTCTCTTTGCGGTCTTTGCATGAAAGGGGGCACGAGGAAATAGCTTTCGTCCGTTCAATGATGATGGACGAGAAAAAGACTAAGCTGCAGGACCTCGTTCAAAACACCTACGCTATCATTCAGGCACATTATGATTACGCTCACGATCCTGAAAAGGTCGCAGCCGCATATCAGCAGCAACTCCAGAGTATTGTTGATGTTGCCTATGCAACCGTCGAGCAGATTTATGATCGGAGTGACATCGGTGAAGCGGAAAAGCAGCGCCTGGCGGCCCAGGCTGTGGCAGCTATGCGCTACAATGAGAACGACTATCTCTGGATTAACGACATGACACCCAAAATGGTCATGCACCCCTTCAAGCCAGCGTTGAATGGTAAAAACCTGGCCAGTTTTAAAGATCCGAAAGGAAAAAGGTTGTTTGTCGAATTCGTGAATGTCTGCCGTCAAAAAGGAGAGGGGACGGTTGATTATTTCTGGCCCAAACCGGGCCACGATCAACCTGTTGCCAAACTTTCCTATGTTAAGCTTTTCAAACCCTGGAATTGGGTTATCGGTACCGGCGTTTACCTCGAGGCAGCCGAACAACGGTTTATGGCAGATGCCAAAAAGGCGATTGCCCAATTACGTTATGGACGCAAAAACAGTGATTATTTTTGGATCAACGATATGTCCCCCAAGATGATCATGCATCCTGTCAAGCCTGAGCTTGACGGCAAAGATCTCTCGGCTAGTCAAGATCCCAATGGTAAAAAATTGTTTATTGAGATGATCAATATTTGTCGTGATAAAGGCGAGGGTTTTGTCGATTATCTCTGGCCCATGCCCGGCCGTGAAAAACCGGTGCCGAAGCTTTCGTATGTCAAACTTTTCAAACCCTGGGGCTGGATTGTAGGTACTGGAATTTATCTGGACGATGTGGAGGCTGCTGTCACCGCCAAAAAAGAGGAGATTGCAAAGGCCATTGCTGTGCAGCGCAATGAATTATTCCTCCTCCTCGCTCTTGTATTGGTCGCTACTGCCGCCGGAACTGCGTTTGTCAGTAAACGGATTACCCGGCCCATTACCGATGCCAGCACAATGCTCAAGGATATCGCGCAAGGGGAAGGTGACCTGACCGCCAGGATGGTTGCTGATAGCCGTGATGAGGTCGGGGAGATGGCAGGCTGGTTTAATGTGTTCATCGAAAACATCCAGACGATCATAGCAGCGGTCCAGAATAACGTGAGTCAACTGAACGACTCTTCCAATGAATTGAGCACCATTTCGCAGCAAACCTCGGCAGGTGCGAACCAAACATCGGAAAAAGCAAATACTGTGGCGAGCGCCTCGGAGCAGATGAGTGCGAACATGAACAGCGTGGCCGCCGCCATGGAACAGGCTGCCACCAACGTTGGGATGGTGGCTTCAGCGGCCGAGCAAATGACCGCAACGATCGGAGAGATTGCCAAGAACACCGAAAAGGCAAATAGTATCACAGGTTCAGCGGTCACCCAGGCAGACAACGCCTCTACTCAGGTGCATGAGTTGGGAACTGCGGCCCAGGAGATCGGTAAGGTCATCGAAACCATCACTGAGATTTCTGAGCAGGTCAACCTGCTGGCGCTCAATGCAACCATTGAGGCGGCTCGAGCAGGTGAAGCGGGCAAGGGGTTTGCGGTTGTGGCGAACGAGATTAAGGAATTGGCCAGGCAGACAGCCGAAGCAACCGGTGAAATTAAGGTCCAGGTGCAGAGCATCCGCAACTCAACAAACGGTACGGTTGCCGAAATTAATAACATCACCCAGGTCGTCAACGAGGTCAACGAAATCGTGTCGACCATCGCCGAAGCCCTTGAGGAGCAAAGCGTTACCACCAACGAGATTGCCAGTAATGTCTTTCAGGCTGCGCAGGGGATTGAGGAGGTGAATAAAAATGTCGCTCAGAGCTCGAATATGTCCACCGATATTTCTCGTGATATCACTGAAGTAACGTATGCGGCCAAGGAAATTTCCACAGGCAGTGAACATATCAATCTGAGTGCCCGGTCTCTGAGTGAACTAGGCCAACAACTCAACAATATGGTGGGACGTTTCAAGACATGCTGAAGTTCAGTAGCGGCAGAGCAAATCGCATGAGAGAATTTTGAATACTCTTGCTCTTCCAAGCTTTCGGAGTCTACGCACTAACTTCGTTATGCTCAAAGGGGTATGCGTGGACTCCGATATTCTGTGTATACCTGCGTTACCTTTTTTAGCTATCCAATAATCCAAGGCGCTTCACGAGAGCGCTTTGGCAATTTTTTCAGTGCTGAGCTCATTTTCACATTCAAGAAAGATGCGTGCTTTGCAATTTTTGCAGTAAGTCTTATCGAGCCTGGGGTAAATTTCGGCAATGGCTTCCGGTTTTGTCTCAAAGATATTTTCCGCACCGATTTCCAGGAAATACTGTGCCAGGCGAAAATGGCTACAGATTCCTTCCTTGACTCCCAGCATATAGAGGGTGCCGCCGTTTTTGCGTATCTCCTCGGTGAGATGCAACAGGTATTCAGCTCCCGCCATATCAATGAAGTTCATTCCCTCTGCCACAATGAGCAGATTTTTCTGGTCCGGGGACTGCTCGCGAAGTCGTTGTATCGCTTCACGAACATGGTTGACCGCACCAAAGTAGAGTGAACCGTCGATACGCACGATTTTGAGCTGTGGGCATTCCGGCAACTTGGGATCGGTGGTGAAGGGGCGGTAGGGATAGCTCTTATCCGGCACCCGTACCAGGACATGGGGATGTGAGGTCCGATTGAGGTAGATGAGCAGCGAGAGCATGATGCCCAGTAAAATGGCAAACTCAAGCGCTAAGACCAGGGTACCAACAAAGGTCACGGTCAGAATGACTGCCTCGGAAAAACTTGTTCGATAGATTTTAAGAATATGGGGCAGATCAAAGAGGCTCCAGGCTACGACCAGGAGAATGCCCGACATAACGGCGTTGGGCAGGTATGCCGTGAGAGGGGCAACCAGGAGGCCCAGAAGGATGAGGATGCTTCCACCGAATATGGCTGCCATGGGGGTTTTTGCCCCAGCCTGATAGTTGAGTCCACTCCGATTAAATGAGCCAGTGGCCACATACCCGGAGAAAAAACTACCGACAATATTGGAAAGTCCTTGGCCAATGAATTCCTGGTTGCCGTCCAGGTTCTGGCCGGTACGATCGGCCAGTGAGCGGGCAATGGAGACCGCCTCGGTGAGGGCAAAGAGGGTGGTTGCCAGGGCCACCGGAGCCAGCTTGCGGAAAATATCCAGGGTGAAATGGGGGGCGGACAGGGGAGGGAGCGTTGCCGGCAGGGCTCCAACCGTGGCTATCTGCACCGTCTCGGCTCCCAGAAGCCATTGTAGCAGCAGCGCAAAAAAACTGCCAAAGAGCATGGAGGCGATCATGGATGGGAATTTTGGGCAGAGACGGGTGCAGGTGATACCAGCAATGATGGTGACACAGCCCACTGCAAAGGTGTAAGGATTAAGGCCCTCTATGTTGAGGAGAAGGGCGTGGATCGTTTCATGAAAGTGGTGAGTGCGTGGAATGATCAACCCAAGCAAATGTTTGAGTTGGCTGGTTGCAATCAGCAGGGCTGCTCCGGCAGTGAACCCGACAACCACGCTGTGGGAGATGAAGTTGACCAGTGCGCCGAACCGGGCCAGTCCCATAACGAACTGCACCAAGCCCACCATCATGGTCAGTGTCAGCGCCAGCTGCACGTATTCGGGGGTGCCGGGAGGTGCGTGTACGGAAAGCGCAGAATAAAGAACAACTGATGCCGCAGTAGTTGGGCCGGAAACCAGGAGCCAGGAGGAGCCGTACAGTGCGGCGATGATCGCCGGGATCATGCCGGTGTAAAGTCCGTATTCGGGCGGCATGCCAGCGATGGTGGCAAAGGCGACCCCCTGGGGCAAGGCGACGATAGCCCCGGTCAAGCCAGCCAGCAGGTCGGCACGCATGGTGGTTCGCGTTACCTGGCCTTTCCATTTGAGGAAGGGAAAGAGCGTGTCCTTCCAATTTTTTTTGGGAGTGATTCCACATCCCGCCAACCCGTCTTGCATAAGCGTCTCCTCTGCCAGAATGGCCGTGTCTACACCTCAAAAAAGGTTTCCTCTCCTTTGAGGTGTAGCACATTTTGACCAAGCAGCCAAAGAGTCAACTTAGAGGGTGTCTTGAATAATTAGATTTTTCAATCAAGGCCAGATAAGCGCAGACTTCGAGGATTGCGCAAAATTTTACCGCAGGCATATATGTGATATTCCGAGGATAAAATTTTAAGCCTGACGCAGGGATTGGCAGAAAAAGCAATTATTCGAGATGCCCTAGAGATACTTCAGGCGCAGGTTCTTTTTATCAATCTTACCGACACTGGTCTTGTCGATGTTTTCCACTATCTTCACCTTCAACAGCATGGCCTGTTTGGAAAGCAGCCCTTTTTCGATAAAGTTGTTGATATGACTCACCAGCTTGCGAGGCGTAGGGGCTTCTGTTTCCGCTTTGGGGACGACCAGGGCCAGGGGACGTTCTCCCCATTTGTTATCCATCATCCCTATCACCGCCACCTCGGCCACTGCCGGGTGCAGCCCAAGCACATCCTCAAGCTCCAGAGAGCTCAACCATTCGCCACCGGTTTTTATCACATCCTTGATGCGATCTGTAATGGTCACGTAGCGTTCTTCGTCGATATTGGCCACGTCACCCGTATGCAGGTACCCACCCTTCCACAGATTTTCCGAATTGCGCTGGTCTTTGAGATACCCCTGGGTCAGCCAGGGAGCACGGACCACCAACTCTCCCACCTGCTCTCCATCAAAGGGGACATCGTTTAACTCTTCATCCATCAGCCGCATCTGCACCAGAGGGATGGGGCGGCCGGTCTTGCAGCGCAGGGCCAAGTCTTCATCGTCACTCAGGTCGTCCTTGTTCACATGGGCAATGGTGAGGATGGGGCAGGTCTCCGACATGCCGTAACCGGTGAACACATCCGCTCCCGTTGCCAGCACTTTGGCACACATTCCTTTGGTCAGGGCTGAGCCGCCAATTAAGACCTTCCAGTTGCTGAGGTCGGTTTCGGTAAACCTCGGGTGAATGATCAGCATATGCATGACCGTGGGTGCGCAGTGGGAGAAGGTCACTCCCTCGCGGGCAATGAGTTCCAAAATGGGGCCTGGTGCGTATTTCCCGGGGTAGACCTGTTTGACGCCCAGGGAAGTGGCAACATAGGGGAGTCCCCAGGCATGGACATGAAACATGGGCGTCAGAGGCATGTACACATCGCCCTGATGCACGCGCCCCTGGGAGACAGGGGTGCCCAAGGCGGCGAGGTTGCCCAGTGTGTGCAGGACTAACTGGCGGTGGCTGAAATAGACGCCCTTGGGCATACCGGTGGTGCCGGTGGTGTAGAAGGTGGTTGCCCGCGTGTTTTCGTCGAAATCAGCAAAGTCGTAAACGGCGTCGGCCGCTGCCAGTATATCCTCGTATTCACCGGAGAGGGGCAGTGACGTTTTGGGCGTCTCATCCAGGTCGGTGAGGAGTACATATTTTTTAACCGTATCGATGCGGCCTTTGATCTGCTCCAGGATGGGCAGAAACTCGTCATTGATCAGAATGTAATCATCCTCGGCGTGATCAATGGTGTAAAGGATCTGTTCCGGTGAGAGGCGCACATTGATGGTATGGAGAACGGCCCCCAGCATGGGGACGGCAAAGAAACATTCCAGGTAGCGGTGGGAATCCCAATCCATGACCGCAACGGTATCGCCCGGTTTGACACCGAGATCACTGAGGGCATTTGCCAGGCGATGGACTCGACTGCGCATATCCGCATAGGTGTAGCGCATCTGATCGCGGTAGACGATTTCCTGGTGAGGGTTATCGACCGTGGGGGCCAGAAACAGGTTTTTTATCAGAAGAGGATAATCATAGGCCGAGGCAGTGCGTTGGATAAGGGTCGCGGTCATATTCTATTCCTTTGCTATTCGTCAGTGGCGGTTTTGGGGGCAACGCGAACGGCTTGAGGGGGCGAGAGGAAGAAAGCCGTCTGCTTGAAAGCTGGTGGTTGCCAGGTTGAAACCGTTTGTTTGCAAGTGATCGCGAAAGGGATGCGTATCCAGTCACAGGGGGGCCCCATGTACGTGAACTCTTCCCTTGTCGAGGAAGTGATTGCATGGTGCCTTCGACGACAGGCATCGACCTCTGTACCGTGCATGTGTATGGACTATCCGATGGCACGGCAGGTTTGGAAGTCCGTGATCGCTTGCGAGCAGACGGGTGCTCACCAATACTGAACCAGGGGCTGCTTGTCAAACAAATTGGCGAAACGAGTGTGAAAACAGGGGGAGCGCAAGTGCAAGCGGTGCAGGTGGGGGCAATAATGGGGAGAGAGGATGGATTTTATTTCAAATTTGTATTTTTACTATGCTTTGCAATACGTAATTGTTTTGTTTTTCTGACTTTGTCCTCTCCCTTCCTCTGCGGCTCCAGGAGGAAAGACTCACTTTGGACCTGTGTTCAGGTAGTTATTTAAAAAAGATAGAGTTGGCACGCCTTTTGGAAAAAGTAGGAAGAATTAGTTAAAAGTTCATAATAAAAAGAACGGAGGGAGACGAATGAAGTTTGGATATAAATTCCTGATTGGTGCATTCATGCTTGTGATGATTTCCTGTAACATCCATGCGGAAACATTGAAGATTGGCTACAGCGACTGGCCCGGTTGGGTGGCCTGGGATATTGCCCAGCGCAAGGGATTTTTCAAGAAACATGGGGTCGAGGTTGAGCTGAAATGGTTTGAGTATGTTGCCTCCATGGATGCCTTTGCCGCTGGCAAAGTAGACGCAGTGTGTGTGGCCAATGGGGATGCGCTGGTGCTTTCCGCATCCGGTGCCAAAAATATCATGGTTTTGGTCAATGATTACAGCAACGGCAATGACAAGATCGTGGCCAAGCCCGGTATAACCTCCGTCAAAGAGCTCAAGGGGAAAAAGATCGGGGTTGAGCTTGGTGTTGTCAGTCATCTGCTCTTGATCAACGCCCTTCAGGAAAACGGAATGACCGATAAGGATGTCACGCTGGTCAACGTTCCCACCCACCAGACCGCCCAGGTACTGGCTTCCGGTGATGTCGATGCCATTGTTGCCTGGCAGCCCAACTCCGGTCAGGCGCTCAAGTTTGTTCCCGGGTCCACTGCCGTCTATACCAGTGCCAACGCGCCTGGCCTCATCTACGATACCTTGACGGTTTCTCCCTTCTCCCTGATGAAGAACCGCGACGAGTGGCAGAAGGTGGTTGCCGCCTGGTACGACGTGGTTGCCTATATGCAGGACCCGGCCAATGAAAAAGAGATGCTTGAAATCCTCTCGTCCCGCGTTGATCTCAAACCCGAGGAATACAAACCCTTTCTCCAGGGAACAAAAATTCTTTCTCTGCCCGAGTCCCTGACCGTCTTGCAGAAAGGTACCGATCTATCAAGCCTCTATGGTTCCAGCGAGAACGTGAACACCTTTTTTGTCGCCAATAAAGTCTATACCGAGCCGGTCAAGGTCAAGAGAACCATCGACAGCTCCTTCACCAAAGCGCTTTCCAAGTAAGTACAGGGAAAAGGAATTTACCATGTCCTGGTTTGTCATTCAGAAAGATCTGCCGCCGCGCAAGAGGGCAGTGCTCATACTGCTCTCCTTTGTGTTGCCTATAGTCCTCTGGTCGCTGGTCAGTTATGTGCCCGTTGTTTGGCACCCGATGATGGAAGTGACCGACCCCGGCGACAGCCCCTATCTGGAGCAGGGCCAGTTAATTAAGCGCGATATCTTTGACCAGGAGAACAAACGGCTGCTGGAAAACGGCGATGCGCCCATTGCGGGTTTTCGGGCGAATCCCGTGTATCTACCAGCCCCCCATGAGGTACTGGTCGCGGTCTATACAGCCTTTAAAACCCCGCCACGCAGACCAAGCGAGCCCTGGCTCCACCAGAGTCTGGCCCACAGCATTCGGGTGGTCTTTTACGGGTTTTTCCTTTCCTCTGTGATCGGTGTTCCCCTGGGGATCTTTTGCGGTGTGTTTAGTTTTTTTTCCAAGCTGTTCGAACCCTTTTTCGAGTTTTTCCGCTACATGCCGGCGCCGGTTTTCGGCGCCCTGGCTGTGGCTATCCTTGGGATCAACGACGGTCCCAAGATTGCGATCATCTTTATCGGCACCTTTTTTCAGCAGGTTCTGGTGATTGCCAATACCACCCGGCAGATGGATCCTTCTCTTTTAGAGGCCGCCCAGACTCTGGGGGCCAAGGGGCCGACCCTACTGCGTAAGGTGGTTTTGCCTGCCGTCGCGCCTACGGTTTTTCTGGATATGCGTATCCTTTTGGGCTGGGCCTGGACCTACCTGATCGTGGCCGAGGTGATCGGGACCAGCACGGGCATCACCTGGTTTATTACCCAGCAGGCCAAGTACCTGGTGTACGAGAATGTCTATGCTGCCATCCTCCTGATCGGGGTGATTGGCCTGGGCACGGATATGCTGCTCGCCTGGCTTGGCCGGAACCTCTTTGTCTGGAGTGGTGGCAAGCGGGGCCCTTTCTTCCAGTTCCTTCATGAACTGGTCACCGGCCCCTGGGATGAGCCCTTTACCTTTGTCCAAAAGAGAAGAGAACGCAATGCATGCAATTGAACTGCCCAGTTACAAAGAACAGAGCCCCAAGGTCGCTGAGCGGTTTGCCCGCCTCAAGCAGCGCGAGGTGATCATGGAAGCTGAGGGGATCAGCCGAATCTTTTCCTCGGAAAAAGAGGAGATCACTGCGCTTTCCGATGTCTCTTTCAAGGCGTATCGCCGGGAATTCCTCTCGGTGATCGGTCCCTCGGGATGCGGCAAGTCCACCCTGATCCGCATCCTTTCCGGGTTGGATCAGGCCACCTCCGGGCAGGTTCTTCTGGATGGTAAGCCGGTGGCCGAGCCAGGCCCGGAGCGGGGGATGGTCTTTCAGGGCTACACCCTCTTCCCCTGGTTGAGTGTGAAAAAGAACGTCATGTTTGGGCTTGAGGTTGCCGGATTAAGCAGGGCCACGGCCGAGTCCGAAGCCATGCAGTGGATTGATATGGTTGGACTGGCTGATTTTGCCTCCCATTATCCGGCCCAGCTCTCCGGGGGCATGAAACAGCGGGTGGCCATCGCCCGCGCCCTTGCCAACCAGCCCAGAGTGCTGTTGATGGATGAACCCTTTGGAGCCCTGGATGCCCAGACCCGGGCCAAGATGCAGTCGTATCTGATGCAGATCTGGCGCAATGTCGATATCACCATCATCTTCATTACCCACGATCTGGATGAGGCCGTCTATCTCTCGGACCGTATTCTGGTACTGGATGCTCATCCCGGGCGGGTACGAGAGATGGTGGAGGTGCCGGTTGAGCAGCCGCGTTCACCAGCTCAGCATTTAAACCCGGAGTTTCTGGCCACCAAAAATCATATTGAGGAACTGATTCATCCACCCAGCGAAGAGGAAGAAAACTTGCCCATGATTCGTATGACCACGGTGCAGGACGAGATCTTCTAACCAAGAGCCAGAATCATGAAACGTAAAAACAACAAATCTGACAAGGTGCAGCGCATATCTGTCTCGCTGCCCGATAGCCTGATCCGTGAACTGGATCAGCTGGTGGAGGCTGGCGTCTACGGCAACCGCAGCCAGGCTGTCACCCAGATGGCGCGTAATAGCCTGCTTGAGGTCCAACGGCAAGACGATGCCCAGGTTATGGCCGGGACCATCACCCTGGTCTATGACGAATCCCGTCCCACCCTGCGGTCGCAGTTGGTCCAGATCCAGCGCAAACATATCGATACGGTGATCTCCTCGCTCAATGTGCTGTTGGAGAATCACCATTCCCTTGAGGTACTCCAGGTGCAAGGCCCGGTTTGTACTCTCAATACAATAGTTGAAGAAATTCGTGCCTGTAAGGGGGTGGAGAGCTGCAAGGTCGCGCTCACAACCACGATTATGCCCCCTATTCATGGGCCGAAAGGAGAAGAATAATGAGTGCAACAGAGAGACAAACAATACGCTATGAAAAGGTCGTGGCCGGTGGCTGGAACTGGTCCCATATCGTTAAACGGGGCACTATCCTGCGTATCGAGGATATCGAGGGTGGAGCCAATGTTGCGGCACTGTTCTACAACGGGGCCAACACCACCGAGCGGTACAACATGGGCGATACGCTCAAGATTCAGCACATCTCCTTTTTGAAACAGGGACAGTGCATCTATTCGGATATGGGGCGCATTCTCATGTCGCTGGTGGAGGAGGATTTGGGCTGGCACGATGTGATCTGTGGGGTTTCTGATGCAGCGCTTATTGCCAAACGTTTTGGGGATAAGCCCTACCAGGAGGCGCAGAACGATTTCTACCGCAACGGTTATGATTCGCTTTTGATCGAGCTTGCCAAGCATGGCCTGGGGCGGCGTGATTTTACCGAGACCATCAATTTTTTCAGTAAGGTCGCCGTGGATGACGAGGGGAACCTGGGTTTTGTCGAAAACCATTCCAAGGCTGGTGCCTTTGTCGAGTTGCGTGCCGAGATGGATACCCTGGTGGTGCTCGATACCGGCATGCATTCCCTCAATCCGGCATCGAACTATCTGCGTAAACCTGTTCGCCTGACGATTCGGCCTGCAGAGCCTGTACAGGAAGATGACCCCTGTCGGTTGTTTTGCCCGGAAAACGAGCGCGGTTTTATCAATACTGCGGATTATTTTTGTTAATTGTGCGGGGGAAGGAACGAAATCATGCAACAGACATTACAGCCAAGCACCCTGAAACCAGAGCAGGCCACCTCGATTCATCCCATTGCCGCTGGCGAGGGCTGGATGCACATTGTCAAAAAAGGGGAGGTGTTCCGTATCACTGACCTGCACGGCAACCAGGCGGTGGATACCATCTTTTTTAACGCCGAGCGCATTGAGGAACGGTACAACGCGGCCAACACCATGCGCGAGCAGGGCAACGTTTATATCACCACCGGTAGCGAGATTCGCTCCAATGATAACAATGTGCTCCTGACCGTGGTGGCAGATACCTGTGGCCGCCACGACACTCTGGGCAGCGCCTGTTCCTGCGAGAGTAACACAGCCCGGTATGCCTTAGAGAAGCGGTACATGCATTCTTGCCGTGATATCTTTTTAAAAGCACTGCTGGACTGGGGGCAGGGCATGGATAAACGGGATCAGGTCTGCAATATCAATTTTTTCATGAACGTTCCGGTCAACCCGGAGGGCGGCTCAAATTTTGAAGACGGTATCTCCGAGGCCAACAAATACGTCGAGCTGCGGGCGGAGATGGATGTGATCGTGCTCATCTCCAACTGTCCGCAACTCAATAACCCCTGCAATGCCTACAACCCAACCCCGGTTGAGGTGCGTATCTGGTCAAAATAATATCTGATTGTCCCCATTGCCCACGTACAATCTCCCCTGATCAGAGCTGTAGGAGCGGGCCATGCCCGCGACAAAGGTGGTGCACCAAGAGCTGCACACGATAGAAAAAGGAAAGAAACAATGTTTACCAAGGTCCTCGTTGCCAACCGCGGAGAAATCGCCTGCCGCATTCTCCGTACCCTCCGTGTTATGAATATATCTTCTGTTGCGGTCTATTCAGAAGTCGATGACCATGCTCGCCATGTACTCATGGCTGACGAGGCCTATCTGCTCGGTCCGGCACCGGCGAGTCAAAGTTATCTCGATGGGGAGAAGATCCTGGCCATTGCTCAAGAATGTGGGGCTGAGGCCATTCACCCCGGGTATGGTTTTTTGAGCGAAAATGCCGAGTTCAGCCGTCGCTGTGAAGAGGCGGGGATTGTCTTTATCGGGCCTACATCAACGCAGATGGTTGACTTTGGCCTAAAACATCGGGCCCGTGAGTTGGCGGAGAGCTTTGCCGTTCCCCTCTTGCCTGGCTCCTCACTGCTTGGTTCCGCCGAAGAGGCCGTAAACGAGGCAAAGAGGATCGGTTACCCGGTCATGCTCAAATCCAGCGCCGGTGGCGGTGGTATCGGTATGGCGCTCTGTGAGAGTGATGCAGACCTGACGGAGTCCTTTGATCGTATTCGTAGGCTCTCGGAAAACAACTTCAGCGATACCTCCATCTACCTGGAAAAGTTTATCACGCATGCCCGCCATATCGAGGTGCAGATCTTTGGCGATGGCAAGGGCAGGGCGCTGGTGCTGGGCGATCGGGACTGCTCGGTGCAGCGCCGTAATCAGAAGGTGGTCGAAGAAACTCCCGCACCTGGACTTGCCTCTGCGCTGCGCACAGATTTGCACCAGACGGCCCAGCGTCTGGCAGAAGGTGTGCAGTATAGGTCCGCTGGGACAGTGGAGTTCGTGTACGATGCCGATGCTGCCCAGTTCTACTTTCTGGAGGTCAATACTCGGCTGCAAGTGGAACACTGCGTAACAGAGGAAGCTTTTGGAGTGGATCTGGTCCGATGGATGGTTGAGCTGGCCGCAGGTGAACTCCCGGATTTTGCTGCCGCCAACGAACAGCCGCAGGGCGCCTCCATCGAGGTACGTATCTATGCGGAAGATCCAGGCAAAAATTATCAGCCCAGCTCAGGTGTATGCACAGAGGTGGTTTTTCCCGAGAATGTTCGCCTGGAAAGCTGGATTGTTCGCGGTACCGAGGTCAGTGCCTACTATGATCCGCTGCTGGCGAAGTTGGTCGTCAAGGGCGAAGATCGCAGCGCTGCGGTCAAGGCTTTGCAAACCGCTTTAAGTCAGTGCAAAATTGCAGGTTTGGAAACAAACCTCCTGCTCCTGCAGCAGATCGCCGCTTTGCCTGAATTTGTCAGCGGGGCGTATACCACCCGCGTGCTGAATGGACTGATCTATTCGGCGCCGACCATCGCGGTTGAAGTTCCTGGCATGCAGACCACCATTCAGGATTATCCTGGGCGGCAGGGATACTGGGCGGTTGGAGTGCCTCCCTCAGGCCCCATGGACAGTCTTAACCATAGACTGGCCAACCGCATCGTCGGTAACGGTGAAGAGGCGGCGACCTTGGAGATGACCGTTCAGGGACCAACACTGAGCTTTAATACGGATGCCTTGATAGCACTTGCTGGCGCGGATATGCAGGCCCGGCTTGATGGGCAACCTGTGGAGCGGTTCCAGCCCATATCGGTTACGGCTGGGGCGGTGCTCAGTCTTGGTGTCAGCCAGGCTGGACAGCGGGGCTACCTGGCGGTGCGCGGCGGTTTTGATGTGCCCGAATATATGGGCAGCCGATCCACCTTTACTCTGGGACAGTTTGGTGGGCATGGGGGGCGTAGCCTCAAAACCGGTGATGTGCTCCGTATTGGCAACAGTGTCGAGCGTGAACCACAGGCCTTGCCGCTGGAGGGCCAGCCTGTTTTTCCCACCACCTGGGAGATCGGGGTACTCTACGGTCCCCATGGATCCCCGGATTTTTTTACCGATGAGGACATGACCACCTTCTTTGCCACCGACTGGGAGGTGCATTACAACTCCTCCCGGACCGGCGTGCGTTTGATCGGTCCCAGCCCCCAGTGGGCCCGCTCCGACGGGGGCGAGGCAGGGCTGCACCCGTCCAATATCCATGATAACGCCTATGCCATCGGTGCGGTGGATTTCACCGGTGATATGCCGGTCATTCTTGGGCCGGACGGCCCCAGTCTCGGTGGATTTGTCTGCCCGGTAACCGTGGTCCAGGCGGAACTCTGGAAGGTGGGCCAGCTGCGTCCCGGAGATCGGATTTGCTTTAAACGGATCACATTACAACGAGCAGAAGAGCTGGAAGCCCAGCAGGAAAGCTTCATTCACAATTTGATGCAGCAGGAATCCCTGGGGGTGAACGATCTGGCAGGAGGTGAAGAACCGGCTATCCTGGCAGAGGCTCATCACCATGGCGACCGTGTCCTCTATCGGCGCGCAGGAGATAAATATCTACTGCTTGAATACGGTGCCCTTGAACTGGATCTGCGCCTGCGCCTGCACGTACATGCGCTCATGTTGGCCCTGGAAAAAAGACAGATACCCGGTATTATCGACATCACGCCTGGCATTCGTTCGTTGCAGCTTCATTATGATAACCGTTTGCTGGCACTGGGCGAACTGCTGCAGCTTTTGGAGGAGCTGGAAGAGGAGATTACCGGTTTTGAGCAATGGGATATTCCGGCGCGGGTGGTTTCACTTCCCCTAAGCTGGGATGATCCCGCAACCCATACAGCTATCGACAAATACATGCAGTCGGTGCGACCGGATGCACCTTGGTGCCCTTCAAATATTGAGTTCATCCGTCGTATTAACGGCTTGGATTCCACCGAGGAAGTCAAGGAGACGCTCTTTAACGCAAGCTACCTGGTTATGGGATTGGGCGATGTCTACCTGGGCGCACCGGTGGCCACGCCCCTTGATCCGCGTCACCGGCTGGTCACCACCAAGTACAATCCGGCCCGGACCTGGACTCCTGAGAACGCCGTTGGGATTGGTGGGGCCTACCTCTGTGTCTATGGCATGGAGGGGCCAGGAGGCTACCAGTTTGTCGGGCGGACGGTGCAGATGTGGAATCGATACAATACCACCCGTGAGTTTGAACCGGACAAACCCTGGTTGCTGCGATTTTTTGATCAGATAAGGTTCTACCCGGTCAGCCACGAGGAGTTGATGCAAATGCGCCACGATTTTCCTCATGGAGCGGCAGGCCTCAAAATTGAGGAGACCAGTTTTAACCTGAGCCAGTATCAGAGTTTTCTTGCGGCCAACGAGGAGGCTATTGCTGCTTTTAAAAAACGGCAGCAGGATGCCTTTGAGGCCGAGCGCCAGGCCTGGATTGCCAACGGCCAGCTCAACTTCCACTCAGAGGACCCACTGGAGAGTGAGCCCGAAGAAAGTGTGGCCCTGCTTGAGGGGTGTGCACCGGTGGTCAGCCCGGTGGCGGGAAGTTTATGGAAGTTGCAGGTAGAGGCTGAAACCGCTGTACAGGCGGGCGACACCATCGCCATTGTCGAGTGCATGAAGATGGAGATCAGCCTCAAGGCCCACTGTAGTGGCATCGTCAAGCAGATTCTTTGCGCAGAAGGGGAGCGGGTAGCCGCCGGACAGTGTCTGGCCAGTCTTCTGCCCGAGGAGGTCTGAACCATGCAACTTGATATCGCCTATCTTCAGAGCTGTTATCGCAAAGGTTCGCTGACGCCCACGCAGCTGATTGCGGAGCTTCGTGCGGCATGCCAAAAGGCCGATCCGACTATCTGGATTTATCTGCTAACAGAAGAAGAACTGACTCCCTACCTGGAACGGCTTGCTCGAGCCACGATGGAGGAACTGCCTCTCTACGGGATCCCCTTTGCCATCAAAGACAATATTGATTTCGCTGGTGTCCCCACCACGGCTGCCTGCCCGGAGTACAGTTATCTGCCGCAGCAGTCTGCCACAGTTGTTCAACTGCTTGTTGATGCCGGGGCCATCCCCCTGGGCAAGACCAACCTGGATCAGTTCGCCACCGGGCTGGTGGGGACGCGTTCACCCTACGGAGGTTGTACAAACAGCTTTGATCCGGATTATATCTCCGGTGGGTCCAGCTCCGGTTCTGCCGTGGCTGTGGCCAAGGGGCTCTGCAGCTTCGCGCTGGGCACAGATACCGCTGGCTCCGGGCGGGTTCCCGCCGCCTTTAATAATCTCATTGGGCTCAAACCTTCCAAAGGGCTTATCAGTACCCAAGGGGTGGTGCCCGCCTGCCGTAGCCTGGATTGTGTATCCATCTTTGCTCTCTGCACGGGTGATGCCGAGACTGTATTGCAGGTGGCTGCCCAGCCCGATGCGGGAGATCCCTATTCGCGCCAGATCACACACAGTAGTGGGAAATATTCAGGGAAGGAGAGCTGTATCTTCGGGGTACCTCAAGAAGATCAACTCCAGTTCTTTGGTAATGCGACCTATGAACAAGCCTATCACCAGGCTGTTGCCCGGCTGGAAGCAATCGGGGGAAGCAAGCGGGTGATTGACCTGCAACCCTTCCTTGATGCTGCCAAACTTCTCTACGAAGGCCCCTGGGTGGCAGAGCGAACCGCAGCAGTGGGTGGCTTTCTTGCCGATCATCCAGAGGCTGGCTACCCGGTCACGCGGAAAATCATCTGCGAGAGTAACACCTTCAGCGCGGTGGACTGCTTTCAGGCCCAGTACAGGTTGCAGGCTTTCAAGGCGACCACTGATAGAGTCTTAAACCAGCTCGATTGCTTGGTTCTGCCCACAGCCGGAACCTGCTACACTATCAAAGAGGTGGAGGAAAACCCGATTGCACTCAACTCAAACCTGGGGACCTACACCAACTTTATGAATCTGCTGGATTACTGCGGTATTGCCGTCCCCACGGCCCTGACAGAGTCTGTACCCTTTGGAGTGACCCTGGTCGGAGAAGCTTTCGGTGAAGAGCGACTATTGGCACTAGCTGCGAGACTCCATGAGGCCTCCAATCTCCCCATGGGAACAGGCTGGGCCTTGCCCCCCCAATACCGCGCTGTTGAAGCAAGCGACCGAACCCTGTTGATGGTCTGCGGTGCGCACCTGCAAGGGTTACCTCTGCATTTTCAACTGGAAGAGCTGAATGCTTACCTTGTTGAGCGCACAACTACTGCCCCTAACTATCGGATGTTTGCCCTGGAGACGCAGCCACCCAAGCCCGGTCTTGTTCGGGATACTGGGCAAGGGGCTGCCATTGAGGTGGAAGTCTACTCTATTCCGCTTGAAAACCTTGGCCCTTTTGTTGCCCAGATTCCCCATCCATTGGGAATCGGGAAAGTAGAACTGGACAACCGTACATGGGTAACCGGCTTTATTGCCGAGCCTGTGGTCATGGAAGAGGGGAGGGAGATCACTGAACTCGGGGGCTGGCGAAAATATCTGGCAACCAAATGAGAAGAAAGTGAAGCGATTTTTTGTCCCCCCCCCCTGAATTCGTGAGCGTCCAGGGGGAAGCTAGCTGCAGAGGGGCAGGTTTAACCTTGTTTACGTTTGATCATCTCTTCAGCCTCCGGCATGGAGTGCGCCATCACTGCTCCCGCAAATCCTGTCAGCCCAATGGCGATTATTGCTGTATGAGTGCCCAGGTGTTGCGCAACAACACCAAGAATGCCTGTCGCAAGAGCCAGTACTCCAATGACACTGTTGCTAAACGCCGTAAAAGTCGCCCGATCAGCCTGTGGTGTGGCATCAACCAGATATGTCTTTCGTCCAAGACGTACACCCGATTCAGCAAGGCCAACCATGAGAAAGGCCAGTGCCACAAGGGCGAAGGAGAAGGTGTCATTCGGGACCAATGTGGCGGAGAGGGCCGTGACTGCGGCAAGAAAAGTTATCATCCCACTGTACATCATCACTGTTTTACTGGTCCTGTCAGCCAGTTTCCCCCAAAAGGGGCTGCTAATCAGTTGGGAGACGCCAATGCTCGTGATAAAAAGGCCCACCGAACCGGCAGTGCTGGGAATGCGCTCATGGGCGAAGAGTACATAATAAGGGATAGCAACTTCGGCAAAGAGCAACATGGCCCGAACGTATAAATACGTTCGAAATCCTTGATACTGCCTGAAATGTTGTGCACCCGCACCTGCCTCTTGTATGGCATTGCGCCCCCCCTCGGTTGCTCCCGGTTGTTCCCTGATGGCGACAAAGGCCATGGCTGAACAGAACCAGAGCAGTGCACCAAGCCCTATCAGCCCGTAAATTATGTGACTCTCTGTTGTCTCCGGCTTGCCAATGACAATACCCGCCATAATGGTCAGTATTCCACCAACCAGTGCCCTCGCCGAAAGCAGGGCCCCTCTTTTTCCCTTATCAATGGTTTTTCCAAGAACATCCTGAAAGGCTATGGATGCCGTACCACTGGCAGTGCTGAACAGCGCGAGTAAACCGAGGATGGCGAGTGCTGCCGCGAGGGGACTCAGGTAGATACCTGCTGGAATCATCAAAAGGAGGCAAAGCGTTTGCAATATGCCTGCACCTGTCCAGACATATTTCCGTAAAGAAAGAGTCCGTATGTATCCGGCTGCAATGATTTGGGGTAAAAGGGAAAAGGCCTGTTTGATCGGTAGGGCCAAACCCATTGCCCCAATAGGGGCTCCCGTCATTTGCAGCAGCCAGGGAATGACTATATTAGGGCCTGCGACCTGCTCGGCCAGTTTTGAGAACGAACCATTGAGCAGGTTCAGGCGGAAATTGACTTTTGAATGGTAACAGGCTGATGCCGGGATGTCTTTGCAGGCCCTGTCCAGGCTGTCGTCACCAGTGAGTATCCCTCTGATATCAGTGTTCATGTATGTACCTGCTTTCTTCCTCAATACTGCCGTGCTTGGTTGGAGCTGTGAAATAATTCCAATCCCCGAAGTCAGCGTTTATCTGATCTCGATTGAAAAATCTATTTTTTCACTACATACTTGATAGAGAGCGTCATCCGATCTGTTGAGGATGAACTCTGTAGTACATATTGATCCAGGCGCGAGGAATTTTTTTCGTGCCTCTGACTGTCTGGCGAGTAACGCTTTTCTTCATCCGAAACAGGTGTGTAACGTACCTTGTATTCTCAGGTGCGGCAAGTGCGCGCTTGTCGTCTGGCATATCTTCCCCACTTGTTGGTGTGGAGTTATGCCCGGAGGGCAAATAGAAATGATCACCATTGACCATAAAAAAATATTGGATCTGATGACCGATAGCATCACCATTCAGGATCTTGAATTCAATATTATTTATCAAAATCGTGGAATGCGGGAAGGCTTCGGCAGTCATCTTGGTGAAAAGTGTTATGCCGTCTATGAAAAACGGGACAAAATCTGTGAGGGCTGCGGCCTTCGAAAGGCCTTTGACACGGGCGAGGTCACGGTGGTTCTGCGGAATGCGGTTTCGGTCACTGGGCAACTGATCTCCTGGGAAAATGTTTGCATTCCCCTGTATGACGATGAGGGCAATATGGTTGCGGGGATGGAAATTTGCCGCGATGTGACCACCCGTGGGGCCTTGGAAGAAGAAGTTAGAGAACGTAATATCCAGCTTGGTCAACTCAACGATCAATTGGAGCGTAACAAGGTCGAATTACAGGAGGCTCTCAAGCAGCGTGAGGAACTGGCATTACACCTTGAGCTGGAGATGGAAGAACGCATCCAACAGAACAAGGAATTCATTAAAAGCAAGCTTGCCGAAGAAGCCCTCAAAGCCTCCGAAAAACGGTTGGCGGATATGGTCAACTTTATGCCGGATATCGTAGTGGCCATTGATCTGGAGGGGAAGATAATCATCTGGAACCGGGCCGCAGAGGAATTGAGCGGTCGCAAAGCCGAAGATATGCTGGGCAAAGGCAACTATGAGCATGCCATTCCCTTTTACGGTGAAAGGCGTCCGGTTTTGCTTGATCTCGTCATGATGCCCATTGAGGAAATCAAACGGTTTTATCCAAATGTGTCCATACGGGACGGCGTTATCAAAGGCGAAAGCACCACCAGAAGCGAAAAAGGTGATGTACATCTGCTGGGGACGGCAGCCCCACTCTACGACTCCGATGGGAATGTCATTGGTGCCATTGAATGCGTGAGTAATATCACCGAACGCAAGCAGGCCGAGGAAAGGATTTACCAATTGGCTGAGTATCAAAAAGCCATTCTCGATAATGCCGGCTACATCGTTATAGCCACAACCGAGGATGGTGAGATTACCACGTTTAATCCTCAAGCGGAACAGGCGTTGGGATACAGCGCCGAGGAATGCATTGGTAAACTGACCCCTATGATTATTCATGACGAGAAGGAGATCATTGAACGCGCTCACATTTTTTCGGAAGAACTGGGCACCTCTCTTGAGCCGGGAATTGAGGTGCTGGTCGCCAAGGCACGTCACAACCTACCCAACGTGCACGAGTGGACATATATCCGCAAAGACGGCTCACGCTTTCCAGTTATGCTGTCGGTGACCGCCCTGCGCAATCCCCAGGGGGAGATCCTCGGGTTTCTTGGAATGGGCAATGATATATCACGGAGTAAACAGGTGGAAAAAGATCTCCACCTGAGTGCAGCGCGTACCGATGCCTTGCTTAAGTTGAGTCAGATGAGCGGCTCTTCTTTTGATGAAATTACTGATTTTGCCTTGGAAAAAGGGGTCGCTCTTACCGAGAGCAAAATAGGCTATCTCGCCTTCATGAACGAAGATGAAACGATTCTGACCATGCATGCCTGGTCCAAGCAGGCTATGAAAGAGTGCGCCATGATCGACAAACCGATCGTGTATCCTGTGGAGGAGACAGGGCTCTGGGGAGAAGCTGTTCGCCAGCGTAGGCCAGTCATAACCAACGATTACCATGCCCCCAATCCCTTAAAAAAAGGTCATCCGACCGACCATGTGGAAATACATCGACATATGAACGTCCCCATCTTTTCCGCGGGACGCATTGTTGCGGTTGCGGGCGTTGCCAACAAACAAAATGAGTATAACGACGGTGATGTTGCTCAGTTGCAACTGCTCATAGGCGAGATGTGGAAACTGGTGGAAAAAAACCGGGCCGAAGAAGAGTTGCTCCTCAACGCCGAACGCATGGATGTCTTGCTCCAGTTGAATCAGATGGCTGAGGCAACAACCAAGGAGTTGACACGTTTTGCCTTTGACTCCGCCCTACGCCTAACCCGGAGCCCGTTGGGCTATCTGGCTCTTGTCTCAGAGGATGAAGCCATCATGGATTTCAAGCTTTGGTCCCATGAGGCAATGGAAGAGTGTAAAGTGGCAAAATTTTCACAAAAATTTCAGGTGGCACACCTTGGTTTACTGGGCGAATCCATCCGCAAACGCCGCCCGATTATTACCAACGATTATGAAGCTGCTCAAGCGAAGATAAACGGCTTGCCCAAGGGCCATGTTCAACTGAAGCGACACATGAGTCTGCCGGTAATTGTTGATGGCAAGGTCGTGTTGGTGGTCGGAGTTGGCAATAAGGAGGAGGAATACAACGAGACCGATGCAGGCCAATTGGCTCTGGTCATGGAAGGCATGTGGCGGTTGGTCGAACGCAAGCGTGCCGAGGAAGAGCTGGCGGCAAATCTCTGGTTTTTTGAAAGCATGGACCGGATTAACCGAGTGATACAGGGGGTGGACACGCTGGAACAGGTGATGAGTGATGTCCTTGATGCCATGCTGTCTATTTTTACCTGCGACCGGGCGTATATGGCTACCCCCTGCGATCCGGAACAACCGGAATTCACCATTGCCATGGAGCGCACCAATCTGCTCTATCCTGGAGCGTTTTCCCGAGGGGAAACTGTGCCGATGTCTCCTGAGGTGAAAAAATTGTTCATTGCGCTTCTGAGTAACCCAGAGCCCACCGAGATGTATATTGGAAATGGTCTGGACCCGGAGGATGTGGTTTGGAAAACCTACGGCATCAAATCGCAGTTGGCAATAGCCATTCATCCCAAAGTCGGTACGGCCTGGTTATGTGGTCTGCACCGCTGCGCGGAAAACCAGGAGTGGAAACCACAGGAAAAGAAACTCTTTCTGGAGATCAGCAGACGTCTGGGAGATATGCTAACGAGTCTTCTCTCCTATCGTGATCTGAAGGAACTCAATGACCAGTTGGAAGTTCGGGTGGAGCAGCGAACCGCTGCCTTGACGCGAGCCAATGCACAGATGCGGCTTGAAATCGCCGAACGCGAAAAGGCCGAGGAAGATCGCGCCAAAGCGCAAACCGAACGCGACATCGTGGAAATACAACTCCGCCAAGCACAAAAGCTTGAGGCCGTCGGCCAACTGGCAGCCGGTATCGCCCATGAGATAAATACGCCCACGCAATATGTGGGCGACAATATTTTATTCTTGAAGGATTGCTTTGAGAGTATCGCTACCCTAAACCAAACCTGCAACGAGTTACTCTCCCGCGCCAAAGACGAAAGCTTAACCCCGGAGCTGGTTGCCCAGGTGGAGAATGAGCTTGCTGAGGCTGACCTTGATTATCTTTTCGAGCAAATTCCTTCGGCTATCCAGGACACCTTGGATGGTGTGGAGCGGGTGGGTAAGATCGTTCGCGCCATGAGAGAGTTCTCCCATCCTGGCGGAAAGGAAAAAGTTTTCGCAGATTTGAATAGTGCCATAGAGACCACGACGACGATAGCCCGCAATGAGTGGAAATACGTTGCGGAACTCGATCTGGACCTTGCCCCGGACCTGCCCCTTGTTCCCTGTTTTCTTGGCGAATTCAATCAATGCATTCTCAACCTCGTTGTGAACGCCGCGCACACGATACGGGAAGTGGTCGCGCAGCATCCCGGCGTAAAAGGCCGGATCACCATTAGTACCAGATGCCACGACGATACTGTGGAGGTGAAGGTCAGTGATACCGGTTCCGGTATTCCAGAATCGGCCCGGCCTCACATTTTTGAGCCGTTTTTTACGACCAAAGACGTGGGCAAAGGAACGGGCCAGGGGTTGAGCATTGTCTACAACACTATTGTCACACAACATGGCGGCACGGTCTCTTTCACCACGAAGACGGGCAAAGGCACTACTTTTACCCTCTGTCTGCCCGTGTCACCGCCGCAATAATCCGTAAAGCATAGCGGCTTTTGCGTCTTGTAAAGACACAAACGATTACCATGCATCCTTCGAGTGTATCCTCAATTTTGGAGGTTACTCCTCTGGTTTAAAATTTTCTTTTGTGATGAGCATTGGCGTGACCGGTTCTCCGAAGAAATCTATGGAAGGACCGGTCTGGATGCCTCCAAATTTTTTTATTATTCCGACTGTTATATCTCTTGCTTCGATAACGATATTGTCTGTTACATTTTCAAAAACAGCAGCAATTGACTCTCTGGCTAATTTTTTCCCCAAGCGTAAACCTCGAAAATTTTCATCGATGGCAAACCTCCCCCAGTGCCATTGCCCAGCATCTTGCCACGCAGCAGCCACACCTATTACCTCCTCACCGATTCTGATGATCCAAAATGAAGGCAAATAACCATCAGGGACAGGTACAAGATGCTCTGGGATATCTTGCTCTCGGGAAAAGATCTTTTTGAGCAAGAGCATGGTTTGCTCCATGTATTGCTCCCGAAGCGGTTCGACCTGGACTCGTTGCGGTATTGTTTTGATATTATTTCGAAGTGCAGCGATACGAAGTAACTTGAGAGCCTCGCTCACCTTGATCCATTGCTTTTCATCAAAGCCTTGTAAAACAGAATCCAAAGTTTCATGAGCGGAAGTTTCTGCTTCTCGAAGGGCAGTTAAACCTTGGGGAAGAATTGCTGCAGATCGAGACCTGCGATCAGAGGGGGGCTGGGCAACATTCAGATACCCCTTTTTACTCAGCGTTGTTATCGCCCTGCTGAGTGAGGCTTTATCCATGCCCAATTGTGTCTGCAATTCAAAAAAAGGCGTTACTCCATTCCTGTCTAAGTATGTAAGGATATGCGCCTGCCTGAGGGTCATTCCTGAATTCAGGCAATTCCTGTTCATAAGCCCCAACTCGCGGACTAAACACCTAAGCTCGGTTCGTATTCGCGCAACAACTGTCATTATGCCTCCTCATTCTTTCAAATTCAGAAAGAGGATATCTAAAATTGTTGATAGTATCAACTAAAATTTTATCTAGACAAAAAACGTGCATGCGTCATTCAGGATTAGGCCTATGATTTGCGTTTTTTGTTCTGAAATTGCCGCAGGAATCGAGCTTTATTTTGCTCTTTTTTAGATATGAATGAAATTGATGCGAAAAGTGACACCTCTTTTGGGACCACTTTTCAGTGTGTCCTTGGCGTCCTTTTCAATACCTCCTCCGCAGTGATCCCGGCGAATAACCTACTTCTCGTTGAAACATTTCTATGAAAGCGCTCAGGCTCTTGTATCCCAAGTCAAAGGCGACGTCTGTGACTGACTGGCTCATCTTGGCTGATTCTGGTGATTGCTTCCTGAAGAACAAGCCTGGTTCGCCACCCCCGAAAGGTTAAACCTGTTTCGGCAACGAAAAGTCGGGATAAAGTTCGATCACTCGCCCCGGCCAAGATTCCCCATTGCTTGAGGTCTCGCGCATCGCCAGGGTGTTGCAGAAGAGCCTCCATTACTCGTAAGAGACGTGGGTCGCGGCCCATGGGGAGATGTAATGGAGTCGCTTCCGCATGCTGCAGTTCGTCCAGGAGGACCAGCATCACACGCCAGCCAGAGCTGTCGATTTGATACCCCTCGCCAATCTCCACCGCTCTTCCTATTAATTCACGCAAAAATGAACTGACTTTGAAGATCGTGCATTGTTCCGGCAACGTACCGGTCCAAGAAGGGTCAACGAAGAGGTTCCTCAAAAGAACTTTCCCTGGAAAATAAACTTCATGCTTTTGTAGAGGGGGCACCCAGACCGCTTGCGACGGTGGCACAACCCAGATGTCATGATCGCAAATGACCCGCATGGTACCGTGACTGGCATAGATCAGCTGTCCACGTGGGTGCGCATGCCCCGTAGCGCAACCTGCTTGTTCAACCTCCATGGCTAATGGGATGACAGGCAAAGAGCTATCGAGGCGATACCCGATGGTTACAGGATCCAGCTTTGTCAGTTTCTCGGTATTCATTGTCACAGTTTAGAAAGTAGGACAAGGAAAAGCAAGGTATAGATGGAGCCATGAGATAAACAAGTCAATCGTAACGGAGGTTCCATCATGCACTCGCATCAACAAAAAATAATTGAACAATTTACCCAACAAGCTGTGCCGTTTACGCAGGTGGCCGGACATCACGACGCCATTGACCTGCTGGTTGATGTAACACATCCTGTGCCCGAAGATACGCTGTTGGATGTCGCCTGTGGGCCAGGGCTCGTTGCCTGTGCTTTTGCCAATTATTGTAGGCACGTTACCGGCCTGGATGTAACCCCGGCAATGATCGAACAAGCACAGAAAAAGCAAATTGATCAAGAGCTGACCAATGTTACCTGGAAGCTGGGCTCTTGCTTGCCCGTGCCTTTTGCGGATTCGAGTTTTTCTATGGTGATAACTCGATATAGTTTTCATCATTTTTTTAACCCCAGTGAAGTGCTGGCAGAGATGATGCGGGTCTGTCGACCTGGAGGCAAAGTTTTGGTTGCCGATGTTGCCATGTCTCCTGATAACGCAAAGGCTTTCGATCAAATGGAGCGCACTCGCGATCCCAGCCATGTTCACGCGTTGACAACGACGGAATTTGAGAGATTGATGCATCAATCAGGGCTGAAGGAATGTTCATTAACCAGATACAAGGTGGATATCGAACTTGAAGCACAGATTAAAGCGTCATTTCCATTGCCGGGAGATGCTGAGAAATTACGATCGATGATTACCGAGGACGTCGGAGTAAATCGCTTGGGCATTGCGCCAGAAAGGAAAAATGGCCAAATTTGGTATTCTATCCCAATAGCTGTCTACGTGGGCAGTAAGGCAAGTTGAGAAGCGTTCGCATCCATTGGAGAAGGTTCTCCCTGCTATAGGTGACGCTAGTTGAGGTGATCTCAAAAAATGGGGCTGTGGTGGAGACAGGGAGTTGCCCGGTCTGGTCCTCAGACGGGAATCCGAGGCGACATTGTTCCCTGCATTGCTGAATAATAGAGAAGCGAAAAGTGTTGCCTGTGAACATCGGCCGGGTAGGGGCAGAAAACAAAAAAGCCCAGGATTTCTCCTGGGCTTTTTCTATATCCAAAATTGTCCGAAGCCCGATTTCTCGTCAACTTCATAAACAATTGATTTCACTGGCTGGGGGACAGGGATTCGAACCCCGATAAGCGGAGTCAGAGTCCGCTGTCTTGCCATTAGACCATCCCCCAGCAGGCAATTTTGCTGCGCGGCAAAATAGCTGAAATGGTTGTGGTTGTCAAGATAAAATCTCGTCTTGATTTGCTCAAAAAAAGAGCAGTAGAACACGTAGCGTGTTGTTCACCACCAATTCAGAGAGTTAGCTTATGAATAACCCTGCATAGCCAACCACCTGGCTGGTGTCTCCACTGGCTTCACCGGAATCTGTATAGCGTACAAGCACGGCTTTGGTGGCTCCGAGTTCCTGGGCTGCCAGCAGGGCAATGGTGGTGGGAATAATCCCGCACATGGAGATTCGCTGGCCGACCACCGTGGAGTAGAGTCCTTGGGCGTCCATGGCCAGGATATGCTCAAGAGCCATCTGGTCCTTGTGGCTAGCCTCCTCTCGTGACTCGTAATGGCTCATATCCGTGGAGGCGAGCATGAGCACCGGTCTGCGCAGGCTGCCGATAGCCAGCGCCAGTTCACGGGCGAACTGTTGACAGGTAGCGAAGGGGAGTGCGGAGACCACTAGTGGCACGATCTTGAGTTCGGGTTGCATTGCCTGCAGAAAGGGTACCTGGACTTCAAGCGAATGCTCGTAGAGATGTGCCTCCTCATCAGCTTGAACAAGCGATGAGGCGTGAAGCAGGGCTTCGGCCAACTGCTGGTCGATGGGGACTCTTCCCATGGGCATTTGCCAATCTTCAGTGGCCAGGGCTAGAGCGGCACCGCGGCCGTGGTGGTTGGGCCCCATGATCAGCACCGTTTCCGGTACCTGAACACGGGCGATGGTTGCCCCGGCAGTGGAGCCGGAATACACATAACCCGCGTGAGGCATGACAACGGCCAATGCCCTTTGTTTCCTTGCAGCTTCAATATTGGGCGTTAGCTCGGCAATGGTTCGGCGTAAAACATTGGGCTCACCAGGATAAAACCGATCTGCAACGGCTGGCATTCTGGTCATTGTGCCCTCCTTTGAAGTGGGCTTGAGAGCGTTCTTTTTTTTAATAAACGCCTTTAAGTCGAGCAGTTGTCGCGGGCATGGCCCGCTCCTACAGCGCCACAGCATATGCGTATTTCGTAGGAGTGGGCCATGCCCGCGACAGGGGATACTGTTTTTATTTTTTCACTTCCCAGGTGGTCCCTTCCGGTCCATCCTTGAGCACAATCTTATGGGCCAGCAACTGGTCGCGCACCTCATCCGAGGTGGACCAGTCCTTATCTGCACGAGCCTGATTTCGTTTGGCGATGAGCGCGTTGATTTCCTCTTCGCCAATGGTCATTTCAGCTAGCACCTTGGCTTTGTTCTGGGAGACCACCTCCGCCGGATTATGCTGGGCCAGGCCCAGTACTTCGGCCAGCTCTCGGAAGGTCGCTGCTGTTTTCTTGAGCAGATCAACATCAGCTGCGGCCGGTTGTTCCGGGAGCACTCGCAACACCTTGTTCATCCCCTTGATAGCCTCGAAGAGATGCCCCAATGCCTGGGCGGTGTTGAAGTCGTTGTCCATTGCCTTATGAAAACGCTCGGGCAGCGATTCAAGACTTTTTGTATCCTTCGCACTTGCAACCGGCTCACCGTCTCCTGTCGTCGCAAGCTCATCAACCTTGGCCAAACATTCATAGATGCGGGCAAGGCCGGTTTCCGCATCCTGCAGGGCGGCTTCAGTGAAGTCGAGGGGGTTGCGGTACTGGGTCGAGAAAATGAACAGACGTAAAACCTCGGGCTCGTACTGCTTGAGTACGTCACGGATGGTGAGGAAGTTGCCCAGCGATTTGGACATCTTTTCATCCTTGATGGTTACAAAACCGTGGTGCATCCACATGTTGGCAAACTGTTTCCCCGAGGCGCCGCAGCTCTGCGCGATTTCGTTTTCATGGTGAGGGAAGACCAGGTCCTTGCCGCCGCCATGAATGTCAAAAGTATCACCCAGGTATTTCCGGCTCATGGCCGAACACTCGATGTGCCAGCCAGGACGGCCGTCGCCCCATGGGCTTGGCCATTTGGGCTCACCGGGTTTTGCCCCTTTCCAGAGGACAAAATCCATGGGATGCTCTTTTCGGTCATTCACTTCAACCCGGGCACCTGCTTGCATGTCATCCAGGCCGCGACCGGAAAGCTGCCCGTAGCCTTCGAATTTGTTGACGCGGAAGTAGACGTCGCCATCCACCGGGTAGGCCATGCCCTTGTCGACCAGCTCTTTTACCAGGTCGATCATTTCTTGAATATGTTCTGTGGCCTTGGGCTCGAGATCGGGGCGCAGGGTGCCCAACGCATCCATATCTGTATAAAATTCGTTGATGAACCTCAGCGCCAAGGCACTGCTCTCAATGCCCTGCTCGTTGGCCCGTTTGATGATCTTGTCATCAATATCAGTAAAGTTGCGCACAAAGGTCACTTTAAAGCCACGGTGGCGTAAGTAACGAACCACCATGTCAAAGACCAGTGCGGAACGGGCATGCCCTATATGACAGTAATCGTAGGAGGTGATTCCGCAGACATAGAGTTTAACATGGCCCTCTTCGATGGGGCGCAGCGGTTCCTTCTTACGGCTTAATGTATTGTAAATTTTTATCGACATCTGTTTTTCCAAATGGGTTGGTACAACCTGTTAGGCTTCTTACGTAAAAAGACAATGTACTACAAGTCGGGCAGAACTCAAACCTTATTGCGCATCTCTGTGGTACTGTCTGGAAACCATAGGGAGCAGCATGAGTCCTGGCAAGGCCGCCAGGGTGCAGCCAATAAAGAACAGGGGCCAGCCGGTGTGCTCGGCTATCCAACCAGCCGGTGCGGCAATGATAACCCGGGGAACCCCCATACAGCTTGAGAGCAGGGCATACTGGGTGGCGGTAAATCGTTTGTTGGTCAGAGAGGCCATGTAGGCCACATAGGCGCTGGTGCCCATTCCGCTGGTGAGTTGTTCCAGGATGATGGCCACAGCCAGAGCGGTGAGGGAGTTGCCGATCAGGGCCAGGCCGGTAAAGCTGAGAATGGCCATAGCCTGGAGGATGCCAAAGATCCAGAGGCTACGAATGATGCCTATGCGCAGTAAAAGAGTACCGCCGACCAGCCCGCCGACAATGGCCGACCAGAATCCAAAGAGTTTGGCCAGGGCACCTATTTCAGTCTTGCTGAAGCCCAGGTCCAGATAAAAGGGGGTGGTCAGGGTGGAGGCCATCTGGTCCCCCAGTTTGTAGAGCAGTATAAATAGAAGCAGCAGAAGGGCGCGGTCTCGATTGAAGTAATCGACAAAGGGTTCAACCACGGCCTCGGTAAAGGTTTTTGGTGTTCCCTGTGTGAGCTCTGGCTCGCGGCAGAGGAGGGTGGTGAACACCCCTATGAGAAGAATGCCGGCCATGAGCATGTAGACCTGGGAAAAGGACACCAGGTCGGCCAGGATAAGCCCGCCGCTTCCAGCCAGCAGCATGCCCACTCGGTAGCCATTGACATAAAAGGAACTTCCCAGGCCCAGTTGGTTGTCACGTAAGTCTTCGCGGCGATAGGCATCAACCACAATATCCTGAGAGGCTGAGAAAAAGGTGACGAAGAAGGCGGCAAGGGCCACCAGCCAGGGCGTTTGTGCAGGATCGGTCAGCCCTAAAGCAATAAGTGCGAGAATGAGGATCAGTTGCAGGGTAAGCATCCAGCCACGCCTGCGGCCAAACAGCGGGAGGGTGAATCGGTCAAAAATGGGCGCCCAGAGAAATTTCAGGGTATACGGAAGCCCCACCAGGGAATAGAGGCCAATCACGGAGAGGTCGACCTGGGCATCTGTCATCCAGGCCTGCAGGATTGTGGAAGTGAGCAGGAGCGGGACACCACATGAAAACCCCATCAAAAAGGAAACAAGCATACGGGGCGAGAAAAATTCACGCCAGAGAGTGGAGGTCATATTGTTGGAAATTGAGATAATTGTGTTGAGAGAATGAGCTGTAAAAAACTCTGCGATTGGTGTTGGTGTCAGGTGTACGTGTTAAAGAGGATTAAGCGGTTGAAACGGCTGGTAGAGCGGATCGCCTATCAACACCATCTGCCAGGAAAGAAAAGGCAGGGTGATGAGATAGGTTTCCCCCAGGCTAAGGTACCCCTCGGCCAGTTTGGAGAAAAAGAGTTCGGGCAGGGGGAAAGCCTGAACATAGGGCTCATATACAGGGCCTATGGTTGCGGTGATACCACGCTCCAGCATGCGTTTACACCAGACCTGTGAACCTTCCCGTTTGAGTGTGGCGCATTCGCCGCTTGCGATATGATAGCCAATGGCCCCGCGCACCCAGGTAAAGGCATCGATGTAATGGGACAGGCTGTACCAACCGCAGTAGAGTGCAGCCTTGGGGCAATTGCCCGGTTGAAACAACTCCGGCTTTTGATCAAGGGTAACCGTCATTCGGCCACTGGCGCTGATTTTTTTTGCGGCTTCATGGATTGAAGCGTCGTACAAAGCGTACCCCTCTAATTTTTTTTCCTGGGGCAGGGGCCAACGCGCATCAAAATAGGCTTTGCCCTTGAGCCCTTTTTTCTCCGTGGCTATGGCATCGTCAATGATGCGCCGTACTATCCTGGGATCCGGGCCATCCAGGCGGCTGACGATGAGTACCTCATCTCTTTTGAGCAGTGTCTTTTGCTGTTGAAAACCAAGGAAGTAGGGATTGGGCAGCCATCCATCCAATGGATATTTTTGGGTGAGCACGAGCGCAAGTTCCGAGTCCACCGAGGCCCTGCTGTCCATTTTTTTGGGGTGTTTTGCTTTGGGAGCATTATACGGCGGTAGCTGTGGTTTGATTGCCAGGGGGACCCCGTACATGCTGACCAGGCAGCGAATGCGATGCTGAGGATCGCGTCGAGCAAGTGCCTCATGCACTGGTTTGAGAATACTTTGGGTGAACTCCTGGCGAGAGCAATGTTCTTCCCAGGTCGCAGAGATTCTAATAAGATTCGCTTGCGGAATATCCCGTTTTTTCATGTAATAGCGCGCAAGGGCCAGGCTGTTGCTGGCGCGCACGTTGGCGATTACCATAACTTCTGTCGGTGCAAGGGCGAATGCGTTGGTTGTAAAACAGAGAGAACCAAAAAGAAGAAAAAGAAAGATTCTTAGAAATTGACTGGCAAGCTTGACCATAGCAGGGTACCTTGAAGGTTGAATTTGCTCCACAATTTGCAGCATAGAGGATACCCTTGGTGATTGACAAGAACAATGAGGCAGACATCACGGACTTTCGTCGTCGGCTGCTTGTCTGGTTTGAAGCGAACCAGCGCCCTTTGCCCTGGCGCGCAACCTACAATCCCTACCATGTCTGGATTTCAGAAATCATGGGGCAGCAGACCCAGATGGACAGGGTGGTCCAGTATTTTAATCGGTGGATTGAGCAGTTCCCCAATGTTGCCGCCGTTGCCCGCGCTTCAGAGCAGTCGATCCTTAAGGCCTGGGAAGGGTTGGGGTATTACAGCAGAGCGCGCAATATTCAGCGGGCCGCTCAGCAAATGCAGGAGCAGTACGGCGGGCACATTCCTTCAGACCATAAAGCGCTTTTGGAGCTTCCCGGTATCGGCCCCTACACGGCTGCTGCCATTCTTTCCATTGCCTTTAATTTACCCTTTCCGCTTAAGGATGCCAATGTGGAGCGGGTTTTTGCTCGCCTGGCTGATATTGATCGTCCTATTAAACAAAGTGCGATCCAAAAGCGAATTGGCGCCATGGCAGAGGCCTTGCTTGAGCCTGAGTTGCCGCGTTTCTATAACCAGGCGCTTATGGAGTTGGGCGCTCTTATCTGCACCCCCAAAAAGCCTGCCTGTGAACTCTGCCCGGTGCACATGCACTGCCAGGCCCTGAAGAAGGATACGGTGGAGTTTAGGCCTCTGCCCAATGATAAGCAAAAGAAAATTGAAATTATCATGGCCTGCACCATCCTTCATATTGATGGCCTCTTTTTTGTGCAGCAACGAATGGCAGATGATATTTGGGGCGGTTTGTGGGAGTTCCCCGGTGGCCGTCTTGAAGAAGGCGAGCAGCCCCTTGAGGCCGCCCGCCGTGAGTTGGCAGAGGAGACCGGCTATCAGGCAGGCGATCTTGAGTTTTTTAAGACTGTCGTGCATCACTACACCCGCTATCGGGTAACTCTGCACGGTTTTTTGGCAGCAATGAAGACAAAGCCGGAAAAGCCAATCCTCAGTGCCGCCCAGGATTATGCCTGGGTATCGCTCACAGGGTTGAGTGATTACCCCTATCCTGCGGGGCATCGAATGTTGGTGGCAGCCCTGCAAGAGACAGCTTTTCCGGAAATTAGGTAGAATTACCTAACTGAAAATGCATGAAACTATAAACTGTTGCGGTTTTTTTTTACATAGATTTACGTATTATCGGAAATTGATTTGTATTCTCTGGCTAAGAGTGGTACATATGTCAATTATTTATCGGGTTTTTCTATGCCATTAGGTCTTTGGGGCCTATAGAATCTTTTTTTGATGACAGATTTCAATTTTATATCTGAATCCGGGAGCATTCATCGGTGCGTCAGTTTCGTTGTTTACTGACCACCCGCCGTCACGGATTCAGGTTTTATTCAATCTCCCACAACCCTACAAAATATCTGTGTCAGATAACGTTCTCAACATAGCGAACATGCAAGAGGAGGTTGATCGCCTCACCACCAACTGGCGGACACTTCTCGATGCCATGCCGGAGATGGTGTTTCTTCTTCGTGACGATGGCGGTATTGAATACTTGAACCGCAGCGCCAGAGATTGCTTTGGCCACCCCTGTGGGAAAAAAGTCGCTGCCAGTCTGGCAGGAATAGGGCAATCCTGTCGCGATAAACTTGCCGCCAGCAAGACGCGGCAAAAAGATTCAAAAGTTGTCGAGACCATGGTGGACACCACCCCGGTGGAATACTCGTCGGTTCCCTTTGTGGGCTATACTGGCGAACAGCTTATTATGCTGGTGATGCGCGATATTACCGAGCGTAAAGATTTCGAGCAGGAGTTACTGCAGTTCAATACCAGTATTGAGACCATTCTCGAATCGAAAATAGACGAGTTGCAGGCTAGTGAAGAGATGCGTAACAAACTGATGCGTCAGGTCAACAGCCTGAAAAGTCAGCTTGGCCATCATCACCATGCCGATAAGATGGTTGGCCGCAGCCGTAAGATGCGAGAATTGCGCGAGATGATTCATCAGGTTTCAGGCTCTGACGCCACCATTCTCATCACCGGCGAATCAGGCACCGGTAAAGAGTTGGTTGCGAACTTGGTCAAAGCCACCAGTGGCCGTGAAGACAAGCCTTTTTTAAAAATCAACTGCAACGCCATTAACGACTCCCTGCTTGAGGCGGATTTGTTTGGCTACGAGAAAGGTGCTTTTACAGGTGCGACTGGCCGTAAGGTCGGGAAATTTGAGGTGGTGGATGGTGGGACCATCTTTCTCGACGAGATCGGTGATATAAGTCCCCGCATGCAGGTAGCCCTGCTGCGCGTGCTGCAAAATGGGGAAATTATTCGGGTGGGCGGTACCGAGCCGGTCAAGGTGGACGTGCGAGTTATCGCCGCGACCAATGTCGATCTGACCCAGGCGGTCAAGGAGAAAAAATTTCGATTGGATCTCTATTACCGGCTCAACATCATCAATATAGATATTCCTCCGCTTAGAGAACGCAAGGAAGATGTCGTCGGGTTGGTCTCCCACTTCGTCAACCATTACCGGGAAGCCTTTAAAAAAGAGATCGACTTTGTCCCTAAATCAATCATTAACCGGCTGCTCGAGCACGATTGGCCGGGGAATGTTCGTGAGCTGGAAAACCTGATTCAGCGTGCGGTGCTCATGGCCAAAGGGAAGATGATTACAGAGAGCGATCTGCTCTTTGATCAGGACCCGCGTATCGAGCAGCAGGGTGGTGAACTTGTCGAGATTGACGATAAACTTGGACTCGTTTCCCTTAAATCTATTCTGGGAGATTTTGAAGCCACCATCATTCGGCGTGCCCTCTCCAAATACAGCGGTAACGTGGCCACCACGGCCGGGCATCTCAGCATCGGAAAGACAGCCCTTTACGACAAAATGAAACAGCACGGTATTTCTGCCAAGAGCATTAAAAAGAAAAAAACACCGTAAGCTTACCTCCTCCCTGCAGGTCATCCCGAATGCCTGTGAGGGCTCTCAAACGAGCTGCTTTTTTTTACTGTTTCCCCCCACCGGGTTCTAATCAGCACACGATGTATCTTCAAAACAGTAAAAATTCTTTAAAGCTACCTCGCATGCAGTGATTCGATGCCATGGATGCTGAGTAGGCACCGGCATTGATGAGCGCTATATATTTCTGCTCATGCAGGTCCGGAAGTAGTGCATCCTCATACCAGACATCAAGTGCTTCATTTATATTGCCCACCAGAGTCTTGATTGTGCATGGCTCTTGGTTGTAATGAAGAGGCAGGGGCTGAAAGGGGAGGGTGTAATAGGCAGGCTCCGGAGCAATGTTGAACCCCGCGTCGACACCGACAAAGGTGGTCGCCTCTTTTTTTTTCTACAAAGGTTTTTTCCAAAAGAAGAAGCCCCGCATCCTTGACGATATAATCTCCCGGCTCAATCCTCAGGTGCAGGTCTGTTGCGCCAAATTGCCTTTGCAGGACCATTGTCCACCGCTCCAGATCAAGGGGCGCATCAGCAGGCAGGTGCGGTACCCCTAATCCCCCACCGATGTTCACATATTTGATTGTGCCCACTTTTTCGATAAAGCAGAAACAGTGCGCTATAATCCGTTCAAGCCGATGGAGTTGCTCTGTAAGATAACCACAGCCGGTATGAAAATGGATGGTGTCGACTTCCAGATTATACTGAGCTGCAACCGCAAGCGCCTCTGCAAACTGTTGCCAGTAGATGCCGAATTTGGTGGTTTGCGAACCCGCGTACTGCAGTTTGTCGTTGTCGACGCGGCCAATCCCCATACCTGGATTAACCCGCAGTCCAATTGTTGTGTGAGGTTTGCGTTGTCCCCATTGATGGATCGCATGGAGGGAGTCGCAATTCATGCAGAGACCGTCATAGCGGGTTATGACATCCAGGTCTCGAGTTGACAGACTCGAAGCGGTAAAAGATATCTCCGCAGGTGCGAAGCCACAGCTTACAGCCAACTCGATTTCAGCCGGGGAGCAGGCATCAATACCGCAGAGTCCGCTTTGCTTGAGCATGGCTAGCAAAGGGGCAAAGCGGTTTGCTTTCATTGCATAGTACAGTGAGAAACGTTTGGCAAAACCAGCCTGGTTCAGGCTGGTGCGAAGCCGAAGAAGGTTATCTTGTACACGGGGGGCTGAATAGATAAAAGCGGGAGTGCCGCATTGAGTTGCAAGCCCCTCTACAGCTTTCCCCGCAAAATAGAGGTGTCCCTGCTGGTAGCAGAGATCCTCTCTCTGCCACCAGCGATAATATTGCTGTTGGTTCATTGCAGGATAGTCCCACTTTGTTCAACAAGCTTTGGCTCCGCTAAGGCTGCAGGATGCAACTCCTTGCGGCCGGTGATCCACCCTCTGCAGTTCGCGGCCCCGCAGGAGCAGGGGAATTGCTTGAAGAGGACATCCTCTGTCTCTGCATAGTCCATGTACAGGTAACTGTTGGCAGCAATTTCCGCCAATGCAGTTACGGTCAGGTTGACCATATCAAGCGAGATGTTGGGTGCACAGGAATGCAGAAAATAACCGCTGAAGTAGGGATCGAAAAGATGAGTTTCAGGAGTGATTTGCAGGGTGTGCTGACGAATTTCAGGGACGATATGACCAGCCATACGTGCAATCACCTTTCCTTTTTTAAAAGAGCGATAGGTGATAACGCCTTGGCCGACAAGTTGATTGATAAAGACAACAGCGAAATCGGAATGTTTCGGAAACAGAGGATCTCTGCCGAATTGATCGGGATACAACATGGGAATACTCTCCATAGAGTCCTGTCAAGCCAGCGCTTGTGGAGACGGATGAGTGCCCCGTGAGATAAGAAGAAGACGGAAGCACAAGCATACACGCAGGTGTTGTGGCGCAGGCATGACAACATTCAAGAAACAAAACCTGTCAACCATTAAGCGGGGACAGGCAACAAAACCCAAAAAGAATGCGCCCGTGCATTGATGCAGGTGAGCAGACATTCAACAACGAAAAATAAGAACAACGCTCCAGTGAGCACTTACTTTGCAGCAAGATCCTAATCCCTTCGAGATTATGGTTGTTCATCGTTGACTCCGCAAGTAATCCGGTCATGGCAATTGCCCGGAGGCAATGACCCGCCTTAAGCTTTGTTTCTCGATGCACTTCCAATCTGTTCGGTTGTACCCTCCTTGCCACCAGCTGTCTGAGGCCTTGTTTGTAGTACGATTCTGAACCCGTGAGTATTCACGGCTCCGTCTCGAATTCAGGACGATTTTATATATCTTCTTTGGCCATTTGCAATCTCAAAAAGAAGGCGAATGTGAAAAAAATGCATAGTTACTCAAATTCCCAACTACTACGGATTCGGGCCATACTTTTGCCACCAGCTCAGCTGTTCACTTTGTACAGGCAAATTTTCTTTGACTCACACTCGAATCCGGATAGTATTCATTTAATTTAAAAATCCTTGTCCTATTAATTGGATATGCTGTTCAGTGACCACCCGCCGTCACGGATTCAGGTTAAAATTTTTTTAAATAGAGGTGTATTATGTCAAACTGGTTTGTTGCCATTAATGGCCAATCCCTTGGACCTTTTAGCCAGCAGCAGATACTTTCCGGTATCGCCAGCGGGCAATACAGCGAGTCGACCATGGTCTGGCGCGATGGCTTTGGCGACTGGATGTGCATTGGACAAGTTGCAGAATTGCAGGCAGGGCAGGGAGGGGCACCGGTACCGCCGCCCTTCTCTGGCCAGGAAGCCCACGAGATTGACTACACTATTTTCGGCAACGAGATGCAGTTTGTCGAAGTAGAGCTTGATCCTCAAGAGAGCGTAGTGTCCGAGGCTGGCGCCATGATGTACATGCACGATCAAATCGTTATGGAAACCGTGTTTGGTGATGGTTCAAGGAGTTCCAGCTCGGGCGGATTTCTCGATAAGATGTTGGGCGCAGGGAAGCGGTTGATCACTGGTGAGGGGTTGTTTATCACCATGTTTACCTACACCGGTCAGGATAAGGGGAAGGTTGCCTTTGCCGCGCCCTATCCAGGCAAGATTATTCCGCTTGATTTACCCACGTATGATAATCGGATTATCTGTCAGAAAGACGCCTTTCTCTGTGCTGCGAAAGGGGTTTCCATTGGTATTGCCTTTCAGAAAAAAATAGGGGCTGCTCTCTTTGGTGGGGAAGGATTCATTATGCAGCAGCTCGATGGCGATGGGCTGGTGTTCGTCCACGCCGGAGGCACCATTGTGGAAAAAGAGCTGGCTGCCGGTGAGACCATGCGGGTGGATACAGGCTGTTTGGTGGCCCTGACCTCATCTGTGAATTATGACATTGAATTTGTCGGGAATGTGAAATCAGCATTATTTGGTGGCGAGGGATTCTTCTTTGCCAACCTGCAGGGCCCTGGTCATGTCTGGCTGCAATCGCTACCATTCTCCCGTTTTGCTGGCCGCATCTGGGAAGCAGCTCCCCAAACCATGGGGGGGAGTCAGGGCGAGGGCTCGGTGCTGGGCGGGCTGGCCAATATGTTTGAGCGGTAAGCGAGAAAATTTTTGTATTTTGCCGCGGGCATGGTCCGACTCCTACAGGTCCAAAGTGACTACGCGAGTTGTAGGAGCGTGGCCATGCCCGCGACCCCAAATTAATTACAACCAGATGGCATCCCAAAAGGGATAATTATGCACATTATCGACCAGCCCAGCTCGTAGCGGATTGGCAACAATATACCGAGCGATTGCTCGTACATCCTCCTCCGCACGTAAGGCATGATCATGGAACGATTTCTGCCAGATGGAGCCCTTTTGCCCAAGGATTTTGTTCGCACGACGGCTGCTGGCTGATTTGAGCCGATTGACCACCGACGATAAATCGTCTTTAGCCCCAAGTTGAAGCAGCCAATGCACATGATCAGGCATCAATACCCAGGCGAGCATTTGTGCATCACCCAAAAGAAATTTGTTTTCACAGCAGCTCGCAACGGCAGTGGCTACGGAAAAATCACGAAAGAACTCTCGTCGATCAACGGTTGCCGTGGTGACATGATACATCTGGTGAGGCAGAGAAACCCGCCCTTTACGTAATGCCCGTTGTCCTGAGGATATCTTCTGCATATTTAATTTCTACATTTGTCGCGGGCATGGCCACGCTCCTACAACTCGTGCAATCACCTTGGACCTGTAGGAGTCGGGCCATGCCCGCGACCAAAACACCAGCTCGCTCAGTCCTTCCTCACACCCCCTGATCCTCAATAAACCCCTGCATCTCAGTACTGAGCCCCAGCCGTCCTGCAAGAGTATCTAACCAGGTGCGTTCTGCT
This sequence comes from Desulfobulbus rhabdoformis, assembly GCF_016919065.1. Classification (GTDB taxonomy): domain Bacteria; phylum Desulfobacterota; class Desulfobulbia; order Desulfobulbales; family Desulfobulbaceae; genus Desulfobulbus; species Desulfobulbus rhabdoformis. The sequence continues at coordinate 872 of NZ_JAFFQA010000029.1, read as the reverse complement.
TCGGTATCTATTTCTATAGCGGCCACAGCAAGCATGTACATGGTTTTGGCCACGGCCGGATCGTTAATCCCCTCGACCAGCTCATCAATTGTTTTGGGCTGGTGCAGTTCACCAAGCAAAAACATTTTTTCTTCCTGACTGAGTTCGGCCCCCCGCAATTTTTCCAGAACTGCACGTTCCTCATCTGCATCCATCTCGCCATCGGCGTGGGCCGCAGCTGCCATGACCTGAATCAACCGGGTGGCCAGGTCGCTTCCTGAGATCGATGTCGTTGCAGGTGTTAGCGGAGTTGCAGCCGCTGGTGGTGGAGCAGGTGTTCCCCCCGGAACAGGTGGAGGCGGTGTTGAAGCTGTCCCACTGCCCGGAGGTGGAGGCGGTGCCATGGTTCCACTACCACCTGGAGGCGGTGGAGGAGCCTGAGGCGATGTGCCACTGGCTGGCTGTTGCCCCTTTTGTTTGAGGATTTCATAGGCTCCGACGCCCAGGCCGACCATGGTCATCAAACCTGAACCCGCACCCAAGCCGCCGAGTCCGGATTTTTTATCTCCAGATCCCATGACCTCGCCCACAATCTTTCCTAATAATTTTTCTGCATCAAACATGATACCCTCATATAATGTGAAAAACGAAACGATACTGCGCTAGCTTCTCGATATTGCTTGTGTGTTCTTTGTTTGAGGTAAAATAAGACCGTAACTTTGAGTAGATTTGCTCTTGTCACGTTTTGTACAGCCATTCCCGGAGCCCCCACTCTAATGGCACAAGAAGCGGCTTTGTAGTGTGTAAATCGCCTCAAATTCATGACGGGCATGCGGCAACAGAAGCAATCGGATAATTTCAGGGATTATTGACGAAAAAGCGTATTTTTTAGG
>NZ_JAFFQA010000028.1 GCF_016919065.1 Desulfobulbus rhabdoformis | reverse complement strand
GCAAATGCCGGTTTTTCCCTTCTACTCTCGGATCAATTAAATTTTCGAAATGGGAAATAATGTCTGGCTGCTGTTTTTTCATGCCCCTTCTCCAAGTAAGTGATTTTTGAAGGGTAATATATAGAGGCTATGCGAGTAGAATTGAATAATAAATCGATTTTATTCGTATTTTTTCGCTGGTCGAAAATAATTCGGTTCTAACTGGGCCTAGTTAGGACATTTTGATGCGCTTGCCCTGTACGATGCCGTAAGCACAAGGCATCGTATTTCTATATCTAATTACCCTTCTAATCTCCCCTTCGTATCCAACACGACTGAAATGCGTAAATCTACCTAAAGAAACGAAAAGTCTCACCTTACATTTTGGTGCGAAAAGGTATCATTAGGCTAAATTTATTTTACTTTTTTCAATCAATGCTATAATCGCCATAGAAGCTTACCCGAAGAAGAACGACACAACAAAATGGACGTTTTATCCTTGCAGGAGTTTTCATGGTATTATGGCGCTATCCACAGGTCTGGGCTTTCTCCTATACTTGCGGCATTCTCCTGGCAGGAATCATCTGTGGCGGCCTCAGCCCTGACCAGCATGCTCTTGCCTCAGGATTTCGCATTACCAATCAATCGCTGGGCGCCGTGGGAAAAGCCGGGGCCAACACCGCCTATACCCCTGGCCCGGATGCCAGTTATTACAATCCTGCCAACATGGCTTTTCAGCCCGATATCTGGCAGGTGGAAACCAGCTTAACAACGCTCTATCTACCCTCGGTCTCCTACAACGACAGCCGAACCTCGGCCTTTAACGGTGAGTCAGAGAGTGAAATCTTTTATATGCCACTGCTGCATCTGGTTTCCCCGGAGTACGGGAAACTGCGCTTTGGCTTTTCCCTGACATCTCCCTTTGGTCTCTCCAAGAAGTGGTCCCAGCCCTTTCCACGAGCCTATTCTCAAAAAATTTCTCTCATCACCGTGGAAGCCAACCCAAGCCTGGCCCTCAAGGTCAACGATTGGATGAGCCTGGGGGCGGGCGTTCGTTTTATCCACGGCCGGGGAGAAATCGACAACGACCTGACGGCTTCGATATTCCCCCTTGGCCCCTTGACCTCAGTCCGCCACTCTTCCAATGCCTCAGATATGGAAGTGGGCTACAACCTTGCCATGAGTCTACGGCCAACCGATCGTTGGAACATCGCCGCCACCTATCGCTCCGAGGTTGAACTCGACCTCACCGGAAGCGGCCAGATGGATGCGATGATCGGCACCTTCCCTTTCCTGCACTACTCAACCGGAGCATCTTTAAATATAATTCTTCCAGCAATCCTGAGTCTTTCAACCTCCTACTCCTTTGATCGCCTGACCGTCGAAGTGGCCTGGGACCGAACCTTCTGGGGGGCTATTTCGGAAATGGACTTCACCTACACCCAAAATTTTTCAGAGCCTTATTTTGCCTACTTTGACTCCCCGATCACCAGAAACTGGAAAGATACCAACGCCTATCGGATCGGCCTGAACTATGACTGGAACGAACACTGGACCACGACCCTCGGATTCGCCTTTGATGAAACGCCCATCCCTGACCAGACTCTTGAATTTCAGCTGCCAGATTCCGACGCTCTGGTGTACTGCTTCGGCCTTCGCTACCGCTACTCTTCCACAACAGAGGTCGGCCTGTCCTATATGTATCATCACACCCGAACCCGCTCGGTTCAAAGTAATGCCCGAGACCTAAACGGGACATTCACCGATGGCGGAGCCCATGCCGTCACCCTTGGCTTAATCACCAGGTTCTGATTCTTTTTCTTTAGGGACTTCCCTGCAACGCTCTTGAACACTGCCCAGAGGTTTTGCTCATGTCACCATCACCTACGCCTATTGCACCAGCCCTGCTTGATTCTGTTTTGGTCTATGCAAATATTCGCACCTTTTCACCCGGCGAACCCATTCTCAGTCCGGAAAGCACCACCCCTGCTTTTTACTATCTGGTCAAAGGTGCCGTTGAAGTGAGCTATACCGACCGAGTGGACACCCGCATCACGGTCGCTTTGATTGGCGAAGGCGAATTCTTTGGAGAGATCGGCTACTTTGATGGTGAGTCCCGAGTGCGTAACATACTGGCCTCGGGCGAGGCCCAGATTGGCATCTTCGACGAGATGGTCATGACCAAACTGCGGGCAGCAAAGCCGGAGCTGTTTGTCGATTTCCTTTTCTTTCTCACCCAGAACATTTGCGGGAAATTTCGCCGTATTGCCGGAGAACGAGAACCCATCGCCGGCTATGCGGACTCGCTTTCCACCCGCCATTCCAGCCGGTACACCGAGGTAAAGCCCCTGCCCTCCGCCCTGCTGAACTCATCGATCTGGCAGAACATCAGTGGCCGGATGGAGACCTTCAAGGCAGAGCTGTTTAACCTCTCTCATACCCTGCAAAAGGCAGAAGCCGAAGGTAAGGAAGATCCGGAGGCGGAAGCTCGTTGCCATGCGGTTATGGGCGAACTCAATGCCGCCCTCCCCGAATTTGACAAGATCATGGCTGGGAGTAACTACGGAGAGATGATGTGGGGCTACGTATTCAAAGAAATATTCCCCTACTTCATGCGAAGCCGTTTTGCCGAACGCGCCTACTTTAAACCCAAGGGCTATGCCGGTGACTTCCTGATGATGGAGCATATCTATAAAGACATTCCCAAAGGCGAGGGAAAACTGGGCGAGATTATTGATGCCTTTTGCCTGCAGCGCCCAGGCTCCCTGGCAATCCGCGGACGTCGCATCCTCATGAAAAAACAGTTGGAGCTTTGCAGCAAACCCATCCATGAGCGGGGGAAGATCACCCGCATCATGAACCTTGCCTGTGGCCCCAACCGGGAGCTCTTTGATTTTCTTGCCGACTGCGAATACAGCGAAGATATTGAGGCTCTCTGCGTGGATATCGACTCAGAAGCACTGCAGTATACCAACCAGAATGTCAACATCTTCCCTCACCGGGCCTCCATCCGTCTGATGAGCGAGAACGTTATCAAATGGTCCCTGGGACGTGCCAAACACCATATCGAGCCTCTGGACATTATTTACTCGGTCGGCCTCTGCGACTACTTGGATCCACGCCTGTTTCGCGCCTTGATCACCCAGTGTTACAACCACCTCAACCCTGGCGGCACCCTACTTTTGGGGAATTTCACCTTTTACCCGGACTCGCTCTTTCTCGATAAGCTGTTGAAATGGGAACTGATCTACCGCACTCAGGAAGACATGTATGAACTCTTTGCCCCAACTCCATTTGGCGACAAGATTGAGGTGCTGGTGGAAGAATCCGGCGTCAATCTCTTTGCAAAGGCAATCAAAGAATAATGGAACAGGCCGTCACCACAGTCCCCCTTCAAGTTGCTCAAGAAATAGATCAGCTTTTTTACCAGCGCACGCGTATCTGCCTCTGGTTGGGCGCAGTCTTTTTTTCCTTTTTCTCCCTGCTTGATTTTGTTCATGCGCGTGAATTTTTCACCCTCTTTCTCGGGTATCGGCTGTGCTTTGTTCTTATCCTGATTGCTCTGCTCCAGCTTCTGCGTCTCCAGGAGTTCAAACACCACTGCCGCAAGGTTATGTTCGGTGCCATTTTGCTGGGCACTTTAGTCATCTCGCTTATGACGGTCCAACTCGGCGGTTTCAGTTCGGGCTATTATGTGGGCATTCTCCTGATGATTGCCGGGGGATTTTCTGTACTCCCGCTCAACATATCTCAATCGCTTGGCCTGGGTGGGGCCATGTACATCATCTATGCACTGACCGTCTATCTGGGATCCCCCCCTGTAAGTGGTGAGGAACTCAACTGCTTCATCAACAACACCTTTTTCTTTCTCAGCATCGTCATTGTCACCACGGTCCAGTGCTTCGATGAAATCCAGACCCTGCTCAGCTCTCTGCGCACCCAAAAAAACCTTCGTTCCATCAATGAAGAGCTCCAGGAGTACACAGGAGGTCTGGAATCTCTCGTCAAGGAGCGCATGGCCGAGCAGGAAGAATCAGACCTGAAATTCCGAGACCTCTACAACAACATCCTGGATCTGGTGGTACTTATCAATGACCGGGGAATCATTCAGATGATCAACCACCACGGAGCACAACTCCTGGAGCTTTCCTCCCAGGCCTTAAAAAACAGGCCGCTGACAGACTTTCTCCCCCCCCAGGACCAGGATATCCTCACAAAAAAAATTCTGGTCAAACTTGCGCGTGGCAGGCAGGTGCAAGGTATGCAAATGCGCCTGCTCACCTACCAAGGGCGACTCCTGGATGTAGAACTCAGCGGAAACTCGGTGACCATGCCCGAGCAGCAGCTTTGTTATCAGCTCATTATCCGCGACATCACCCTGACCAAACAGATTGAAAAACAGGTCCTGGAATCCAAACAGCTTCTGGACACCTCCCGTCAGGCGGCAATCTTTGGCCTGGCCAGCCTGGCTGAGTGCCGCGACGAGGATACCGGAGCCCATCTCCTCCGTATCCGCGCCTACACCCGCATCCTTGCCACAGAACTGGCCCTCTCCCCTGATGCACCAGCCATTATCACGGATACCTTTATTGAAGACCTCTGCATCTCCTCCATGTTGCATGACATCGGCAAGATCGGCATTCCGGATTCCATCCTTCTCAAACCTGCACGTTTAACCCAAGAGGAATTTGCCGTTATCAAGCAGCATTGCGATCTGGGCAGTAATGCCCTCGCCTCGGCGGAACGTGACTCGGAAAGTCGCTCCTTTCTCCGCCTGGGTCAGGAGATCACCCGTTGCCACCATGAACGCTGGGATGGAACCGGCTACCCCGCAGGCCTCAAAGGGGAGAAAATCCCCCTGGCGGCCCGAATTGTCAGCTTAGTTGATGTCTACGATGCCCTGACTTCGACACGCCCCTATAAGGAAGCCTTTAGCCATGAAGAATCCTGCCGTATAATACTGAGCGAAAGTGGCCATTTATTTGATCCGGTCATCGTTGCCGCCTTTCTCCGCAGAGAACAGGAATTTGACGGAGCACGACAGCAGATGTACCCGACACAAATACTCCCAGTGATCTGAGCAGGAATGACATCTGACCCAAAATTCCAACAGGAAGTTCAACAATTACACCATAAACGGGTGTACTTCATCCTCCTGGTGGGAATGGGCATCATGTTCCTCTTTGCGGTGCTTGATTATCTGCTTTTGCCTGAGCAGTTCACAGAATTCCTGCGCTATCGGCTTGCCGCTGTGGTGATCGTCGGCCTGCTTCTGGCAGCAAATTATTGCGATCGCTCCCTTCAAAAAGCATGGATGATAGGCATTACCGGGTATCTCTTTGCCGGCATTATCGTCTTACTGACAGTTTTGCGCATGGGGGGTGTCAACTCCCCCTACTACGTGGGCGTTATTGTCGTTATAACCAGTTATACCGCCCTTGCTCCCTTGAGTATCGGCCAAACCTTGGTCAGCGGTTTTGCCCTGGTTTTTCTCTACCTCTTTGCCATCGCCATGATCGGCCCTTTAAGGCTTTACGAGATTCTCAGCCTCTTTTCTAACCTCTTTTTCATGATCTGCTTTGTCTTTATCGCGGCCACACAGAGCTGGGCTGACAGCACGGCCAGGAAACGGGAATTTCTCCTGCGACATGAGGAAAACCTGGCCTCGGAAAAACTCACCAGGCAGGCAAAATATCTCGAACAGGAGGTACAGCGGCGCACCCAGGAGCAGCAGGCAACCGAGCATCACTTTCGCATTCTCTATGAAGCCATTGTTGACGATGTTATCCTGGTGCATGCAGACGGAACTGTTTTGCAGGCCAACCAACACGCAGTTGATCATTATTTTGGGGGGACATTGCCCGAAGCAGCCTCCGTTTTTGACCTGGCCTTAGCGCATGATCGTCCTCGCCTTGAACGGGAATTGCTTGCCCCCCTTGCACAGGGAGCAACGATCTCCGCCTGGCGTATCACCCTCCGCAACTCGGATGCATCCCAAACGGAGGTAGAAATAAGCGGGGCTCTGCTGCAACGGGCTGAAAAGAAACTCGGCATTCAACTGGTTCTGCGCGACATCAGCATCCGCCAGCAACTTGAACAAAAACTTATCGGCTCACTCAACCGGGTTCGAAAGATGGAAAATGCGGCCATTCTCGCCCTGGCCAAGCTTTCTGAGTATCGGGATGTGACCCCGGGCAATCACCTGGAACGCATTCGTGAGTATTGCCGTCTTCTCGCCTCGGAGCTGGCCCAGGACCCGCGTTATAGCACGACCTTAACCCCGAATTTCATCCAGGATCTCTACCAGGGGGCGATTCTCCATGACATTGGCATGGTTGCGGTTCCCGATGACATCCTTACCAAAAAACACGGACTCTCTCCTCAGGAGGAAGCCCAGTTGCGTCAGCACACACGCAGGGGGGGTGATGTCATTAAAAACATGATGGAGGGCATTCAAAACAGTGGCTTTCTCGCTGTTGCCCAGAACATTGCCTATTTTCACCATGAACGTTGGGATGGCCGCGGCTACCCCCAAGGATTACGCGGCAGTGAAATCCCCCTTGAGGCTCGTATTATGGCAGTTGCAGATGCCTATGAAGAGCACACTGCACCACTTGACCTCAACGCTCGCCTCTCCCATGCACAGACCGTACAGATGATAGGCGATGAGATTGGACGCCAATTTGACCCGGCGGTGGTGGATGTCTTTCTCAAAACACAGGACACCTTCCTTCTCGTCAGCCAAACCATGGCTGAACCTGATCCTTGTTTATGCATGGAATCAGGGGATTGCAACCTACGGGATCAATGAATCTCGATTCACATTTGCTCCCTGAAAGACAACATTTTTCCTTGCCGTTCCAACGCAAATACACTAAAACCTCACAGAATTAATCGATACGCGTATTGAGTGCGTCCCTCGATGTCGCCCCATGCGTACTTTGTGATACCCAGTGACTGGATGCGAGTTTCCTAACGGAGGAGTTTACGATGAAACGAAACATGATGCGGGGGCCGCTGGTTAAATCAGCGGTAATACTCATAATTCTAACCCTTCTGGCCTATCTGACCAGTGCCTCTCCCGACACCGGTGTGTTGGGATCGCTTGGCCTGATTATCATCGGTGCTTTCCGTCTTGTTCAATGGTCCATCGCCATGGTTATTGGCATGGCCGTTTGCATTGCTTTTCTTATCGGAATCTTTTTGCTTGCCGTTTCCATGGTCAACAAAGAGACTGCCGGCAGCATGTTCGTCGCTGCTAAAGCCGGTATTACCGAAATGATTAAAGCGGCTGTATGTTCCATTAAATGCATGATGGGTAAAGAGGCACAATGCTGCTGCCCAAAGGAACTCGAGGCTCCCAAAGCTGAGTTGGTAGCCGAAGAGAGTACTCCTGCAGAGCCGAGCACCACTGAGGTGAAAGACGAGTTGCAGGGTATTATCAGCACTGAAATGCAGAAGGTAAACGACAATCAGCAGAGCCTGAGCGACCAGTTTGCCGCTATTAATACAAAATTAGATGCTCTTGAGGCTAAAACCGGTGAATTTGCCGCTGCAGCCCAGATCGAGACGATTGCCTCCGACATTGCCGCCTCCAGCGAGGCCGTGAACACGGTTACTGCCCAGGTTGCAGCCCTGGAAGCTAAAATTGGCGAGACAGTCGCTAAAATTGACAGCATCAACGCAGAAAAAATTCTTGGTGATATTCCCACCCGCCTGGAAAAAGTTGAACAGGAAGACACCAGCTTTGATCCCCAACCTCTGACTGACGCAATAGCCGAAGCCAAGACCGGGTTGGACGAGGCAAAAGCCGGCTTGGAAGAAATGAAAACTGGCTTGGAAGAGGTGAAAACCGGTCTGGAAGAGGTGAAGAAAAAACCGGCTCCCAGAAGAAGATCCACCACCAAGACCACCAAAACGACCAAGACAACTCGGGCCAAAGCCGCACCCAAGAAAAAAACCACGACCACCACCTGATTTTCCGCAGAAAAGCAGAAACAAGGTTGAAAAAGCCCGTCTGGATTTGATCCAGGCGGGCTTTTTTAGTGGTTTTTCTCCAGCGGGGCAGGCGCTATTTAACGCGGTAACAGCTCTTTGAAATACTCGATTGAGGGGAAATTGCAGGAGTACTGTACCCGTGACCGGCTGCTTGGTCGGGCAACGTACAACAGGTAGCCCAGCCCGTACTCACGGGCGGTAAAGAGCACCTTTTCCGTATCGTCGACCAGGAGCGTGCGCTGTTTGTCATAGGCGATCGTGTTCTCCAGCTTTTCCCAGAACGCTGGCTCTTCCTTTGCAGCCCCAACCTCGGAGGCACAGATGATGCGATCAAACCAGGGGCCTATGGCCGTTTTTTGCAACTTCATGGAAAGCGACTGGGTATGGGCATTGGTGATCAGATAGAGCTTTTTCTTGCTCTGGAGGCAAAATTCAAAAAACTCGATCACATAAGGATGAACGCCGATAAGATGATTGATCCGCATCTTCAGTTCCTGCAGGTCCAGCCCCAGCTCACGGGACCAGAAATCAAGATCTGCCCAATCCAGGGTGTCCTTGACCTTATGATAGCGTTCCAGAAGCTGTTTTTTGGCCTGGGCAACAGAAATATCCTGGGAGAGGCTGTAGTGCTCGGGAAGGTATTGCTCCCAGAAATAGTCGTCGAAATGTTTGTCAAGAAGGGTGCCATCCATATCTAACAGCACGACATCGATCTCATCCCAGGGGAAAACCGGAAATATCTTTTCACAGTAGAGGGGGGTATTGCTCATCATTGATCTCCCTGTAGTGCGTTAATAATTGAGTAGGCCCGCTCAAACACATTCTCCATTGGCTGGCAAGGGACAACCAGTCGCTGGTCCGGGGTCAGCCGAATGGGTGGGGCCGCTTTTTTCTTTGAAGGCTTTTGCTGAATGAGTGCCAGAAGTTTGCTGGGATCAACCGGGGCCTGGTCGATAAAGGAGAAGACAATCGCCTGCGGAGCCTGCTCCAGCTTCTCAATACCAAGGCTGCGACACTGCTGTTTGAGGCGAATTATCTCCAACAGGGTCGTCGCTTCTCGGGGTAGCACCCCGAAACGATCCTCCAGTTCCCTTTCTATATCGACAAGTTCTTCCTCGGTGCCAAAACCGGCCATGGAAATACGCCTATAGGCCTGATAGCGCAGGGTGGTATCCCGAATAAAGCTGTCGGGCAGATAGGCTGAAACCTTCAGTTGCACCTCCGGGTCCAACTGATCGGTGGGCGAGCTGCTCTCACCTTCCTGAGCACGGCGCTTCAGATCCGCAACAGTCGATTGTAAAAGCTCCAGATAGAGATCATAACCAACTGCAGCGATGTGCCCGGACTGGGACACTCCAAGCAGGTTGCCGCCACCGCGAATCTGGAGATCGTTCATGGCCAATTTAAAACCTCCTCCAAGCTCGGAGCAGTCCATCAGGGCCCGCAACCGCTGCTGCGCATCCGGCGTGAGATGGTCGAGTGAGGCGACCAGGAGATAGGCATAGGCCTGACGGTTGGAGCGCCCTACCCGGCCTCTCAGCTGGTAAATATCGGCAAGGCCCAGGTAATCTGCGCGGTTGATTATAATGGTATTGGCATTGGGGATATCAAGCCCTGACTCGACAATGGTGGTACAAACCAGAATATCGAGTTCATGGTTGATAAAGCGGACCATCACATCTTCCAACTCCGGGCCAGCCATCTGTCCGTGGGCAACGCCAATACGGGCATGCGGTACCAGCTGACCAATATTTTCCGCCACCCGGTAAATCGACTGGACCCGGTTATGGACAAAGAAGAGCTGCCCCCCCCGCTCCATCTCACGGATCACGGCCTCGCGGATAACCAGTTGGTCATGTTTGGCAAGAAAGGTTTTCACAGCCCTGCGCTGCTGCGGCGGCGAGGAGATCACCGAAAGATCTCGAATCCCCAGAAGCGACATCTGCAGGGTACGGGGAATGGGTGTGGCCGTCAGGGTAAGGACATCTACATTTGCCTTGAATTTCTTAATCTTTTCCTTGTGGGCCACTCCAAACCGGTGTTCCTCGTCCACGATCAGAAGCCCAAGTTTATGCATGACGATATCCTTGGACAGCAACCGGTGGGTGCCCACGACCAAATCAATGGCCCCGGTTTTCAGTTTACCGACGATCTCTTTCTGCTGCTTACTGGTACGAAACCGGTTAAGGCAGGCAATTTCCACTGGAAAGGAGGCAAAACGCTCACGAAAGGTCGCGGCATGTTGCTCGGCCAGCACGGTTGTCGGCACTAAAATGGCCACCTGAAAACCATCCTCAATCGCTTTGAAAGCGGCGCGGGCGGCGACCTCGGTCTTGCCATAGCCCACATCGCCGCAGATGAGCCGATCCATGGGCTGCTCGTGGGTCAAATCGTCAATAACATCATCAATGGCCTTGGCCTGGCCGCTGGTTTCATCATAGGGAAAGGATTCCTCCAGCTCACGGTAGAGATCACCTGGAGGCGAGAACCGGTGTCCCCGTCGCATCTCCCGTTTGGCGTAAATCTCAAGCAGTTCCTGGGCAACCTTCCAGACCGCCTCACTGACCTTTTTCTTGGTCGACTGCCATTTCTGTGAGCCGAGGCTATCGAGCTTGGGTTCCTGGTCGGTGAGCCCCTGGTAGCGGCTGACCCAGTGCAATCGATCAACCGGCACATAGAGTTTGTCCTCTCCCTTATAGCCAAGCAGGAGAAAATCCCCACGTTGGCCTGAGATCTCCATATTGACCATGCCTTTGAACATGCCAATACCGTGGTCACGATGAACAACGATATCACCTTCGGCCAACTGCTCGACCTGGACAGCCTCCCCCTCATGGCGCCGCTTTCTCCTCCGGCGGCCCGAACGCAATCGTTTTTCTCCAAAGAGTTCACTGGCCGAGAGAAAATGGACGCCTTCTCCATTCAGGTCAAATCCTCTGGAGAGAGGTTGTTCAAAACAGTGGATAACCCCGGCCTCAGCCTTTTGCGGTGTGGCATAGGGGGATGGCTTGAGAATGCTCTCCAGATGGTAGTGGGCGAGCAACTCTCGTAGATGTTCGCTCTGGCGCAGTGAGCGACAGGCGAGCACAATGGCCTCGTTTTTTTCCTGCCACTCCACAATACGATCAGCCAGCGGGCCAAGAAGACCACGTTTTTTACGCTGTAGCTCAATTTCCTGGGCGAGCAGGCCGTGATCGCTGCAGTCCACGGTAAAGGTCTCTACCCCTCCTGCAGGATCGGGTAACAGGGAAAAACGGGCATCCAGGCGTTTTCCCATAATCTCTTCGTACTGGGTATCGGTCACAAAGAGCTCATCCGGTGGTAGAGCAAGTTTCTGCTGCTCCACAGCTTCATGGTAATTCGCCTGGGTACGCTCCCGAACAAGCGCAACCTTTCGGCTCACAGCCGCGGGATCTGCCATGAAGAGCAGGGAATCTTTAGAGAGGTAGTCAAAAAGCGTATGCAACTGCTCACTGCCCCCGTAGAGCAAAGGCAAGAAAAATTCAATGCCGGGAAAACGCTGGCCGGTTGTCAACCGCTCACGCAGAGAGCGGGTCGCCTGGCTGGTCCACTGGCACTGATCACTCTTGTGCTGCAACAGCTCCAAGAGTTCCGGTCGTTTGTCTTTGTGAGGAAAGAGTAGCTCGGTTGCCGGGAGAAGCACGACCTCTTCAATGTTTTCTTTCGAGCGCTGGGAAATCGGATCGAAAACACGGATGCTCTCAACGGTATCACCAAAAAAATCAAGACGGAGCGGCCCGCTCTGCTCCCCATCCAGCCCAGGAGGGAAGACATCAATAATACCACCCCGCAAGGCCATGTCCCCTTCCTGACGGACCATGTCACAGAGCTGGTAACCACTTGCCGTGAGTGCATTGATCAGCTCTTCCCGGTCAATTTCCTCGTTGGCAATAACCAACTCGCAGTTATTTTTTAAGGCGCTGGAGGGAAGTACACGCCGCAGGATCGCCTCAACAGAGGTCAGGAGAATACACGGGGTGTCGTCCTCTTGAATCTGATAGAGGGTTGCCAGGCGCTGACAGACCGTGGCCGGATCCGGAGAGAGTGGGGTGTAAGGGGGGATTTCGTAGCTGGGGTAGATCAGTACCCGGGAGGACGTAAAAAAGGCCAGATCCTGGGCCAGCAGCTCAAGCTGTTCGTCTGCGGGAAGGATACAACAAATGGTCGTCTTCAGTTCCTCCACCGCTCTGCTTAAAAGCAGGGCGGTGGAAGAACCATGGAGACCGTTTATGTCAAAAAATGGGCCGCGTTGACGCAGCCGCGCGAGAATCGACTGCATGCACAGCGTTTTTATTTGAGTTTTTTTAGGGTGTCTTGAATAATTAGATTTTTCAATCAAGGCCAAGGATTGTGCAAAATTTTACCGCAGGTATATGTTTGATATTCCGAGGATAAAATTTTAAGCATGACGCCGGGATTGGCAGAAAAAGCAATTATTCAAGATGCCCTTTAGTCAAGAGGACTTCTGCACAAAGCCAGAGAGCCCCTCACGAGTGGTGTGTAGTTAGTGTCTGTCGAGAAATGAGGAGATTGTTCAAGTCTGAATGGACATTAGAACGTACCACCCATACTGAAGTCCCAGTTGGAGCTGTCCTCGCCATCCTGTTGATCCAGGTTAAAGCCCCAGGCCAGACGCAGCGGTCCAAGCGGTGAAGTCCAAAGGATACCGACACCGGCGGTCTTTTTGAAGCTGCCAAAATCCCAGTCTTCGTCCACGTCATAGACGTTACCAAAGTCATGGAAAATCTCACCGTCCATGCCCATGTCCTTGATCAGCGGGAAGATGATGGAGACCGTACCATACCACATTTTGTCACCACCAATTTTATCACCGGTGGCAGGATCACGCGGACTGATCGAGGCGGATTCAAACCCGCGGATCGAATTCATGCCGCCAAGAAAAAAATTCTCGTAGACAGGGAGCTTGCCGGTCTCATTTTCAAAGGCCTGTCCGGCAGCACCTTTGACATGGAAAACCGTGCCCCAGAGCATGGGAAAGAACCAGGAAGAGGAGGCCTCCACCTTGGTGAACTGGGCATCGCCACCAATGGGACCACCGGCATACTCAACGCTGAAGCTGTTGCGCGAGCCCTTGGTGGGCGAAAAGAGTTTATCGCGGGTGTCCCGGACAAAGGAGAGGTCAACCTTGCTCTCCCAGTGAATATTGGCTGATCTTTTAATATATTCTGATACGGTGGAATCGATATCGGTAATATCGGTATTGGCCAGAGTGTAGCCGTAGTAAATCCGCCAGCGCTCATAGAGCGGGTGTCCGAGACGGAAGGATCCACCCGTTGAATCTTTGGTAAAGTCGTCGTACTCGTGTTCCCAGTTAAACAGGTTCACATTGCCAGACACCTGGGAATCCATGATACGCGGGTTGGTAAAGGTCAAGTTGTACTTGGTCGATTTGGCCGAGGTCGAGGCGGCAAGGGAAAGGCGGTTTCCCGTACCAAGGATATTATCTTCTGAAATTTCCCCCATGAACAACATGTTTTCAGAAGAGGAGTAGCCTGCACCGATACTGAATTGCCCGGTTGACTTCTCTTTGACATTCACCACCACATCCATCTGGTTTTCTACCATGGTGGGTTTGGGCGTTACGGTGACCTGCTCAAAAAACCCCAGACGATTGAGCTTTTGGGTGGAAGTACGGATAGCCTTGGAGTCAAAGACACCGCCCTCTTTCACGCGAAGATCACGGCGGATGACGTTATCATGGGTGCGAGTATTCCCCGTAATCTCAACCCGGTTGATATAGGCAAGGGAGCCTTTCTTGACATACAGCATCAGATCGATGCTTTTATTTTCTTCGTCTTTGTTGATTCGGGTAGAAACATCGGCAAAGGCATATCCCTTTTCAGCGTACATATCGGTGACACGGGTGATATCGTTACGCAGCACCTGACGGTTGAGGTATTCCTCTTCCTTGATTTTCAGCTCTGAGAGAATCTCCTCTTTATCTCTGATCAGATCCCCGTCAATATCAACTGTGCCAACCTTATAGCGGGTGCCCTCGGCAATGGGAAAGGTGATATAGAGTCCACCTTCCTTGACTGCAACCTGAGGTTCTGCCACCTTGGCCTCGATAAAGCCCTCATTCTGATAAAAGTTGGCTATTCGCTCTGCATCCTGGCGCAGAATATCCATTTTGAGAACACCTGCATCGGTCAGCCAGGAAATCCACCATCTATGGGTAGAGGTTTGGATAACATCTTCCAGGTCTCCGGCGGAAAAGCTCTTATTGCCGACAAAGGCGATCTCCTCGATGGTGATTTTATCCCCCTCGGTCACATCAAAATGCACCTCGGCCTTGCCGTCACTGTTCGTGGATATTCTTCCGTCAACACCGGTATTGTAATACCCTTTGGACTTGTAAAGACTTTTAATTTTTTGAACCGCCTCATTGACCTTAAAGGGATTGAGAATCGAGTTAACGGTAATGCCCGCGGCGTCACGGACATCCTCTTCTTTAATGGCTTCAGCACCGGTGATAACCACTTTGGATACCAGGGGTTTTTCCTGGACCCGAAAGATGATTTTTTTCCCTGTCTCGGTATCACTCGCATCGATTTCGACATTGTCAAAATAGCCGAGAGCAAAAACCGATTTCAAGTCTTGTCGCAGGGTTGAGGGATCGTAGAGGTCTCCGGGCTTCGTGGAGATCTTCTGCAAAATCGCCCCAGAGTCTATGCGAACATTGCCTTCAGGAACAATGGAGGCAACGGTTGCACTGCGGTTGGAATAGGCGAGCATGGTTCCAACCATATCTCTGGTCAGGCGAGGCAACTCTTCGATGGCATTCGCCTCCCGAAAAGCAGAGTATGGGGCCAGCGGGGTAAGAACATCGATAATGGAGCAGTCAACACTGACCCGGCTCCCAAGTTTATTGACACTGCCCACCACTACATAATCGGCACCACTGGTTTCAGCAAGACGAGTCAGAGTTGCTGCCGCAGGGGGCCAGGTTCCATTATACGACACCAGCTTCTCGGCCTGGGCACGTGGCACCATCTTCATCCCCTGAGCAGCAGCCTCCTGAGCCAATACTTTATCGGCCATCAAGGCTGTATTTGCAGCATCGGGTGAATTGATTTTAAACGGCAGAAAGAGGGTGCTATGTTCCAACGCCAGTGCTGTTTGCGGAGCAATGGCAAGACAACTCAGAAAAAGGGTACAGAGCACAAAAACAAGAGCCGTATACGCCGATCGGTTGTGTTGTGTCGACAGCATTGAAGTAAGTCCTGTAAGAGTCTTTTTGTTGTTCGATGCGTGATGTACACCCCACACATCGGCCAAGGAGGGAAGATTTAAGAACGGGAAACGATTGGCCGCCCTCAGTATTTTGCCGTTATCTTTGTGATAGCTCACTAAAATACGTCAGCAAACCAGATGAATTGCTGAGTATTATGACAGATTTGCTTGATTTTGCAAGGGATTCTACCGGAGCCGGGGCCACTTCTCCCCCTTTGAACAAGGACTCTTTCCAGTCCGTGCTCACGATGTCTTCCCAAGCCGCAAGACGGCTTAGTCAGTGTATCGCGGTTCAAGCACCTTTGCAACAGCCTGCTGCAGCTCTCCGGCAAGTGCTTGTTTGTCGCTGGATTTAAACTGATCTGTGGCAATGGGCTCACCTAAGCGAATGATTATTTCGCCTGGCCTTGGTAAAAGTTTTCCCTTGGGCAACACCTCATATGAACCGTTAAACCCCAAGGGGACGATAGGCACACCGGCTTTTATCGCCAACAACACCGCTCCGGCCTTAAATTCTTTGAGATGACCATCCGGACTTCGGGTCCCTTCCGGAAAAATGAGCACAGAGCTGCCTGCAGCGATTCTTTGTGCCGCTTTATCCAGGCTTTTTATGGCCTGGCGCCCGTGGGAACGGTCAATGGCAATATAGCCAACCCGGTGCATTGCCTGCCCGAAAACAGGAATTTCAAACAGCTCTTTTTTTGCAATCCAACGAAAATCGTGGGGAAAATATCCCTGAAAAGAAAAAATATCATATTGACTGAGATGGTTTCCGGCAAAAATGTAGGTCTTATCGGGATCAATATGTTCCATCCCTTCAACCCGAACCCGCACACCGGCGAGTGCACAAAGCGTACGCCCCCAGAAACGGGGAAAGGCTTGGGCTTTGATCTCGGATTTTCGTCCAAAAAGCAAGTCCATAAGGGCAAGTGCAGAGACGGAAAAAGTTAAAAACGGCGCAATAACAAGGGTGCATACCCCTCGAATCAGATGCACAGGCGACATGAAAAAAACCGTGAATAGAGCACAATGCTCATTGAAAAAAAGCCACCCGTGTATTGAAGGGCAGCGCAAGATGACGCTTAATTTCTGTGTTACTTATCAAGGACCTGCTTGAAGAGCAAGCATTTATCGGAGCACAATCCTCTTTCACTTTTGTCATTTAGGGCATACACCCGAGTGCCAATTCTGAGAGTTCGGTGGGATTGACGTGAGCAATTCTATCGAATATAGTCTCATGTTTTCATTAAAACGACAGTACTTCCACTGCTTCATTCAAGAGAAAACGACTTGTCGGTACCAAAGGAGTCTAATGTGACTGCAGAAACCATAACCGTAATGACTGATGGAACACTGAATGTTCCCGAGAACCCCATCATTCCCTTCATCGAAGGTGACGGAACCGGGCCAGATATCTGGGCTGCTACCCAGAGAGTGCTCGATGCTGCAGTTGCTCGCAGTTATAACGGATCCCGCTCAATAGAGTGGCTGGAGATCCTGGCGGGTGAAAAAGCGTTTGAAACCACAGGAGAGTGGTTACCCAAAGCGACTATTGAGGCACTGAAAAAATATGTTGTCAGCATCAAGGGACCTCTGACCACCCCTGTGGGCGAAGGTATGCGTAGCCTCAACGTCACCCTGCGTCAGGTTCTTGATCTCTATGCCTGCGTGCGACCTGTTCGCTACTATCAGGGAGTGGTCTCTCCGGTTAAAAACCCGGAACATGTCGAGATGATCATTTTCCGTGAAAACACCGAAGACGTCTACGCCGGCATCGAATGGCAGGCCGGCACGGAAGAAGCCAATCGAGTCATTGAATTCCTGCGCAACGAGATGGGGGCCTCCATCCGCGACAATTCAGGAATCGGCATCAAGCCCATCTCGGAGTTTGGTACCAAGCGGCTTGTGCGCAAGGCTATTCAGCACGCCATTGCCAATGGTCATGACTCGGTCACCCTGGTGCATAAAGGTAACATTATGAAGTACACAGAGGGTGCCTTCCGCAACTGGGGGTACGAGCTGGCAGCAGATGAGTTTGGTGATCTCACCATCACCGAAGCAGCCCTCTGGGAGCAGCACAACGGTGTGATTCCCGAAGGCAAGATTGTGATCAAGGATCGGATTGCCGATGCCATGTTCCAGCAGATTTTACTCCGCCCCAGCGAGTATTCCGTACTGGCCATGCCCAACCTCAACGGCGACTATATGTCCGATGCCCTGGCAGCTCAGGTCGGTGGCCTGGGAATGGCTCCGGGAGCCAACATCGGCGATGGCGTGGCCATGTTCGAGGCCACCCACGGGACCGCACCCAAATATGCGGGGATGGATAAGGTCAACCCAGGTTCTCTGCTGCTTTCCGGTGTGATGCTGCTTGAATACATGGGGTGGAAAGAGGCTGCAGCCCTCATCCAAAAAGCACTGGAGACGACTATTTCCAAGAAAACCGTAACCTACGACCTCGCTCGCCTGATGGATGGAGCCACAGAGCTTTCCTGTTCCGGTTTTGGGGATGCGATAATCAGTAATATGTAACGAGAGAAAAGCGAATGGCCTCGCTGTTTCAGGCAGCCCAGGACCTTCTCTTCCCTCCCCTCTGTTTAGGTTGTTCGCGGCGGCTGGCTCATTCCCGGCCGCCGCTTTTTTGTGCGGAATGCCAGCAAAAGCTCGTCTTTATCTCTTCTCCACTCTGCTCCTCCTGCGGCACCCCATTTACCACCGGAGTCGACCACCTGTGCAGCAACTGCCTCCTGCAACAGTATGCATTTGACCTGGCCAGATCACTGTTTTTGTATCAACCACCAAGCGATGCACTTATCCTGCCGCTCAAATTCGGCGGGCAGCTTGGAGGCCTGCCGACACTCAGTGCCCTGATGGCTCACTGGCCACATCAAAAGGATTTCACCACCCCAGATTACATCCTTCCGGTTCCTTTGCATGCCCGCCGACTTCGCCAACGTGGCTTTAACCAGGCTTTGCTCATTGCCCAGGCCTGTTTCCCCGGATGGCGCAACAAAATACGCCCCAGCCTGCTCATTCGCCGTCAGGAAACCATTCCTCAAGCCCAACTCAGTGGAAAGGAACGCCGCAGTAACCTGAAAAAGGCCTTTGACCTGAAGACCGAGCTCCACGGAAAATCAATTCTCGTGGTGGATGATGTTTTTACAACCGGGAGTACGGTGAATGAATGCGCCAAGGTGCTCAAACGACAGGGGGCTGGCCGAGTTGAAGTCTTTACCCTGGCACGAAGTGTCCCCCAGCTTCACAGGTGAAAAGCAGAGCGTTTCATAAAAAAAACGGCACCCACGGAACGTATTCCGGGATGCCGTTGACAGATAGATGCTCGGTATGTTTTGTCCGTTACCAGGTGCGATACATGCCGGTATCCAGATGAACGAAATTTGACCGGGGGTAATAGCCCACTCCACCGGTACGCATATTCATGGCGCAATGCCGAATTTGACTTAATCGCACATCAGGATGGGATAAGTCAACGGCCCGGCCCTTCATGTGCAGGCTATGATCGGCAACACCACGGTGGGTTCGACTCAATTTACGATTGGTCTGTGGCGATCGAAAGGCCGAGACAACCTTATAGGCCCCTTTCGCCCCCGTCTCCTGCTGAACAGCCCAGAGGATATCAAGGAGTTTGGGATCAATGCGGTGAATCTGACCGGTATGATAATCGCGAAGAAACGAGTTGACCTGGGCAAGTGCCCTTGGGTCATACAGGTTACCAACCGCATAGGTCAGTTTCAGCTCTTTACGCTGATTCGCATGATACAAGTAAACCGACCGCTTACCTGAGGCGACCTTGGCTGAACAGATTTCAGGGATGGAAAAAGCGGTGAGCCCGACAAGGGCCTGAGCAGAATGAACAAGAAAAGAACGACGGGATTGCGGATAGGTACTATTTTCTGTATCCATAGTCTCTCTAAATTTAGGCTTCTCACGAATAGCCGATACGGACAAATCAGTTCCCCCACTCGGAGTGATTACAGCCAGGAAAAAACAGGTACAATAGGCAGAAAATGCACAAAGGCAATTCGCAACATACTGTTTTTAAATGTATGTTTAACGTTTTTCCTGGCTCCGTACCATTCCAAAATTGGGCAGTATTAAAATGGATTCACAAGGCGTTGTCAAGATTCCGTACGGGGTGTTTGTGAGCTCATTTTGAATTCAAATATCTTTTCAGTAGCTTAGATCAACAATTATTTTTAGATTATGCTAAAAAGAAAAAAAAAGAAAAGCTTTTTTTGTATTATTTCAGGTGGTCAGACAGGTGCCGACCAGGCAGCCCTTGACGCGGCCATTGATTTGGGGTTGCAACACGGTGGCTGGATACCAAAAGGCAGGAAGACCGAAGCTGGTCCTTTACCCACCCGTTACCAGCTCAAAGAACACCAATCTGCCCAGTATCGGGCTCGAACAGAAAGCAATATTCTGGCAGCCGAGGGTACACTCATCTGCTCATTTGGGCCCTTAAGCGGTGGTTCTGCCCTGACTGAAGCCCTGGCAATTCGCCACGACCGGCCCTTTTTGCACATTAATTTTGATCACACCCCACCAGCGCAAGCAGCTACCCTTGTTGAACAATGGCTCGACCAACATTCGATCACAACCCTCAACGTTGCTGGTCCACGTGCAAGTAATGATGCTCGTATTTATCAGGCGGTCTATGCTTTAATGACCGCGGTAACCTATCCCTTACAAAAGAACCTTCTTCCATAAAAAACGACCATGCCCCCGCTCAAAGCTACAGATTCTCGACTCATACCGTTCCCTGCCGAAGCTATCTGGCCCATTCTCGCTGATATGCAGCGTTACCCACAGTGGTGGCCTAAAATTCTTTTCCCCCGTGTCACTCCCGCTCAAGAAGGACTTATCGGTACAGAGCTACACCTCCGACCCATGGGAGGACCGCCCATTACCTGCGTTGTCAGGGCGACCTCAGTGACAGAGTGCATTGAGTTGGAATATATCGGAAACTTCATCACCGGCCATGCCCACTGGAGACTTGATCCCCGGGACCAGGGCACACAGGTCAGTTATGTGCTCGATGTTCATGTTCATGGCTTGCTGGGTGCTCTGATTTCACGGTTTATCAACCTGCAACCCATCCACTCTTTTTCCATGCGCAACATCTTAAAAGAACTGGAGCAACAGGTTAAACAGCACTCTGCCCAGACGTTCTGAAAGTCCCCAATTTCGTGCTCGAATTCAGGTCTTCAACAAGCACTCCTCCTGCGGCGCAACGAATTCCAGCTCTTTGAGGGCGATTGTTTTTGGCTTGTCTTACTCCTTTTTTGTGGCACCAATCAGGCAAACTGCGATACAATCGTTCTAACCGATTATTCTTAATGCATCTCTTGGAGCTCCCCTTACACTTGAGAAATCATGGTAAACCAGCACGCCTTTGTTGCAACACTGCGCACCTTTCTTGATTCCGAGCGTTTGACCCTACCGGTTTTCAATCCGATCTCTCTACGGGTGCAGCAGGAACTGGTGAGAAAAGAGCCTAATGTTGCCAAAGTTGTCAAACTGATCAGTGCTGACCAATCTCTCTCCAGCAATATAGTCAATATTGCCAATTCAGCGATGTATAGGGGGCTCTTACCGGTCAGTACGGTAAAAGCGGCAATCATCCGCCTGGGACTTTCCGAGGTGGCGCGCATTGCCTTTACCGATATCAATAAGAAGATCTTTACCTCCCGCGACCCACAAATTGATGCCATCATGAAAAAATTGTGGCAGCATTCGCTGGGCTGTGCCTTTGCTGCCGGAATGCTTTCACAGCGGCTCGACTTTGGGGTCATGCAGCACGAGGCTTTCTCTGCTGGACTCTTTCATGATATTGGCAAGCTGTTCATCCTGAAGGTGCTTGCCGAAAAAAAGAAAAAAACAAAGACAAGGCTGGTCGTACCCGAAGACATTTTGCTTGCGGCCATGGGGCTATTGCACTGCGAGCAGGGGGATCACCTGCTCAGGCAGATACAGATGCCCGAGGTATTAGCCCTCATTGCCCGTGACCATCATGAGGAAGACTATGACCGTGACAATTACCTCCTGGTGCTGGTGCGCATGGCCAATCACATTTGCCACGCGCTGGGCATCGGCCTGGAAGACCCTTTGGATATTGTCCTGCTAAAGCAGCCCGAGGCTCTTCAACTCTGCCTCTCACACTCTGATCTGGAAAAAATTCAAAAATTTCTCCAAACCACCGCAGGGCTTTTCGACTAGAGGGTGTCTTGAATAATCAGATTTTTCAATCAAGGCCAGGTCAGCCTCAGACTCCGCGGAATTGGCAGAAAAAACAATTATTCAAGATTCCCTAGAGACAGGCAGGGAAAAAAAGGAGGGGGAAACAGAAACAGCCCTCAAAAGGGCTGCTCTGCTTTTGTACGTACTGTTGCGTTCTTGGCAAGTCAGGAGGAAGCACGCTGCATATTCACCGAACGACGACCAATGCGATAGGCTCCATTTTTCGCCAGCAGCTTACCCACCAAGGGTTCAGGAACATCCACGGTGGTATGGTTGGACTCCAGGCGAATTTTCCCCAAACGCCCTGCGTCAATCCCTGAATAGTGGGCAATGGATGCCACAACATGGTTGACACCGATACCATCGGCCCGGCCAACATCAAGTTGCAGCGACACCATATCTTTATCCTGCCGCGGACCATCCTGTCGCGGCCCACGGCGTCCATGCTGCCCACCGCCACCAGCGCCTCGTCGATTAAATCGATCGTTTTTGCGCCCTCTCTGCCGAAACAACTCTTCCTTTATAGGCGTAATCGGATCAATGGGACGTTTTTTCTCGTCGTGACGAGCCAGCTTCATGGCAGCTGCGGCAATATCCAGCGGATCATGACCGGTTTGCACCAACAATTCAACCATCTCCCGCTCCCGTCGACAACGCCCACGTCGAATCCAGACTTCAAGCTGCTCCATCAACAACGCCTGGCGGTGGTTTTCGATCTGCTGGATGGTGGGTAACTCCGCCCGCTCCAGTTTAAACCGGGTATACTCTTCGATGCGACGTAACTGCCAGCGATCTTTCGGGGTCAAGAGGGAGATAGCGGTTCCCTCTCGGCCCGCACGACCGGTTCGACCAACACGATGGACATAGACCTCCGGATCATCGGGTAGATCAAAGTTAAAAACATGGGAGATATCGTCGATATCGAGCCCACGTGCGGCGACATCGGTGGCCACAAGAACGCGAATCTGATGATTACGGTAGCGCTTCAACACCTGCATACGGGCGTCCTGGCTGAGATCACCGTTCAGGGCCTCGGCCGCAAAACCACGCGAGGTAAGCTGATTTGCAAGCTCACCCGTCCCGATACGCGTTCGGACAAAGATGATCGCGCTATCGATGGTTTCCATCTCAAAAAGCCGGGTCAGGGCTGCCACCTTATCATGGTGATTGACCAGATAATAACGCTGTTTGATACTGTTCCCGGTGAGCTGCTTGGGAACAATGGTAACGGTTTCCGGGTCACGCAAATAACGGTTGGAGAGCTCGATAACCCTTTTGGAAATGGTTGCAGAAAAAAGCATGGTCTGGCGATCGGCCGATACATGGGAAAAAATCTGCTCGATATCTTCCACAAAGCCCATACTCAGCATTTCGTCGGCCTCATCAAGGACAACACTTTTCACCGCATCCAGAGAGAGAGTCCCCTGACGCAGCAGGTCCAACAGTCTGCCTGGGGTGGCGACCAATACATCCACCCCCTGACGCAGGCTTCGAATCTGTTGCTGGTAGGACTGACCGCCAAAAACGGCAAGCACAGAAACTTTGGATTTTTTTCCAAACCCCTCAATCGCTTCGGATACCTGAATGGCCAATTCACGGGTTGGGGCCAGAATCAGCGCCTGCACACCTTTTTTACGGCCGGTAATATGCTGCAACAGGGGCAGACCAAAGGCGGCAGTCTTGCCGGTTCCGGTCTGCGCTTGGCCGATCAGGTCTCGACCTGCGAGCAGCAGGGGAATGGTCGCCTGCTGGATAGGGGTGGGGGTAGTGTATCCAAGCTCTGTCACGGCTTCAAGCAGTTGCGGTTGCAGTTCAAGCTGGGAAAAGTTCTCAATTGTCATCAGGCTACTCCTCATGAGCGGCAATGTCTTGATAATCCTGGGCCGGGGCTGCCTCGCGGCAACACCCCTGTTGTTTCGTTAACAGATGCCCGTATACGACATGGACGAGCCTGACTGTCAAACTAAACCGAACCTGTTTCAAATTGCTCAACGCTTGGGGAAAAGGCAGGTCAACTACAACAAGAAGGCCTGACCTTGAATTGGACAGGCAACCGTCATGGAATGTTCAAAACGTGGGTGGAAAGGAACTACAGGGCGTCGTGAACCAAACGTTTTTTCATATGCGGCCAGAGGTTTCTCATTTTTTCACCACTGTCATATGCAAAATATAACGGAGCAAAAATGAGCAGTTCCGCTAGCCAGCTTAAAAAAGCATGTATTCAAAACTCCCTACATACATTGTGATACCGAGGACTATACTGCACAACCTTCGCAAAGGCAAGCGCACAACTTGGGAGAGGTCAAGTAATTTATTGAAGTTCAGTCGCAATATTGACTCAGGCGTACCAAGGTCTGGGCAACGTCCCCTTGGAGGAACCAATCTTTTTGAGCGCTCGCTCGTTTGTATCTGGAGGGAAAAAGAGCCGACTCTCGATTACACTCCAGCACGGCCCCACCTTGCCTGCGCACCTGATCAGGAAAAGTCGACGCCGGATAAACCTGGCAGGAGGTTCCGATTACCAGCAGCAGGTCGCACTGGGCGATAAAGGTTTCAATTGCATCCAACTGGCGAACTGATTCTCCAAAAAGTACCACATTGGGTTTTAAGGGGTGAGCGCAGGTGCTGCAGAGGGGGATCTCTTTTGAGGAAAAATGTTCAGGACAGACAGGAATGAGACCCTCGCACCGCAAACACTGCAGATGCTGATGCTCACCGTGTATTTCAAAAACCTGCTGGCTGCCGGCCTGTTGATGCAGCCCATCGACATTCTGGGTAATGATCCCCGCCAGAAGCCCCTTGGATTCAAGCTTCGCCAGGGCCACGTGGGCCGGATTGGGCTTTTTCCCCACCAGAACTTTCCCCAGAGCCCGGTATAACTCCCAGGCTGTGGCCGGATGTTTATGAAATACATCCAGCGTGGCATATTTTTCAGGAGCAAAGCGCGTCCAGAGGCCACCGGGACTGCGGAAATCCGGGATACCGCTGGGCACGGAGACACCGGCTCCGGTCAGGGCAACAGCCATCCGTGCCTTCTTCAGGGCCGCGGCAACATCATCCCAGCCCTGTTCGCTCTTTAGATCAACTGTTCGTTGCATGCGTGCCCCTTGCAGTTTCCCTCAGTTTTTTGCCTCTAAAAAAATCTTCCGATAAGCTTGACGATACTCGGCAATGCTGTTGGGGTCGAGCCACCGTTCATAGGCAGCTTGATAGAGCTTGCTCGGACGCTCATCCAGCAGGACCTTGTTTACCCGTTCAATAACTTTTTTTCCCCATGGAGTCTTCGCACAGGCCACACAACTCATCCAGCCATCAAAATTATGGAGGTTTTCCTGTAAGGTCAAAGTGATAAACTGATCTCGGATTCCCATCTGTTCCGCCATGAACAGCGCTTCCTCCGGTAAACCGATCAGCCCGTCAAGCCGCCCCAAAAGAAGCATTTTAAAGAGATTTCTCGATAATTCCTGCCCAGTAAAGGCCACCAGATTTGCCTGCCCCTCATGTGCTTTAAGCACATCGTCAAGCGTATTCCCATACGAGCGGTCTTTGGCCAAACCGATCATCATGGACTCCTTTGCAAGAACCCCCGCCAAAGAAACTATCTTTTTCTGCCCAAATTTTTTCCAGTTGTCCTTATTGATGATAATGACCGGCGGCAAGGTAATGAAGCTTGGCATGGAAAAATACATAAACTCCTGACGTTCAGGGGTTTTGTACAATCCGACGCTGCAGACATTTTCCCCCTGCTTAAACATATAAAAATGGCGGGTGATATTGGTATTGATCTCTTCGTGATTGTACTCTGGCAGATGCTGTTGCAGGAGATCCGTGATTGCGTCACCGTAGCCATGCTCTTTATTCGGTCCGGATTGAATAAAAAAAGGAGGCAGGACCGCTTCCATCCAGACAAGGGTATCTTGAGAAAAGCTTGTTTGCGGAAAAACAAAGAAACACAAGCTCATACAGAACACAATGGTAGGCAGCACAGCTTTTGACATTCCTATCCCTCCGAGCAAACAGTTGTGTGGCGGTGCCTGACGCCCCTTCCCGAATCTGTAACAGCACGAGGCAACCGCAACAACCAAGTTACTCGCAATCTTAAACCCGAAAAATTCAGCTAGTGTCCGTTCAGAAATAAGGATTTTTGTCCAGTTCCGCTAAGTTCCGACTCCGAGGCATGCGCAAAATTTTATCGCAGGCATATAATTACTCTTCCGAGGATAAAATTTTGCGCATAACGAGGTAAGCGCAGACTCCGAAAAGCCTGTTTCTGGATGGACACCAACTCATTCTTACCAAAACACGAAATGGCACCTCACCCTCCCCTTAACGAATGGACGGAGAAAATGTCAAGAAAGTTTGAATTTTCGAGGGAAAACCCTGAGTCCCAAGGCGTTCCAGCACTTTTCCTCTGAGAAAGGCAAGAGCTGTATCCACACAAACAGTGAGGAGGGATCAGGAAAGATTCAAGGATCCAGGGTCCTTTTCTCCTTGAAGGAAAAAGACGGCTGCTGATACGCCTCCTGCTGCACCGCGGCCAATTCATAATCCAGAGTGCCACGATTAAAAAAAAGACGAATCAAAAGCCCTGTATAGGCAATGACAGCCAATACGGCGAAGGCGGGGAAAAAATAGCCCAAAGGGCAGAGGACAAGCACGGTTAGCCAGTGGAGTAGAATAACAGGGCGCGAATGGAGCTTGAGCGGAAAATCCCCATGACGGCTAATTACGGCCAGGCCACTGAGGTTCCACCCATAGAGGGCTGTGAAGGCATGAAGTCGCAAGAGGGGGATACTGTGCGCTGGAGTGTAGTAACTGGTGAAGGAAAGAAGAATATAGGCAATGCCGGTGACAGAGGTCACCAGAAGAAAAAGTATCCCGGAGGAGAGGAAGGCCTTTTGCTGCAAGGGCATGCCTTCATACCAGTAGAGGTAAAAAATAAGCGCTACGGTACAAAAGAGAATCAGGGAGATGCCCACCTGCGAGCCAAACATGTCCGCGAGAATAAAAATAAAAAAGACGATAACCCCCAGGTTGATGATCCAGAATGCAGCCTCCTTCAGCAGACTTGTCAGGCGAAGCGCCTCCTGTTTCATCAGACTGAAGATCACGGACATGGAGATCAATGACAGGGGGAAGGAAAAACCGAGAAAAAAGGTATCCAGTTTAAGTTTTTCAATCGTCACCCAGTGCAGATAGACAGAATTGACAATCACCGGGCTGGAGAAACAGAGCCCAAGGGTCAAACATAAGAGGGCCGCCTGATGAAACTTACGCGGGACCGGCTCGTGTACGGAAAAAAGCCCCCAGGGAAAGCCGTGACCAAAATGATCCTTCCGGACCTGATTCACCAGATGGGCAAGTGCCAGAGGAATGAGCATGGCGGGGATATACCACTCAAAAAAAGCGGAAAGGGCAAAGGCCAACGAAAAAATAACGAACAACTGTCCGCGCTTGGAGAGAGCTTTCTGTTCTTCTGTAAAATAGATCAGCAGAGTGCCGCCGCTACAGAGATTAAATAAAAAGATGTGCAGTCGTTCGAAATTATGAACCGTCGGCGGAATGAGATGATGCAAAAAGCCGCAGGCCAAGGCAACGGCCATCATGACCAGCAACAGGGTTTTCAGTTTCCAGCTCACTGGGTGCTACTCCGGAGGATGAGAAAATAAAAGGTTAGGGGAGACCGAGCAGGCGTCGAAGTGTCGGCTCCAGGATTGTCTGGCGAAATACGTAGCCGGACTGCTGCAGTTTATCCGTGGACACCCTGCATCCCCCTAACAGAACTTCGGTGGCCATCTGACCATAGATGGTCGTTAACAGCCGAGCCGGAACCGAGGGCAAGAGGGGACGACGCACCACACGCGCCAGGGTCTGCATCAGAACACCGTTGGTGACCGGCTCAGGGGCGGCGATATTCACCGGGCCTTCAAGCTGATCATTTGCCAGTGTATGGAGAATAGCGCCCACCATATCATTGATGCCGATCCAACTGATATACTGGCTGCCATCGCCAAACCCCTTGGAAAAACCGAGGTAGCGGGTAGCAAGCAACCGTTGCAAGGCACCTCCCTGGGGACTGAGCACCACGCCAATACGCATAAATACGGTACGAATCCCCGCATCTTCAGCTGGTTTTGCCGATTGTTCCCAGAGGGCACAGACATCGGAGATAAAATCAGCCCCGGCACGATCTTCCTCGCGCATGCAGCAGTCCAGACAGTTGCCATAAAAACCAACAGCAGAAGCACTGAGAAAGACCTTGGGTTTGACAGCCAGCCTGGCCAGGGTTCGGGCGATGAGTCCGGTTCCCTGCACTCGGCTGTCAATAACCCGCTTTTTTTTCTCCCGAGTCCAGCGTCCTTCACCGATATTATCCCCGGCCAGGTGAATCACCGCATCAAAGGGGGCCAAGCCGCTGAGGTTGAGTTCGTCCTGTGCGGGATTCCAGTAAATCTCATTGCGCTTGCGATCAGGTGTCCGCCGCACCAGCGTCCAGACCTCGTGCCCTCCCGTGGTCAGAAGTGGGCGGAGGGCGGAGCCCAGGACACCGGAAGCCCCGGTAATAAGAACACGCAGCGGCTTGTTTGAGCAGCTGGCATGCAAAAGGAGATCTTCAGCCAGGGTGACATGCCGGTAGGCAAAAACCCGCTTTAAGGTCTTTTCAACCTGGCTTCCGGCAAAACGCGGCAACGCCCCGTGAGCTGGCAGGCGATACTCGATCTCGTCTTCCAGCAATCCGCCCTCCGCGGTATCACTAAACCGATGGGTATGGGTCCAGGAGGCAAAGGGACCGCGCTCCTGGATATCACGAAACATGACACCAGGCTCATTTTCAATATGGCGGGCATGCCAGAAATAAGGCACTGGCCCGGCATGCAACTTGAGGACAACCTGTCCTCCTGGATCAATCGAACCAACCCGCTTGATCACACTGGTGTTTTCCCAGGGCGGAATCAACCGCTCCAGAGCACCGGGCCGACTATGCCAGTCATAGAGTTCGCGAGCTGTGCAGGGAAAATGAGAGGCAAATCGAAAAAATCCTTTTTTCAACGAGCCCCCTCCCGCACAAGATCCCGCAATGCAGAGCGTATATCCGGGTAGGTAAAGAGAAAACCACTCTCCGTCAGAGCATTGGGCAGTACCTTTTGCCCCTGCAATAACGAGCGGCCAAATTCCCCCAGAACCGTGCGCATGACAAAGGCAGGGGTGGGGAGAAAGGCAGGCCGATGAAAGGCCGCGCCCAACTGGCGGGCAAACTCTTTTTGCCGAACTGGCTCAGGTGCGGAAAAATTAAAAGGCCCCTGGCATTCTTCTGCGGTCAGCAGATAGACAACAGCACTGACAAGATCATCCAGATGCATCCAGGGAAACCACTGCCGACCATTTCCAATGGGACCACCAAGTCCAAGCTTGAAGGGCAGCTGCATGGTGCCCAGGGCACCGCCGCCTTGACCGAGGATAACGCCAAAACGCATCAGGACCACACGGGCACCTTTATTGGCAGCCTGAAGGGCCTCAGCTTCCCAGTCTTGACAGACACGAGCTAAAAAATCACTGCCAGCCCCGGCGGTTTCCTTTTTTTCTTCCTCACCGCCATCGCCATAAAAGCCAGCAGCGGAGGTACTGAGTAAAACCGTCTCCGTCTTCTCGGGCAGGGCTGCCACCAAATTTTTGGTGGTCAAAATCCGGCTGTCGTAAATCGCCTTTTTATATGTTTCGGTCCAGAGATGAAAAACAGAACGTCCTGCCAGATTGATTAATGCATCCTGGCTGGCAACCAGCTTCTGCCAGTCACCGGGATGAGTGGTGTCAGCAGAGACATAGTTCAAGTGATCGTGGGCAGGCAGACGGCACTGGCGACTGGAACCAATGACAGTGAGATCATGCCCCAGCTCCAAAAGTTGTTTCGAGACGGCTCCTCCGACAAATCCGGTTCCTCCGGTGATTAAAATCTTCATGGAATTCCTCCTTGATGGGAAAGGCTCGAAAAATTACAGGGTGCTCCATCGTCAGGCTATGCGTCAGTTCTCTTCTATAACTCAATAAACATTCTTATTTCCATAGCAAAGAAAAAGGCTAAAAAGCGCCCAGCACTTGATCATTTCACAAAAAATAAAACGATCTCAATGGCAATGAGGATGATAATAATCCACTCGAGCATGCTGGAGTGACTGTGCTTCTGCTCATCGGCCATCATTTCCAGAAGTTCCTGAATGACTTCAAGCCGATCTTTGAGGATCGTGGCCCTCGGGGTGATCTCCAGGTAGCGGGAAAGCGCCTGGTAGTAATGATCCAGCTCCGGATATTCCCAGATAAACTCAGGGGTATCCAACAGATTGAACTGGAGGATGATATGGGATTTTTCCAGATACACTCTGCCCCGCTCACGGGCGAGTTTTTTTCTTGAAAGGGCAATGGTCCCTTTTTGGGCAAGGGTTTCAGGAATATATTTGGTCTTTTTTATCGTCTGTTCAATCGAGGCCTCAAAAAAGGAAAGTTTGATCGACTGCGCCATGGCATGGCTCAGGGCAAGACAACTTAACTCGGAAAGATCATCGATTTCGATCCAGTCGTGACGAATTTTAATGCCCTGCTCTCCACAGAGCTGATAGTTCAGCTCCTCCTCCACATAGTTTTCCCTGGGGTTGATGGCGAATTTGCGCAGCTGATCGAGCAGTCGTTTTTCCGATTCGTAATCATATTCAAAGAGGACACAGACCCCGTAATCAAAAACAAAGGCACGTTTTCCCTCTTCGGGAGAGAGAGAAATAACATCTCGAATGCGAGCGGCATGGGTTTGTCCGGAAAGGTGCTCAAATAAGGAACCGAACTGAAAATGTTCGGCAATGCAGAGTGCGCGAATGGTGCTCATTGTAGGTGATGGCTCCAGGCCATGGAAAAAAAGAGTGGAACCTGAGTCCGTGAGCTTTCAGGCAATTATTTGCTATTCCGTTGCTCTTCTTTGGCTTTCTCGAGCAGCTCTGGATAATATTTTTCCAGGCAATCCGGACAAATCCCATGGGTCAGCTCATCTTTTGCCCGTTCCTGAACGATTTTTTTAATATCTTCCCAAAACGCAGGATCCAAACGAATCTTTTTACAGGAAGCACAGACGGGAAGAATAGACTCAAGGTAACTGACCCGAGCCAGCAAACGGTAGGTGTGAATGATAACCGTCGTGCCAAAAATGGCGATAACCAGACTTTCAAAGATGGACTCCCGCCAGTTTATCGGGGTTGCAGCCCCTCCAAGAAGCACATGGGGGATATCTAAGATTTCGTCAAACCATATCAGAGCGACGACAAAGATGATGGCAGCGGCTTCAAGCCAGGCCACCCTTTTGGCTAGAAGATTATATGTTGGTGCTGGGGCCATGGCAACAACCTCTTTATGAAATAGTCCTGAATCCGTGAGCATTCAGGATAGTGATATCAGCGCCAGGACAGAATGGACTAAATTTCCCCTATGCGCTCCCTTCCACCTCTTTTCATCATAGTCGCATTTACCAGGAATGCACGGCAATTACACAACATTTCCCCACGCGCAGCGACTACTTTACCCCAGACGCCCTCCTTGTTCTCACTGAAAGCTCAGATGACTCTGCACAATGCATGGAGTATCCAGTTCGACCACCTCTGGCTCGATGCGCATAAGTTCATCAATATTCCAGGCATTGTCTTGCGCCAACAAGGCGAGGGCCTCTTCTTTGGAGGCGGCTAAAACACTTACATCGGCATCCAGATAATTTTCTTTGTGGATATGGGGTTCATCGAGCATGGACCAACTGGAAAATCGTTTCGAATGGCGCCAGATAAAAATTCGCATACCTCCTCCTTCTCTCCGAATTGACAGTTACACTCTACCCAGTCGATTTTATTCAATCAAAGCTAAACATTGATCTTTTTGTTCGATGGTTTATAACAGGTTTCAGTGTGTTTCCAGTACCCAGAAGAACACCTGGATCAGGATCCAGTGCTCAGGAGAACCAAAGCGACATGGAAATACTGATAATTGGAGCTGGCGCCATGGGTGGGTTATTTGGTGCCCTGCTCGCTCCATGGGCAAATGTTTGCCTCATGACCACCAACAGCGCCCATGCTGCTGCTATCAGGCAGAAGGGGGTGCAACTCACCGACATGGAGGGTAACACATCCTGTGCCTCCGTCCAAATAATCACCCATCCCGACCACTATTCTAAACGAGCCGACCTGGTTCTGATCTGTACCAAGGCCGGTGCCACATCAAAAGCAGCCGAGACCGCCCAGGCGATTCTTGCTGATCAGGGGCTGGTGCTGACCCTGCAAAACGGATTGGGCAATCTGGAGCGTATCGCGGAACGGGTGGGGCACAAACGTGCCACCGCTGGTACCACAGCTCAAGCGGCAACCCTCTTTGCGCCTGGTCATATACGCCATGCTGGCCAGGGACCGACCACACTGGCCCCGGCAAAAGGCTGTCCTGAACAACTGCACATCCTTGCAACCATGAGCAAGCTTTTTAATCAAGCGGGCATTGCCACCACGCTCACAGAGGACATCGATGCCCTGCTCTGGTCAAAGCTGATCGTCAATGTCGGCATCAATGCCCTGGTCGCCTTGTTGCGAATTCCCAACGGTGCCCTTATAGACACCCAGGAAAGCCAGGCGCTCATGACTGATGCCGTCGAAGAAGCCCTTGCCGTAGCTCAGGCATTGGGCATCAACCTTGACCTCACCATTCAACAGGAACGGGTACGTCAGGTCTGCGAGTTAACCCGCAGCAATCGCGCCTCCATGCTCCAGGATATTCTGCGAGGCCAAGCCACGGAAATCGATGTTATTAATGGCGCCATTGTCCACAAAGGACGGGAAGTACAGATCCCCACCCCCATCAATGCTCTGCTGACCCGATTGATCAAAGCACTGGAATCCACCTCCGCCCAGCGGATTGATGCAATCTAAGCCAAGAAAGTATCCCCTTTCCAAGGAGACCCCATGCAACCCAAGAAGCTGACCATCCCCGATATCAGAAATCGAAAAAACGATACACCGATTGCTGAGTTGACCGCCTATGACTACCCCTGGGCCAAGGTTGCCGACACCGCCGGCATCGATGTTATTTTGGTGGGAGACAGCCTGGGGATGGTCGTCCTTGGTTATCCGGACACGGTTTCCGTGACCATGGAGGAGATGATTCATCACACCAAGGCGGTGGTGCGAGGGGTGGAGCGGGCCCTGGTGGTGACCGACATGCCCTTTGGTTCCTATAACAGCTCGATTCCAGCTGCCATCGACAACGCCACCCGTATTCTCAAAGAGGGCAAGGCCGATGCGGTCAAGCTTGAAGGGGGTGTCTCCATGGCACCGACGGTGGAGGCCATTGTCAAGGCCGGCATTCCGGTGCAGGGCCATATAGGCCTGACACCGCAGACAGCGACCAGTTTGGGCGGCTTCAAGGTGCAGGGGAAAAATGCCCAGGCGGCCAAGCAGCTCCTTGATGACGCCATCGCCCTTGAGGAGGCGGGCTGCTTTTCCATTGTTTTGGAAGCCATCCCCGCCCCTCTTGCCAAGCGGATCACCGAAAATATTTCCATTCCCACCATTGGCATCGGGGCCGGTGTCGACTGTAACGGCCAGGTTCTGGTGATTCATGATCTGGTGGGCATGTATGACCGGTTTACGCCCAAATTTGTCAAGCAGTACACCAAAATCAACGAACCCATGCTGGAGGCCCTGCGCCAATACAAGGCCGAGGTGGAGAATCGCAGCT
The DNA here is from genome assembly GCF_016919065.1 of Desulfobulbus rhabdoformis. Taxonomy (GTDB): domain Bacteria; phylum Desulfobacterota; class Desulfobulbia; order Desulfobulbales; family Desulfobulbaceae; genus Desulfobulbus; species Desulfobulbus rhabdoformis. The sequence goes on along the minus strand of NZ_JAFFQA010000028.1, from coordinate 37,536 downwards.
TCCCCACCGAGGCCCACAGCTTCACCATGAAGTCAGAAGAGCTGGATAAATTGCTCCAGCTCTACTGACCACCTCTTCAACCAATTGAGCGCCTGATTCCGGGAGTCTTCATCGGTGCGTCAGGTTCGTTGGCTGCAACCGACCGATCAAAGTACACTTTATCGGTGGGTTACGGGCAATGAAGATGACGTGCTGCTGGAGACTCAGGACGATCAAGGTTCCAGGGCGAATGTCCCCGCCTTGATCTCCTGTTCGATCTCGCTCATCGCCCGCTTCATCTGCTTGAGCGCCTGACGAATACGGTTCTCGTTTTCCACCAGGGCCAGGCGCAGGTAGCCATCGCCTTCCTCACCAAAGCCAGCCCCCGGAGCCAGGGCCACATTGGCCCGGTTCATCATCTCAATGGAGAACTTGACCGAGCCCATCTGCGCAAAGGGTTCGGGGATCTTGACCCACAAAAACATCCCGGCCTTGGGCACCTCCACCTCCCAGCCCATACGGGAGAGCCCCTCGCAAAGGACATCGCGACGCTTCTGATAAATTTCCACCTGCTCGACAATGGTGTCGTCACAGTCGCGCATGGCGACAATGCCCGCCACCTGAATGGCGGAGAAGATGCCGTAATCATAGTAGCCCTTGATCTTGGCCAGGCCTCCGACCATCTCGGTATTGCCCACGCAGTAGCCGAGGCGCCAGCCCGCCATGTTATACGACTTGGAAAAAGAGCCAAATTCAACCCCCACATCAAGGGCACCGGGAATCTCCAACAACGAAGGCGCCACCGCACCATCATAGGTGATCTGGCCATAGGCGAAATCGTTGATCACCATAAAGTTGTAGCGTTTGGCCAGCTTGACCATCTCCACAAAGAAATCCTTGGAGGCGAGAATGCCGGTGGGATTGTGCGGATAGTTGAGCATCACCAGTTTGGGTTGGGGATAGAGCGACTGGCACATGGTGGTCACCTGGCGCAGAAACTCCTCTTCCGAGCCCAGCGGGAACCGAATCACACTGGCCCCGGCAATGACTGCGGCATAGACATGTACCGGGAAAAAGGGAGAGGGCACCAGGACGGTGTCTCCGGGCCCAAGCAGGGCCAGGCAAAGATGCGACAAGCCTTCTTTAGAGCCGATGGTACAGATCACATCATCCTCACCGGTCAGCTCCACCCCGTATTTCCGTTTGTAATAGAGGGCAATCTCCCGTTTGAGATTTTTCATGCCCCCGGCCACGGGATAACGATGGATCTTAGGATCTGCGGCCACCTCGACCAGTTTTTCGGTCACTCGATCCGGCGTCGGATCCATGGGATTGCCCATGCCCAGGTCGATGACATCGATCCCCTGCCACCGTTTTTCCATCTTGATTTTATTGATCATACCGAACAGATATGGCGGCAACTGATTCATACGTTCGGCAAATCGAATGGTCCCCTCGTTGTTCATGACGCTCTCCTTTGAGTCCTTGTCAGGCCATGGACAAAAAAAAGCCTGAATCCAGCGATCCAGGCTAAAAAAAACGCCATGGACCGGTATTCCAGTCCATGGCGAAATATACAAAAAACGGTGTATGCTGTTCTACGCAACCGGTCGCCAATGAACTGGGTCCATCGCCGCCGCTGCCGCGATCAAGTTGTACATAGGTGATCCGGTCGTTTCCTTTTTGGGTGAGAAAGAAGCTATTGCATCGTTGTAGCTGTATTCTTTTCGAATGTCAACCAAAGGTTCAGGCAACCCGCTCCATCATGGCTTCCATCTCCTGAATCTTCGGCTGGGCATCATTGCGCTCTTCAATGCTGATGACATCCTCAAGTTTGGCCAGCTGCTTGACGACCTGGTCCAGTCTATCGGTTTCATCCACTTTCAGCCAGATACAGCTGGTATCTCCCTGACCGGTGGCATTACAGAAAATGCCTTCCATGTTAAAGGCTCGGCGGGCAAAAAGCCCACAAATCTGAGACATCACGCCGGGATGGTTGTTGACGAGCAGACGTAGAATGGTGGTATTCATAAGAGTGTTCTCCATAATATTTTTAAGGGGGGATCTTGAATAATTAGATTTTTCAATCAAGGCCAGGTAAGCGCAGACTCCGAGGATTGCGCAAAATTTTACCGCAGGCATATAAATGATATTCCGAGGATAAAATTTTAAGCATGACAGGTAAGCGAAGACTCCGCGGGATTGGCAGAAAAAGCAATTATTCAAGATTCCCATCAGTTCTTTGCGTGACTGTCACCGATCATGGTGGTATTGGCCGCCCCCGGAGGAACCATGGGAGTGACCTCTTCCTCGATATCCATGGGAATATGGATCAAGCAGGGACCGGGGTAACGCATGGCCTCTTCCAGGGCCCGATCGGGATTGGAGGCAGTGGCCAGATCATAGGCCTGCATGCCAAAGCCTCGGGCGATGGTGGCAAAATCAATTTTGATCCCGTAGGAGGAGGCAAAGTAGTGCTGGTTATAAAAGAGGCGCTGCTGCTGGCGAACCAGGCCCAGGCTCTGGTTGTTGAAGACAACGATTTTAATCGGTGTGTGTTGCTCTACCGCAGTGGCCATCTCTTGAATATTCATCTGGAGGCTGCCATCACCGCTGAAGCAGATAACCGGACGCCCGGGGTTCGCCATGGACGCCCCAATGGCAGCCGGCATGCCAAAGCCCATGGTCCCCAGACCACCGGATGTCAGCAGCTGACGCGGGGCGGTAAAGGGATAGGCCTGGGCTACCCACATCTGGTGCTTGCCAACATCGGTGGAGACCAGGGCATCGGATCCGGCGAGTTCGGCGATCTTACGGATGTAGTTAAAAGGGCGACCGGGCAGAAAATCATCCTCGTGGTACCGGGGAAAATCCTGCTGCAACTGGAGGATACGGTCCTTCCATGCCTGCCGGGGCTGCGCCTCCACCTTAGGCACGAGAGCGCTGAAGGTGGTGCGAACATCGGCGATGATCCCGGCGTCTGCCGCTCTGAGTTTACCGATCTCGCTGGCATCGATATCCACATGAATAACCTTGGCATTGGGGCAAAACTCGGCCAGGAGACCGGTGGCCCGATCGTCAAAACGAACACCGGCTGCGATCAGGAGATCACACTCGGCCATAGCCAGGTTGGTGGAGCGGGTGGCGTGCATTCCCAGCATACCTAAAGAAAGCGGATGATCCGTGGGCATGATACCAAGTCCCATCAGGGTCATAACCGTGGGAATGTTCCCCTGCTCTGCCAGCAGCCGCGCCTCCTCGGCCGCATTGGCATGGATAACCCCACCTCCCAAATAGAGAACTGGCTTCTCGGCTGCATTGATCATATCCGCAGCGGCATAGATGCTTTCGTCTGGGTCCCCCTGCGCCGCCTCCGCGCTCCACTCTTCTGGCCAGGCGTCAAATTCAAGAATTTCTGTCTGCACGTTTTTGGGTACATCAATTAAAACCGGCCCCGGTCGTCCACTCTCGGCCAGATGAAAGGCCCGGGGCAAAATGGTCAGCAACTCAGCGGCAGAGCGTACCAGGTAATTGTGCTTGGTGATCGGGACGGACATGCCGTAGGTGTCTACCTCCTGAAAGGCATCGGTTCCCAGCAGGGTGCTGGGAACCTGACCGGTGATACAGACAACGGGCACAGAATCCAGGTAGGCATCGGCGATGGCGGTGAGCACATTGGTCGCCCCTGGACCGGAGGTAGCGAAACAGACCCCGACTTGACCGGTGGAACGGGCCATTCCCTGAGCAATGAAGCCAGCCCCCTGCTCATGACGGGCAAGAATGTGGCGAATGTTGGAATCTGTTGCCAGGGCGTCGTACATCGGCAGGTTTGCGCCACCGGGAATACCGCTGATGGTGCGGATACCGCGTTTTTCCAAATAGCGGATAATAATCTGAGCGCCGTTGAGTCTAGGCATGGTCTGGTCCTCCTGTTGAGTTGTCGCGTAAGGGCAAAAAAAAACCCCCGTCGGCAGGCGCCGACGGGGGTTGATGTCATCTCTATGAACCTATCCCGCTAAGGCGCCTCGAACCGTGCACGCACCACGACCACCACACTGACGACCACGACGAGTGCGAGGGATACGATGATGTTGAGGGCGCTGAATACGGTTTTCATACTTGCCTTATGGAATAAAGTTATCCCCCAATGTGGGGATGATGTTTGTAAATACCTGAGGACTATTTCTTCGTCAAGCGTAAAATGAACAAATTGCAAAACGATTTCTCAAAAAATCAGAAAAAACGCCTAACCTTTCTTATTCACTCACCATTTCTAAATCGAACTTCGCCTGAATCTATGTATCAATACAGCTGAACAAGGACGATTATTCAGAAAGATGCTGCAACAGACGGCCAAAATCAGGCTGATCAAGACGGGTCAGCCCCAGTGACTGTGCATACTCCAGGGCCTGACAATACTCTTCAGCTTTCAGCTCGACATTGAGCTCAGGAAACGAGCGTGCTCTTCCACAGGGGTGATATTGGCCCATAATGTTGATGTAGGTATCCAGGGGAAGATTGGCAGCCACAAAATCGAGTATAGCCCTTGTTTCCGCCTCCAGTCCCGGCATCAGCAGATGGCGCAGCAGCAAGCCCCGCAAAGCCGAGCCGTGTTCATCAAGCACCAGTGAGCCCACCTGGGCCTGCATCGCAAGCAGTGCAGACCGCATCCGCTCCGGATAATCAGCCGCACCAGTATAACGGGCCGCAGTTTCCGGTTTCCAAAATTTAGCATCCACCAGATAGATGTCAACGACCCCATCGAGGAGAGCAAGCGTCTCCAAGCTCTCGTAACCACTGCTATTGTAGACGAGAGGAAGATGAAAGCCTTGTTCCAGAGCCAGAATAAGCGCTTCCAGAATCTGGGGCACGACGTGGGTTGGCGTCACCAGGTTGAGATTGTGACAGCCCATGGATTGCAACTCGAGCATGATGGAGGCGAGTTGTTCAGCACTCACCTCCTCGGCAGGACCCGTCCCCTGGCTGATTTCGTCATTTTGGCAGAAACAGCAGCCAAGATTACATCCGCTCAAAAAAAGAGCTCCCGAACCGCGCTGCCCCACAAGCGGTGCCTCCTCGCCAAAATGTGGGCCATAGCCAGCGACACCTGCCCGCCCCCCGGTTGCACAGAAACCGAGTTGCCCAGCCATGCGGTTGACACCACACTGCCTCGGACACAGCGTACAGGCTTGTAAGGCTGCCTGTGCTCTAGACAACCGTTTGTGAAGCTGACCACTTTCCCACAACGTTTGGATGGCCCTTGCCATGCCCCTTACCCCCTCAACGTACAGAAGGAAACGCAACCATGCAGCGCCTCAGCAAAATTAGACTGGCCAATTGCAAAGCGATACAATACTCTTAGGTATACATCTTGACTTGATTGATAGGAAACGCCATGTCTTCTCTTTCCCCCTTTCCCCAACCGCTCCCCGTGAACCCCAATACGCAGCAGGTTCTCCATTCACCACAAACAGAAGCCCCCTGCTGAGGCCCCAAACCTGAACCCCGGTCCGGGATTCACGAACGCGCAGGCTATAGCCTTTGTCCCTTTGTCACCGACTTTATCGACACCCCTATCGGACCAGTTCCCCGAGTGGCCACTGTTGCCGACGCTCACGATTTCTGGGGAACCATCGGAGCCCGCATTGGTCTCATTCGCCGCAATTATCGCGTTGCTCCAGGTCTGTACGCCATAGGCTCAGCCACGCCCCAGTCACCGGTTCTGGTGACAGCCAACTACAAACTCTCCTTTGACGCCCTGCGTCTTCGCCTTGGCGGGGTCGATGCCTGGATTCTTGTGGTCGATACGCGAGGAATAAACGTCTGGTGCGCCGCGGGAAAAGGGACGTTTTCCTCGGAAGAGGTGATCGAAAGTGTGCAGCGGTATCAACTCAATGAAGTCGTTCACCACCGGGAGTTGATTGTGCCACAACTCGCAGCTCCTGGGGTCGCCGCCCAGGTCGTGAAAAAAAGGAGTGGCTGGAGCGTCCTCTTTGGCCCCATCCGCTCTGCTGATATCCCTCGCTACCTCCAGGCCAACAAAACAGCCGATCAAACCATGCGTGAAGTCAGCTTTACCCTGCAAGAACGGCTGGTCCTTATTCCGGTCGAATTATTTTTGCTGGGTAAACCGCTGGTCCTCCTGCTTTTGGGCGGCTTTCTCCTCTCCGGAATCGGGCCGTATATTTTTTCATTCCAGGCAGCCTGGCACTCCGGCCTTGCTTTTCTTTACAGCACCGGGCTGGGCATTTTCAGTGGCGCGGTGCTTACCCCGCTGTTCCTGCCCTGGCTCCCCTTCCGTCAATTCTGGTTAAAAGGGATTCTAACGGCGTTACCTGTGCTGGCAGCGGCCTCTGTATGGACCAGTTCCCTGACCGGGCTAGGCCAAATCGCCCTTGCCCTCTGGGCGGTCGCGATCAGCTCCTATCTGGCTATGAATTTCACGGGTTCCACTCCCTTTACCTCGCCAAGCGGGGTGGAAAAAGAGATGCGTTTGGGCCTCCCGGTTCAAGCCTTCACTGCTTTGACAGCCTGCACCCTCTGGGTAGCCAGAGCTTTTATATTCTAGGAGCCGAGATGCGCGGATATCGTTATCTACAAGAAGTGTCCACTCTCAGCTACACCCAGGAGCGCTGTATTGGCTGCGGTCTCTGTGTGCAGGTCTGTCCGCATCAGATTCTTACGCTGAGCGGCAAGCAGGTGCACATCCGGGATATTGATCTCTGTATGGAGTGCGGCGCCTGTGCCCATAACTGCCCAACTGAGGCATTATCGGTGCGACCGGGTGTCGGCTGTGCAGTTGCAATACTCAATGGCTGGAAAAATCGGCTTTTGGGGACAACCAAATTTGGCGATTGCTGTTAACCATGTGAGGAGAGCCTTATGGATGACTACTTTCCCCGGCCCAAGATACTCGTCAGCCGTTGTCTGGGCTTTGACGCCTGCCGTTACGATGGCCAGATTTTAAAAAATGCCTTTGTCGAACAACTTCAGCCCGAGGTGGATATGGTGACGGTCTGCCCGGAGACCGACTGTGGTCTAGGTATCCCGCGGGCACCAATTCGGCTCTGCAACACCGATGCGGGGCTGGTGGTGTACCAACCGGCAACCCAAACCGATGTCACCGGACAACTGCAGGCCACCATTGCAACCATCCTCCAGGAAAACCCGGAAATCGACGGTGCGATCCTTAAGGCCAAATCACCGAGTTGCGGTCTCCATGACACCAAGATTTACCAGGGCGTGGAAAAACCGCATCCCCTGAAAAAAGGAGCAGGGGTCTTTGGCGCCCAAATTCAGCAACACTTTCCGGGCGCTGCACTCGAAGATGAGATGCGCCTGACAAACCTCATCCTGCGCGAACATTTTCTCATTAAAATTTATACGTTGGCTCGCTTCCGAGAACTCTGTGCCCAGCCCAGCATGGGGGCACTTGTGGCTTTCCATGCCAGCCACAAGTTATTGCTGCTTGCATATAATCAGAGTCATTTTCGGCTCGCGGGAAAAATCGTCGCCAACCATGACAAAGAGCCCATTGTTGAAGTGTTGCGCAAATACCGGGAAGAGCTGGTCCATATCCTTGATACCCCCATGCGCATCCCCGGGGTGATCAACACCCTCTACCATGCCTTTGGCTGGATCTCAGAACACCTGCGTCCCGAAGAAAAGCAGTACCTGATCAATACCATTGAAGAGTACCGCGACGAACGTTTACCGCTCCAAGCTGCCACCCGCCTTATCGAGGCACACGCTCTTCGTTTTGCTAACCAGTACCTTCTTTCCCAGGTATTCCTGCGGCCGTACCCGCGGGTCCTTGCCGGCCTGCACGACTCAGGCCGGGGACGGGAAGTACGCTGACAACGGTCCAGTTCTGCCAAACACTTCGTCTTGCCAACGAGGTTCTAGTTCATCGTGGTCTGCTCTTGGATCGTTTTTAACAGTGCCTGCAAACCAATAGCCTGAAGCACGGTCAAACATTCATCATGGTGGAAAAAACCCGCCATAACAGCACCAAACTGGGTTGCGAGAAAGACCATCTCTCCGTCCTCTTCCTTGGCGAGTAAACGGCGACAGCCAGCGATGTCATCGGTTTCTATGGCCCCGATCAGATCATTGAGCCACTCAAGCTGACTCTCTTCAAAGTGGAACTCGACCATGGCCTGGGCATACATGGAAACAATCGCAGCCCGGTGATCATACACCGTATCAAGATCATTTTTCTGGGCAGCGTCGAGAACCTGCTCAATCTGCTCCATCAATTCCTGCATGTCCTGATTTTCTTCTCCCATTCGTTCTCTCCTTATTTTATAAAAAGTATCTTTTAATGCTGCGATTCTGACAGACAGTCCGACCAGTATTCGCCTCCATAGCTGTGCGTTCCACCTAGTGTATCACGATGGTGAGCTGAGGGAAAAAACAATACAATTTTTCTGCCAAAAGAAACCTTTTGGAGATATGTGTAACCTGATATAATCCTTAGAATACGGGAATTTCTCTTTTCCCTGAAATTTGATCATTCTGTCGCTGCCCTGATTAGGCAGCACTTAGTTTGTTCGCCCCATCCCCTGATTTTGTTCAAGATTTTTTTTTCATTTGACAAGATACAATACAGAAACAAATTAAAAAAACTGAGTAGACAGTCAGGAGGTATCGAATATGTTTAGAGTTTATACTGAATGGCAAATCATTCTTTGGGCTGCTTAACATCAAACTCCGCGAAAAAATGGCAAAAATCGAACACGGCATGATGCTTTTGTTCGTTGACAGCCATATCCTTCTCATTTATAGTCACCGCTACATTGAGGAATGGTCGACGCAGTGTCAGACAAAAATCAATAAAATTAAACAGTAAAGGAGGTGACAAAGGCAACAACGAAAGTTAGGACGAAATTACAGCAGCAAGTGCAGTTCAAGAAACTACATTTCAAGGGGGAGTGCATTAATGTCGCAATCTGAAACTACTTTTCCAAGATGGTTACCCTTACTTGGAGGTCTTTTAGGCAGCACCGCTTGTGGATTACTGTTGTATGCATTTAGTGTTTTTATCAAACCTTTAATGAAAGAATTCGGGTGGACCGTACCCGAAGTCGCCCTGGCCTTTGCCATCATCTGTCTGATCTTTGGTCTTGTAACCTTTCCTGCCGGTCGCTTCAGCGACAAAATCGGTCCAAGGAACGTCGTCCTCTTCGGCGGAATCCTTATGGCCTTTGGCTTTTTCATGGTTTCCACCATTAAGCCACCCACCCCGGAAGAGTTAGCCGCTGGCGCTAGCAGCAAAAAACAGCTCTACCAACTCTATCTTTACTTCAGTATTATCGCCGGTTTCGGCGGCGGTTGCGTCTATCTGCCACCGATTGCCACTGCACCCAAATGGTGGCCGGACCGTCGTGCCCTTGCCACGGGCTTCACAGTTGTCGGCCTTGGCCTTGGTTCCTTTATCATGGCGCCACTGGCCACGGGTATGATCAACTATTTCGGCAGCGCCCTGCCCGTATTCAAGTACGTGGGTATTGCTCTGGCCGTTCTGGTTGTCGGCTCGGCTATTTGCCTCAAAAACCCGCCCGCTGGCTACAAGCCTGCCGGCTGGAATCCTCCCGCACCGCCTGCTGGTGCGAAAGAAACTCGTGATTACACCTACGAAGAGGCAAAATCCACCCCTCAATTCTGGCTGCTTTGGCTTGCCTACTTCTGTGGCTCCTTTGCCGGATTGATGTGTATCGGCCTCATCGCAAAGCATGGTATTGATGCCATGTCTCTCGCCTATCGCGCCAAAGAAGGGTTGGACGCCGCTGCCACCATCCCCGAAGAAGCAGCAAAAGGTATTGCCATGGCCGCAGCTGGCGCGCCCAGTGCTTTGGCCATCACCAACGCCTTGGTTCGTGTCATGGTCGGCCCCATTGTCGATAAATACGGAACCAAAGCTATCTTTGTGGTTCTGTTTGCCCTCCAGGCCATTGCCTTCCTGGCACTCTACCCGATGGGTGGTTCCGCGGCCATGCTGGCACTGATCGCCGGTATCGTAGGTTGGAACTACGGTGCCATGTTCACCCTGTTCCCCGCGACTCTTCTGAGCTACTTCGGTCCCTCCGCTCAAGGGTCCAACTATGGTCTTCTCTTTACCGCCTGGGGCGTCGCCGGCTTTTGCGGCCCCTACCTCGGTGGCAAACTCCAGGCCATGAGCGGTTCCTTCCTGGTGCCGTTCGTCGTTTCCTCGGTTGTCCTGGCGGTGGCTGTCGTCATCCTGCTGATGTTGAAAGCACCGGAGAAAAAACACGCATAAATCCACGCAACAATTCCTGCTGTACAGAGGCATTTCGAGTATTCGAAATGCCTCTTCTTGTTTTTATCTGTTTAGCAATAAGTCTCATTAGTTAGTTGTAGTTTTAAGTGTTCATGCAAAGGGCGTGGACAAAGATGAACTCATCACAAGGAGAAGACTATGGCAGATGCAACCCCCCAAGGAAATCCCGCAGTTGTAGGTCTGGCCGGATTCGGTATTACCACTACATTACTGCAGTTCCATAACCTGGGATTAATGGGCGTAGGAACAATTTTCTGTGCAGCAATGTTTGTCGGTGGCTTGATGCAATTTATTGCCGGCTTTATGGAATTCAAATGCGGTAATAACTTCGGTTACAGCGCATTCTGCACCTACGGCGCCTTCTGGATGGCCCTCGGACTTATCTGGGCACTGGCAGATCTGGCTCCTGGGATGAAACACCTGGGGATCACCGGCAATGACATAGGCTTCTTCCTGGTTGGTTTCACCATTTACACCGCCATCATGTGGGTAGCCTCCATGCGCGTTCACATGGCCATGTTCCTCACCTTCACTACCCTGCTTGCTGGCTTCATCGGCCTTGACCTGGTTTTCATCGCCGGCATGAAAGGCATCCTCAAAATCACCGCCATCGACCTGCTCGTTTGTGCCGGTCTGGCGCTGTACATGATGGCTGCAATTATCTACGCCCAGCTGTTCGGTCGTCCGATCCTTCCTGTTGGCAAACCGCTGGTTAAGTAACAGACGATCAGCCTGACCACTCTCTCGGTTACCAACACAAGAGGCGCTCCTGAACTGGGGCGCCTTTTTTATTGCCTGTTTTGCTGCACGTGGCAGGGCAATGTCTCTTCCGCACACCGGCTGCATTGGAGAGAGGTGAAACCGACCATGACCGCGACAACTATTTGCTCGTATTTCAGCCATGACCATAAAAAAAATGCGCCTCAACAAGAGACGCATTTTTTGAACAACACGGAGTCATACGCTCCTGGCTCTGTAAATGCTCCTGCACAACTACTCTTCGTCCCACATTAATGGGTATTCGTATTATAGCGGCCCCCAAAGGCACTACAAGGGCACTAGCGAAATATGTTCCGCTTTCGGTTCTCACTGTTTTTTCGTGTAAATACAGGACGGTAAAAACCATACCCCGCACAATTCGAGATGAAATCCCTATTTTTTTTGGGGCAGGAGCCACGCAGAATACAAGTCTGCGTCTGGTTCTCTTTCATTTTGAGAGACTGTGAACGCAGCTGCGCATCACCTTTCCCGCAGGAGAAAAAAAGCGAAGGGGGGGCAGAGATGGGGAGGTTGCAGGGCGGTTAGAGATTCCCTGAGCCGCTCACGGCTAACGAACAAGGAGCATGACGCCCAGGACAGTCAGCAGCACATAGACCAGACGCAGATAGGTTGCCCGGTGAATTTTTTTACTGAGAAGGGAACCGGCCAAAGTACCCAGTAAGACGCAACCGCAGGAAATAAAAAATAAACGTACAACCGCTTGGTTAATGATACCGTGCCCTGCGTGAACCAAGGCCGTGACATAGCCATTACAGACAAAAAATCCTGTGAGTGTGGCTCGAATCTCATCCTTGCTCCAGCTCTGCAGGGTGGCATAGATAATGGCCGGGGGCCCACCAGCCCCCACTGTGGAGTTGATGGCGCCGGAAAAAAAACCCGCGATCCCTCCCCAGAGACAGGAAGGATTGATTGGTTTGGGGCGAAAAAAGAGGTGGAGAAAGCTGATCGCGATCAGGAGAATCCCCAACAATCGGCTGATCATTTCTGGATCGGCGTGTTTCAGCAGGGTTGCTCCGAGCAAAACACCAGGAACTGAGCCAATCAAGAGAGGGAGGATCTTGCGCCAGTCAACCAGATGCCGCAGGGCGTAGGTGAGGGTGGTCGTGATAATGAGGGCATTAAGGATAGCCAGGGGAATCGCCTGCTTTACATCCATGATCAGGCTCAAGAGAGGAATGGCAACCAGTGCACTGCCAAACCCGGTCAGCCCTTGCACAACGCCAGAGAGGAAAATGATACTGCAGGCTGCAAGGGCGATACTCATGGGAAAACTCCAGGGGGCTTAAATAATCAGGTCCTGAATCCGTGACGGCGAGTCGTCAACGAACAGAGGGATGCGCGCAGGTTCTCCAGTATAGTTCAAAAGGACAAAGACTCAACGAAATTGGCAGAGCAGAATACCCCACCCCCTGCTGCTGAAGCCCCGATGAGTACCGATGATGCTCGGCAAGCAGCGCTTCTCCAGCTAACAATCTGTTGCTTCGATGAAATTATACCCTTTAAAGCGCATACACTGTCATTGGTTCTGGGCACCTACAACATCTCGACGGTCAGAGGTGCAACCAAAAGCTGCGATATCACCATATCGCCCGCCTCCAGTCCCTTGCTTCTCTTTTTTGAGTGAAGGAGGGTCGTACATCCCTGTCAAAAAAAATTCATTTTTGTAGCAAACCTGACTAGAAATACCTTTCATGTCTGCTCTCCACATCGAGCCCTGGCTCAAGAAACACAAGATAACATATTAATTTTTATCATATTATTTAAATAATTATTTTCTGGCTTCTTGTTTGCTTAGATAGAGGCAACAACGTTATTCAAAAAAGAATAACGGGAACGCTCTAGAAAAAGAGGCGCAGGTCAAGCATTGCCAGATTGCCTGCCCCTGCTTGACAGCATCGCTTAACGGTTCAACAAATTCACCGTTATTCAAAAAAAGAATAGCGAGCTTTGGGAGAAATGGTTATGAAAAAAGCCTGCATGACTCCACCCGACTGTTGTGTCATCATCGAAATGGAAAAAGGGGTCACCCTTGGGTATCGTAAGGCGGTGTTGCTCAACGAAATTGAGGCATTGGGATCGCTGACGAAAGCGGCCAGAGTTTCCAAGATAGATCAGGAACATGCTCTTGATCTTATACAGGAAATGAATGAATCCTTTTCAGAACCGCTGGTGTGCTTTCCACACAATGCTCCTTTTCCGGACCACGTTGCGTTGACCGAGAAAGGGATGGTGACCGTCAAGCAATACTGGCGGAAATTTGAGCCGGCCTGGTTTTCCATCATTCAGGAAAGGGCCCGGCACTATTGAAAGGGAAAAAAGAAACGGCGAAAGGGGGAAGTGGCCTTCCCGTTATTTTTATAAACAAACAACGAAGAGACCACTTCCGGTACAAACGACGTAAAAATCGGGTCTTTTATCTGTAAGACCGGATTGGATAAGTCATTTCAACTTAGGCATTCAGCATGACACTGGTCGCTTTAATAACAACTTCGACTTCCTTGCCGGTAGCCAGTCCCAGACGTTCAACAGAGCTGGTGGTGATTGCGGAGACAACGTCTACTCCGGGCGCGACCTCAATTGTCACCTCTGCCATGACCATGCCTTTTGTTACTTCTTTAACTTTTCCTTTCAACAAATTACGTGCGCTCAGTGCCATAATGACCTCCTTCGAGCAAAAATTTTACAGCGGCACTGTTTGTAAGCCGCGATTGAGGCCACACTATGCCCATGTGGAATCAGGGAGTCAAGGAGTAAAAAGTTATTTTTTACCATAATAACGAGTAGTTATATCACACAGTGGCAGCGTTATTAACAATAAAAATAATCTAAGCCCTCAAAACTCCAGCGACTTTTCCCCTCGTCTCGGCCCAGGAAAATAAAAATTATCTTTTTAAAAGCAGTGATTGAAAAACTCTTTTGTATAAATCGTATCTCTACACGCATATCGAGCGGACAAATATTCTCATTAACCAAGGAATAAAAGTAGGTTAGCATGATGAACATCGCATACACCCCCATTGGATATTTCAATACTCCTTTCCACGATATAAAGGGAATGCCTATCCAGCCAATTGGTGCCGAAAATATTGAAGGCCGCATTGATGTCCTCCCCGCATTTCGTGAAGGGTTGCGGGATCTTGAAGGCTTTTCCCACGTCTACGTCCTCTATCATCTCCATGAGATCGTGGGCTTTGACCTGACGGTCAAACCCTTTCTCGACACCAAGGACCACGGCATTTTTGCAACCCGCTCTCCTAAACGTCCCAATCCCATTGGCCTGTCGGTGATGCGCCTTAAAGAGGTGGGGGAGAGCTCGATCACCCTGGGCTGTGTCGATGTGCTTGACCAAACACCGGTGATCGACATCAAACCCTATGTGGCCGATTTTGATCGTTGCGATGCCGATCGTTTTGGCTGGTTTGAAGGCAAATCCCAAAATGCCACCCATCACCTCAGCGATAATCGTTTCGCCGCATAACAATCTGAGCAACAAGAGGAAAATTATGGCAACTTTTGTATTCGTCCACGGCGCCTTCCAAGGTGGTTGGGTCTGGCAGAAACTCACTCCCTATTTGCAGAGCCAGGGGCATGCAGTCCATACGCCCACCCTCTCGGGCTGTGGTTTTCTCGCCGACGCAGACTCTGGCAAGGTGGATCTTACCCGCCTTATTCAGGACATGCAGACCTACCTCGAGCTGGAAGATCTCCGTGATATCACGCTGGTGGGGCACTCCTTCTCCGGCCTCATCTGCGGCGCCCTGATGATGCGCTGTCCGGATCGCATTCGCCAGGCCATCTTTGTCGACGCCGTCATCCCCCAGACCAATCAATCGTTCGTGCAGGTGGCCGGAGAGCAGTTTGCCCAAATGCTTGAAAAGCATCATTTGCCAGACGGGTTGATTCAGCCCTGGCCCCCAATGGTCTTCGGTATTCCCGAGACAACCGTGTCCTGGTTTCAGGCACGGCTGCGCCCCTTTAGCCGAGCCTGCTTTACCACAGTCTTCCCCGAGGAGTTTGATCCGCACAAGGTGCCGACCTCCTTTATCACCTGTACTGAAACGGTGAGCCCCTTTATTCAGGCCATGGCAAGCAAAGCAGAGCAATTCAGTTGGACGGTGAGCAAACTCAACACCGGCCATTGCCCCATGATCACCTGCCCGCGGGAGTTATCCTCGTTATTGCTTGCCCAACTGCCACGCTAATGAACGCCATCCAGGGTGGGCTGAGTGCCCGTATCAATAAGCAACTTGATCACACCGAGCTGCGCATGGACCTTAATGTCCCGGCGGGCAGCACCCTGATGCTGATTGGTCCATCCGGCTCGGGGAAAACGACGGTGCTGCGCTGCCTGGCAGGACTTGAATCCATCGACCAGGGCTGGATCTTCTTTAACGGCCAGTGTTGGAACGAGAGCCGCTCGAAGTATCAGATGCGCACCCGCCACCGCAACATCGGCTTTCTTGCCCAGGATTACGCACTTTTTCCCCACATGAGCCTGGAAGAAAACATCGGCTTTGTTTTGCCGGACAAAGAGGATGCCAAAGCACATTTGGCGGCCATGGGGATTGACCATCTCGCAAAAAAACGGCCCCACCAAATCTCAGGCGGGGAACGGCAACGGGCCGCATTGTGCCAAACCCTTGCCCGTCGCCCCCGGTTGTTGTTGCTGGATGAGCCCTTTTCAGCCCTGGATATTGAAAACCGCAGTCTGCTGCGTGAGTTACTCAACCGCGAACAGCACCGTTTAGGGCTGACTATTATTCAGGTCACCCATGATCTCACCGAGGCCCTGGCAAGTGGAGCCCAGGTGATCGCGCTCAGACAGGGGCAGGAAGATCCCCACTGGCTGACCCGGCAACGCGAACTGTTGCTGCAGGATCTCAAGCATGTCGACCAGGATGCACAGACTCTTGCGGCATAACCATATCAATGCACTTTATTCAGGAGGCTCCATGCTCCTTCTCACTCGAACACTGACAGCATTTTTCCTTATCCTGGCTCAGGCGGCCCCTACCTGGGCCAGGGAAGGACTCACCATTGCCTCGGGGGCCGGCTATAAACGACTGGTCCACGACCTCTCTGCCGCCTTCACTGCGCAAACGGGTTACCCGGTGCAGCAGGTTTTTGGCAACATGGGCCAGATTATTCCCCAGGCTCAGGAGAGTGGCGCCTTTGACTTTCTCCTGGGTGATGAACGGCACCTGGGCAAGGCTGACCTGCACTTTTCCGGCGATTACAGTATCGGCAAGGGAAAACTGGTGGCCGCAGTGGCCAAGGGATGCACACTGGATACACTCAGTGAACTGACAAACGATACCATCACCCGCGTTGCCATGCCCGATCCCCACAAGGCTATCTATGGATTTGCGGCCAACGAATACCTGAACAACGCAGGTCTTTGGCAACCGCTGCAAACAAAGCTGCTGATTGTAGGCACTGTCCCCCAGGTCAGCACCTATCTTCTCAGTGGTGAGGTGGATGTCGGCTTTATCAACCTGACCGAGGCCATGGCCATGGCCTCCAAGGTAGGCAAGCTGATCCCTGTGGATGAGTCCCTTTACTCGCCCATCATCATTCTGGCCAAACGCTTAGCAGCAAGCCCTCATACCGAGGCATCCGAGGCATTTATTGCCTTTCTTCAGTCGCCTGAGGCGCGCAAGCTGGCCCAGAAACACGGACTCTAACCATGAGTGGAGCCTGGATACTCGAAGTACTGCGTGAACCTGCCACACGGGAATGTATCGCCTTAAGCGGCAAGGTCGCGCTTGTTGCCATGCCCCTGTTGGCGGTGGGTGGCGTCGGCCTGGGCTATGTGCTGGGAAGCGGCAAGGGGCGCTGGCTCCCGCTCCTTGACTTCTTCGTCACCCTGCCCCTGGTCTTCCCCCCCATCGCCACTGGTTTTTTGCTGCTTTTAGCCTTGGGACGACGCAGTGCCATCGGCATCTGGCTCAAAGAATCCCTGGGGCTGGAAATTATATTCAGTTTCTGGGGTGTGGTGCTGGCTGCCTGCATTGCCGGTTTACCCTTGATCGTGAAACAGGTGCAGGCTGCCGTGCGTCGAGAAACAACCCGACTGGTCGAAACGGCGCTGGTGCTGGGTAAATCACCGCTGAGCATTTTCTTCCGCGTGATCCTGCCTTCACTGAAAACCAGTATTGCCATTGGGCTTTCCCTGGCCTTTGCCCGCTCCCTGGGTGAAGTCGGGGTCACCCTGATGCTTGGCGGGAATATCAGCGGCCGAACCAACACCATTTCGCTTGAAGTCTATAATGCAGTGTTTACCGGCGAATACCAACGAGCCTTTGTCCTGGTCCTGCTTTTAGGGCTACTCTCCTTGGGGCTGATTCTGCTGACGCGGTATCTGTCACGCCAATAAAAACTACGCTCCAGCAGGATCGGGATCGAGTTGATTCGAACCCTAAAAAATTATCGATAGAAGTAGAGTACAAATCAGAAGAACAACAGGTACCCCCATGAAGCAGACAATCCCAGCCACCTCCCCTGAATCCTCCACCGTTGCCCCGTTGACCATTACCGGTCGCGTAGCCGCCCCCATGACCTTTCCCCTGGAACAGCTCAAATCCATGGACTGTCTGGATACCGGCAGCCTGCCCCTCATCTGCGGCAGCGGCGAGCCCAAAGGCAACATCGGCAACCTGCGTGGCGTTCTCCTTGCGGATCTGATCAACCAGACTGAGGTCATCGTCACGGCCCACAATGACACCAAAAAGATGTATGTGGTTGCCGCCTCTGATGATGGCTACAAAACCGTCTTTGCCTGGCAGGAAATTTTCAACTCCGCAAACGGTGAAGGCATACTTGTTATTTTTGAGCGCGAAGGTGAGCCCTTGCACGGGGGAAACGGTGAGGTTGACCTGATCTCCGCCAATGATCACTTAAGCGGACCGCGTTATGTGCACCGTCTCAAAACCATAGAAATCATTATGGTCGAGTAAGCCCCGGAACCGGTTCTCAGAGATACGTTAACCTCAGGTTAATCATTCGCCCACCGTTATTCTTTTTTTAACTAACGTTTTTTATGGAACTCAATTTTCGCTTGCTCGTCGTTATTCGTTTTCAGAATAAAGAAGCTAAAGCCCAGCATATTTAAGGAATTATACAGCGGAGAACACCATGTTGAACCATCTCGAATTCAAACAGCATCTGAAAGCTGCAGTCGCCTTTCACGGCCACTTGTGCCTGGGGCAGATCATTGGTGTCCGTCTGGCCATGTTCGGCCTGGACCTGGTCGGCATCAGCGATCCCCTGGGAGCTGATCGAAAAAAACTCATTGTCTTTGTTGAAATTGGTCGCTGCGCTGCCGACGCGATCATGACGGTCACCGGCTCCCGCGTGGGCCGCCGCAGCATGAAAATTATCGATTACGGCAAGCTGGCGGCCACCTTTGTCAACCTGGAAACGGGGGTCGCCTTCCGCATCTTCTCCCACCCGGATGCCCAAAAAAAGGCTTTTGCTCTCTACCCGACACTGCCTGAACAAGAGGCTGAAATGCGCGCTTACCAGGAGATGGAGGAGCACGATATGTTTGATTATCTTGCGGTGCGGGTCCCCATCAAATGTGAAGACATGCCCGGGCGTCCGACACGCAAGGTGCAATGCGCACTCTGCGGCGAGTACGTGCTCGATGCTCGCGACATCGACCGTTACGGCCACCCGTTCTGCCGTCCCTGCGCCACCGGTAATGCCTACTACACCATCGAACATCCCGATTGTGCGCACTTACCCCAGGCGGTAGGGCAATGATGTCTTCTTTTGTGGTGAATCCCATGCCTCTTCTTGACTGGAACATCGCCTGGCAGGAGGCGCTGAAAAAGCGCAGTCACGACCGCCACGACAGCGAACACTGGAACAAACGAGCGGCTTCCTTTGCCCAAAATGCGCGCAAAAGCAACTATGCCGATCACTTTATCCGCCTGCTCACCCCCCAACCCCACTGGAGCGTTCTTGATGTCGGTTGCGGGGCCGGAACCTTAGCCATCCCCATTGCGCCTTTGGTGCAGCGGGTGACCGCGATTGATTTCTCAGAAAATATGATCGCGCTGCTCAATGCCCACTGTATCGAACATGGCATTGCCAACATTCACACCCGGGTCACCAGCTGGGAGGACGACTGGTCCCTGGCTGGCATCGACCAGCACGACGTCGCGATTGCCTCACGCTCTCTGGTGGTCGAAGACCTGCGGACCGCGCTCACGAAACTCGACAGCAGAGCGCGCCATCGCGTCTACATCGCTTCACTGGTTGGAGACGGGCCCTTTGACCGCCGCATTTTTGACGCCATCGGACGCAGCCTCAACCGAGGGCCAGATTACATCTTCGTCTATAACCTGCTCCATCAGATGGGCATTCACGCCGAGATTCGCTTTGTTTTCAATGGGGGCGGCAACAAGGTTTTTCACGATATTGACGACGCTTTTGAACAATTCAACTGGATGCTTGGCACCCTCACCCCGGACGAAGAACACAATCTGCGCCGTTACTTCGAGAAACATCTCTGTAAAACCAGGGGTGGCTGGACCCTTGCCTATAAACACACTGTGCGCTGGGCAGTGATTTACTGGAACAAGGAACAATGAAGATCAATGCCAAACAGTTTGACGCCATCGCCCGCACCGTCTTTGCCCCAGTCTACCCGGTGATTGCCGAACAGATCATTTTCCATACCGGCATCACCCGAGGAACCTGCCTGGATCTGGGCTGCGGTTCCGGCTACCTCGGGGCGGCCGTCGCCCGCAAGACGAAACTGGACATGGTTTTTTTGGATCAATCCCCTGAAATGCTCAAACTTTGTGCACGCACCATCGATGAAAACGGATTGCGGGGCCGGGCCGGACTGCTGCCGGGCGACACAGGCTCCATCGCCTTGCCGGACGGCTCCGTAGATCTTGTCATCAGCCGGGGATCGATCTTTTTCTGGGAAGATCTCCCCCAGGCCTTTCGGGAAATCAAGCGCGTGCTGGCTCCTGGGGGCAAGACCTTTATCGGCGGAGGATTTGGCAACGCGCTGCTCAAACAATCAATCCGTCTGCAAATGGCCGAGCGCAATCAAGGAAAGGATCAGTTTGGCCAGAAAATGCGAACCAATCTTGGCGCGGAAATGCGTAATCGTTTTGAAAAGAATCTGCACCAAGCCGGTATCAGCAACTACTCCATCCTCCATGACGAGGACATCGGGCTCTGGATCATGATGGAACAGCCCGCAACACCCGCCGTAAATAAAGAAACTGGATGTATAGGGGCCCAGTGATTGCCCCGCCCCTCAGCAACAAAAAGGAAGGAAATATGGACCTGCAGTACCCGACAACCGTCCTGGCCAGTCAGTTGGCCACGACACTCATCCTTGCCGCCACCTCACCGGCCCTGGCCAACGATGCGGCAGCCACCGCGCCACCGCGCCAGCTTGAAGCTATCGTCATAGAAGACAACAGTGAGCAGCAACGGGAGGATCTCAAAGCCGACAGCCCCACCAACCTTTACCGGGTTGAGGCCAGCGCACGCTTTGGTACCGAAGTTTTCACCAAGGAGGATATTAGAGCACTCAAACCAAACAACGTCTTTGATCTTTTGGAGAAGGCGGCCGGAGTGAATCTGATCTACCAGGGTCGACGCAGCCCCTACATCGTCGAAGAACGGGGAGGTGGCACCTTTACCTATATCATCGATGGTGCCGTGCTTCCCTCATCGGCAAACCGGATCCTCTACAAATTTCCAGTGGCAGCCATCGAAGAGATGCAGGTGGTCCGGGGCGCCACGGCCCTGACGCTGGGCCCATCAATCCCGATTGGCGCATCAAATTCCGGCTCTGGGCTCAACACCGGCTTTGTCATCATTCGCACCAAGCAACCCAAGAAGACCGAAGGGGTCCTCACCGTATCTGCAGAAAAGGCAGCAGGCGGCCACCCCATAGAATCCAGCGAAAGTCTCTATGTGGGCACCCGGTTCGGTGAGGCGGATGGAGAAAGTCCCGCCCGCCCGCTTCAGGGGTACATTGCCGGGCTTTTGGCCAATATGGATCGTCCCAGCCAGGACAGTTGGTTTGATGGTCGCTCCAATACCGGCGGCATGGCCAGTGCCGGGTTTACCTACGGCAAATTCAACCTCAACATGATGGCCTACAAAGACTCGGGCACCATGGAGATGCAACGCGGGGTGAGTACCGATGGCAGCCTGATGGCGCAGAAATGGTGGTACGACCCGCTTGAGACCGAGCTCTACACCAGTGACATGGCCCTGCAGTGGACTCCCAACCAGACCACCCTCTTCAATATCTTTAAGGTGGAATACGAACAGACCGAGCATGATGGGACCTTTGGGAGCAGCACGGCCACGCTGCGCGAATTCAGTGAAGAGACCTCGGGTTTTGGCCTGCGCCACAACGCCCGTTTTGGCAACACCCTCCTTCAGGCCGGTTGGCAGATGTTCAACTCTCAGGGATTCGGCCCCAACCTCAGCAGTGCCTATAACCGCTACGATACCACCATCAACGGCTGGTCTCTTTCGGTGGAACAAAAGCTCTTCAACGAGCGGCTCGTGCTCGATGCCGGCTATCGCCAGGATCAAAAACATATCGATTATTCAAGCAAATCAGCCGCAAGCGACGGCGCCAACAACAACGTCGACATGGCGCCGGCAAAAATCTACGCCCTGGGCGCTCGCTACCAGCTCAACGACATGTTCACGCTCAATGGCCGCTACTATTACGGTGACCAGGGGACCTCCGATGACTTTGCCCTGCGCTCACTGGGCGACGATTTGGAGGCCGAACGTCAGGAACGCATCGAGCTGGCACTGGAGGCAAACCTTGTCTCCTGGTTTCGCCCAACGCTTACCTATTTCGATATTGATACCGAAAATGCCAAGACCGCCAGCACCAGCACCTACGAGGTCGATGGCGAAACCTACTATTACTATACCCAATCCGATGAACGGAGACGGGGCCTGGAGTTGATGATCAAGGGGCAACTCTTTGAAAACACCAGCTACAGCTTCAGCTGGACCCGCATGCTGGATGCCGAAACCACCTCAAATGGAATCACCAGCGATGCCATCGGCCTTTCCACCCCGGAAAACATGTTTGGCCTCACCCTCTCGCACACCTGGCAGCCCTACCGGTTCAATCTCTCCATCAAACAGGTTGATCAGTGGACCCAAACCTCCAGCCCCAAAGGGACCTACAACGTGGACGGCATCGGTGACTACACCCGAATCGATGCCAATATCCAACGCGACTTTCTCCTCGGCGACACTCTGCTCACGGCCACCCTCTTTGGCCGCAACCTGGGCGACGAGCACTATTCCACCCGCTATGTCACCGGCTACTACCCGGATCGGGGACGGACTGTGGGGTTAGAGTTGGCCTGGGCATTCTGATAAGTGCCACTCCTTGGATTAACAAATTGATTTAACAAAGACTCTGAGCACAACTATGCAGCACATATTCAATAGAAAGACACTCTCGCTAAGCGCCTGTAGCCTGCTGGCAATGTATGGAATTGTTTCCGCCGAAACCCCGCAAAATGATGAATCCTTCAACAACGTCTTTACCCTGGGTCAGATCACGGTGACCGATGTTGAAGAGGGCAACAATCCCATTGGCTATGATAGCCTGGACAAGGAAGAACTCTACGATTTCAACCGCGACAGTCTGCCCGAAGCCCTCAATCTGGTTCCCGGTGTTTCCATGACCAGCGGCAGTGGCAACCGCAACGAATCCACCCTCTCCCTGCGCGGCTTCAGCCGCTGGCAGGTGCCGCTCACCATGGACGGCATTCGCCTCTACCTGCCAGCGGATAACCGCATCGATTTTGACCGCTTTCTCACCCCCGACCTCTCGGAAGTTCAGATCTCCAAGGGCTATGTTTCCGTGCTCAACGGCCCCGACGGTATGGGCGGCACCATCAACCTGGTCACCCGCAAACCGGTGAAGGAGTTTGAGGGGGAATTTCGCGACACCATCTCGCTTGGCAATGACGGCAAGTACAGTGGCAACACCGTCTACGGTAACGTCGGCGGTCGTTATGAGAAATTCTACTACCAGGCCAGCCTGGAACAGCGGGATGTCGATCACTGGCGGCTCTCCGACGACTATGACTCCACCCTGGCCGAGGATGGCGGTGACCGGGACCACACCGACAAAGAGGACTGGCGCACCAATCTCAAGGTCGGCTTTACTCCCAACGCCACCGATGAATATTCGTTGAACTTCATGCACCAGGCCGGTGAAAAGCACGGCATTGGTGCGGTCACCGGCACCTCGACCGTCAGCCTCTGGGACTGGCCCACCTGGGACGTCACCAGCATCTACTATCTGGGCCACACCCAGCTGACGGCCACGACCTATCTCAACACCAAACTCTATTATAATGAGTTCAGCAACGACCTGGTCGCCTATATCGATCTCGACCTGACCACGCCCAAGTGGAAGAGTTACTACGATGACAACGCCTACGGAGCCTCTCTGGAACTGGGCACCACCGCCTTCTCCCATCAGACCCTCAAAGGTGCGCTCCATTATCGCCGCGACAACCATACCGAGTGGCAGACAACCTACTCCTCCGGTTTTACCGAACCCAAGCAGGACACCGAGGAAGAAATCTATTCTCTTGCCCTTGAGGACACGATCCACCTCACCCCCAAGCTCGATCTCATCCTGGGGATCTCTCAGGATCAACGGCACACCATCACAGCCGAGGAATACCGCGATAGCCTATTCAACCAGCCCACCAAGGACAGCTCCGCCACCAACTACCAGGGTGCGCTGGTCTACCGTTACCGGGATCAGGGCAAGGCACATTTCAGTCTTTCCGATCGCACCCGTTTTCCCACCATGTTTGAACGTTTCAGCTCACGCTTTGGCGGCGCGCTCTCCAATCCGGGACTTGATCCGGAGCGTGCCCTCAACCTGGAGGTGGGCATCTCCGACATGCTCTTCTCCACCCTCCATTACGAGATCAACCTCTTTCACAACACCGTCGATGATGCCATGCAATCCGTTGCCGTGGAGTATGGCGGCAGCTGGTACACCCAGTACCAAAACGTGGGAGAGGCAACCTTCAAAGGTGTCGAGCTGGCGTTCTCTACCCTGTTGACCGATGAATTGGAGCTTGGCGGCAACTACACCTACATCGATGCCAAGATCGACAATCCCGAAGATCCCAATGACCATCTCACCGGCACGCCCCGGCACAAAATATTTCTCTACGGTAAATGGACGCCCATGGAGGATCTCCAAATTATTCCCTCCATTGAATATGCAGACCAACGCTGGTCCACGCCCGCAGACGGCAGCAGCGGCTATGTGCAAACGGGCGACTACACCCTGGTCAATTTGAAAATCGGCTACCAGCTTACTGATAACTGGGATCTGTCACTCACCGGTCGAAATCTGTTGGATAAAAACTATGCGCTTTCAGATGGCTACCCCGAAGAGGGGCGGAATTATCTCATGACCGCACGCTACAGATTCTAACTCCAGGAAAACTTCTCTATGCACCCCGAAAACATTCCGCTCTACAACGAGGTGGCCCTGGGCGTACATGCACCTATTTACTCCTACTATGCCCGGCGTATCGTCGAAGAAACCTCCATCACCACAGGCCATTGTCTTGATATCGGCTGTGGGGGCGGCTACCTGGGACTGGCCCTGGCCCAGATCACCGCACTTGATTTTGTTTTTTGCGATCAATCTGGCGAAATGCTGGCCTGTGCCCAAGAAAACATTGCCCATTTTCACTGCGCCACCAGAGCAAAAATTGTCCATGGTTCTGTCCAGCAGATTCCTTTGGAGGATCAGTCCATGGACCTGGTGATCAGTCGAGGATCCCTCCCCTTCTGGGAGGATCTCCCCACGGCCTTTACAGAGATTTATCGGGTTCTCCGTCCCGGTGGACAGGCCTATATCGGTGGGGGACTGGGGGATCCGAACACACGGGAGGCAATGAAAAGACTGCGGCGGCAAACCTATCCCGACTGGCAGGAAAAACAACGTCCCCCCCACCACAGTGACCAACAGTATCAAGAAGGCCTTACCCGTGCCGGTATCCATCCGTTTTTAGTGACTCGCAACGACGAAGGACTCTGGATTCGCTTTCGCAAGGAGATACAATGACCGCCCGACAACCCGATTCCATCAATGAGCTCAATCAGGTCGCCCCCATCCTTGCCGAGGCAACAAAGGTACTGCAAAGAGCCCACGGCCCTCATCTGCAAACCATCACCATTGAACGGTTGGTCGTGGGCGTCTTCTTTGTTGGCCTCAAACTCTCAACTGGCGAGGGGGGCGTTGCCTACACCCCGCCCGAGGCGGTCAAGAACGCTGGCCGCCGTATTCTTCGCGGAGGCTCCCCCACGGTTCGAGGAATGCAGGTTTCCTCCATTCTGGCCGGTGAGCTGGTCCATCCTTTTTCCGGCGTGATCCGTCTGGCCACCTTAAATGCGCTCTCGGTCCCGCTGTTTGCGCATGGCTGTTACAGCCTGGATGGCGGAGATGATCTCTCCACCATGGATACGCTCTTTCGGGGCCGCCGGGTCTGTATGGTGGGGGCGATCATCCCCCTGCTCAGACGGCTCAAAGATTTGCAGCCAGCCGAAGTAACCATCATTGATCGCAAAAAAGAGACAGAGGAAGAGGCCCAGGCTGGGTACGGCACCTTTGTCCCCCCCGAACAGACGGCTGTAGCTCTCAAGAACTGCCAGACTGCCATCTTCACCGGGGCAACAGTGGCCAACGGCTCGATCAGCGAGCTGTTGGCACTCACGCCCTCGGACACGGCGATTGCGGTTGTCGGTCCCAGCGCCGGCTTTGTGCCGGATCCGCTTTTTGCCCGCAAAGTGGCCATGGTGGGTACCTCCATGATCACCGACATCGACCGAGCTCTGGATCTGCTGGCCGAGGGCGGGGGCGGCTACCGCCTCTTTGACGGCTGCGTGCGCAAAATAAATCTGCCCAACCTTCTCCGTCTGCAGCAGCTGGGCCTGGTGCAGGCCTGTTAACAACCCCCTGTATTGATGAGCATAGATCTCACAGACGCAGGCATAAGGATAAGTAACAATGGACACACCCTACTTTGACACCTATGAACGGCTGGTCGAACAGGCCGGAAAATTTCACGGCGATATCTGCACAGGCATCCGCATCGGCACCCGGATGACCATGGCCGGGCTGCGCTGTCTTGGCATTACCGACCCCAAGGGGGCGGATCGAAAAAAACTGATCGTCTTTGTCGAGATCGATCGATGCACCACAGATGCCATCATGGCGCTTACAGGCTGCCGCCCGGGCAAGCGTTCAATGAAGATTCGGGACTACGGCAAGATGGCCGCCACCTTTATCAACATCGAAACCAACAGGGCATTTCGCGTGGTCACCAAGGGAATCAAGGCTGGTGATGATGGCAGTGGCAAAGAACCCGATTTTGCCACCATCCCTGAAACCGAGCTTTTCACCATCAACGAGGTTGAAGTCTCTCTCCGTCCTGAAGATATGCCGGGGAAGCCGCTCTCCCGTGTTCCCTGTGCACGCTGCGGGGAAATCATCATGGATGGCAGGGAGATCTCTGTAGGTGAGCAGGCTCTCTGCCCCCCCTGTGCCGGGGCTGTCGATTACTACCGAATACTCCACTAAGAGGATCCCATGCCGTCTTGTTTTTTCACTTTCGCCCGCCCTCCCCTGCTGGGACTGGCGCTGGTTCTACTGCTTGCGCTGCCCTCCTTACAGGCCCGCGAAATTACCGATATGGCCGGACGCAGGATAACTCTCCCTGAGACGATTACCAAGGTGGTGGCCGTGTCGCCTCCGGCAACCTACCTCGTCTACGCCATTGATCCGAGCCTCCTGGCCGGGCTCAACTTTCCGCTCTGGTCCAGCGAAAAAAAATACACAGTACCCGGCTATCGCAAACTACCGGTGATCGGTGGCCTGGCCGGCCAGGGCAGAACATTAAACCGGGAGATGCTCTTCAAGGTGCAGCCGGATCTGATCGTTCACTGGAGCTGGCGCGATGATGCCACCAACAACAAGTTTCTCGCCTCCATGGCCAAGCTGCCCTTTCCCCTGGTGCAGATCAACATGCAGACCATTGAAGACTATCCTGCAGCCCTGGCCTTCAGCGGTGAACTGCTGGGCCGCAAGAAACGGGGGCAGCGTCTTGCTGACTATGCCCAAGAGGCGATCGATCAGGCCAAAGAGATTGCGGCCTCCATTGACGAGAACAACAGGGTACGCGTTTACTACGCTGAAGGCACCGACGGCCTGAGCACCGAACGCTCCCGTTCATTCCATGCGGAGCTCATTCCTCTGGCCGGTGGCGTCAATGTCCATCAGGGAAAAACGCTCGATCATTACGGCATGGAGAAGATCTCCATGGAGCAGCTCCTGCTCTATGATCCCGAAGTTATTCTAGTGAAGGAGCCCAGCTTTTTTGCCCACATTTTCCGTGATCCCCGCTGGCAGAACCTGCGCGCGGTCAAAGAAAAAAAAGTCTTCCTTATCCCCTTTGAGCCCTTCAACTGGTTCGACCGACCGCCCTCCTTCATGCGGGTCCTGGGCATCAAGTGGCTCCTCAACCTGCTACATCCGGAACAATACCCGCTGGACATGATTGCGAAAACCCAGGAATTTTATTCACTTTTTCTTGGTGTTCACCTGACCCCGGCCCAGGCAAAGGAAGTTCTCCACCCATGAAACATCTCTTCCTGACCCTGTTGGCCCTGCTTCTGCTGCTGGCGGTCTTTCTCTCCCTTGCTTTGGGCAAATACCAGCTGCCGCTTACGGATATCTACTCCTTTTTGGTTTGGAAAATCTCCGGCCATGGTGGATTGAGCGCCCAGCAGCAGAGTCTGCTCACCAATATCCTCCTTGATATCCGTCTGCCGCGCATCCTGGCGGCCCTGCTGATCGGTTCGACCCTCTCGGTCTCCGGCACCGCCTTTCAGGCCCTTTTTATTAATCCGCTGGTCTCCCCTGGCCTCTTGGGGGTGCTGGCCGGAGCCTCCTTTGGCGCCGCCCTGGGCATGATCTGCTCCCAGAGCTGGCTGGTGGTCCAGTGCTCCACCCTGTTTTTCGGATTTTGTGCGGTGGGCCTGGCCGTGGTCATTGCCCGCATCTTCCAGGCGAGCTCGATCATCATGTTGGTGCTGGGCGGTATTATCAGCGGTGCCTTTTTCACCGCGTCGCTTTCCATCATCAAATACACGGCCGACCCGGCCAACCAGCTGCCCGCCATTGTCTACTGGCTCATGGGCAACCTCGCGGCGGTGGATGGGCAGACCATCGCAGTCATTGGTCTGCCCATGCTTGCCGGGATCGGTATTCTCATCGTCAACGGAGAGCGGCTTAATGTGATGAGCATGGGGGAGGAGGAGGCCAGAGCTCTGGGCATCCGTGTGGACAGGGTTCGGCTGACAGTGATTTTCCTCGCCACCCTGATCAGCGCCCTCACGGTGGTGATTGGCGGGATCATCGGCTGGGTGGGGTTGATTATTCCCCATATCTGCCGCATGCTGGTCGGCCCGGATAACCGCCTGCTCCTGCCTGCAGCTGCGCTCACCGGTGCCCTCTACCTTTTGGCGGTGGACAATGTTTCGCGCCTGGCCTTTTCTTTTGAGATCCCCACCGGGATTGTCACCTCGCTCATCGGCATTCCTTTCTTTGTTCTTGTCCTTAAAAACGCGCAACGGGGGTGGAAATGACACATCTACTTGCAGCCCGGAACCTTTCCTTTTCTTACGGCGACCGCAGCATCTTTGCAGGAGTCAATCTGCAGTTCAACACCGGAGAGGTCGTCTCGCTGCTCGGCCCCAACGGCAGCGGCAAAACCACTTTGCTCAAGGCCCTGCTGGGCCTGCTCAAGCCAGAAAGCGGAGAGGTTCTTTTTGAAGGCAGGCCCCTCGCCGCCTACAGCCGCAGTGAGCTTGCCAAACGGATCGCCTATGTACCCCAGGTTCACCGCGAGGCCTTCGCCTACAGGGTGGAAGATGTGGTGCTCATGGGCCGAATGCCCTATCACGGCCTCTTCTCCACCTATTCCAGAGACGACCGGGAGGTCGCCGAGGCGGCCATGGAACGGCTGGATATCTTAGGGCTTAAAGACCGAGCCTACACCGAAATCAGCGGGGGCGAACGCCAGCTCACCATGATTGCCCGCTCCATTGCGCAGGGGGCGGAGGTTTTCATCATGGATGAACCGGTCAATGGCCTTGACTACGGCAATCAGATGCGCCTTTTGGCCGACATCAACCAACTGGCCGGGGAGGGGTTCACTTTTATCATGACCACCCACTTTCCTGACCATGCCCTCATGACCGCAGACCGGGTCATTTTGTTTAATCATGGCATGATTGTCGACGACGGTCAGCCGCACACTGTGATTACCCGGGACAGCCTGCGCGAATTGTACCGCATTGAAGTCAATGTGGCGGCCATTCCCGGTGCAAACAGTCAGGGGCGTGTCTGTGTACCGGCCTGGGCCATGTGAGGTAAGCGATCAGGGGAGAGCGAAGCTGCGGTGTTATCGGCCTGTTTACCTACAGGTGTATGCTGCACAGGCCGATGCCGAGCATCTCCAGCCCCCGCAATCATTACCGTTTTGATAATTATCCGAATTTTCAGGGGGAGCCCTGATAGGTTCCCATGTGAGAAGAAGTATGGAACATCTGCATCAAATTCTTGACTACGGCGTCCTGGGGCTGCTGGTCGCACTCAGCGTCCTCGCTCTGGCCCTGGCCCTGGACCGTTTTCTTACCTATGGCAAAACTCGGGTGGAGGACTACAGTGATCGTCGCTCTTTAGAGCTGCACCTCACCCAAAAGCTGCATCTCATCGCTACCATCGGTTCCAACGCCCCCTATATCGGCCTGTTGGGCACAGTCACCGGCATCATGCTAACCTTTTATGATATCGGCACCAGTGGTTTTGACACCACCCAGATCATGACCGGCCTGGCCCTGGCACTTAAAGCCACCGCTCTGGGGCTTTTGGTGGCTATCCCGGCGGTCACCCTCTACAACCTGCTTTTGCGACGCTGCAAGGTGCTCCTTCTCCAGTGGGATATCCGCCATGGACACTGAAAAGAGCTTTGATTACCTCAACGTCATCCCTCTGGTGGATGTGATGCTGGTTCTGCTGACCATTGTGCTCACCACCTCAACCTTTATCGCCACCGGCGGGATTCAGGTGGAGCTGCCCAAGGCATCAAGCGAAAATAAGCCCAGCCCCCTCCATCCGAAATCTGTGGTGATTGATCGCGAAGAACACATCTGGCTGGAGGGCACCCAGGTGAGTCTGGAAGAGTTGTCCACAGAGCTGGCGGCAGCTAACCGGGAGACTCCGGTGCTGGTTCGCGCGGATAAATCGATTGCACTCCAGGGCTTTGTCGATGTCTTTGCCGCGATCAAAAATCTGGGTTTTTCTCACCTCAGCCTGCAAACCGAACAACAACCATGACAACCCAACATCGCGCCCTGGCCCTCTCGCTCCTGCTCCATTGCGGTCTGGCTGCAATTGTGCTTGCGGCCCAGCAAAACTTGCTGACCACGACACCACCCCTGGTCATTGATTTATCCCTGTCCGTCTCCGAGGCCATGGCCGGAGAGGCGGACACCCCTCTTGGATCGCCTGTGGCTGCCCCCCTGTCCACACCCACGACACCACTCAAGCCGCAGGCGATCCATTCCCCAACAAAGCCAGCGCAACAACCGCTGCCCCAAACCGTTCACATTGCCCCCAAACCTCCCCGAAAGGCTCCAGCGAAAGCTTCAGCAAAAAAACGAAAATTCAAACCGGCACCTCTGGCCCAAACCACCGCTGCCCCGGCTCCTGTCCAACAAAATGCATCACCAGCCGCAACAACTATCCCCAGTTCTGCTCCTCCCACCACCGGGTCAGCGCAGGCTGCCCCTAGTTCCTCTCCAGGCCCCCTCGCCTCCGCCCAGGCAGGTTTCAGAGGGGGCAATCACGGTAAGGGCAGCCCAAGCCGTTATGACTTCAACGCTGTCCGCAAAAAAATACTCAACAACCTCCGTTTTCCCAGCACGGCCCGCAAGCTGGGGCTCAGTGGCAAGATTGTGGTCTCCTTTGTCCTCAAAACCGATGGCCATGTGGAAGCGATCAATGTGGTCACAAGCTCCGGTCATGCCATCCTCGATCGGGCGGTGGTGGCTACCATTCGCCGCATTGCCCCTTTTTCCAAACCGCCGGTCAGGGCCCAATTGATGCTTCCCATTGTCTTTCACCTCCGCTCCTAAAATTTCTTGCTCCCGCATGAATCTCTTGCCCAGGACGCTTGCCTGCAGTAGGGTACTGGTCATTCTTTGCACCAATGTATGTTCCGCACCTCCCCTCCTTCAGGCACCATCCCATGATCGACGATCGAGACGAATTTGCAAAAAAAGACCCTGCGACGATGGCGGATCTGCTCCCCTCTGTCTATTCCAAAAAAGAGTGGAAAAAGCAGTGGCGTCTCTTTCATCTCGAGCGGCGCTGGGCCACCATTGTAGGCCGAGAGGTAGGACGCCTGACCATGCCTGCGTTTTTTCGGCAAAACACGCTCTGGATTTATGTGCAGGATTCCGCATGGATGCACCACCTGCAGTATATCAAGCTCGATCTCATGACCCGGATCAACAAGGCCCTGGAAGATGACCCGATCACCGATATCCGCTGGCAACTCCAACCCAAACTGCCGACCGTTCCCGAGCGGAGCGTCCCCGCTGCCCATGCGGTCGACCCGAAAAGTGAAGAGAATTTTCAGCAGATGACCGGCTGCATTGCCAATGAAGAGTGTCGAGAAGCGCTGCAGCGACTCTGGCACCTTTTTGCCGCCCACAGCGACGACGAATCCCCCTGATTTTTTCCCAGCGAATGCATTCGCCCCTGGTGCCCCCCGAATAGGTTTTCAAAAAATATCTTGGGGAAGCCTGTTTTTTTGCGCTTTGCAGGCAAATCGGCTAAGGTGGCGGTTGCTCCTGTTGGTTTTGGGCTCTCTCGATCGGCGTTTTCAGCAGATGACAGGAAAAACGACCATTCGGACTGCACTCTGCGGTCTCTGGTGAAAGCGTACCTGCAAATTTTCTATAGAGTTCAAAGCCATCTTGATTCATTTCACCCTTCGTACACAGCATGAAACTCGTTGAATTGATAGGCAATACCCCCTTGGTCGAGCTGAACCGGCTCAATCCTGTTCCGGAAAAAGTCCAGTTGCTGGGCAAGCTTGAATCGCGCAACCCTGGCGGTTCCATCAAGGATCGGGTTGCCCTGTCCATGATCGAGGCCGGAGAAAAAAGCGGAGAACTCACCCCGGATAAAATCGTCCTGGAAGCCACCAGCGGTAACACCGGTATCGGCATGGCCATGGTCTGCGCGGCCAAACGTCTCCGTTGCCAGTTGATTATGCCGGAATCCGCCTCCATCGAACGGCGCCTGATCATGGGGGCCTATGGCGCGGAAATCATTCTCACCCCGGCCAAACGGGCCACAGATGGCGCCATTGAAAAGGCCTATGCCCTGGCGCGTGAGCATCCCGAACGCTACTTTCTCGCCGATCAGTTTAACAATCCCGCCAACTGGCAGGCCCATTATACATCAACGGCCCCGGAGATCTGGGAACAGACCGAGGGCAAGGTCACCGATATCGTCTGTACCCTGGGAACCTCGGGAACGGCCATGGGCATTGCCAAATGGTTTCGCGATAATCATCCCGAGGTGCGGGTGATTGCGGTGGAGCCTTCCCCCGGCCACAAGATTCAAGGGCTCAAGAACATGAAGGAGTCCTACAAGCCCGGCATCTTTGACAAAACCATGCCCCATGCCATCGTCGGCATCAAAGATGAAGACGCCTTCAGCACCGTCCGGCAGCTGGCGGCGGAAGAAGGCATCTTTGCCGGCATGAGCAGTGGTGCGGCCATGCACGCCGCCATGGAGCGGGCCAAGGAGATTGGCGAAGGCTGCGTGGTGGTGATCCTGCCCGATGGTGGCGAGCGCTACCTCAGCACCCCGCTGTTTAAAAAGCGTGACCAGGCTGAGGAGACCACTTCCCAGCTTAAGCTCTTCAACACCATGACCCGCAAAAAAGAGGTCTTCCGTCCGCTCAACGAAAAACGGGTGACCCTCTATGCCTGTGGGCCGACTGCGGCGGAAGCCCCGAACCTGGCCCATTGCCGCCGTTTTCTGGTTGCCGATCTGATCAACCGGTATCTGGGGCATCTCGGCTATCCGGTGGAGCTCTACATGAACTTCACCGACCTGGATGACAACACCATTCAGGGCTCCATTGAGGCCGGGGAAGAGCTGGCTGCCTTTACCGCCAAGTTTATCGGCCAGTTCAAAGACGCTATTGAGACTCTCCAGGTGCAAAAGGCGGTGGGCTACCCTCTGGCTTCTGAACATGTGGGCGATATGATCGAGATCGTCCACGACCTGATCCATAAGGGCTACGCCTACGAAAAGCTGGGCTCCATCTACTTTGATATCTCCAAGTTCAAAAAGTATGGTCGCCTCTCGGGCATTGATCTGAGTAAGATCAAGATCGGCCAGACCGTGGACCTGGACAACTACGAAAAAGACAACCCCCGCGACTTTACCCTGCTCAAGCGCTCCACCCTGGCGGAGTTGAAAAAGGGCCTCTTTTTCGAGACTGACTGGGGCAACATCCGCCCCGGCTGGCATATCGAGTGTTCGGCCATGTCCACCAAGTACCTGGGCGAGACCATTGACATTCACACCGCCAGTCAGGACCTGCTGTTCCCCCACCACGAAAATGAGATCGCCATCGCCGAGGCGCTCACCGGCAAACAGCTGGCCAACTACTGGCTCCACTCCGGCCAGTTGCTGCGCGATGGCCGCAAGATGTCCGGCGACGCCGACAACATCGTGACCCTCCAGGAGGTATTGGATAAAGGTTTCACCGGCCGCGAGGTGCGCTTCATGCTCATGGGCGTGCACTACCGCAAGCCGCTCCTGTTCTCCTTCAAACGGCTGGAGGCCGCCCGCACCGCGCTCAAACGCATCGACGAGTTCATCCGCAAGCTGCTCTGCCTGCCCGTTGGCCTGCCCCATCCCGAGGTGGCCACCTATGTCTCGGAGCTGGAGCATCGGTTCACCGAGGCCATGAACGATGATCTGAACATCTCCGGTGCCATTGGCGCCCTGTTCAACTTTATTAAAAAGACCAATCCCGTGGTCCAGGAACGGCAGCTTGATCGGGACCAGAAAAACGATGTGCTTGAAGTCCTGGGCATGGTCAACACCGTGCTGGGTGTGCTTCGGCTTGAGTACTGCCCATTGACGCCTGAGATTGACCGCTTGATCCGCCAGCGGGAGCGGGCCCGCCAGGTCAAGGACTGGACCGCAGCCGATTCGGTCCGCGAGGAGCTGCTCCGCCACGGACTCTCCATCCATGACACCGCCGCAGGCCCGGTCTGGGAGCGCATCAGCGAACAGGAAGGAGATTCAGGACTGTAAACAGCAATTTTTCTGCAAAATTCCTCTTTTAAGGGGTTGCCATTCTCCCTGCGACCCGGTATGTTTGTTGTTCTCAAAAATATACAGACGCATGCGCCAGTAGCTCAGCTGGATAGAGCACCGGCCTTCTAAGCCGTAGGTCGCAGGTTCGAATCCTGCCTGGCGTGCCAGTAAATACAGCCACTTAGCAAGTTTTCGCTAAGTGGCTTTTTTTATTTTGTGAAGCTATTGTGAAGTTAAAGCCTGAAAACATCGCGGTCCCCTCATTTTGTTGATCCAACTATTTTGCTACCGATCCCTACGGCCGTCAAAAGTAATGGGGTAATAAATGCAACTCATATTATTGAATGGTTACAACATTTTTTGTATTGTCCAGATGAGCATAAATTCAATGTCCATTTTTCTGAGACTAAAATAAGGTAAAACCACATGGCAGCACCTATAAGGAAAACCATAGAAATAAAGAACTTGCATTTTGACAGTTTCAATCCCCGTCTTCCTGAGGATATGAACCGGGGAAATGAAGAGGAAGTTCTCAGCTGGATGCTTAATAAGGGGGATATTATTGCCCTTATGGCATCAATTGGGGCTACTGGTTATTCCTCGGCGGAGGCCGTTCTTGCAATTCCTGTTGATGGTAAAGAGGGAGAATATGAGGTCATTGAAGGTAACCGTAGACTAGCGGCGGTTAAGTTGCTTAACGATCCCGAGAAGGCTTCTTCACGAAAAAAGCTTGTCCGTGAAACAGCGGATCAAGCAGCAATAATTGAAGATTCCATTCCTGTCTTAATATACGAAGGCCGGCAGGATATACTGACTTATTTGGGTTACCGTCACATAACGGGTGTAAAATCTTGGGGAGCAGAGGAAAAAGCAAAATATCTCAGACAGTTATACGATCACTATATCTCTTCAGGGATGGAAGAGGAAGAGGCTTTCAGAACGATATCCCAAGTAGTGGCCACTAAGCCTTATTATGCAAAAAAGACCCTTACCACTCTTCACCTTGTTGAAGCAGTAAGCGAGGCTGGTTTTTGGGGACTGGACCGTCTAACAGCAGATGATATTAAATTCTCGGTTTTAGGGACTGCATTATCATATAACCAAATTGTTGATTTCCTAGAATTAGATGACGTTTCCGATTGGCACCTCAATTCTTTAAACCAAGATAGGCTGAAAGATCTTTGCACGTGGCTTTTTCAACGTGACCCAGAAGGTACCACCAAGGTTCGAGAGTCACGTGAATTACCTAAACTAGCAAAGGTTGTTGCTAATAAAGAAGCACTTCGATCTTTTAAAGAAGGGCATTCTCTTGAATATGCTTCCGAATTGACCGACGAGGCCGATGAGGCTTTTCGAAAATTTATTGTAGGGGCATATGAAAAACTTGAGGTAGCACAAAGCCAAATTAAAAGAATGCAAGCGCCGAACGAAAGTGATCTCGAAACGCTACGTGATATTTATAAAATGGCCCGTGATATGGGGGTAGTCCTAAAAGACCGCATCCATGGTGAAAAAGAAGAAACCCCTTTTTAGGCACCTCTGTATATGATTTCAGTTGAATTAGATTCCAGCAAAATCAAGAAACACGCTCTTTATCAATGGGCAGATTTCGTCGAGCTGGCCTGCTTAATGGATGATGACGGAGAAGCTCCTCTTGGAGAAATTTTGCGTGAAGCTTGGGGATTTGAAACTGGCCTGGCTACAAGCTTTGCTTGCGATGACGAGGAGACAGATCCCCTAATGGATCGTTCTGAGCATGAAGATGCAGTTGGTACTAAACTCGAAGATCTGGCTAAACACTTCCAGCTTAGAGAGGATCTGCTTAGGGAAAATTATCCATTCACTATGGACCTTGAAACTCTCGTCTTATCCCGAAAAGAATTTACAGAAGCTCACCGCCTGTACGTATATCTTCTCCGATCTGCCAACCTTTCGTTTCATACCAGATCGGATAGAAGCAACTTAACAAAGGGGTTTGAAAGAATCGCATATCATGCTGTTGAAGAATTAATCCCCTCTAAAGCCACTGTAGCTCTTTTCGGTACAGCTAGTCATGATGCATACAAATGCTACACTGGCATGAGAAAATATGAAAAACTTTGCGCATTTGCCAATGATATGGGGACTTGCATTAACGATTACAATATCACTGAAGATACCTATCCCGACCAGGATTCTGGGGATGATGGACTAGACGTTGCGGCCTGGTATCCTTTCGACGACTACGCAGCGCACTTTCCACTTATTCTTGCCCAAGCTGGATGTACTGCAGATGAGAAAGAAATGATTGCTAAGCAACATGAGGTCCATCCAAGAACATGGACAAACAAAATTCGAAACATCATTCCTGTTGCAATGATGATTACACCTCAATGCTATAGAGATGCCAGCAGTTCCCGCTTTATCCGGAAGCCCAGTAAATGCGTAGGCCCAAGATAAGCTTTTCGCAAATTTTTGGGGACATTCAAATAAATGGGTCGATGTAACTAACTAATTTTACATCATAAAAAAAATCGGAATAATCGAAAAAATCTCTTGACATCTGGCGAGGGGTCGAAACGCTTTTTTCTTGTGATATCAACTATTTACAAGGATGAGCCTATGTCGACCCTCAAAAATTTCATAGACCGTAACCGCAAAGCAACTCAGACTCTGGGCAAAATCAAGATGCGTTCTCACCTCAATGCCGATGCCTTATTCGCCCATATCCGCGAGGATCTACAAAAGGTGCCTGACCACCGGGCTGCCAATGCCTCGATCCCGCTGGAGGACGCTTTAATGAGCGGCTTTGCCATGTTTTCGCTAAAAGACCCTTCGCTGTTATCGTTCGATGGGAGACGACTTGAGCAACCCGAGAGCCTGCATGGTGTATTTGGGGTACGAGTTATCCCCAGTGATACCCAAATGCGGACTATTCTGGATGAGATTGTTCCGACCTTACTTCGGCGACCGTTCCGCACTATTTTTCATCAACTGCAACGAGGTAAGGTCATGCCGA
>NZ_JAFFQA010000027.1 GCF_016919065.1 Desulfobulbus rhabdoformis | reverse complement strand
AAGGGCCTGATGTCCTGGCTTTCTGAACTTTGCGGTTAAAATATTATGTAAAGTTTTTGGAACTCTCAACACTGCGACTGAACGAAATATCCTGGCAACTTTACATAACTAAAAACTTGGCATAATTGCCGACACCTGGAGGACCAAGGAAGATGACATTCTCCTTGTTGGGGATAAAGGTGAGGTCGAACAGTTCCATAACCGCACCTCGGTCGAGTTGAGGATGAAAGGAAAAGTCATACTCTTCGATGGTTTTGGAGGCGGGCAGTCCGGCTGTTTTCATAGCCGTTTGGATCCGCCGCCCTTCTTTGGCCGCCACCTCTTCTTCAAGGAGATGATCGAGAAAGCCGAGATAGGAGCTATTCTGGGCAGTCGCCTGCTCAATGACGGTATCGAGGAGTTCTGCAGCTCGGGTAAGCTTGAGTCGAGAGAGATTATCGTGCAGCCGGTCCAAGGTCAGTTGTTCCATGGCTTACCTCCCTGGGCGTATTTCTCGTATTCGGACAAAGGTCGTTGAGCCACCTGGGGAAAGAGACTGCTCGTGCTCAAGCCTCGGGTTGCCTTGCCTTTGGATTTGCCGTATTTGCGCCGATTCTGCTCCTGATCCCGCTGAAGCTGTTCGTAAAACAGCTTGTCGCCAATCAGTTGGTTGCGACCAGCGGCCTCCTGGTACGTGACAAGGAGGAGATGGTCGTCATAGATACGGATTACCCCTTGTTTGATTTTGAGCAAGACTTTGCGACCGACCATGGCTGCGGGGACCAGATAGCGGTTGCCGTTGTAGGCAATCAGGCAGTCTTTGTAGACCTTGCGCACTACCTTGATTGAGGTGTCGTAACCGGTTAATGGCAACCGGCCCAATACCGGGATTTCCTGGCGCCAGCGTTCGGCGACCGACTGCCCATGCGTACCATGACGGCGTTGATTCGCTCTTTCCAGCCAGGACAGGACATCACAGTTCAGCCGTTCGAGGGTGGTATATTGGTAACCACGCCAGAACCGTTGCCGCACATAGTCCATGGGGCGTTCCGCCTTACCCTTAACCCATGGGCTATACGGCGGGCAGGCCTTGGGCTGGAAGCCGTAATGATGGGCAAAGTGGAGCAACTCGGTGTTGAATATCGCTTTGTTTCCGGACCGGCTAATGACCACATGTTTCATGTTGTCATAAAGAATTTCGGCGGGAACGCCCTGGAAAAAGGCAAAGGCCCGCTGATGGCAGTCGAGAAAGGCTTCCAGGGTGCAGCGATCGACAAACTCCAGATATAAGGTCCGGCTGAATCCAAGCACCATCAAAAACAGGTAAACCGTTGTTGTGGTTCCGTCGGGATTAGCAATTTGGAAATCGCCCCAGTCCATCTGGGCCTGGAGACCGGGCTCGGTCTCAAAACGGCTGTAGGCCAAACGAGTGCGGCGGTCCTTCACCGTGCGTACATACTCCTGAACGGTCTTATAGGAACCTTGATAGCCAAGGTGTAGTAAACGGTCGTGCAGCCAGGTGGCTTGATAGTCATCCTCGGCCAGATAGTCGTCGATTAGTTGGCGATATGGATCGAGAATGGAAGGCCGTTTGGATGACTGACCATATCCAGGCATGGTGCTGCCCTCGATGTACTTTTTGACGGTATTCCGGTGCATTCCCAGTTTTCTGGCAATGGCACGCATGCTCAGTCCTTGGCGATGTAGTGCGATGATGTCCATAAACTCCTCCTTGGTTATCATGGCTGCCACCTCCTCTTATAAAAGGATAGGCAGTCGGTGGAGGTGGTACACTTTTCATCGCCATTTTTGGTACAGTTTTATTTTGCCACTGACAACAAAAAAGACCTTCCCTCTTAGGGCAAGCCGCACACCAGTACCAGCACAGGTGGTTTACCATCCATCTGCTGTCACAGATTCAGGTTGGGGGCAGGGGGACAGCAAGAAGCAAGGGCTAAGAGAGCACCAAGGTGTTAACTGGCCAACTCGATTTTTTTTACCTCCGGGTCAAAAGAACTGATGATCTGATCCAGCGAGGCGACGATAAAGGCAAGTTTATCAGTGGTGATTTTATTGGCATCAAAAAAAGAGTCTGTCTCAAGAACCTGCAAAAGTTGCTCTGCGTACTGACGTCCTGTATCCGTGAAATCAATATAGACTGTACGGCGATCATGGCTCTGGCGTATACGTTGCAGCAGCCCTTTGGTTTCCAGTCGATCAACAATGCCGGTCAGGGCAGAGTTATTCATATTCAGTTTGCGGGTCAGATTGGACAGTGAGGTACTGCCATGGGCATGCATTTCATTGAGGCAAAGCAGCTGCGGTAGGGTTACATGATATTTATTATCCAGGTATTTTGAATACTTATCCAGTGATCTTGAAAGTTTTCGGATTCTGGTAATGATTTCAATATGGGGATTGTTCGGCATTCTTTTTCCTGCAGCAAACTTTGGAGTTCCACACCCTGTTGGGAAACATCCTGTTATTACGATCTTTTGCTTATTTGTAAAGCATGGTGAGATAATGCGTCAATATACCCTATATATGTTTTTCTCACCAGTCGGTTAATGCATTCTATGAACCCTTCCTTACTGAAGAAGAAAAACAGGGTGTTTGTCCACGGGAATTGTGCCGAGAGGTCAAAAAGGGGAACTGAGTGGGGGAGGCGCTAAAGGTGGAGGCATTCACGGACCTGTAAGCGATTGCGGGTGCCCTCGAAGCGAGGCATTGGGCTGTACAGTGTTCAACAGTACACAAACGTCCGCTAACACCGCCGATACGGTGCCCTGGACCGCTGACAAAAAAGCTCTACCTGCAATCATGCAGATAGAGCTTTGGGGCTCCAGCCGTGTGGGGGAGCCGACTGGGAGACTGTGCTTGGTCTATTTAGTGAGTGCAACCGGCTGCTTCTCTTTGTTGACGTACTTGAAGAAGATAGGAAAGGCGACAAAGAAAGCGACACAGATGAGATATTCAATGCCCTTGATATGTGTATAAAAGTCAACCAGAGTGTGCAACGGTTTCATCATCCCAGTGGCCAGCATGTACTGGCGGGCCAATTCACCCACCTGCCAGTTGGCCTGATGCAGCGCTCCGACGAAGGCTGCCGCAACCCAAAGAACGACCAGAGAACCAAAACCAAGGATGATTGTTGTAGCTTTTTTGCTGCTGCTTTTTTTAGACATGTGTTGGACTCCTTTTGAGGAAACGTTTTTTCTATTCTTGGCATCCGTGAGGCCCTCAAGGGGCTCACGGACTGATTTGTTTAGTGACCGATGATGGCGGAGATGTAGCCTTGAATGAGGCCCCCGATTCCACCACTTGCCAGTCCACCGATGAGGCAGGCAACAGCCCATACACCAATGATTGCTGCCATAGCCATAACGATACGAACAGTGAACTTGGAGGTTTCTTGGGCGACGTCAGTTTTGCTCTCGGTTTTGTTGATAACTTGTGTTGTCATGGTGTCCTCCTCATGGGGTGATCGGCTGGCGATGTGTGCTTTTACCTTTATATGAGCAGCAATGATGCCAGACTGCCTGAGAGAGAAAGAAAAAAGGTGAATTCATTTAAATTCTTGTAATTAAAGGATATTATTCATGGCGCCCTAGGCGGTTACCGTAATGCGCGCGCAACGGTTGTGTGGCTTGTCCCGATGCCTGCAACGATGCTGTTGTGGAATGTGCGGGAAACTGTGGCACGGCTCATCGCTTGTGTTGCATGTCCGGTGAGATAGGTTGAGTGATGTGGTGGGGTGTGTAGCGGGGATTCACCAGGCCGTGACGGAAACGTGCGAGAGGGGGAGGGCTGCAACAAGGCTGTGGCAAAATCCGTGGATGGGGAGCGCCTTGGAGGCGTTTTAAAGGGCAGAATCCTGGTGCTCACCGTTTAGTTTACGTTGTAGGAGACCCGATGGTCTTCCAACAAATCCAAGGGGGCGACGGATGAAGCTGCCGCACTGATGAATGCTCACGGATTCGGGTACAAACGCCACCCCCCCATCTGCGGTGTGCTGCAGATGGGGGGGTGGCGTTTAAAGCGTTCCGTCTGGCGACGGGCTTGTATACAATTTATTTAGTTACTGTTACCGGCCGTTTTTCCTTGTTGACGTACTTGAAGAAGATGGGGAAGGCGACAAAGAAAGCGACACAAATCAGGTATTCCACCCCTTTGATGTGGGTGTAAAAATCAACCAGTGTGTGCAGCGGTTTCATCATACCCGTTGCCAGCATGTATTGGCGGGCTAATTCACCCACCTGCCAGTTGGCCTGATGCAGGGCGCCTACAAAGGCTGCTGCAACCCAGAGAACGATCAGAGAACCAAGGCCAAGGATAATGGTTGATGCTTTTTTGCTGCTGCTTTTTTCAGACATGTGCTGGACTCCTTTTAAGAAAACGCTTTTTTTATTCTTGGTATCTGTGAGCCCTGGAGGGGCTCACAGATTGATTGTTTAGTGACCAATGA
The DNA here is from genome assembly GCF_016919065.1 of Desulfobulbus rhabdoformis. Classification (GTDB taxonomy): domain Bacteria; phylum Desulfobacterota; class Desulfobulbia; order Desulfobulbales; family Desulfobulbaceae; genus Desulfobulbus; species Desulfobulbus rhabdoformis. The sequence continues at coordinate 68,220 of NZ_JAFFQA010000027.1, read as the reverse complement.
TGGTGGAGATATAGCCCTGGATGAGGCCCCCGATTCCGCCACTTGCCAGTCCACCGATGAGGCAGGCAACAGCCCATACACCAATGATTGCTGCCATGGCCATAACGATGCGAACGGTGAATTTGGAGGTTTCTTGGGCGACGTCAGTTTTGCTCTCGGTTTTATTGATAACTTGTGTTGTCATGGTGTCCTCCTTAGAGAATGATCGGCTTGCGATTTTTGCTTTTGCCTTTGTTACAGCATCAATGGTGCCAATGAGAAAACTTAGATTGAGAAATTAGGAATATTTTTATAACTATTTGAAATATAAATAAAAAAATATGTGAAGCGGTTGGGGAAATGCGGCGAAACCGCTGCAACAGCTCTGTGGCGTCTCCTGTGTTGCGCAACGGGTTTACTGCAATGGTGTGGCGGTGGCGTGGCAGGTGAAAGCGTTAGTGTTGCGCTTTGGAGCAGATAGGTGGGGTGGTGCTGCGGATTTTGTGGCAGAAAAAAGAAAAACCTGTAGCAGCTCCCCGGGGAAGGGGGATACGCTGCTACAGGTTTGTATGGGGGAGGGCGGCTAATAAACTGCTAAGCTACAGAATCGCGGCAGGGAAGCTCGATGATCAGGTTGAGTTTGGAACCTTTCACCTGTTCTTCCAGCGTGGCGTGATGCTGTTGCAGCAGTCGTTCGCAGAATTCTCGCTTCGGCCAAAGCATAGGGGCTCCTTCAATCCAGCCGCCACTGCTATTGCTCAATTCAAGTCGGATTTTTTCAGCCTGTGCTGTTGATTCCAGGCGCAGGTGGATTTCTTTTGGTGAAGAATCTGAGTTGGTAGCCTTTTTCAGGGAGCGGCGTCCCTGGTCAAGAAGGGTCAGAAGAATCAGCCAAAGATCACCAGCAGGAACCAGTGCCTCGATTTTCGTCTTGAGTGGTATGTCCAATGTTACAGATTCTGCGCGGAGCGGTTTATCCAGCAGAAGACAGATCTGAGTGAAGACACGCTCAAGTGCAATGGAAGAAGGCCGTGTAGGTTGCCACTGGCCGACACGTTGCATGATGCCAACCATTTCGGCAGCACGTTTTTCTTCGTGCAGTAACAGCGGCAGAATATCATTACGCAGCTGTGGTCCCTCTTCTTTTCCCTCAACATCAACCAGAGTCTGGGTGTAATTGAGTACACCGTTGATTCGATTGGTCAACTCGCTGGCAAGTTCTGTCCCCATAACGCCAAGTACCGTACTGCGATAGCGTTGGGCCAGGGCTATCGGATCCTCAGGCATATTTTCTGCCTGGGAGGCTGGCTGCTGATTTACCTGTTGCTGCAACCACTCAATCTTTTCAATCAGGGCAATGAACGAGCAACTCGCGCCGTTTTCGACTCCAGAAGCGTCACACAAGGCCATCAACGGTTCTGTCAGAGATTGGTTGAGCCGGTAAAGCAGGGTGCAGGAGAGCACCACCATTAATCCCAGCGCGCCTGCAATAATTTTATGCAACCCCAGTAATATCCTCTGGGTGTGATCGCCCAGGCCGAAGCGAAACTGCTGCAAGCCAAGATTCATCTCTCCCAGCGTCCGTATCAGGGCCACCGTCTCTTGATTATTGCCCTGGGGTTGTTCCTGAATTGAGCGCAGTTTCACTTCTATGCCAACCAGATCGACCCGTGAGGGGAGAGATCCTTTTAATCCCTCGGGAACGAGCAAATTCGCCGAAAGTTCATTCACGTCGTTGTTGAGCAGCTGGAGTTCTTTATTGAGATTTTGCAGGTTGATCTCCTGTCCTTTGACCAGCGACTCGTTCAGGTGATCCTTGACCGTGGTAAATTGAAAAAGCAGTTGATCGCCGGCTGCCACAGCTTGCCGACACTGGTTATAGAGCAGGTATTGACGGACCCCAAGAATAAGGATGACAGAAAAAAAGATCAGTACCAGAGCTGTTGTGGTCCGAAAAATTCGATGCAGGGGCCATTTGCTGAGGAAGCTTTTTTGGGCTTTGATCCGTTTTGTGGACTCGATCACGGTCTACCTCCACGAGGAATACGGAATCCGACCAGAAAAGAGGCTGTCTGGCGGCCGAATTCCGCATTCACACGTTTCATGGGGCACCTTGGTGCTTTTTTTGTTCATACAAGCTTGCGCAGCCTGCGTAAGATGCTGGCCCCAAAGGGCGGCGGGGAAACTGAAAAATTTTCGTCTTGTTCAGAGAAAAGGTTATTCAGTCACCACCCGCCGTCACGGATTCAGGGGTTATTTTTCACCTTCCCATTCATAAAGAATAGGCAGGCGATAGAGGATAAAACGGTAGGTGATAAAGTAGAGGGCGAAGATCATGATGGTGATCCAGACCTCCTTCCAGTGGGGAATCTCCTGATAGAGTTTCCAGTTAAAACAGATCAGTGCGGTGTTGAGACGATTCCAGACAACGCCCAGCACACTGATCAGCGCGGCAAAACGCACCATGCCCACCATGTTATGCTTAACGCCGTAGGCAAAGAGGAACATGGGCAGCAGCACCGCCAGAGCCATTTCCAGCATAAAGTACTGGCCCCAGCCTGTGAGCAGGTAGGCCCACTCGTTGTCATGGGCAATACCCACCAGTTTGATGACCAGGTAGGTGATCAGGGCATAGGCACAGCCCTTACCCAGGCCAATGGTGCAGCGGTCGACGTTATCGAGAAAGCGGCGGTCACAGCGCCAGGTCATGAAATGTTTACACAGGGTCGAGGCGACAATGACCATGGATAGACCCGCAAAGATGGCGGAGCAGAAAAAGTGGATCCATTGAAAGTTGGCTGAGAGCCAGAGCGGGTGGACCTTGGAGGGCGCATAGGTAAAGAGTGCACCCAACGCACCCTGATGCAGGGTGGAGAGGATAATACCGGAAACGGTCAGGCCGATAGCAATGGATTTGATAAAACGTTTTCCTTTGAGCCAGCCAATCCATTCAAAGAAAGCTGAGGACACCTCGGCAACCTGCACCGAGAGGTAGGTGGCAACATGCCAGGCGACCAGGAAGAGGACAGCCGCCGGTCCCAGGGAGACGAACATGGGGTAATAGAGTCGCCAGGGCATACCAAGATCGACTTCAAGGTAGACAACTGCAAAGAAGTACCCCAAAAGACCGTTAAGCAGGGCCAGACGCTCAATGGGCACAAAATCTTTACGGCCAAAAATTTCAACGGTGGTTCCTAAAAGAAAACCGGAGGCGGACAGGGGCACCATACCAAAGAGGCCAAAGCCCAAAAACAAGCCCCAGGGATAGTCGTTGGATGCATGGGTGACCGTATCCAGACCGAAAAAGTAACGCTGAAGCAAAATCGGCAGGCCAACGGCAAAGATTACAAACAGTGCCCAGTTGACCGGGTTACGCAACATCTGGGACTTGTATTCGTCCGGACTCAAGCCCAGCCAGAGTTTTTCCTTAATTGTCCATTGGTTCCCATCAGGGTTATGATGGGAGACAATGGGCACTTCTTGCTTATTTTGGCTGAAAGTGAACATGGTTTAGACCTCCCCCTCGGTTTTTTTGCTTTGCTCCAGTTTGTCCTTACGTGTCGCCAGCAGGTGGATCCCGGTAAAGAGGGCCGGCCAGATGGTCAGAACCATGGGGACAATCGCCAGGAAGTCTTTAACGAAATTAAGAATAGGCTCTTTGGGAACCGTGGTGTCCATGCCAACCTTGTCAAAGGGGGCCGGGGAAATATACATCCAGGCGGTTCCGCCAGCCTCGTGCTCCCCGTAGATATGATCTTCATATTTATCGGGATTTTCACGGATACGTTGCCGTCCCATGTTGAGAACATCGTTGCGGCGTCCAAAGGTCAGAGCCTCCTGAGGGCAGGCCTCAACGCACGCCGGTGGTTTGCCTTTGCTCAGTCGCGTGTCGTAGCAGAAGATGCATTTCATGATCCGCGGATGAAAGGCACTGGAATAACGGAAGGTGGGGATGTAGAAGGGGCAGGCCACCATGCAGGTCCGGCAGCCAACGCAGACATCGGCATTGTAAATAACTGCGCCTTCCGGGGTCTTGGTATAGGCGTTGACAAAGCAGGAGGTCAGGCAGGCAGGCTCCTGGCAGTGGTTACACTGTATCTTGCGAAACAGGGGATGATCCATGCCGGGCACGTCGTAACGGTTAACCACGGTATAGGCGGTCTCGTCGGTACGCCGTTTCTGGCCGTGATGCATCTCATCGAATACGGAAAAATCGTTAAAGGGTTTTTCCGGGGTAGGCAGGTTCTGTTCCTGGTTGCAGGCAGCCTCGCAGCTTCTGCAGCCAACGCAACGGGACAGGTCGACCAGTACGCCCATGGAATCGGGATACCCTTCAAAATGGGCAGCCTGTGATTTTTTTGCCAGGGAGACGGTTGCCGCAGCAGAAGCGGCGATGCCGCCCTGGAGGAACTTTCTCCGATTGATCAAAGTTTTCATGCGATATTCCCTCTATAGTTGAATACGTGCTTATTCGTGATGTTTTGCCCCTTCGGCCTTGCCTTTGACATCCGTGCGAAACATTTTTTTGCCGGCATCGGTCATGGCATGGCAGCCTTCGCAGCCGGAAGGCGCGTTCTTTTTCACGTGGCAGGGAATGCAGTTGAGGTGGTAGGCGCCTTTGATCCCTGGCTTGTCAATGTGATAGAGGTTGGGGTTGTCGGTTGCCGTGACCTGCTCGGGATAAAACATTTTCTTGGTGTGGCAGTCCTTGCAGGAAACGACCATCTTCTCAGGCGAGTTGGCGTGACAGCGGATACAGTTGGGATCCATGTCCTGCTGGCCTGTGGTGTGGTGATGACAATCTTTGCAGCGGGCAAGCTGTGAATGCCGTTTGTGGCTGAATTCCACAGGCCCATACAGCTTGGAAATGGCGTCGATGGTCACCGTTTCCGGGGCATCGAGTTGTTCCAGTGCCAGGCCGGTTGTGGGCAATGTCCCGGCCAACAGCACTATGGCGGCTGCCAGCACGGCCTTGGGGTTAATGGTCATGGGTGAACCTCCGTTTTTTGATGATTGTTCGCTTGATCATGCGTTCCTCCGTTTTCCGTTAATAAGCGTTCAAGTTCGCGTTCCTTGAGATAGTGGCGATAGACGATATCGACCTGCTCGGCGTCCATGGTTTCATAGAGGAGCAGGGCCTCGGCGAATTCATGGAGAAACCGGTTGTGCTTCTTTAAAAGATCAATGGCCTGGTCATAACAGCCACCGATCAACTGCTTGATTTCGGTATCAATGGATTGGGCAATCATCTCGCTGTGCGGTTTTCCCTGGGATGCATCCCCAAGGAATCCTTCACCGCTTCTGCGGTAGGCAATGGGGCCGATGGTTGGGCTCATGCCCCATTCACAGACAAGGCGGGTGGCGATTTCAGTGGCGTGCTCGATATCATTGGAGGCGCCGGTGGTGAGACGGCCAAAGACTACGGACTCGGCAGCGCGTCCCCCCATGAGAATGGAAATACGGTTGAGCAGGTATTCCCGAGAATAGGTTATGCGGTCATCAATGGAGACCTGCTGAGTCAGTCCCATGGCACGGCCACGAGGAATGATGGTGATTTTGTGCAGCGGGTCGGTCTCATCGAGCATCAGGCCAACGATGGCATGTCCGGCCTCGTGGTAGGCTGTGACTCGGCGATCCTGCTCGCTGACAACGATGGAGCGTCGCTCCAGGCCCATTATGATTTTGTCTTTGGCCAGCTCAAAGTCCTCGGCACGGACCATCTCCTGATCGTAGCGGGCGGCATTGAGCGCGGCCTCGTTCACCAGGTTGGCTATTTCGGCCCCTGAAAAACCAGGGATAGACCGGGCAATGGTATCCAGGTCCAGGTCGGGGGCGGTGACAATTTTACGGGCATAGACTTCGAGAATTTTGAGTCGACCTTTGACATCGGGCAGGGGGATGGTGATGCGGCGGTCAAAGCGTCCGGGCCTGAGCAGGGCAGGGTCCAGAATATCGGGCCGGTTGGTGGCGGCGATCATAATGACCGTTTCATGGGAGGCAAACCCATCCATCTCGACCAAGAGGGCGTTGAGGGTTTGTTCACGCTCATCATTTGAGCCTGTGGACTGGCCCCCGGAGCGACGACCGCCAATGGCATCGATTTCGTCAATGAAGATCAGGCAGGGGGTACTCTTTTTGGCCTCGGCAAAGAGTTCGCGCACACGTGAGGCACCTACACCGGCAAACATCTCGACAAAGTCCGAGCCACCTATGGAGAAAAAGGAGACCGAGGCCTCACCGGCAATGGCCTTGGCCAGCAGTGTCTTGCCGGTTCCCGGTGAGCCCTGGAGCAACACTCCTTTGGGAATACGACCGCCAAGACGACTGTATTTTTCAGGATTTTTTAGAAATTCAACGATTTCCTGGAGTTCTTCCTTGGCTTCGTTGATACCGGCGACATCGGCAAAGGTAACCCGGTCACCCTTGATAGGAGTGAAGCGGGAGCCCTTGCCGCCTCCTGAAAATGCCGAGGAGAGTGAGCGTTTACTGAAAATGAGCCAGCCACCAAGAATAAGAACAAAGGGGAGTAGGATTTTAAAGATCTCCGAGCTCTCTGAAGGCAGGACCGGTTCCCCGGTGATGGTCACCTTATGGTCGACTAAAAGGGGGGTTAAGGCGGCTACATCCGGCACAAAGGTTCCAAAGGGACGCCCGGCGCTGTCTGTTCCTGTCAGGTTTTGTCCATGCAGGTGGACCGTGTTGATGTTGTCCTGGGTGAGATCGTTTAAAAATTCATTGTACGACCGCTGGGGGGGAGTGGTTTCCCGCAGATAGACATTGTAACCAAATACGGCGATGGCGGTGATGGTCAACAGCCACAGACCCCATTGAATAGGATTTCTCATTGCGACCTTCCTTTGCCCTGTCGTCCCTGCAAGGGGGCACCTGACTGAACAACCCGGCGGTAGTCGTTGATCGATTCCGCAAGAACGCCGCCGAGCAGAGCGCGAAAAACAGACTGCTGATCCGGGAGGAGGGAGGCGTTGTTGCGAAAACAGAATTCATCGAGATAGAGCTGCAGATGTTTGATGGTGACGCCGCCTCGGTGGACGGTATGGAGACAGGCCTCAAAACTGCGACCGAGTTCTTCGGTTCGGCTTGGTTGGTTGGATGAGGGGGAGGCCTGAACCGGTGCAAGATTATAGGCACCGACCTCGGGCATGAGCTCGACAATGCGCTTATCGGCTGTGAGCAGGGTCGAGTTGGGCTGCACTGAATCTTTGAGAAAGAGCATCAACGCCTCGTGATTGAGGCGTTCAATGTGGCGCATACGAATGCGACCGGTAATATTGAGTGAGAGCACTATTTCAGCAGCTGTGAGCACCAAGGCCCTCTCTTTGCGTTCATTGGCCGGAACCACGGTATCGCAGATAACCTCCACGACTCCCTTGCAGGGCACGTTATCAGCCTGGCCCATGGCCAACCGCAGTTTTTGCAGCCAGGTCCAGGCGGTCTGATAGCAGGAGAGTCCTAAAAGACGTTGCAGTTCTTTGGCGCTGACATCCATGGGCGCTGCGCTAAACCACCAGATGGTCAGAAGCCAGTCACGCAGGGGTTTTTTGGCTCCATGCATCAGGGTGCCGGTGGTCAGAGAGCTGCGGTTGCCGCAATGGGGGCAAACCGGGTAGCGTCTTGGCGTCATCTGTGGATGGCGGGTCCGGCAAAAGGGGCAAATGAACCCCTGCGGCCAGCGGAGCGGAAAGAGAAAGCCAATGCAGGCCTCTTCATCGGGGAAGAGGCGATCAAAGGCCTGGAGAATAGATTGCTGTTGTTGCGGCTCTGTTTTTTCCATGCGTCCTGTCCAAGGGGGAGGGAAATGTACCTATCCACTTGGCTACGGACGTTTGCATGGGAGGTGCCAGCTCAAGCCTGTTGCGTGCGATTGCTGTTTTTGGAGGTATCTATCTAATTATGTGGTTAAATGAGGGGGTTGTTGCTGGAGGGCTGCTTGGGCTGCACAAGGCTTGATGAAGGCTAAGTGCACCACGGAACTGTTGCAATGCTACACTGTTGTTGCAACAGTTCCGTGGTGCTGAGGGGCTACAGGTCAAGCTGGGAGAGGTCGAGCTGCAGTTCTCGAATTTTGCGATAGAGCGTGGTGCGATCAATGCCTAAGATACGGGCCGCTTTTGCCTTGTTGCCCCCGGATTTGCGCAGGGCCTGGAGGATACGCTCGCTGGGAGAGAGATCTTGCTCCGGGACCGGTTGCGCTGGTTGCACTGTGGTCGGTTGCATGGGCGCAGCCGTGGGGATGTTGACCTGGGGCTGGGCGGGATTGCGAATTTCCGGCGGGAGTTGATCCGCCGAGAGGGTGGTGCCTTCGCAGAGGACGCAGGCCCGTTCAATCACATGTTCAAGTTCGCGCACATTGCCCGGCCAGGGGTAGTTCAGCAGGAGTTGTTTGGCCTGATCGGAAATGCCTCCAAACTGTTTGCCCACCTTGACGGCAACCTTTTCGATGAAGTGGTTGGCCAGCATGAGCACATCGTTGCCACGATCACGCAGGGGGGGTAAAATAACGTCTATGACCCTCAACCGGAAATAGAGATCTTCGCGGAACTCACCGGCCCGGACCTTTTCTTTGAGATCAACATTGGTAGCTGCCAGCACGCGGACATCCACTCGAATGGGAGTGTCCTGGCCCACGGGATAAAAGGTGGATTCCTGGAGAAAACGCAGCAGACGCAGCTGCATCATTGGTGAAATATCCCCAATCTCATCAAGAAAGAGGGTGCCTCCGTCAGCCTGGAGTATGCGGCCCATGCGATCACGATCCGCTCCGGTAAAAGAACCTTTGCGATGGCCGAAAAGTTCACTTTCCAGGAGTGATTCCGGGATGGCCGTACAGTCAACCTTGACCAGGGGGCGATTCCGGCGATGACTTTCCTGGTGAAGTGCCTCGGCAGCTAACTCCTTGCCGGTACCTGATTCCCCGGTTATCAGCACGGTCAGATCAACCCTGCCCACATTTTCTATCAGGGTGTAGGCCGACTGCATGGCATCACTGCTGCCAAGAAACCGATGAAACTGTTGCCGCCTTCCAGAAATGCTCTGTTCCGGTACGGTTAAATCACGGATAACCACAACCGCTCCCTCGGCCCCGCCCGCGCCATCTTTTAAGGGGGCAACCGAGGCGCTCAACATTTTTTTTCGCCGTTCATGGTTCTGGCATTCAAAGAGCTGGGCGCTGCCCTCCTGACCGGTCTTCAAGACACGGAGGACTTCTTTTTTCAAGGCAGCACAGTCTTCCTGGCTGCAGAAGGGAACGATGGTGCCCTGGTCCAGCAGGCCGGGGTGTAACTCAGTTAACAGGAGTCTGGCTGCGGGGTTGACCTCCTTGATATCCAGGTTCTGATCAAGGGTGATAATGGCATCGGTCACGCTGGTAAAGACCGTCTCGAGAAAGGCGCGGTAGCGTTCCCGTTCCTGTTCTGCCTTCTGTTGCCCCCGTTCCAGCTGGTACTGGCGCAGGGCGATACGGGCAGTCTTGAGCAGGGCCTCTTTATCCACCGGTTTGGGGATATAATCAAAGGCCCCCAGGCGCACGGCTTCGGAGGCGGTCTCCACGGTGGGATAGCCGGTGATCATCACCACCGGGCAGGAGAGTCCCATCTCTCGTACCCGTTTAAGAATATCTATGCCGGTGTTGCCACCCAGGACAATATCGCTGATGATCAGGTCATAGCGCTGTTTGCTGATGGCCAGCAGGGCCTCTTCAAAGGTCGATGCGGTGTGTACCGGGCCATATCCTTGATTTTGGAGGAAGAATTGAAATGTGTTGCGCAGACTTTCCTCATCATCAATAACAAGAATGGCACTGCTCTGTTCCTCGCTGTTCATACTGCACCTCCTTCACTGAGTCCCTGAGTCAGTGGTTTTCTAAAGGCGACCAGGTCCCGAAAAACCACCACCGCCCCGGTCAGCTTCCGGTTTTCCAAGATGGGGGTGCTGATGTATTCCACCTGAAAGCTCGATCCATCCCGTTTCCAGAAAACCTCATCGTCGCCAAAATGAATCTTGCCATCGCGGTAGGCCTGGTGAATGGGGCACTCCGCCACCGGGAAAGGGGAGCCGTCGGCGCGGGTATGATGAATAAGCGCGTGATGCTCCTGGCCTACCAGATCATCGGGATCCCAGCCCAGCATTTTGGAGGCGGCCTTGTTGACAAAGGTCACCTTGCCTTCCACATCCAAACCAAAGATCCCCTCGCCTGCGGATTCCAAGATCAGTTCCATCTGCCGTTTGATGCGCCGTGCCTCGGACTCCGCCTGCATACGTTCGGCTATTTCCCTGTTCAGAGAGGCATTGGCCACGGAGATTTCAAAGGTCCGTCGCTCAACCCGCTCTTCCATATCGTTTTTGGTCTGGTTTATCTCCAGATTGAGCTCGTTGAGCTGGGTGGTGCGTTTTTCCTGCTCCGTTATCAGTTCCTGCATGCGGCCGTTGGTGAGATAGGCAACCACCACAAAAAGCGCTATCATCAGCACCAGGGAAAGCAGGGCAAAGGGCCACTGCACCAGGTCTTCCGGGCCGACAAGCATCTGCCGGTCCATGAGCAGCAGCAAAATGGTTGTAACGATAAAAAGGACGGCCAGTTGGCCGATGAATTTTGTCTGTTCTGGCATTTATGTCGCGCTCCTTTCTGCCGCTGGCAGATCGATGATAACCGTAGTCCACTTGCCCCACTCGCTCTTGATACGCAGGTGCCCTTCGTTTTCTCGAATCAGGCTGTGGCTGATGCTCAATCCGAGGCCGGTTCCTTCTCCTTTTGATTTTGTCGAGAAAAAGGGGTCCATGAGCCGGTCCATGAGGTCATGTTCGATGCCCGTGCCATAGTCGGTGATGGCAACCCGGACGTAGTGTCGACCGTCTCTTTCGTGGGGGCTCCCCTGAATGGTGATACGTTTATCCACATGCATGGTCGGGTAGCGCTCGTTGAGAGCATAGCGGGCATTGCTGAAAACATTCAGAAAAACTTGTTGGAGATGCTGCGGATTACAGTACATGGGGGGCAGCTCCCGATCATACTCTTCACTCAGGGCTATACCGTTGATCTGATACTGGTGTTCAATCAGCTCAATACAGCGGCGCATCAGCTCAGGCAGTTGGACGATCTCCGGAGATTCTTCACGCTTACGGGAAAAATCAAGCAGGTTTTTGGTGATCCCTGCGATACGACGCCCCTCTTTGATGATGTTATGGAGAAAATGGTTACTTTCTGTAATTTCGTTGGCATCGATGAGGATCTGGGCGTAGTTGATGATGCCGTTAATCGGGTTATTGATCTCATGGGCCACACCGGCTGCCAGCTCACCAATGGAGGCCAGCTGAGCTGCCCGCACCGCCTCGGCCTTCATCTGCTGTTCTTCGGTGAGGTCGCGTGCCAGTAACAGGGCAGCGCCGTAGTTACCCTCGTTTTGCTTGAGAGGGCTGACCGTGAGCAGATAATTACCCCCTAAACCACGTAATTCCGTTTCAAAGATGCGGCTTTTCTTCTTGGTCAACAGGAGTTCGAGTGGGCAGATCGCTCCAGGTCTTCTGCCGCCATGCAAAATGTCGCAGACACCCCGACCAATAATCTCCTCTCGTGACCTGCGTGCAGCAGTCACTGTTGCGGGGTTGACATCTAAAATTGTCCCCTGTTCCGAGACGATCAGGGCGGGATCCTGGACTGAGGCAAAGATGTTTTCCCACTTGGCCAGGGCATGGTCGAGCGCCTGGTCTGTAGCCATTCGGCCCGTAATATCAATGCCAAAGAGGACCAGGCCAACGCGGCCCTGTTCTATATCCGGTCGTACCGAGCCGTGCCATTCAACGATGCGCCTGCTGCCATTGCGGGTTTCCAGCTCGGCCTGAAAATTCATCTCTCCCTGGTTGTCCTTCAGGACCCGGGAAAATTGGTTTTGGCTTTCGACCCGGTTTTCCGGACTGATCAACACATCCACCCAGTATCGACCTTTAACCTCGGCCTCGGTGTAGCCGGTCACCGCCTCGGCGGTGGGGTTGAAGGAGAGGATTTCGCCACAGTGGGAAAGCGAGACCAGGAGTGCCTGCACCGTCTGCACAATCTCACAGTTAAAATCCTGCTCCATGCGGAGGTGGCGCGAGGTGTGACGCAGGTAGAGGGCTCGGGAGATGGTGGCCACCACATTGGCGATAAAATCGAGTTCGATGCCTGTTAATCCCTGTTCACGTATGGAGTGAATCGTGAGTACTCCATATCTGTTGTTATCGTGCTCAAGGGGCCAGGAACCGCAGGATCGGCTCCCGGTGATATGACTCAGGGCATCAAGTGAGGGCAGGTCTGTTTTCTGTTTGGGATCAAGTTTGGTGCTTTTGGGATACCCGCTGGCCAGGGCCTTGGCGGCCATGATCGTGTGCGAACCTTCTTGGACTAACTGTCGGACGAGTTTCTGGCATTGCTTGGTGGGGAGCCCCTCCTGGACCACTGTTGTCAGCGGTTTTATTGCACCGTTTTCTTCTCGTCCCACCCAGATCAGGCAGTACTCTGGGTCCTGGAGGAGCAGGCTGCAACACCTGGTCAGAAAGGCGGTTTCATTGGCCATGGGTTCGACCTGTAACTCGCCGATCTCCCGGAGCAGTTTGTAGCGCTGGACATAAAGCGCTATTCGTTTGGCTTCTTTATCCATAGTTCACTCATGTCGTTTCGAGGGGGCATACCTCACTCCTGCTACGCTTGTGCTGCATTCGATTGCTTTTTTACCACACTATTGCCACACATGCGTGGTTCTTGTGCTGCAGTTTTGTTGATTTCTGTTCCGTAACTGCAGATGGTGTGCCGGGTGCCAAGGGATGTAAGGCCCTTGAGTGAATGTGGGTAAAGGGAATGTTCGTGGCTTCAGGCTTGGCAGTGTCATGGAATGCATAAAAAAATATGATGACCATCAAAGCTCCGCTGGAAAAGAAGAATTTGTGCCAGGTGCCACTTCTCTTCCGCAAAAGGCAAAGAGTCGGTAAACCGTTCGCCCTGTCGCGGGCATGGCCCGTCCTCCTTGTATCTACAGCCTCCCAAATGTCATCGGACAAGGAGCGGGCTTTGCCAGCGACAAATAGTGCAGCTGAGTTTCAGTGGTGATCAAAAAAAAACGCCCGCCGGTTAAAACCGACGAGCGTGGAGCGGGGTTATAAAAAACCCCGACTTCATTGGGCATAGGCCCTGCCTACTTCTTGGAAGTGTCTTGAGAAAATAACGTATTGAATGGTCCCAGATCAAGGAATTGTGTCTCCCCGGACCAGTCATCCACGCCGTCATTATCGGTGACGGCGAATACCTTGTTTTGCTTGGTGATGGCAATGCCTTCTATCTTGTCACTGATCCAGCCGTGTCCGGACTGCTTCATTACCGGAACCAGGTCAAAGAGAGATTTTTCCTCCTGGTTCAAGATACCATCACCCACATTATTCATCTCAAACCGAACCAGATGTTTACTGCGGGCAAAATCACCTGTGCGATTGTCTCGCTCGATAACAACATATGATCCATCTGGAGCCAAGGTGATTTCCGAGAGGCCAATCCATTTTGCCTGTTCAGGGACAGGGGCGAGCTCCCAGGCAAAATGATCCCAACTCTCTTGCTTTGGATCATATACCCAGATGCGGGTATTGTTGGGCTCCCCATTTTTGTTGAAACCGCCATTATCATCGTCAAGAGCCTCACATTCGTCCGTGGTGTAATTCCAACCACGCTGTTGGGCAACCAGTAGCTTGTAGCTTCCATCATCTTCCGGAAGTACCGAAACTCCTTCAAAACCTGAATTCAGGGTTTTTTTATCGCTGCTGGCCTGCCGACAGGCGATGATTTCATCAGGAAGCCCGACTTCTCTCTGGACATGACCCTCCCGGTCAAGCTGAATGAGCAGGTTGGGCCGTTTCTTCATCTTGCCTTCACTGGCGATCCAGAGGGTGTTGTCGGGAGCAATGACAACGCCTTCCGGATCGTAGTTACCGCTGCCACCGGTAATGGGAGTGGACTGGGTAATGAGGGCGGGTTTCTTTCCCGCATCAATGGTCAAAACGGCACTTTTGCTATAAAAAGAATCCCAGACAGCCAAAAGTTTGTTGCCTGTGTCTGCCACCATGCCGGAGAGAGCGGACCAGGGCAGAGGGGTGCCGGCAATGTTTTGAGAGTGTATCTGCGGGTAATCGGCCCGTCCTGGTTGCAGTTGATAAATCATGATGGTGGAGCGGACACCGTAGGGAGGCGTATCTCCTTCCCCGCTGGCGATAAACAGGTTGCGCTGGGGAAGTGCAAGGATTCCTTCGGGGGCCAGCGGTGCAGGGAGTATTTGCTGAAACAGGGGCTGGGAGCCATTCATGGAGTAGACTGCAACAAAACTCCCGCGCTCGGAACCAACAAAGAGGTAATCCCCCTGGTTATAGTGGCCAAATTCTATGGCCTCGGGTTCGGTCCCTTTTTTGGCGGAACGTTTCTCGGGATAGTGTCCATTCTCCACAGCAAGATGTTCTAAACTTGCGCCACTGTCAAAACGGATATCACCTGCAGGGCTAAAAAGAGTGAAGCCACGACTGCCGCCAAAGAGATCACCCTCGTTTGCCGTACCGATGAGCTCCTGGTTTTGACCAAGAGACACCCAACTGACTGCATCAGGCTCACGGGGAACATCCCTCAGCGTTTCTGTTAAGGAAATAATTTTGTCCTTGGTTCCATCAACTCCATGGAGGGTGGTGTTGCCTGCTGAAAAATCCTGAATCACCTTGCCTGTCTTGAGATCAACGACCGCAACATGGTTGTTTTCCTGCATGGTGACAACGGCCTGGTTCTTGGTGTTAATATCGACGAACTCCGGCTCGGGGTCATCGCTGCCGTAAGCAGCCAGCCCTGTTAGAGCGACATCCCTTCGAGTCCAGCTGTCTGGATTACCTTGTAGATCGATAATGCTTAGATAACCGGCTGGCATTTGCGGCAGGCCACCTTTCACCTCATGTATCTTGATATCTTCATTGCGTTCATTTTCAATGGCAATGGCAACATAGTGTCCATCAGGGCTTATTTTGATGGAATCGGGTTGACCTCCCAGATCAATACGGCGGACGATCGCCCGTGTTGCAATGTCGACAACCACCAGCTCACCACCGGTATTGATGTAATCTGCGCTGGTGTTGACGGCAACCAGAGCAAAGCGGTTTGCTAAGACATCCACAGAGGTCGGTTCTCCCCCCACGGCGACGACCCCTTTGGCAGCAGGCTTCCCTGGATCGGCAATATCGACAAAGCCAATCTGCTTGCCTGGGCTATCGGTATAGACCAGGGTCATGCCATCTTTTGTGGCGGCAATGATCTCGGAAACGGTTTCCTGCTTGAGATGTTGGGGGCCATTATTCGTATAATTGGCAAAGGTGGCAATTCGTTGGAAGTGAGCGTTTTTGCCGGAGGCGGCTATCGCCTGGTCCACGGTCCATGGGGTGCTCAGGATTGCCGTGACCAGCAACCCTGGAAGGAAGGTTTGAAATTTTTTGTTGTGCATAAAGGAACTCTCCTGTTGGAATGGGGGAAAAGAAATGACTCATGCTCCTTAAAAATATTTTATTATAAAAGGGTTAACTCACTGTTAAGAAAGAATGTCTTTTTAGAGTTCTCCACCGGGCCGCACCACAAGCTGATCGTTCATGGCTTTTTGCACGATTGGAGAAAAATTCTCTTGTTTCCATTGACCTGCGCTATACTAGCAATAAGATTAATATTGAAGGGAATCTTGAATAATTGCTTTTTCTGCCAATCTCTGCGTTATGCGAAAAATTTTATCCCTCGGAGGTAAGCGAAGACTCCGATATCATGTATATGCCTGCGGTAAAATTTTTCACATGCCTTGACCTTGATTGAAAAATCTAATTATTCAAGACCCCCTGAATCTGTAAGCAATTACCCGTTGTCACGGATTCTGGATTATTTCCCGAAGACAGATGGTACAGGAGGGATTTTATGCAAACGATAACCTGGCAGGAGCGAGCGCAGGGAGCATTAATGGGCGCGTTTATTGGTGATGCCCTGGCCCTTGGCCCGCATTGGTATTATGACCTGGAGGAACTGCGCAAGGATTACGGAGATTGGATCAGCGACTATACCGATCCCAAGCCTGGCCGTTACCATGAAGGCTCCAAGGCAGGGCAGCTCTCCCAGTCCGGATATATCCTCAAGTTGATGATTGAATCCCTGGTGGCTCATGGAGAGTACGATCATGGGGATTTTTGTTTGCACCTTGAGGAAAAACTCTTTGTCTACCTCGATGGCACCCCTTACTCCGGTCCAGGTGGCTATACCAGTCAGTCTATACGTGAAACCTGGCGTAAGCGTGAGTTGGGGCGGGTGAGCTGGGAGCAAACAGGGGGCAAGGCCGATACCACCGAAGCTATTGAGCGAATACTGGCTTTGGCGGTTCGTTATGCCAGGCACCCAGGCGATCTGGTCCAGAATGTGGTCGAGAACACCCTGCTGACTCAAAACGATGAGATGCTGGTGGCCATGACTGTGGCGTACGCAGCCGTACTGGGGCGTCTTGTCTGTGGTGACCCGTTGGATGAAAATATTTCGCGCAACCTGATGGAGCAGGTCAAAAATGGTGAGCTGCCATTTCATGCCGTGACCCAGGGCAACCTGCAACCGCCAAAACCGGGCCAGCCCGAGAAGACGGGCGCCGGGCAGTTTTCCTCTCCCGATGCCCTTTTGACTCCTTCCTTTATTGCTCGGGCGGCCAAAGATCCCGACATTTCCATCGAACCAGCCTGGAAGGTTTCCCTGCTGTATGGCATGCCCTGCGCTATCTATCATATCCTGCCCGCCTCGTATTATCTGGCAGCCCGGTTTCAAGATGATTTTGAAGCGGGCATCCTCCATGCCGTCAACGGTGGGGGGCAGAATCAGGCACGGGCGATTCTCACCGGAGCCCTCTGCGGTGCTCAGGTGGGCATCAACAATATTCCCAAGCGTTTTATAGAGGGACTGGAGGAAGGGGGGCGCCTTATGCAGCTTACCGCCGGGTTGGCTGAACAGTCAGAGTCTGAATAACACCTGGATTCGCGATGTTTTTTTTAAGGAGGTTCAACATGTGCATCAAACGATGTGCGCTCTTGCTAACGTTGCTTTTTGCCGTTAGCCACGGTGCGCAGGCAACCGGGCTCGGGCTCAGCCAGGAGTATAGTCGTTGTATGGAAAAGGCTGGCGGCGTAACCGTGGACATGTTGAACTGTATTGCCCAGGAAACCAAGCTTCAGGATCAGCGGCTTAACAGGGCCTACAAGCGGGTTATGCAGGAGCAGAGTGAAGGGCAAAAGCAAGCATTGAAAAATGCACAACGCGCCTGGATTCGTTACCGTGATGCCAACTGTCAATTTTATGCCGACCCGGATGGGGGGTCGTTGGCGGGCGTTATGGCAAGTGATTGTCTGCTGCAGACAACCGCATCCCGTGCCCTGGAGCTGGAGCAAATGCGAAATGAGTGAGTTTTCGCAGGAAAGGTATCCTGAACATACCCGAGAAAACACCGCGATCAGCTGGAGCCAGGACCGGTATATCAAGGCCTGGAATTTTGCCTGCAATGCCCACCAGGGGCAATTACTGCCGGGGAGCAACCTGGCCTATGTCAATCATCTGGGGCTGGTGGCTATGGAGGCTATGGCCGCCATCATCCATCAGGAGAGTATTGCTTCCCCTGATCTTTTGGTGAGCTGTGCCCTGTTGCATGATACCATCGAAGACACAGATGTGAGCTATGATGAGCTGCTGCGTACGTTCGGGCCTGAAATCGCCCTGGGCGTGGCCGCGCTTTCTAAAAATCCCGAGATCGGGAGCAAAAGGGCGCAGATGGAAGAGAGCCTGAAGCGGATTCAACAGCAGCCGCAGGAAGTCTGGATGGTCAAACTGGCCGACCGGATTACCAACCTCCAGCCTCCTCCCGCCCACTGGCACGAAAAGAAAATGCATGCCTACCGTGATGAGGCTATCTTGATCGCCCAGACCCTTGGGGGAGCGAGTCCCTATCTCTGCAACCGGCTTTGGGAAAAGATTGACCTCTACAAATTTTTTATGAACGAAACCACATCCTAAGGCTTTGTCCAGCCCCCCTGGGAACAGCATACACAAGGGGCCGGAAGACCTTTGAACTTTCAGGGATGATGTCATGCAAAAGGACCGCAAAATCGCCTTACTGATTGATTGTGACAATGCCAGCCATCAGGCCGTTGATGGTGTGCTCAATGAGTTGGCCAAGTATGGGGTCACCAATATTCGACGGGCTTACGGTAACTGGAAAACCCCAAATCTCAAAGGCTGGGAGGACCAGCTTCATCCCTTTGCCATTCAGCCCATGCAGCAGTTTGCCTACACCCAAGGCAAAAATGCCACAGATGCCGCCATGATCATCGACGCTATGGACCTGCTCTATACCCAGCAAATCGATGCCTTTGCCCTGATGACCAGTGACAGCGATTTTACTCCCCTGGTCATGCGTATCCTGACCAGTGGACTGACCGTCTACGGCTTTGGAGAGAAGAAGACGCCATCGCCTTTTGTCAATGCCTGTTCCCAGTTCATTTATACCGAGAACCTGCTTGCTGCGGCCGACCATGACGATGCAGAAGAAAACGGGGGGCAACTCCATAAAAAGTCGCGTAACGAACTCCGCGGTGATGCTGCCCTGGTGAAACTGCTGCGCAATGCCGCCGAACAGACCGCCGGTGAAGACGGCTGGTCCAACCTGGGACCGGTGGGGCAGTACATCTCCAATACGGCCTCTTTCTCTCCCATCAACTACGGCTATAGAAAACTTAGTGAACTGATCCGGGCCAGCGAACTGTTCCATGTGGAGATGCGCAACAACAACAAGGTGATGTACATCAAAGACTGCCGTAAAAATTAGACCTAGACCATATAGGCCCTTTATGCCCGTGAGCACCAGCCAGATCATCCTTATAGCCGAAGACGATTCCAATACCGCCAAGCTCGTGCAGACCTATATGGAGCGCGAGGGGTTTTCCACCCGTATTGCAGCAAGTGGCCTGCAGGCCCTGCAGTTCTTTGAGCGTGAACCTTTTTGTTTTGTCATTCTGGACATTATGCTTCCAGGCCTGGATGGCTGGGAGATCTGCCGCAGGATTCGCAAAAAATCAGATGTGCCCATTTTGATGCTTACGGCCCGGGAAGAGGAGATCGACCGAATCATGGGGCTCTCCATCGGAGCCGATGATTATGTGGTGAAACCTTTCAGTCCCCGTGAGTTGGTCGAGCGGGTCAAGGCGATCTTGCGAAGAATCCGCCCCCGAGAGGAGGGGGCCCAAGAGATTCTCCGCCACGGATCAATAATGCTTGATGATGCCAAGCACAAGGTAAGTATTGCGGGGAAGGCGATTGAACTCACTGCCAGCGAGTATAAGTTGCTCCTCACACTCATGCAGTCGCCGGGCCGTGTTTTTTCCCGCGAAGAGTTGCTTGCACGGTTTTATGAGGAGGGGGAAAGCGTGGTTGAGCGCGTGATCGATGTGCATATCGGCAAGCTGCGACAGAAAATCGAACCCAACCCGGCCAAGCCGGAATTTATCCTCACTGTGCGCGGCTTTGGCTACCGGTTTACGGAGTAGGGGCGGCCAATGAAGCACCGTTTACTCTGGAAACTGCTCTTCATCAACTCGGTTCCGGTCATTCTGCTTATTCTGGTGGTTATCTGGTGGGCCATCGATCATCTGGCGGCGACCTACTTCATGGATCTGATGAATCGCTATGCCATCGAGCCCACGGAAATCCATGGCATGTTTCTTAGTTCCATCCACCACTCTCTTCTCTGGGCCAGTCTTGTAGCCCTGCTGGTGGCGGTTGGTTTGAGTTTCCTGTTGACCCGCCGCATCCTGCGCCCTTTGACCCAGATGGCATGGGTGAGTGAGCGTATTGCTCTGGGGGATTTTTCCCCCCGCCTGGAGGTGGCAACCCGAGATGAGCTTGGCGATCTGAGCCAGGCCCTCAATCAAATGGCCGATAGCCTTGCCCGGGTGGAGCAGTTACGCAAGAACATGGTGGCCGACCTGGCCCATGAATTGCGCACTCCCTTGACCAATCTCTGCGGGTATCTTGAAGGTTTACGCGATCAGGTGCTGCCGCCTAAAACCGAAACCCTGACCATGCTCCACCAGGAGAGTCTGCATCTTCTACGACTAGTGGAGAACCTACAGCAGTTGGCCCGGGCAGACGCCGCCGAGGTTGTGCTCAATCGTAGGCAGCTTGACCCGGTCAGGGAAGTGCAGCAGTTGTTGGCCCTCTATCGGCCCCGTTTTGCAGAAGAGGAGATTGAGTTGCGCGAATCTTATGTCGTTGCACAGCCTCTGTGGGCAGATCGTGAAAAGCTGCTGCAGGTGCTGCGCAATCTTTTGGAAAACTGTCTGCACTACACACCGCACAAGGGCTGGGTCGCCCTTGCTTTGACCGAACAAACCGACCATCTCCTCTTTTCTTTCAGCAACTCCGGAGCTGGCATTGCTCCAGAGGACCTTCCCTTTATCTTTGAACGTTTTTTCCGGACCGATCGTTCCCGTACCCGCCAGGCTGGTGGCTTTGGCCTAGGTCTGGCCATCTGTAAACAGCTTGTCGATGCCCAAGGCGGGGAGATCGGCGCGGAAAGCACAGCGGAGCAGACCAGGGTCTGGTTTCGGCTGCCGCTGCACTGATTACCTGAATCCGGCATTTTTGCACGTCTCCTCCATTTTTCATCTTTTACTCCTCTTTAATTGGCCTTTACCTGTTCTTTACAAAGCAGGCTTACAGGTAAGGTACGGCCAAAGAAAAATACAACAACCACAATGGAGGATACTATGAAAGCATTGACCTCGATGATAATCGCCACAACAGTATTGGTTACGCTCACTGCAGCCTGCTCTCATCCCCCTATGGAACAGACGCCCTCTATGGAGCCTGGCCCTGCAATGCATTCCATGCAAGATGATCACATGATGCAGGACACCATGGAACAGGAGAGTGGGGAAATGATGACGGAGGATTCGATGATGAAGGAGTCGGCAACATCCATGTAGGCGATGTGAGTGTACGCAGAACCTTGGCTTTCAACGCAAATCCCTTCTTTGGGATGTTCGATCACAACCCGGCCTGCAGGGCCTCTTTCCTTGAACTGGTCGAAGATGCTTGGAAGCCAGGTATCCTTAGGTGAAGCACAGAAAGATGCAGGGGAGTTGATTCCCTCGGGGAGGTAATATGAGTTCATGGCAAATGGTAACACTGGCAACGCTGGCCATTGGAATGGTCACGCTATGGGCCGTCTCTGATCATAAGGCAGTGGCGGAAATGGACAAACCGGTGAGCAGCGCAAGTAAAACCGAGCAGGCAATTTTTGCAGGCGGCTGCTTCTGGTGCATGGAAAAACCTTTTGAGCAACTCGATGGTGTCGTCTCGGTAGTCTCCGGCTATACAGGAGGGACCACGGCCAACCCAACCTATCAGAACTATAGCCAGGGTGGGCATATTGAGGTGGTGCGTATTGTCTTTGATCCAGCCAAAGTCAGTTACAACACCCTGCTTGATACCTACTGGCGTCAGGTCAACCCCACGGATAGTGGTGGTCAGTTTGTTGATCGCGGTCATGCCTATACCACCGCTATCTTTTATCTGAATGAAGAGCAGCGGCAACAGGCCGAGGCCTCCAAGGCCGCACTGGCCGCAGGTGGTGTTTTTGATAAACCCATTGTCACCCCTATTCTTCCGGCCTCCACCTTTTATGCGGCAGAAGCCTATCACCAGGATTATTATCAGAAAAATCCGATACGCTATCATTTCTACCGCTCCCGGTCAGGGCGTGATGACTTTCTTGAGCGAACCTGGCGTGATGTCGTGCCGACAGGGGAAACCAAGGAAGATTTGCAGTCGCGCCTGACGCCTCTCCAGTACAAGGTCACTCAGGAAGAAGGGACCGAACCCCCCTTTAACAATGAGTACTGGAATAACAAGAAACCGGGAATCTATGTAGATATTGTTTCCGGTGAGCCTTTGTTTAGCTCAACGGACAAGTACGACTCCGGGACGGGGTGGCCCAGCTTTATCCGCCCCCTGGTTCCGGAGAATATCGTGGAACATGAGGACAGGAGCCTGTTCTCGGTGCGCACCGAGGTCCGAAGCAAAGGCGGAGATTCCCATCTTGGCCATGTCTTTTCAGATGGGCCCGCACCAACAGGACTACGTTACTGCATCAACTCCGCTTCTCTGCGATTCGTCCCGGTTGACGAACTGGAAAAAGAGGGGCTCGGGGCGTATCGTTCACTTTTTGATCAATAAACCGGTGAGGGCGTACTATGCAAACCATGATTCTGCCCCATGATGTGCATAATGAGAAACTGGTGCAAGAGCTCCACCCTGCGGACTGGGAGAATCCCCATCCGCAGGGGCGCTATAACCTGGTGGTCATCGGAGGCGGTACCGCAGGCCTGGTCACCGCAGCCGGAGCCGCCGGTCTCGGGGCCCGTGTGGCGCTCATCGAGCGGCATCTGCTTGGCGGTGACTGTCTCAATACCGGTTGTGTGCCCTCAAAAGCCCTGCTTGCCGCTGCCCGCGCTTTCTACGATGCCCGTAACAGCGCGGGGTTTGGCCTGCGTGGCCAGGATGGACTGACCATTGATTTTCCCGCAGTGATGGAGCGGATGCGACGCCTGCGCTCTGGCATCAGTCCCCATGATTCAGCCCATCGTTTTCGTGAACTGGGAGTGGATGTCTATCTGGGCCAGGCCAGATTCGTCGATGCCTCCTCTGTCGAGGTTGGGGGCAGCCTGCTTCACTTTGATCGAGCCGCCCTCTGTACCGGAGGCCGGGCTGCGGTGCCCGCCACACCAGGGCTTGCCCAGGCGGGTTACCTTACCAATGAAACAATTTTTTCCCTCACCAGCCTCCCCAAGCAACTGGCCATCGTCGGAGGCGGGCCAATCGGCTGTGAGTTGGCCCAGGCCTTTGCCCGGTTTGGTGCTCAGGTCCATCTGCTTCAACGAGGTCCGCGTTTGTTGCCCCGAGATGATTTGGATGCCTCCCTTGTGGTTGAGGAGCGCTTTCGTGAGGAAGGAATTCATGTACATTTGCAGACACAACTGGAGCGTGTTGAAAAAGGCTCCGGTGGAGAAAAACGGTTGCTGCTGGTGGGGCAGGAGGGCACAACCGTTTTGGAGGTCGAGGCTGTCCTCGTTGCTGCCGGACGTGTACCCAACATCGAAGGGCTTGATCTGGAATTGGCAGGGGTTGCCTCTGACCTAGCTGGCGTCAGCGTTGATGATCAGCTGCGGACTACCAACAAACGCATCTTTGCCGCCGGTGATATCTGCTCAAATAAAAAATTTACTCATCTGGCCGATGCCCAGGCACGGATTCTTCTTTCCAATGCCCTTTTTTTGACGCGCCAGAAAGTCTCCAGGCTGATTGTCCCCCACTGTACCTATACAGACCCGGAGGTCGCCCAGGTTGGGCTGACAGCTCAGGAGGCCAGGGCGCAGGGGATTGAGGTAGCGAGTTATACTGTCCCGTTTGCAGATGTTGATCGCGCCCTGTTGGATGGTGAGCCCCAGGGGTTTGCCCGCGTGCATCTTCACAAAGGCAGTGATACCATTGTCGGCGGTACCGTGGTCGGGCGGCATGCGGGTGATCTCATCAGTGAGCTGACCCTGGCCATGACCGCCAACAAAGGACTGGCCGCCATTGGCCGTACCATCCACCCCTATCCCACGCGGGCGGAGGTCTTTCGCAAGCTGGCGGATGCCTATAATAAAACGCGGCTGACAGGACCGGTGAAGAAAATTTTTGCTGCATGGCTGGGCTGGAGACGTAAAAATTAGTCTGGACAGACACAGGTGGCGCATAACATTCCACCAAGGAGGATACCTATGAACAGCAAAAAAATAGTGCTCCTTGGGGGCGCCGCCCTCATGCTGCTGCTCTTTTTTGTCTTTGATCTGGATCGATTCCTGACGCTTGAATCCCTCCAAACCCACCGGGAACTGCTGCAGCAACATGCGCACGACCATCCGCTGGCCGCGCCTCTGCTGTTCATGGCCCTCTATATTGTGCAGACTGCCTTTTCCTTGCCCGGGGCTGCGATTCTCTCGCTCTCTGCGGGGCTGCTTTTTGGCGCCTTTGCCGGAACGCTCTACGCGGTGGTTGCCGCGACCATTGGCGCAACATTGGCCTTTCTTGTTGCCCGCTATCTGCTCCATGATACAGTTCAGCAACGTTTTGGTGCGCGCCTTGAAACCATCAATCAAGAGCTTGCGCAGCGGGGATTCAATTACCTGCTCTTTTTGCGGCTGGTCCCCCTTTTTCCTTTTTTTCTCATCAATTTAGCGGCAGGTTTGACCCGTTTACCATTGCGGACCTTTTTCCTGGCTACTATGGTGGGCATCATTCCCGGCGGGTTTGTCTACGTCAATGCCGGGGCTGGTCTGGCAGCCATTCATTCGCTTGGTGATGTGGCCTCAGCACGAGTCCTGGGCTCCTTTGTTCTTTTGGGGCTTTTTGCACTTATCCCCGTGGCTTGGCAGAAGTGGAAAGGGCAGGCCGCTGACTCGATGCAACAGTAAACCACGAAATCCTGAATTTGTGACGGCGGGTGGGCTCTGGACAACGTATCCTGCTCACGGGTTTGGGAATTACGAAATAGCAAGGAGATAAATCTATGGCGTGGAAGCTATCCCCCCGGATTGAGGAAATACTCAAAAAAGGACGTGACGGGGTGCCCCTGGAACGCGATGAGGCCCTGGCGCTGGTGCATCTTGAGCTGGAGAGTCGGGAGACCTACGCGCTCATGGAGGCGGCCAACCATCTCTCCCGCGCTCAGTTTGGCAAGAAGGGTGAGCGTCACTTTCATATTGGGCTCAATGTTGAGCCCTGCCCCATGGACTGTCTTTTTTGTTCTCTGACCCGAAAAGCCGGGTTATTCACCGAAAAATATGAGTATTCCATGGAGGAGATTGTCGCCTGGGCCAAACAGGGCGAGGCCCAAGGGGCCGATGGCTTGAACCTGATGGCCACCGGAACCTATCCCTTCTCGCGGCTGCTGGAAGTGGGGCGTCGGTTGAACAAGGAGGTCAGTGTACCCCTGGTCGCCAACGCCCGCGACATCAATCATAAAGAGGGAGAGCAACTCCTGGATGCCGGCTATGTCGGCTTTTATCATGCGGTGCGCTTGGGTGAAGGCAAAGATACTCCCTTTAAGCCTGAGCGCCGCATAGAAACCCTGCGTGTGCTCCATGATGTCGGCCTGAAATGGGTGAACTGTGTTGAGCCTGTGGGACCGGAGCACAGCCCAGAGGAGATTGTTGATTTGATGCTCCTGGCCCGCCGGGAAAAAGCCACTTACAGCGGCATCATGCGCCGAATTAATTTTCCCGGCTCGCCTAAAGAACCCGAAGGCATGATCAGTGAACGGCGTATGGCCCAACTGGTTGCGGTGAGTCGCCTTGTCATGGGCACCACGGTCAAGGCCCACTGTGTCCACGAACCCAACAGCCTGGCCTTGGTGGCCGGGGCAAATCTCTTCTTTCCCGAGGTGGGATCAAGTCCCCGTGATGCCGAGGCGGAAACCGGTGAGGGCAGGGGACGAACGATCGAGTACTGCTCCGATCTCCTAAGAGAGATGGAGTGGGATCCCAATCTGGCCTCTAACGTCTATTAGTCGTCTTTCAGGAGAAATTATGCTGCGTCAACTCAGTCTTGCTCTCGCATTTTTTTTCGGCACCTTCCTTGCCCTGCACAACCCTGGCCTGGCGGCTGAATATCGTGTCGGTACCTGGAAAACTGCGCAGACCATTCAACCCTTCTTTTATCAACCGTATCTGCCGGAGGGCGACACTGCCCAGGTCTTTGCCTTTACCAACCCCGCTGATCAAAAGACAGCGCTGCTCGCTGGCAGCCTGGACATGACCGGCACCACCCTGGCGCACGCCATTCGCTCCGCGGTCATGGGACAACCCGTGGTTGTCGTCGCGGCCTTGTGCAATAAGTGTTCAGCCCTGGTGGTGAAGGCTGATGGAGGGATCAAGACCATCGGCGAGCTCAAAGGAAAGAAAATTGGCTATGTGCCCGGAACGATGCATGAGATCCTTCTGCGTGAAGCCCTGACCCGTAATGGGCTGTCGCCGCAAAAAGATGTGCAGCTGGTTCGGGTGGATTTTTTTGATATGGGCACGGCCCTGGCCAAGGGGGCTATAGATGCCTTTCTCTCGGGTGAACCCTTTCCCACCATGGCGGTTGACAAGGGGTATGGCCGCATTCTCTCCTATCCGTATTTTGGTGAATCCGTGGGCACAATCAATGCGGGAATGCTGGTCAATCGCAAGCTGATTGAAGAAAACCCCCAGGCCGTACAAACACTGGTTACTGCCCATGCCCGGGCAACCCAGAGCCTCAATCAGGACCGTGCAACCTGGCTGGAACGCGCGGCCGCCTTTGGGACGCCACGCACCATCCTTGAGCAGGCCGCTGAAAATATGGAGCTTGCCTGGTCCATGGATGAGCACTTTATCAAGCAGGCCAAAGCCCTGGGCGAACGTATGCAGGCCCTTGGCGTGATCAGCCGACAGCCTGATTATAACACCCTCTTTGACCTGCGCTTTGTGCAACAGGCCCGGCTGGAGTTGGCCCGATAAGTTTGACAGACCTGAGCAAAGATGCACTGTTGGTGAACGAGAAGAAAAACAAAGGGAAGAGACCCCTCGGCTCCCTTGTTTTGGGGGTGTTGCTCCCCCTGCTGCTGCTCGCTCTCTGGGAGGGAATAAGCCGGTTCAATCTGGTGCCCGCCTATCTGCTGCCATCACCTGAACAGGTTTTGATTACGGCGAAATCCTATATCTTTGATCAGCCGGGGAGCGGGCCGTACAGTGGTCGCTTTTGGGGGGATCTGAGCGCCTCTCTTGTCCGGGTCGTCTCCGGCTTTTCCCTGGCAGCACTCTGCGCCATCCCCCTTGGCCTCTGTTCGGGGCGGATCGAGCGAATCAACGCTTTGCTCAGTGGCTTGGTCAATGGGCTCCGCGCAGTTCCCGGCATCTGCTGGCTGCCCCTGGCGATGATCTGGTTTGGTATTGGCCTGAAAACTACAGTTTTTCTTGTGGCTCTGGCCGCTTTTTTTCCAATCTACCAAAATACCCTCACCGGTTCCGCTCTGGTGGCCCCTGTCTATCTTCAGGCCGGGGCCATGCTTGGTGTGTCACCACTGGGCCGCGTGTTTTCCATCATTGTGCCCATGGCTATGCCCAATATCATAGTGGGGCTACGGTTGGGGATGGGAATTGCCTGGGCTTACCTGGTTCTAGGAGAACTTACCGGGGTGCCCGATGGTTTGGGGGCCGTGATTATGGATGCCCGCATGCTTGGGCAGACCGATCTTATCGTGGTTGGAATCTTCCTCATTGCCCTTATCGGCAAACTTTGCGATTCCCTTTTGGTGCTGCTCCTGCGGACTCTTTTTAAAAGTGCACGAAGGCTGTGACTATGGAGCAATCTGTGCAAATCGATCCTCTTTTACGTATTCAGGCCTTGAGCCATTGGTACAGAATAAATGGTGCGGCACGTCTGGTTTTCAGTAACCTTCAGGGGGAACTCCGGCAGGGGGAGCTGGTCTGTCTGATTGGTCGTTCCGGCTGCGGCAAGTCGACCCTGTTGAAGGTCATTGCCGGATTCTTACAACCTAGCAGTGGAAAATGTCTGTTGGCAGGGCAAGAGATTGGAGACGCTGGCCCGGATCGGGGGGTCGTGTTTCAGGAGGATGCGCTCTTCCCCTGGTTGACCGTGCGGGAAAATGTCACCTTTGGGATGAAGGCAAACACCATTGATTCGGGCGAAGTGGATGCGCTTTTACAGCAGGTGGGCCTCTTCGACTACGCGGGGCAGCTTCCGCAAACGCTTTCCGGTGGGATGAAACAGCGGGTGGCCCTTGCACGGGTGCTTATTCGTTCACCGCGTCTCCTG
The DNA here is from genome assembly GCF_016919065.1 of Desulfobulbus rhabdoformis. Lineage (GTDB taxonomy): Bacteria > Desulfobacterota > Desulfobulbia > Desulfobulbales > Desulfobulbaceae > Desulfobulbus > Desulfobulbus rhabdoformis. The sequence continues at coordinate 40,274 of NZ_JAFFQA010000027.1, read as the reverse complement.
CTGATGGATGAGCCCTTTGGCGCCCTGGATGCACAGACCCGGGAAGAGATGCAGAGCCTGTTGCTGCGGCTGATGCGTGACCGGCAGCAGACGGTGATTTTTGTGACCCATGATGTCCAGGAGGCCCTGCTCCTGGCTGATCGCATCTGGCTGATGGATCAGGAGGGAGGCGGCTTCACCCATGAACTCCTGGTTGCCTTGCCACGCCCTCGAGATCCTTCCGTTCCTGCATTTCAGGAGCAGGCGCGACAACTTCACTCCTGGCTCAGGCAATGACCACCACCTTGAGCATCATCATTCCTACGCTGAATGAGGCCCAATCGCTGCCGCTTCTCCTGGCTGATCTTCAGCGCCAACGCGGGATACGCCTTGACGTCATTGTGGGAGATGGTGGCTCCTCCGACAGGACCAGGCAGGTGAGTCTTGCTGGAGGGGCCCGGTTCGTCCAGGCCCGCCGGGGACGGGGCGCTCAGATGAATGATGCCGCCGCCCAGGCACACGGGGTGTACCTGCTCTTTCTTCACGCCGATTCCAGACTTGAGGATCCTTTTTTGCTTGCCGATGCACTCCAGGCTTTGCGGAAGGCCAGCTGGAAAACGCCACTGGTTGCGGGACATTTCAGTCTTTCTTTTCAGCGAAGCAGTCGTGCCCATGAGCTGAGTTATCGCTATATCGAGGCCAAAACCAGGCTCAACCGAGTCAATACCACCAATGGTGACCAGGGGCTTTTGCTCTCACGCAACTGGTTTGAGCATGTTGGTGGGTTTGACGAGCGACTCCCTTTCCTCGAGGACCAGCGGATGGCTGAAATTCTGCGGCTGCAGGGACGGCTGATCACCCTGCCTGGTACGCTTGTAACCTCGGCCAGACGCTTTGAAAGCGAAGGTTTTTTTCAGCGATACCTGAGTATGGGCCTGATCATGGTGGCCTTCAGCACGGGCCTCGATGATTTTTTTAAGCGGTTACCCCAAATCTATCGCCTCCATCACCAATGCGGTCATCTCCTGCTCAGCCCCATAGTACACGGTTTTTTCTCCACACTTTTTTTCCCGGCTTCCCTGCCCGGCATCAACAGGCGTATTGAACGTATCGGTGCCTACCTGGCGCAAAACTGCTGGCAGCCTTTCTTCTTTATCGATGTTGTCCTGCAGACAATTTTTAAGCAAAAGAGTGACTGGATGCTTGGAGTCTATGACCGCATCGTTGGCCAGAAAACACCCTCCAACCTGGTTGCCCTGCTGCTAGGCTGGGGAGCGGTTTGCCTCTTTGGAGGTGTCCTTATGCCCCTTATCTGGTGCTGGGAGAAGATGGAAAAATGGCTTGGGAGAGGGCGATGAACCCCACAATGATAGCGCTGATGGTGCGGGTGCCCCTTCCGGGGAAGGTGAAGACCAGATTGATCCCCCGCCTGGGACCGGCTGGAGCCTGCCGTCTCTACCAGGCCATGGTCGAGGATATCCTGGACCAGATAGCGGCAAGCGGCATACCTTTGAGCTTACTGTATACCGGGGGGGAAGTCGACCAGCTGCCGAAATCCTGGCAGGAGAAGGCGGCTGTCTGTCTGGCACAGCAGGGACAGGATCTCGGTGCGCGTATGCAGCATGGACTGATAACCTGTCACCAGTGCGCGGAAAGCGGGATATTAATCGGCAGCGATATTCCGGATATGACCAGTACCGTCCTGGTACAGGCCAGAGAGGCCCTCAGCAGGGGGCCTGTGGTGTTGGCACCGGCCAAGGATGGCGGTTACTGCCTGTTGGCAACAATAAGGGGTGTGTCAGTACAGTCCGTAATGACGGAGATGACCTGGAGTACGGATCAGGTTCTTGCTGAAACGTTGCGGCGCCTTCATGCAGAAGGGCAGGAGGTTGCGCTGTTGCCTGCACTCAGGGATCTGGATACGGCTGAAGATCTCTGTGCCTATTGGCAAAGCCCTAATCCCGAGGCCCTGCATACCAACCAGGTCCTGGCCAGCCTTACATATCCTCTTTGAGTCTTTCATAACATTCCGGGCAGCACCCATGGGAAATTGCGGTTCCGTTTTTCTGATACAAAAATTTCTCCATTCGCATCCAGGGCCCTTTTCCTCGGGCGGACTTACTGTCATCGCGCACCTTTTTACAGTACATGCAGACCGGGAGGATGCTCTCCAGTGTTTGTATATCATCAAGCGCTTTGTGCAGGCTTTCAATCAGGCCCTCATTTTGTTGCTGCATGCGTTTACGCCAGGAAATCTCCGCTGCCAGGTTTTGGTTGCTTTCTTTGAGCTCACGAAAGATGAGTTCAAAAGGCCGTTCAATGCCCGTCTTGATAATGGCCAGGTAGACCAGAAGAAAGGAGAAGATTTTGAAATAGTGGCCAATGAGGTTAGAAAATCCGTAATTGCTGATATAAAAGGTAAAGGCAAGCTCGGATATAATGGTGCAGATAATGGATGCAAAGAGAATGTGGTAGGTTTTGCGCTCAAACTTTTCTTGATGTCTATAGAGCAGATACAGCGCCATCACTAAAATGGCACAGATGAGATATTCGCTGATTTTTTTAAAGGAAGTCAGGCCGATACCTTCGATGAAGCAAACCGGGAAAATTTTCCAGGAGAAAATTGAGGCAACAAGCAGGGCTGTCATCAGGAAGTAGACCGCGAAGATCTGCTCCACCCCTGGCAGTTTTTTGGAACCGAGAAAAGTAAACGCAATCAGAAGGGTGATGCTTTCCATATACCGGGCACCAATCCAGAGTTGGTTGGCATAGTAGGCATAGTCGGTAAAAATGGGCATTCCCTTATAGGATAGGGTATGGAGCAGGTCGAGAAAACCGATAAAAAGGTAGGCGATACCGATAAAAAGCAGGTAGGCGTTGTGAATATACTTTGCTGAGTTTCGAGCGAGAACAAAGATGGAAAAGGCCACCACAATGCTGAATATTTCTGCAAGAGAATGAAAGAGCAGGTAATTGACAAAGGTGGTGGCATAAAGACCAGTGAAGGCAGCCAGCAAAACAACTGTCGTTAGAATTTTTTGACGCATGCGGTGAGGCTGGAGCAAAAGTGTCATCAACATGTACCTCATGGCAACAAAGACAGGTCCGGGTAGACGAGATCTACATTCCGTCTAGTCTCTTCCAATTATACCTGGAATTGTAACCGCTTCAGCGGTTGTTGCCAAATGGAGACACCATAAAAAAAGAGATGAGCAGAGAAAAAAAGAGGCGGTGATGTCCGCCTCTTTGACCTTTCTGGCCCGTAGAACCTACTGTTGGGTTGGGGCAGCGGGTATGCGTGCAGATTGGGTGGGGGAATAATGTACGACTCAGGAGAAATCAGCCAAATCGACCGGTGATGTAGTCCTCGGTGAGTTGGTGCCGGGGGTTGGTAAAGATGCGATCCGTGGGGCCGACCTCAACCAGATCGCCCAGGTGAAAGTAGGCGGTGCGCTGGGAGACACGGGCTGCCTGCTGCATGTTATGGGTAACGATGACAATCGTATACTGGGTCTTGAGCTCGGTGATCAGGTCTTCAACCGTGGCCGTGGCGATGGGGTCCAGAGCGGAACAGGGCTCATCCATGAGGATTACCTCTGGGCGTACGGCGATGGCGCGGGCAATACAGAGTCGCTGCTGCTGACCACCGGAGAGGCCGGTGCCGGGCTGTTCCAGACGGTCACTGACCTCATCCCACAGTCCCGCCTTTTTCAGGGAGTCCTCGACAATATCGGTCAGTTCGGTTTTGTTGCTTACCAGGCCGTGAATTTTGGGGCCGTAGGCGACGTTCTCAAAGATGGATTTCGGAAAGGGATTGGGTTTTTGAAAAACCATGCCCACCTGTGCCCGCAGGGGCACCACGTCGACTTTCTTGTCGTAGATATCAAGGGAATCCAAAAGGATTTGACCGGTGACCCGACAGGTGGCCACGGTGTCGTTCATCCGGTTGAGGCAACGAAGAAAGGTGGACTTACCACAGCCCGAGGGGCCGATCATGGCAAGGACCTCATTTTTGCCCACATCTATTGAAACATCATGAATGGCGTGTTTCTCGCCATAATAGACGTTGACTTCCCTACAGGTCATGCGTGGTTCGTCAACAAAGGGGACACCGACAGTTTGGCGCTGATCACGGTCGACCTTGCGTACCTTAGCCGCGGCTGCTTCCCCTTCCTCTTTTTCTGCTATAGCATCACGCATGTCTAAGACCGTGTCCATTGCTGTTGCCATCTGTTAACTCCTGACGACGAAAGGCTCATACGAGCCTTTCGTCATTGTACTGTAGTGGTTTGAGTATGCCACTCCCTCTCGTTGTTAGTCAAGCACCACGGGGGTAAGGTTTTTGGCGATATCGGCATATTTTTTCTGCTCGGCTTTCGGGGCAGGAATCAAACCCTTCTCTGCAAGATAGCCTTCCTCTCCCCAGGCACGATCGCTGGTGTACTCGGCCAGGAACTCTTTGATACCGGGGATAACGCCAACGTGGGCATTTTTCACGTAAATAAAGAGCGGACGGGAGACAACGTAGGAACCGTCTGCAATGTTCTCAAAGGTGGGCTCGGAGCCATCGATGATGGAACCGTGGATCTTATCTGCATTCTGGTCCAGGAAGCTGAAACCAAAGATACCCAGGCTGCGCGGGTTCGCCTCGAGTTTCTGGACGATCAGGTTATCATTCTCGCCAGCCTCGATGTAGCCGCCGTCTTCACGTACGGTGCGGCAGGCAGCTTTGAATTTCTTTTTATCAACTTTTTTCATGGCTTTGACAAAACCATACTCAGAGCATCCCTCGTCCATAACCAGCTCAACAAAGGCGTCGCGGGTACCTGAGGTGGGGGGAGGACCGAGAACCTCGATTTTGTCTGCAGGCAATGACTTGTTGACGTCTTTCCAGGTTTTATAGGGGTTCTCAACCAGTTTCTCTGCTCCGTCCGGGCTCGGTACGACCTTGGCAAGCGCAAGATAGAGATCTTTACGGCTTACCTTGAACTGAGGAGCTTTCTTGGAGTTGGCAACAACGATTCCATCATACCCAACTTTGATCTCGGTAACTTCTTTCACGCCGTTTTTCTGGCAGGTTGCCATCTCAGATTTTTTCATGCGGCGGGAGGCGTTGGTCAGGTCAGGAGTATCAGTTCCTGCACCGGCGCAGAACAGTTTCATACCGCCACCGGTACCTGTGGATTCAATTTTCGGGGTTTTAAATTTGGTGGTTTTACCAAACTGCTCGGCAACCGAGGTAGAGAAAGGATACACGGTGGACGAACCAACCATGGAGATGTAATCACGACCAGCAGCCTGAGCAGTGGTGGTGGCAGCAACCAGCATGGAGGCGGCAGCCAGAGTTAATCCAAATTTGCGCATGGGAGAATCTCCTTTAAAAGTAATGTAAAATTGACGTTGGATAAGTTAGATGCAGTGAGTTCGATTTTTGTTAGCAAACGGTTTTATTTTGATTACCAGCGACGTTCGAATTTGTTTCGCAGAATGACCGCTGTTGCGTTCATGGTTAAGAGCAAAAAGAGCAGCACCATGATGGCGGCCGACGTACGCTCGACAAAGGCGCGTTCCGGTGAATCCGCCCAGAGGTAAATTTGCACCGGCAGCACCGTGGCCGGATCGGAAAAACCAGATGGCACATCGACAATAAAGGCCACCATGCCGATCATCAACAAAGGTGCGGTTTCCCCCAGGGCGCGTGCCATACCGATGATGGCTCCGGTCAGCATGCCCGGAAGCGCCAGTGGCAGAATATGATGGCTGATGGTCTGCATCTTGGAAGCACCTACACCCAGAGCAGCCTCTCGAATCGAGGGGGGAACCGACTTAAGTGAGGCGCGTGCCGCGATGATGATCGTGGGTAGGGTCATCAGGGTCAAAACCAGACCACCAACAAGCGAGCTGGAACGGGCCAGGCTCATGAAATTTAAAAAGACGGCCAGACCCAAAAGACCAAAGACAATGGAGGGAATGGCGGCCAGGTTGTTGATGTTGACCTCGATCAGATCGGTGAGCCTGTTCTGGGGGGCAAATTCCTCCAGGTAGACCGCGGCCGCGACACCAATGGGAAAGCTGAGCAGCAAGGTGACCAGCAGGGTGTAAAAAGAGCCCATGGTCGCGCCACGAATACCGGCAAGTTCAGGTTCACGGGAGTCACCTGCCTCAAAGAAGGTAGCGTTGAATGATTTTTTGATACGCCCGGCAGCCTGCAACTGATCGATCCATTCGATTTCTTTGTCATTAATACGTCGGGAAGATTCAGGGAGCTCACGAGAAATATGTCCTTTGACAAACATATCCACCTCGTCGTCGGCTGGCACCCAGAGCGAGAGGACGGTGCCGATGAGTTCTGGCTGGCTCATGACCAGCTTCTGCAGCTGAAAGGAGGCTCCGGTGCTGACCAATTTGCTGAGTTCTCGCTTGTCACGACGACCTTTGACCTGAGGGAAGTTGTCTAGCATCGCCCGCTTTACCAAGGATCCATAGTTGGCTGTTGCCAGATTTTCCACATCAAGTGTCTCTGCATCGAGATGGATGTCCAAAAGGATCTCGGTCTGGAGAAAAGCTGTATAGCCTTTGGCTCCAATGGAGCCCAAAAGGAGCACCAAAAAGGCCAGACTCATAATGATTGCAGAGAGGCCAAAGAGGCGAAATCGTTTTTCTTTACGGTATCGGGCGGCAAGACCTTTATGAACCCGATCCATGGTGCTTTGTTGAGTTGCGCTCATCGCCACTCTCCTTGATAGTGGGGCCGTTTTACCTGAGAGGTTGAAAACGGCTTGCTTCCATGAATGAATAGAGGGAATCTTGAATAATTGCTTTTTCTGCCAATCCCGGCGTCATGCTTAAAATTTTATCCTCGGAATATCACATATATACCTGCGGTAAAATTTTGCACAATCCTTGGCCTTGATTGAAAAATCTAATGATTCAAGACACCCTAGAAATGAAAGAAAGATTGAATAGGCCGGTATGGGGGCACCGTTCAGGCTTATTCGTATTCCTCGCGGTATTTACGCACCACATAGAGGGCGATAACGTTGAGAACCAGGGTCACGATAAAAAGCAGCAGGCCCAAAGCAAAGGCAGCCAGGGTTTTGGGGCTGTCGAACTCCTGATCCCCGACCAGGAGGGTGACAATCTGTACGGTCACCGTTGTTACCGCCTGGAGCGGATTAACTGTCATATTGGCTGCCAGGCCAGCCGCCATGACCACGATCATGGTCTCACCGATGGCGCGGGAAACAGCCAGCAGGATAGAGCCGACAATGCCCGGCAGGGCAGCTGGCAGGATAACCAGTTTAATGGTTTCGCTTTTGGTGGCGCCCAGACCATAGGATCCATCGCGCAGTGACTGGGGGACAGCGTTGATAACGTCGTCGGAGAGCGAAGAGACAAAGGGGATGATCATAATGCCCATGACCAACCCGGCGGCCAGGGCAGACTCTGAGGAGACTGAAAGGCCAAAGCTCAGACCGATATCACGAATTAAAGGGGCAACAACCAGGGCAGCGAAAAAGCCGTAGACAACCGTGGGGACACCGGCAAGGATCTCCAGCAGTGGTTTGACCGTCGCCCGAAATTTGGGGCCGGCATACTCGGAGAGATAAATCGCCGACATCAGCCCAAAGGGCACGGCAATGGCCATGGCAATGCCAGAAATGAGAAAGGTTCCGGTGAGCACCGGAATGGCCCCAAAACTTCCCGAGCTTCCCGCCTGGTCAGCACGAATCGCCATCTGAGGGCTCCACTTGAGGCCAAAGAGAAAGTCGGTGAGGGGAACCTGTTGGAAGAAACGAATGGATTCAAAGAGAACCGAGAGCACGATGCCCACGGTGATGAAGATGGCAATGGTTGAGCAGAGTGTCAGCAGAATTTCAACAGCCATTTCCACATGGTTGCGTGCGCGCAGGGTCGGCTTAATGCGGGAATAGGCATAGTAGGCGGTCCCAAGGGCTGTGCTCAAAGCAAGGACAGCCATGGCCATGTTGCCGATGTGCATCATACTTTGGTAACGCTTGGCTGCAAGCTGGAGCACCGGATCGACATTCTGGGAATAGATGGAACCGGAGACCAGGTTGCGCACATCGTTGATCATGAGGTTGAGTTGATCCGGGCTCAGTGCGCCTTTGGCCTCGCGCACGCCGTCCATGACAATGCGGGTTAATATGGGATCAGAAGCACTTTGCCAGGCAACGACAATCACAAGGGCTGGAACCGCGCACCACAGGGCGGTGAGCATTCCGTAGTAACCGGGGCGTGAATGCATTCTGGTGGTGCTGGCCTGACGGGAGAGGGCGAATGCCCGACGTTTTCCCTGCCAGAAGGCCAGGGTCGACAAGGCGAGCACAACAGTAACAAGCATTGATGGTGACATGTGAACTCCGTAAATAATCTGGGTGTGAGGATCACACCAAACTGGAGGCATAACCTAGCTGCCCATTATTAACGGTGTATTCGGTCAGTGTTAGGTTCATGTTAGGATTGTTGCGGCCCTAAGTCCATTATGGTTAATGGAAAAAATTTGCTGCAATCGGGTGAATTCCCTGGCCTGCAGCAACATCAAGGAAGATGATCGCAAACGGTTTCAGCTTGTTATTCGATTCTTTCACCTCAGCTTTGTTGGGAATATGTTCAGTTTTTTTTAAGGTATTTTTTGAAACGTGTGGTGCCCGCATTGCTCAGGCCAGAAGATCTCAGCCTTGTGACTGAGAGGGAACTCGGGAGAAAAACAAAAATAAGGCTCCGATGAATGCTCACGGATTCAGGTTTCAGTCAACGGGCTGCTTTGATACAATAAACCTGAACCTGTGACGGCGGATGGTTTCTGAATAACATATCCTGTTGATAATGTAGATATTTTCAAACTCATTTATTTGCTATTCAGTTTCGCCCGCCGCCCTTTGGGGCATCCAGTAGTATGCCATCTTCGCTGTTCGTAACACGCCGATAAAGTGTACTTTAATCGACATGTCACAAACAGCGAAGCTGACACACCAATGAATGCTCACGGATTCAGGATAACGACAGGTGGCGTTTTGATCTGGCCATCATGTGAAACAATTGACAACCACTCCCACGGAGGGACCATGGGAAAATGTATTGGCGTACTCACAGCCGGCGGAGATAGCCCTGGTTTAAATGCCGCTATTCGCGCCATCGGGAAAAGTGCACAAAGTAATTATAATATGCAGGTGCTCGGATTTCGTGACGGTTTTCGCGGTCTGATGGAGAACCGGACGGTGCACCTTGAAGGGGAAATCCTCTCCGGGATTCTCACTCTGGGAGGAACCATCCTAGGAACCAGTCGGGATAAGCCTCATAAGATGCCGGTTGGTTCCCGAGTCCAGGATATGACCGAGGTCATGATCGATAATTACCACCGCCATAACCTGGAAGCGATTATCTGTATTGGCGGCGGAGGAACACAGAAAAATGCCTACCGCCTGACCAAAGCTGGGGTCAATGTCATCACATTGCCTAAAACCATTGATAACGATGTGGCGGTAACCGATGTTACCTTTGGTTTTGATACGGCGCTCTCGATTGCAACCGATGCCATTGACCGTCTGCATTCCACCGCTCATAGCCACCACCGTATTATCGTGGTTGAGATCATGGGGCATAACACCGGCTGGCTTGGTTTGGGGGCAGGGCTGGCCAGCGGCGCGGATGTTATTTTGATCCCAGAAATTCCCTACGATGTGGATCAGGTGGCCGAGGCTATTCGCCGCCGTCGCCATCGAGGAAAAAATTTCAGCATTGTCGCTGTTTCCGAAGGTGCTCTCTCCAAAAAAGATACCAAGCAGCTTGCCGAACTCAAGGCGAAGAAGCTGGCTGCCAAGGATGAGAAAAAGACGAAAAAGGTCGCTGAAGAGCTGGCCAACTTTCGCTCGAACCGGGTTGGGGGGACTCTCCGGCTTTCAGCAGAGCTTGAGGCTTTGACCGGCTTGGAAAGTAGGGTGACGATTTTAGGCCACCTGCAGCGTGGAGGCACCCCAACAGCTGCGGATCGTATCCTGGCAACCCGCCTGGGGACCGCATGCGCTACCGCTGTTGCCGAGCGCCAGTTTGGTAAGATGGTTGCTGTACGGGGAGAGTCCACCGAGTTGGTGGATCTTGCCGATGTCGTTGGTCAGCGTAAGCTGGTTCCCCTGGATCACCCGTGGATTCAGGCGGCTATTGCCACTGGAGCCTGTTTGGGCAACGAGAAATTAGTCGGTTAAGGGAGGGGAAATTGAATCCGTGACGGCGGATGAGCACTGAAGGGGGCTCACGGGTTCAGGGGAAAAATAAACGGGGTACAGGCTGAAGAGCTGTACCCCGCAAGGATGGTGGTTGCTGCTTTGTCCTGTTAATGGGGATCAGAGGTCGAGCGCACGATTTCCCCTTCAACCAGGTAAATAACTTCCTCTGCGATATTTTTAGCGCGGTCGCCAACCCGTTCCAGATGGCGGGCGATGAGGTAGAGATTCATCATACAGGCTGCCCCCTCCCCACTCGTACCTATCTCGTCCACCACGAGTTTGTAGGCCCTGTTCCTTTCCTGGTCGACCTCGTCATCCATAAGAAAGATCTGCCGAGCCAGACTCGCATCCTCTGTTACCAGGGCATCAAGAGCGGCCTTGACCATCTCAAGGGCTTTGGTTGCCATGGGGCGGTAATCAAAGGAAAAAGTGCAGGAGGCCGGTTTGTTTTTGTTGATCGTGAGCACACGCTTGGCAATATTGACGGCAATATCGGCAATGCGTTCCAGCTCATTGTTTATTTTAATGACCGAGACAATCAAACGCAGGTCGCGGGCCACCGGCTGGTGCAGAGCAAGAATTTTCAAACACTCCTCTTCGACCTGGATTTCCATGTCATCCACTTCCCAGTCAGAGGTCATCAAGACCTGGGCCTCTTTGTCGTCTGCGGAGTCAAGGATGCTGCTGGCCCGCCGCAATCGATCTTCGGCCAGGGTGCCCAGCTCAAGGATCATTTTTTTTAAGTGCTCGATTTCCCTATGGAAATACATATGTCTGCTCACGGTGTCTCCTCCGCATTAGGCGCTTTGAAAGTGAAACAAAAAATCAATATGCTAATTACTTTACCTCCATTTTCGCTGGGTTAAAAACAGGTTAGGATAATGTTAGCGCTTTTCTTTTTTCTTGCAAGCAGGCCGGGGCTGCATAACAGTAGCTTGCAAATTATTTTCGAGGAACAGAGGAGTTCAATGTGAAAAAACCAAGCATACTGGTTGTCGAGGATGACACCGACATCCAACAGCTTGTCAGTTATAATCTGATTAAGGCTGGCTTTAACGTGACCTGCGCAGATACAGGCGAGGAGGCTCTGCAGAAGTTGGGCCGAGAAGCTTTTGATGCCATGGTGCTGGATCTGATGCTGCCGGGAAAGGATGGGCATGAGGTCTGCCGTGTGGTGCGCTCCCAGGAAAATATTAAAGGCCTGCCCATAGTTATGTTAACGGCTAAAAGTGAAGAGGATGATATTGTCAGCGGTTTGGAGTGCGGTGCCGATGATTATGTCACCAAGCCCTTCAGCCCCCGGGTCCTTATTGCCCGGCTTGAGGCCTCCATACGTCGTAAACCTGAGGCAGGAGGCGCACTTGAGGAGGAGGTCGGTTTTATCAGTCGCCATGGTATGGAGATTCATTCCGGACGCCATGAGGTGCGGGTTAACGGGGAGGAGGTGCATCTGACCGCCTCGGAATTCACCATTCTGGAATTGATGGCGGGCCGACCGGGCTGGGTCTTCTCCCGGCAGCAGATTATTGATCAGGTGCGCGGGTACGACTACAGTATTACGCCACGAGCCGTTGATGTACAGATCTTTGGTTTGCGGAAAAAACTTGGTTCTGCCGGAGCATGTATTGAGACCGTCCGTGGAATAGGGTACCGTATTCGCGAGTGAAACCCGAAGAATCTACTGATCAGCGATCACCCGCCGTCACGGATTCAGGTTTAAAGCATAATCTCAAATGTAGAGAGAACCCATGCGAAATGTCCGCCTCTTCTGGCAAATTTTTCCCTCGTCAATTGCCATTATTGTTTTGTGTATGGTGATCACCGGTTGGATGACCATCACCTCCGGGAATAAATTTTTTTATGATCATCTCAAAGAAGATATGTTGGAACGATCCCTTTTGATCGAATCCACCGTCAGCAAAATGAGTCAGGGGAATCCCGAAGTTTTTCAGGAATTTATTCGTCAAAATGGTCGGCGTTCCGGTTCCCGTATAACGGTAATCGATGGCGATGGCGTTGTTTTGGCCGACTCCAATGAAGATTATAAAGTCATGGAAAATCATGGCAAGCGGCCTGAGGTCATGGTGGCGTTGGGGGGGGAGCCAGGTTTTTCCATTCGTTTCAGTCACACGCTGGGAGAGAGTATGCTGTATGGGGCCATTCCCATCGCTCTGGGAGCGGACCAGCATCAGGGCATCCTGCGCATGGCCAAAGCGGTGACCCCCATAGAAAAGGAGACGAGTAGTTATCGCCAGAAAATACTGGGAATCGCCTTTGCTGTTTTGGTTTTGGCTATTCTTCTTTCCCTTTATGCGGCCAGGCGGATCAGTCGCCCTCTGGAGCAGATGAAGCACGGGGCTGAGCAGCTGACCAAGGGCCGGATTGATCAGCTAGTGAAGATTGACAGCGAGCATATGTCCATGGAGATGGCCGGGCTTGCCAATTCGATCAATCAGATGGCCGATCAGATCAACAGACGCGTTCGGGTGATTATTCAGCAGCGCAACGAGCTGGAGGCGGTGTTCTCCAGTATGGCAGATGCAGTGGTGGCTATCGATGCCGAGAAAAATATCATTCGTATGAATCAGGCCGCGGCCAATCTTTTTACACTGCCTTCTGAGGTCGTTAAAGGCAAGGCGGTGCAGGGCGTTATCCGCAATCCCTATATCTTGGAGATGATCGATTTCACCCTGAATAATAACAGTCAGCAGGAGCAGAAGGTCACCCTCTTTAACGGGGCCGAGCCGGTTATGCTGGAGATTCATTCCGTCCCGCTTCGTGATGAGGCCGATAAGAGCATGGGCGCGCTTTTGGTGATGAATGATCTGACGAAACTCAACCGTCTGGAAAATATACGTCAGGATTTTGTTGCCAATGTCAGCCATGAGCTGAAAACACCGATCACGGCCATTAAAGGCTATGTGGAGACATTACTTGATGGAGCGGTTGACGATGAGGATAATGCCCGTCGATTTCTTAATATTGTTATCCGGCAGGCTAATCGCCTTGATGCCATTGTCGATGATCTTCTGATTCTTTCCCGGATCGAAGATCGTGAAGGCAGGGAGGATGTTGAGCTACAGGTTACCGAGGTAGGGCCGCTTCTGGAGAGTGTTCTCCAGACCTGTGCTGTTGGGGCTGATGAAAAGGATATTGTCATTGAGGTGGAGTGCGATGACGAACTCTACGCCCCTATCAATCAACCACTTTTGGAGCAGGCGGTTATCAATTTGCTCAATAACGCCATTGCCTACAGCCCCCACGGTACCCGTATTACCCTGAGTTGCCAGGGGAGTCGTACGGTTGAAGGGGAAAAACTGGTCCATTTCAGCGTCATTGATAATGGTCCTGGTATTGCCAAAGAACATCTGCCGCGTCTGTTTGAGCGGTTTTACCGGTGTGATAGGGCTCGCTCACGGGACCTTGGCGGGACCGGACTGGGACTTGCCATAGTGAAACATATTGCCCATGCCCATGAGGGCACTGTCGAGGTCGAAAGTACCCCGGGGAAGGGCTCGACCTTCACTATCACCCTGCCCCGCGTCGATGCACCTTCCACCCCCACAGCTTCCGAGGCGGTTTAAGGCTCTGGCTTGCTTTCGGGGGGTGTCAATGCCTCCGCCACCACCCTGGCCATTCCGGCCAGGGTGAATGGTTTTTTCAGATAGCCCTGTACACCAAGTCGCATCGCCTCGCGCACCTGTTCGGTTTGCGCAAATCCACTGACAATAATGGCCCGTTGCTGTGGTTTCTGGAGAAGAATCCGTTGGTAGGTTTCAAGCCCATCAATCCCCGGTCGCATGATCATATCCAGAAGGACAAGTTCAAAATCTTCGTCTTGCAGCCGCTCTATGGCTTCCTCACCACTGGTTGCCGTTGTCACCGAATAGCCCAATCCTTCCAGCATAATGCTGGCCAGAACCCGTTGCTCTTCTAAATCATCCACCACCAGTAACCGCTCTCCCCGGCCACAATAGGCCTCCAGCTTGTCCTTGACCTGCCCCGGCTCCTCCTCTCGTGTGGCCGGGAAATAGAGACAAAACTCCGTGCCTTTTCCCACTTCAGAGTGCAGCGTGATGTAGCCCGCGTGATCTTCCACAGTTCCCCAGACTACCGTCATGCCAAGCCCGGTGCCGGATTGGCCAATATTTTTTTTGGAGAAAAACGGTTCAAAAATACGGTCCTGATCTCCTGGAGCAATACCGCTCCCCTGATCGCGTACTGTGAGGACTACATAATCGCCTTCGTTAACCTGGGTATAGCCAGATGGTGGGGCATCCAGGTAACAGTTTGTGGTGCTGATGGTGATCTGGCCACCAGTAGGTTGGGCCTCGGCCGCGTTGGCGATCAGATTCATCACTGTCTTTTGCAGGTGAACACGTGAACCTTTGATCCGTAACAGGTCCGGAGCCAGGTTTGTCTCTATGGTCTGGTTGGGATTTTTTTCCTGAATGCGTGCCCACTCCGGTGCTGTAAGAAAGGAGCGGATAAGGCGGTTGAGGTCAAGTACGACCGGCTGCAGAATGCCACGTCTGGCCAGAGTGAGCAGGTCCTGGACAATCTCGCTCGCCTTGATGCCGGAGTCACGAATCGCCTCGATCGCTCGGCGTTGGGGATTATCCTTGCCCATGGAGGCCAGAAGCATGTCAGGGTAGCCCACAACAGCGGAAAGAACATTGTTCAGATCATGGGCCACGCCACCTGCAAGGACCCCCAATGCTTCCATTTTTCTGCTGCGCACCAGTTGTTCCTGGAGTTCGCTCACCTCGGCTTCTGCCTTTTGTCGCTGGTCAACCATGCAGTTGGCTGTATGCGCGAGTTTTCTGAATTCGCTGAAATGGACCTTCTTCTCATCAATGGGCGCGTTCCCTGTGGCAGCCTGCTCAAAAAAGAGTGTAAATTTTTGGAGGTTAGCCCCAATGCGGCCAACAATCAGGCGGGAGATGATCAAGAGTGCAGAGAAAAGTGTCACGAGCAGTGCTGTAATGACAAAAAGATTGTGCCTGATTTTTTGGTTTAAGGCGTCACGTTTCTCTGCCAGCAGGCTATCGAGTTTATCCAGGTAAACCCCGGAGCCGACAATCCATTGCCAGGCGTCAACGGATCGGGCATAGGCCATTTTTCGGCCAGCTTTTCCGGTGGTGGGGCGGATGGTGCTTTGATAGTTGAGATAGGTGGAGCCGTTTTTTCGGCACTCTTCAATCAGCTGCTGCAGCACTGCAATGCCGTTTACATCGCGAAACGACCATTGGTTCACCCCAATGTTTTCCGCCTTATAATGGGCCAGGGTATTGGCCTGATAGTCGTAGACAAAAATATAGCCATCCTGGCCAAAACGGATGGTGTTGATCCAGGCAAGGGTCTGAGCCTGAATTTCCTGTTCCATATCTTCAATGTACTCACCGGTTCCAATAAACCAGTTGTAGGGGGCAAAGCGGCGGCTATAACCTATTTTTTCGGACATGCGTTTGGTTTCACCGGGTTTGTACCAGTGCCAGCGCAGATAGCCCGCACCTTGATCCACGATAATGTCGTTGAAGCGGCGAATGGTATAGAGCCCTTTACTGTCTTTGAGATCCCAGAGGTTTGTTCCTTCAAGCTGGGGGGAAAAGGGGAGAAGAACATTGGTTCCTCCCAGTTCATAGATGAAATAATATCCCCGGCCTTGTGAAAAACGTAACTCCCGCAGGGCTTCACGGATCATCCCTTGAATTTCTGCGGCTGATTTCTGGGTGTGGTAGCGCTGATAGAGGGCATTGGCCAGACTCCAGGCCTGATCCACCCGTTCTTTGATCTGCAGCTTGAGGGCTGTTTCGGTGGTAGAGCGTTGATAGTCGATATAGGCCGTGACCCGATCGACTTCTTGTTTAATTCGTTTTTTTTGCTCGGCAAGAAAGGAGGCTCGTAGCGCTTGCGATTCAGTTTCAAATTTGGCGTACTCCTGCTGTATCCATATGGATCCCACTGTCCCCACGGTGAATAGGGTCAGACAGAGCAGACTGAGCAGTAATGTGAAACGAAGGCTGTTTTTAGAGCGCATGCAGTCCCAAAATGAAGGTAGAGGGAAAACGCCGAACAGTTGCTAGGAGATCGGATAACTCTGGAGAATTCACTGAGTTTATTAGACGGGAATCAGGGGGCAGGCGTCAAATCATTTTTGGGTTCTCCCCTGTCGGGAAACGAAAAAACGCCTGGAAACGATTAGAATCGCTGGTTTTCGGGCGTTTGCAAGTAAGAACTGTTCCTGTGTTCCTCTCCGATTTAACCCAAATTATCCATGCGTTCAGGTGTCGTCTGGGCTGACCGGCGGTTTAAAGGGTGATCAAGCGTAGCCCGGCTGCAAGCAGGGTGCAAAAGACAGCCGTGTAGTACATCAGCTGATAAGCCCGGGGAATATGAATCAGGGTGATACGGTTGAGTCCCTTGCCGATATAGGGTTTTTCAACCAGTTGACCATGGTAGATGTTGGGGCCACCCATTTCAACCCCTAAGGCGCCGGCAAAGGCTGCCTCTGGGTAGCCAGCGTTGGGGCTGGCGTGGTTTTTCCCTTCCTTCCAGGCTGTACGCAGGGCGGCACGCATGGAGCCCCGAGGGACAAGGCGGCTTAACAGGGCTATACAGACAACCGCAATTCGAGCCGGTATGAAATTAGCTACATCATCAATGCGGGCGGCAATACGGCCAAAGTGCAGATAACGCTCGTTTTTATAGCCCACCATTGAATCAAGGGTGTTGACCATCTTGTAGGCAAGGGCCAGGGGCGCCCCACCCAGAGCTGCAAAAAAGAGCGGCGAGATAACACCGTCCACTGAATTTTCGGCAACCGTCTCTACCGTGGCTCTTGCAATGTCATCGGCCTGGTATTGACTGACATCTCGTCCCACAATCATGGCCACCTGGGAGCGGGCGTTATCAACCTCACCCTCCAGAAGGGATTCATGAATATCCATGGCAGCCTGGGTGAGTGAGCGGGCGGAGAGACAGTAAAAAAGAAGAATCGTTTCGACCACAAAGCCCACCAACAAATTGAACCCATAGGCAAGAGAAACAAGAGTAAAACTTACACCCCAACAACCAAGGATGAGGGTGGCGGCAAAGACGCCTCCTGCAACCTGCTCATTTGCAAACCAACGCCGGAACAGGGGCTCGAAAAGCTCAATGGCCTTGCCCATCCAGCGGATCGGATGGGGGAGCCAGCGCGGATCTCCGAGCAGAGTGTCCAGGATAAAGGCCGCAGGAAGAGCCAACCAGGGCAGCAGATGGGGAAGTTCCATTAATTAATCCTCCGTGGGTGAGACAGCGGCAAGCAGGTGACGGCAGACCTGTTCATTGGTGGCCGCATCTTTGAGGGCAATGCGAATAAATTGATCATCCAGACCGTGAAAATTGGCACAGTTGCGAATTAAAAATCGCTGCTCTCCAATCTTGGTACAGACCTCCGTTGCGGTATGTGGAGTATCCAGCTGCAGGAGATAATACGAGGTCAGGCTCGGAAAGATGGTGAGAGGTGCATGGGCCAGGCGTTGTTGAAAGAGCGCTCCTTCCTGGGATAGATAGTCTCGGGTTCTGGTGATAAAGGTCTGCACCTCTTCAAGGTGATCACCGAGAAAGAGGACCGCCTCCTGGGCCAGGCTATTGACACACCAGGGTTGCATGTACTGACGGAACCGGTCGACCACCCCCTGATTGGCCACCAGGAACC
Source organism: Desulfobulbus rhabdoformis (assembly GCF_016919065.1). Classification (GTDB taxonomy): domain Bacteria; phylum Desulfobacterota; class Desulfobulbia; order Desulfobulbales; family Desulfobulbaceae; genus Desulfobulbus; species Desulfobulbus rhabdoformis. The sequence goes on along the minus strand of NZ_JAFFQA010000027.1, from coordinate 22,346 downwards.
CGGCCCGCAGGCCAGGCATACCAAAAATTTTGGACACCGACCAAAGCACGATCACATTGTCAAGCTCCGTGGTCGTCATGGAGGCAGCCTGTGCGAGCGGTGCAAAGGGCAGGTAGGATTCATCAATGATGAAACGGACCTGGGGATGGGCAAGGCACAGTTCTCTCAAGGTTCTATGATCAATCAATTGGCCGGTAGGGTTGTTGGGATTACAGAGAAAAACCGTATCCACCTGGGCAAGAGCTTGATGTAATTCGTTCAGGTTCGGAAGAAAGTTGTCCCCAGGACGGGTGATAAAGTACTGCGGTTCGATGCCGTGCACCCGGCAGCCATCAGTGTAATCGGCATAGGTCGGACCGACAATGAGCACCTGTTTGGAGGCAAGAGCCGCGCAGGCGGTGTAGATAAACTGGGTGGTGCCGCCGCCTGCAAGCACCCGCTCCGGGGCTACGTCAAGGAGCCTGGCAATGGCACGGGTAGCTGCACGACCATCAACCTCAGGCAGGGATTGGATACGGTGCAACTGCTGGGTAATGTGTTCAATTAAACCCGGCATTGAGCCTAAAGGGTTGATGTTGCTGCTCATATCGGTGATGTCTTCAGCCGGGCACCCCAGCTTCTGTGCAAGGGCAAAGACGTTGCCACCATGTCCTTCAATCATTACTGCCTCGTTTTCCTGGTCATTTACAAAGCGGGGCAAACAGCCTGCGACTCGTGCTGCAGGTTTTTGTTTCCCCTGGTGAGAACACCGAATTTGAATTAGCGCAACCTCTCTTGCAGCTCTTGAGGAAGCAGGCGAATGATGCCTTCAATATCAAGGTGCTTGGCGGTGTGCTCGGCGAGTTGCTCATAGGCCTGATCCCGTGCGGCGGGTCCGTGCTGCGTATCCACGTGCACCTGAGAAAGGCCGATGGCGTTGAGCCAGTGCTGGGTAATCTCGGGCGCGTCAAAAAGGCCGTGCATGTAGGTCCCCACGACATACCCATCCTCACTGCGGCAACCATCAAAATCGTTGCAGTCAATCCCGTTGCGTCGGTCAACAGTCATGAGGCTCTGCTCTTTGGGAGGATCGGTGCGGCCCATGTGAATTTCGTAGCCGCGTCCGCAAATCCCTTGCCAACGAAAATCAGTCAGCGTCGTTGTCTTGGGGGCCTTGAGTACCGTTTCCACAGGCAACAGTCCCAAGCCTTTGGTTGAGCCCGCTGTACCCTCGATGCCATCGGGATCGCGCACCCAGGTGCCAAGCATCTGGTAGCCACCACAGATACCCAGAATATGACCACCTTCAGCCCGGTATCGCATGAGACGATCTTTCCAGCCACTCTCCACCAGCCATTGGAGATCGGAGCAGGTGGACTTGGATCCCGGAAGGATGACCGCTGCAAGACCGTTGAGGTCCTGTGGCTGTTGCAGGTAGGCGAGGTTGCACCCTGGAAGTTCACTGAGCGGATCAAAATCCGTGAAGTTTGAAATATGCGGTAGGCGCAGCACGCCAATGGTGGGATCACTTGCAGAGCCAGGAGTGAAACGGGGCGAATTTTCTATAACCACAGCATCTTCTGCTTCGATGCGAAAATGTTTAAACCAGGGCAGCACGCCAAAGACCGGCTTGCCTGTCCGTTCTTCAATCCAGTCGATTCCATTTTTAAACAGGGCAATATCGCCACGAAAGCGGTTGATGACAAAGCCGCTGATCAGTTGTTGCTGCTCTGGTGACACGCAGGCCAGGGTGCCCACAACCTGGGCAAAAACTCCGCCTCTGTCGATATCTGCCACCAGGATAACCGGTGCTTCAGCCTTAGCGGCCATGCGCAGATTGACTATGTCGTTGGCCATCAGATTGACCTCGGCACAGGATCCGGCCCCTTCCATGATAATCAGGTCGTTTTCACTGCGCAGACGCTCAAGGGCGGCAATGCTCTCCCCAAAAAGAAAATCCTTTTTGGTGTAGTAATCCTGCGATGAAGCGTCGATCCAGGCCGCGCCATTGAGGACCACCTGTGAGCCCACATCGCTGACCGGTTTCAACAAAACCGGGTTCATATCGCAGTGGGGAGGAATGCGGGCAGCCTCGGCCTGAACAATTTGGGCTCGTCCCATCTCCAACCCCTCAGGGGTGACCCCGGAGTTATTGGACATGTTTTGAGCCTTGTACGGGGCAACTTTCAGGCCGTAATTGGCAAAGATTCGGCAAAGCGCCGTGGTGACAATGCTTTTGCCCACATCGGAGCCGGTTCCGAAGACGGCCAGGCAGGCTGCTTTTTGTGACATGGTTCCTCCTCTTCCGGCCTCCGGGCCAGATGAAGTCGGTGTAGATTCTCGCTGAATGAGAGGCCTGAACATCGATGCGTTGTCAAAAGTGCATCATCCAAGGTGCTTTGAGAAAAGGGGACAACGAAAGTGGCGCTCAGGGCCTGGTGGAAATTTCCTCAATCTGCGGGGCGGGCCAGGGAAGAAAGGTTCATCAATCTTCACAGATTCAGGAGTAATTGTGGAGTAATAGAGAATCAGAGCGCAACAGTCAACAGCTTTCTCTTTTTCTCCATCCCCCTGCAAAAAGGCTGGCACCCCTGTTGGTACGCATCCCCGTGTAGCGTTGTTGCTTTGATGGGGTTCTTTACTGTCCCTGTTCTATAGATATGGCCCCATGGGCTCTGGGCAAGGAACCAATGTCCTTCTCCCTTTTTCACCTTTCCCCTTACATGTTGGTTTTCGGTCAAGAATCGAAACCGCTAACGGCTGGAAATGGCCGCAACTGCGGGGGATGGCGCGGGGTATGTTTTTATACTATTGAAAATAAAGGGAAAAAACCGATGAAAAAAAATAAAGATTTTTTTCCTGGTCCCCAATTGGCTGAAACCATGGAGTGTAAAGGGCTTAGAAGAACTGCATGTCTCATAAGCTGAATTTAGAGTATTCTAGAGCTTTGTTGAGTATCATTGAGTATTATTGAGTTACTATTTTGTTGAAAAGCTGTTGAAAACATTGGGGATTCAGTGTTAATTAATTGTAATTATTGAACAAAAATGGCAAGTGTCAAAAACTAACGTGCAGATCGGGTTTTGCGGCGATCGATTTTCGCAAAGCCTATTGCCTCCAAGGGAATTCGAGATGTTGACAATATTCTCGTTTGTGAAATGAAATCGAGCTAAACCGCTTTTGACCCTCAGCGGGATTTTGCAGTAAATCACCCCCTATCGAAAAACGGCCGTAGTGGCCTCTGGGAATGATTTCAACAACAATGGACAAATTAGTTTATGCTCTGGAACACGATTAAAACCTCTTTACACGCCAGCTTACCGGAAAGCGAATTCGGCCTGTGGATCAAACCGCTTGAGTGCAAGCGGGAAAACGATCAGGTCTTGGAGCTTGCAGGGCCGGACCGCTTTTTTTGTGCTTGGGTAGAGGATCGCTATCTTGAGCTTATTCGTACCAAGGCACAGGAGTTGGGGACTATTGCCGATGTCCGTTTACAGGTGGCTGCCCAACCGCCCCTGCAGGTAGAGAGCGATAAGGGAGGCCAGTTGCGTCTGCCCGGTATGACCAAGCAGGCCCCGCGCTACCGCTCTTTGCACCCGGCATATACCTTTGATCAGTTTATGGTCGGCGAGTCGAATATTCTTGCCCGATCAGCCTGCCATGCCTTGGCGACTGGCGATTCTACCTTTGGTCACTGTCTTTTTGTCAACAGCACCACGGGACTGGGAAAGAGTCATCTCACCCAGGCCGTTGTGCATCAGGTGTTACGATCAGCCCCTTCCACCCGTCTGCATTACTTGACGGCCCAGCAGTTTTCTGCGGATATGGTTAAATCCATCCGCTCCAACCGCATGGAGCAGTTTTCCAGACGCTATGTGAATAACTGCGATATGCTCCTGGTCGAGGATGTGCACACCCTCACCAACAAGAACAAGACCCAGGAAGAGCTCAATACGATTCTGGACTATCTCATCAAGTCCGGTCGGCGGGTTATTTTGACCTCTGCTGTCGCCCCGTCGAAACTCGCGGGGCTCGATGAGGACTTTCGCAGTCGCATGACCTCTGGTCTGGTAACGGGGATTCAGTCTCCGGATTATGAGACCCGTGCACGGATTATTCGCCATAAGATGCAGTCCCATGGCTTGGGGGCGGATGAAGATATGGTGGGGTTCATGGCGGAAAGCCTGCAGGGTGATATTCGCCGTATGGAAAGCGCCATTATGGGGATCAAAGCCAAGGCCTGTCTGCATAAGGCACCGGCCGATCTGAGTATGGTTCGTGATGTGATTTACAACCTGATCGGTTCCCCGGTGGAGGTTACCCCGGAGACCATTCGCGAGTTGATTGGCCGTCAGTTCCAGGTCAGCGTCGAGGCGTTGCGTTCCCGTTCCCGCAAACGGGCGATCACTTTTCCCCGGCAGGTGGGCATGTATCTGACGCGTAAATACACCGATAAATCCCTTGCAGATATCGGCAGCATCTACAATCGCGATCACTCCACTGTGCTCTACGCAATAAAAAACATCACTAAGAATATGTCGCAGCAGACGGCAGTTCGCGAGCAGGTCGAGTTGTTGTGTCGAAAAATTAAGAACTGATGCGATGCCCTGGCAGGGACACCGATGAATCTCACGGATTCAGGTAATATAGATCAGGCTCTCTAAACGCAAAAACGGACTGCCCTACCAAGGGACAGTCCGTTTTTGCGTTTTACCGGGTGTGCAAGGCGGCGTGTACCGCTGATAGTTTCAATTTAGGGAATCTTGAATAATTGCTTTTTCCGCCAATCCCGACGTCATGCTTAAAATTTTATCCTCGGAATATCATGTATATGCCTGCGGTAAAATTTTGCGCAATCCTTGGCCTTGATTGAAAAATCTAATTATTCAAGACACCCTTTAGAAATAAACCCCTTTCACCTCGTTGCTTCGCTGCCCGGAGCTGCGCTTGCAGACACGCTCTGCAATGGCGTGTGCCTCTTTAACCATGTCGTTAATGCCTATCCCGTTCCAGCCAAATCCACAAAAGTGCAGATCCTGGTGGCTGCGGTGCATGTTTTCACGCCAGGCGAGCAGGCGAGCGTAGCCCTCTTCCAGTTGGGGGATACCGGCACTGGGGCGCAGTACCTTGGTGTAGATCGGTTTGGGCAACTCCATCAGCTGGCTCAGGTCTTTATAGGCCTGATCGATTAACGCCTCATCACTGAGCTCCAGCCTCTCAGGGTGGCGTCTGCCCCCCACCAGTACCTCCATCAGCTGACAGCCTTCAGGGGCTCGACCGGGAAACATGTGCGACGAAAACAGCGCGCCCAGAGCAAATCGTTCTTCTATTTCCGGGGCCAGGTAGCCAAAGCCAAAGGGGATCTTTGCCCGCTCATCAAAGCCCAGGAGGACAGAGAGGATACGAGCCTCGGGAATAATGGTCTGGGGAGGCGGCTGTGTGGGGAGGGCCGCGGTGATCAGGCTCAGGCTGCGATTGACCGGCAGGGCCAGAATCAGGTGGCGACAGTGGAGTATCTCACCATCGGCCAGGACCCGCCAGCCCTCATCGGAGTGTTCCAGCGCGGTTACCGCACAGGAGGTGCGTAGCTGGCCTCGAGCAAATAGATTTGCAGCCAGCCGGGCAGGGAGCATGCCCATCCCTTGGGAAAAGCTAATCATGGAGGGGAGCCGCTTCTTTTTTCCCCTCTCTTTTTTCTTGCCACGTATTTTGTTCAGTACCCCGCGAATCACGGAGCCATGGCGTCGTTCCAGCTCCCGAACTCCCGGCATAACCGCATCGATTTTGAGCTGCTCGATATCGCCTGCATAGGTACCGGTAAAAACGGCATCGGCAAAGGGGAGCAGGGCCGGTCCAAAACGGTGTTCCACCCATTGAGCCACGCTTGGCTCATCATCCAGAGGTGGTTGCCAGAGGTCCCCCAGGACGCGAAGCTTCTCGCCCCAGGAAACAAGAGGGGCTCGCAGAATTTTCAGGGGAGACTGGGGAATAAGGCGGAGCTTGCCATCCAGGCAGACATAGCGGACAAAGCGACGTAAGGGAGCGGTGTTGAGTTCGCCTTCTAAACCGGCAAGGTGGATCAACTCCTGGCTTTTCTCACAGTTATCAAGAAAGCCGTGAGGGCCCCATTCCGCCTGGTAGCCATGATCGCTGAAAGAGTTCATGGCTCCACCCACGACATCTTCCTGTTCCAGCACCAGAAGATTGATTTCGGGGTGGTGTTTATTGATAAAGACAGCAGCACTTAAGCCGGAGAGGCCAGCGCCGACAATACAGACATCTAGGTGTGAATCGTTCATCGAAGGGAGGAAAATCGCCTCATTTTTTGGGGGTGGTTGGTAAACTTGACAGTGATTTAATCGTGCTTACCATGTTGGCCGAATAAAAGGAAGAGCCTATCTCCCCGGTATTGTCGGGAAAACGCTTATCCAAACTTTGTATTTTACTGATTTTGCAAAGGCTAATCTCTTTTGATTGCATTGCTTATGCCGTCAGTCTGCTGTGCAGGCACCTGCCAGCACGCCTTTAAGTTATTGGGTGTGTATCTTTAGAGTGTCTTGAATAATTAGATTTTTCAATCAAGGTCAGGTAAGCGTAGACTCCGAGGCATGCTAAAAATTTTACCGCAGGCATATACATGATATTCCGAGGATAAAATTTTTCGTATAACGCCGAGATTGGCAGAAAAAGTAATTATTCAAGATTCCCTCTAAAGTACACCCAAGCACTTGGTGACGGCAATGAAAATGGCATGGCCGGCGATGCATCATGCCGGGCTTTTGGAATCAGATATTTATTTAACTCAAATCTAATAGAGGAAAAGTCCCCATGGCAGACGCACAGGTTGAAACCAAGCAGTTTCAGGCGGAGACCAGAAAGGTCCTGGATATTGTAATCAACTCTCTCTATACCGAGCGCGATATTTTTGTTCGTGAGCTCGTGTCCAACTCGGCTGACGCGCTGGAAAAATTTCGTCACCAGAGTTTGGTGGAAAAGATCGAGTTTGATGCCCACGTGCCTTTGGAGATCTCCATTGATTGTGATGACAAGAACAAGACCCTGACCATCGCTGATTCCGGTATCGGTATGACCCGGGAAGAGCTGGAGACCAATCTCGGGACAATCGCCCATTCCGGTTCTCAGCATTTTTTTGAGGAGCTGGCGGAGGCTGCTCAAAAAGATGTGAGTCTGATTGGGCAGTTTGGTGTCGGTTTTTATTCTGTGTTCATGGCGGCTAAAACCGTCAAGGTACAGACTCGCTCCTGGAATGGAGAAGAAGGGTGGGAATGGTCCTCCGATGGCGGTGGCACCTACACCATCAGCCCCTGTACCGGTCTGCATCGCGGTACCAAGATCATTATCGAGCTCAAAGAAGATGCCGAAACCTACGCCTCTAAGTACACCATTGAGCGTATTATTCAGCAATATTCAACCTTCGTGCCCTTTCCGGTAAAGGTGGAAGGCAAAAAGGTGAATACGGTTCAGGCAATCTGGAGCCGCTCTAAAAACGAGATTACCGAGGAGGAGTACACCGAATTCTATAAATTCATCGCCACAGCCGTGGATGAACCCCTGTTTCGGTTGCACTTTTCCGCTGATGCTCCTCTGGCCATCAATGCGCTTGTCTATGTACCCAAAGAAAATTTTGAGGTGCTGGGCATGGGACGTATGGACCCGGGCGTGAACCTCTACTGTCAGAAGGTGTTGATTGATCAGCACAGCGAAAACATTCTTCCCGAGTGGCTGCGCTTTTTGAAAGGTGTGGTCGATTCCGAGGATCTACCGCTGAACATCTCGCGACAGTCCCTGCAGGATAACGCCATGGTTCACAAGCTGCGCAAGGTTGTGACCAAACGGGTGATCAAGTTTCTGGCTGAGGAGGCAAAACGCGATAGCGACAAGTACCTCACCTTCTGGAAGACCTTTGGTCTCTTTATCAAAGAGGGAGTGACCTCGGATTTTGAGCATCGCAACGATCTGGCCAAACTGCTGCGTTTCGAGTCTTCAGTCAGCGAGTCCGACAAGATGATCTCTCTGGATGAGTATGTGGAGCGCATGCGTGAAGGGCAGGATAAGATTTACTATATCAATGGTCCCAACCGTGAGGCTATTGAGAACGGTCCTTACATCGAGATGTTTAAAAAGCGGGGCGTGGAGATCTTCTACACCCTTGAGCCCATCGATGACTTTGTCATGAATCACCTGGGCGAGTACGATGGCAAGAAGCTGGTATCTGCTGATCGTGCTGATCTCGACCTGCCTGAAACCGGTGAGACCACACCTGAGTCTGAGAACAAAGAGACGGGCGAGCCTCTGGACAGCAAGTCCATCGAGAGTCTCTGCACCTGGATGAAAGAGACCCTGGGGGACCGGGTTCAGGAGGTGAAAACCTCGACCCGCCTGGTGGACAGTCCGGCAATGATCGTCAATGTCGATGGTCACATGACCTCCTCCATGGAGCGGATCCTCAAGGCCTCCGGCCAGAATGAAGCCTTTGGTATGGGCTCCAAAAAGGATATGGAGATCAACGCCTCAAGCCCGCTGATCAAACAACTGGCCGTTCTCAAGGAGAGCGAAACCGAATTTGCCAAAGATGTGGTTGAGCAACTCTACGATAACGCCATGATTCAGGCTGGCCTCATGGTGGATCCCATGGTGATGGTCAAGCGCAATTATCGTATTCTCGAGCGGGCTGCAGGTTCTGACAAGTAATACACCGCAAAGAAGTCGCCCCAAATGGCGGTGGGGAAAACTGAACAATACATGAATTTGTTAAAAAAAACGTTGTATCATTAAAAAGATGCGTTGTTCAGTGGTCACCCGCCGTCACGGATTCAGGATAGATTGTGCTCCCTGAAAGGGGGCTTTTCGTCTAACGCCCCGGTTTTGGGCGATACTTTTGTGGTTGTTCGAGACTGCCCTTGAAAAAAGGTTGTGTTCACGATATATGAACACAACCTTTTTTTTTCTCTGCAGATTGTTCCTGGAGGAATAGTAATGCGTTCTCCCCTTTTCATGCTCCTGTTTGTTGCCCTCTTGCTTGGCGGTTGCCAATCCAAACAGGTGCGTCACCTTGCCTCTGATGCCTCTTTGATTAAACCCGGGGTATCGACTCTGCAGGATGTGCAGCGCTATTTGGGCGAGCCGGATAATCGTCGGGAAGTTGCACCCGGTGTCAGTGAATACGTCTACTACGAAGATCGTCCCGGCCTTTTTGGCACCATGCCATTGGTTGGCTCCTGGGTCGATTCCACTGGGTATGAGATGATTATCGTCACTCTGCAGGGTAATCTGGTCACCAACTGCGAGTTCCGTAATTTCAGTGAATCTGAACGTGCCTGGACCAAAGATTACACCTGGAAAGAGGTCAAGTGAGCTCGCCCTCAAGTTTTGATATCAACCGTGAGCGGATGATTGAGGAGCAGCTGGTAGCGCGCGGGATTACCGACACGCGAATTCTGGATGCCATGCGTACCGTTCCCCGCCACCTCTTTGTTGAAGATGCCATGCAGTCGCACGCCTATGGCGATTTCCCCCTGCCCATCGGCAATGGGCAGACAATTTCCCAGCCCTATATCGTTGCCCTGATGAGTCTTGCCCTGCATCTTCAGGGGGATGAGCGTATCCTTGAGATAGGCACCGGCTCTGGCTACCACGCGGCGATTCTTTCGCGGCTTTGCCAGAAAGTGTACACCGTTGAGCGTATCGATGGCCTGGTGAGCCGGGCGCGACGCGTTTTCGATCGGTTGCGCTATTATAATATCGTCTCCCGCATTGATGACGGTACGGTGGGCTGGGCCTCTGAAGCTCCTTTTGATTGTATCATTGTGACTGCTGGCGGCCCCAAGATCCCTGAGCCGCTTCTGGCTCAGCTGGGGGATCCGGGGCGCATGGTCATGCCCGTTGGCGGCCAGACCGTGCAGGACCTCAAGCTGGTGGAAAAACATGAAGGGGAGGTGACGGTTACCTCCATGGAGCAGGTGCGCTTTGTCGATTTGATTGGTGCCCACGGCTGGCAGAATTAGGCCGTTTAAAGACCGTTAAAGCAGTTGCTGCTTGCAGAAATGGGCCCGTGTTTCACGGGCTTTTTTTTATTGTGGGCTCTCGCCTCATCTCTAAATATGCTGTGATTTTCAGCTATTCCATAAAATTTCTTGCTTCCGCGCGAGCAGCCTGCGACAATAGAGCATCAGTTAACGTCTTTTCGTTCGCAACCATATAGGCAAAGCTTTCCCCGCTTCGAAAGAGACTCTAATCATCCTCCTCAGCACCGTCTGTAGCCATGCCTTTTCTCAACAGCGAATCCCTCCTCGATCTTCTTGTCAAAGAACAGGTCCTCTCGCCAGAGCAGCGGCAGCACGTTATTTTGCATAAGGGGCGGCAGCGGCAAAAACTGCTCAAACAGTCGGGCGGAAGACGGCATGATGACGAGGTCCGTCCTGATAAATGGGATCCGGATCTGGTGGATATTGTCGCTTCCATGGGCTTGAAATCGCCTATTGCGGGCAAGCCTCTGGTCACCGATGAGGTGATTATGCGGGCGGTAAGTCGTGGCCTCAAGATTCCGTATAAAAAGCTCGATCCTCTGAAGCTGGATATGGAAACGGTCACCAAGACCATTCCCCGCTCTTTTGCCCTCAATCATCTGCTGCTGCCTTTTGAGCGCTCGGGAGCCGAACTCTGTGTGGCCACGTATCACCCGGATAACCGTCATGTACTTGAGGATATCGAAAAGGCCAACCAGGTACAGGTGAAGCCCTTTCTCACTACCCGTAAGGATATCAATAAGATCCAGGCTGAGTTTTTCGGCTTTCAACGCTCGATCACCGCGGCAGAGTCACAGTTTGGGGGCAGCGGAACATCTGCAACCGTCGACATCGGCAATCTCGAGCAGTATGTTCGCCTCTCTTCTGCCAAAGAACTCAGTTCAAGCGATCAGCACATCAAGGCGGCGGTCAATCATCTCTTCAGCTATGCCCTGGAGCAGCGGGCCAGTGATATTCATATAGAGCCCAAGCGGGATGTCTGTCTGGTGCGCTATCGTATCGATGGCATCTTGCATGTTATCTACAAACTGCCCAAGGCTGTGCACTCGGCTATCACCTCACGGATCAAGAGCCTGGCCCGGCTTGATATTGCTGAAAAAAGGCGTCCTCAGGACGGACGTATCAAGATCGGGCGGCGTAGTGAAGACGCCGAGGCAGAGATCCGTGTTTCCACCATTCCCGTGGCCTTTGGCGAGAAGACGGTTATGCGTATTCTCAATCCCGAGGTCATCTTTCAAAACCTGGATTCGCTCGGTTTTTCCAGGCGGGATCGGGTGGTATATAACTCATTCATGGCTTCGGCCCATGGGATTGTTTTGGTCACCGGACCGACAGGGAGTGGTAAATCGACCACGCTGTACTCCACGCTCAAGCAGATCGCCTCGCCAGAAAAAAATATCATCACGGTTGAAGACCCCGTGGAGATGGTCTACGAGGAATTCAATCAGATCGCGGTCCAGCCACAGATTGACGTCACCTTTTCCACGATCCTGCGCAATATCCTGCGTCAGGATCCGGATATCATCATGATCGGTGAGATTCGGGATCTGGAAACCGCCACCCATGCGGTCCAGGCGGCCCTGACCGGGCATTTGGTTTTCTCGACGCTCCATACCAACGATGCGGTCTCCACCATCATTCGTTTGGAGGATTTGGGGCTGGAACCCTTTCTTATCGCTTCAACCATGCTTGGCGCCTTGGCCCAGCGATTGGTGCGTCGTATCTGTCCGCATTGTGCCGAACCGTATCGGGTGGAAGGCGCAGAACTGCGCAGGCTGGGATTTCCGGTGCAAGCCGAGGAAAGCGTGGAGTTGAAGCGTGGCAAAGGCTGCTTGCAGTGCCGTAATACCGGCTATCTTGGCCGTCTGGGGATTTTTGAGATCTTTCCCATGTCGGATCAGATGAAAAAACTGATCAGTAACAAAGCCCACGATTCTGACTTGCGTCAAACAGCTATTCGTGAAGGTATGAGCACTCTGAGAGAAGATGCCTGGCGCAAGGTCCTGGCGGGGCAAACCACGGTGGAGGAGGCCCTGCGGGTCACAGGAGAAATGGAGAGCCTGTGATTTTTTTGTGGCGTTTGAGGCAAGAGCGCATATAGTGCCCTTCCACAAGAAGAAAACCGGAATCAGTGACAGCGGACAGAGACCAAATAACGAAGCTGACGCATAGATGAACGCTCACGGTTTTAGGGAAAAGAGCGAAGAGTGGTTAACGAGAGCATGGGACAAAAAATAATCGCCAAAAATAAGAAGGCATTTCACGATTACTTTATCGATCAGACCTTTGAGGCCGGGCTGGTGCTCAGGGGGCCGGAGGTTAAATCGTTGCGTGGGGGAAAGGTGAACCTGCGAGACGGGTATGCTCAGGTGAAAGATGGCGAGGTCTATCTCTATAACGTCCACATTTCACCGTATTCTTTTACCACCTATGCCAACCAAGACCCGATGCGAGTGCGTAAATTGCTGTTGCATAAGCGTGAGATTCGTAAACTGATCGGGAAATTGCACGAGAAAGGCATTGCGCTCATCCCACTCAAGATATACTTTATTGAGAACGGCAAGGCCAAGGTTGAGTTGGGGCTTGCCCGTGGTAAAAAACTTTACGATAAAAGGGCTTCCTTGAAAGAGAAGGAGTCCAAGCGCGACGTAGAGCGCACCATGCGCCGCGATCGCTGAGTGAAAGAGATACAGTTAAAAAATAATAATTTTCAAGTATGGGGGCGAAACGGATTCGACGGGGATATTGAAGCTTCCTGTTGCATGCCGAGTTTCTGTCAGCTCGTAAAAATGGCGGATTTTAAATATAATCGCAGACGATTATAATTACGCACTGGCAGCGTAAGCTGCTGTGCCGTTCCACCGGCTGCCGCCTGTAAGGCCGGATTCGGAGCGTCGACTCAACGGGCTGGTTGTTCGTGTACGCCTGAGGCGCGAACAATGAGACTTTTTCAGGCTGGCGCTTGCGTATCCCTGTTCCGGGTGAGAGGCAAGCGCGAGATTTAATCCCGGAACTAAGCATGTAGAGACAGAAGGGGAGAATTTTCGGACCCGGGTTCAACTCCCGGCGCCTCCACCATTTCAAAAAGACAAACCCGTCTCTCTGGGGTCATTCTCCGGGGTGACGGGTTTTCTTTTTTCCCTTGTTTCTAAAGGGTTTGCGCCCGTTTCACATCTTTCCAAGGCACCTCTCCGCACCATCGATTCTCCCCATCTTCCAGCCTTTCTTTCTCTGTTTGGCCCCTGATTCTCTGTTTTCTCCGGACCAAGTCCGAAGCTCGTCCGGAAAGCTACATCCTTGATTGATATGGGTTTGCGGCTCGTTGCCGTTTTTGGCGGTTGTCTTAGGTCATCGCTCGACGCCGCAACCGGACGTTTTTTTCGAACTCGCCTGCATCGGCCGTGAAAAGAAGCGTGGTCAACTCCGGTTTCCAGACCCCCAAAGTAGAAAAGCCGACGCTGATGGTCGGCTCTCTGGGGTGGTCTCCGGTCCGGTCGTCAGTCGGTGGCGAAGCCGAACTGGCGGCGCTGCTCGGCCCAGTCCTCGGGAAAGGTCTGGGTCAGCTTGGCCAGCGAGAGTCCGTTGGGTTCCTCGCCGTTGATCAGGGCTTCGACGATGTCGGGGGCCAGGGTCGTTAGCTTGAGGATGCGGGCCACATACGAGCCATCGACGTCAAGGGTACGGGCAAGCTCGCTGATGGACTTGATCTGGCCGGATTCGAGGATGTCGGCCCAGGAAAAGGCCCTTCCCAGCGCCTGGAGGATGGCGGACTGCACCGGTTCCTGCGCTCCGGTGATTTCTCCATCCAGGGCCTGGGGAGCGATGACCGTCTTGCGGCCGCGCATGCGCCGGATCAACATCGGGATGTGGATCTGCAGATTGCCGTTGTCGGCTACGGTAATGGTCGGCTTCATTTTCATCGGCTTGCCCTCCGTTCGGTGACTTCGCATGCCAGACCAGCCAGCTCGGCGATGAGCGTTGTCAGCCCGTTGGTGCGCAGCTCCATGTCGATTCCGGTCTCGCGGATCTCCACCTTGTCCACCAGGAGGCGGATGAGGCGGTTTCGCTCCACCGGGAAAAGGTCTTCCCAGAAACCCTCGACATTCTGGAAGGCCTCCGACACATCCTGTTCCGTGATGCTGTTCCCCTGGTAGGCTCTGCATCGCTCGCTCACATGGGTCAGTTGTTTCGAGAGCTCGACCGCCTGGCGGTTAACCGTCGTCAGCATCTCGGTCTTGCCCGGCTGATCGTTGCCGGGTTTCATCAATTCGAGTGCCTGCTCCCGCGCCTGCGACAGCTCCATCTCGAGTTGGGCTTTCTGCTTGAACAACCGCTCCCGCTCTGCCTGCTCGATGTCCCGGGCCGCGAAGTAAGTCTTGGCCACCAGCGTCGGTGTGCGGAACACGGCGCTCAACTGTTCGATTACCGCCTGCTCGATGTCCCCGGCGGGAATCCGCTTGAGCGGGCATCGGCTCACGGTCCGCTTGCTGTCTTTCTGGCAGATGTAATAGGTGTAGTGGCGGCCGTTCTTGCGGGCGTAGGTCGGTCCCATCGCGCATCCGCAGTGGCCGCAGCGGATGACGCCCTTCAGCGGGGCGACCATTTTGGTCCTGGCTATGGAAACCTTGACCGGTTTGTTGTCCTCCAGGATGGCCTGCACCTTGTCCCAGGTTGCCCGGTCGATGATCCCTTCGTGCTCGCCGGGGTAACTGCGATCCTTGTGGGCGATCTCGCCGATATAGATTCGGTTGTTGAGCAGCCGGTAGATGTGGGCGGTGTTCCATTCGGAGCCCTCGCGCACCTTTCCTTTCTTGGTGGTCCAGGCCTTGGTGCGGTATCCCTGTTCGTTCAATTCCTGGCCCAGCTTCTTGGCCGAGCCGATCTGGATGAACCGGCGGAAGATGTACTGCACCGTCCTAGCTTCATCGGGGTTGACCAGCAGCTTCTTGTTATCCCGGTCGACGTCGTATCCGAGAATGGGTACGCCGCCGCAGTATTTCCCCCGGCGCTTGGCGGCCGCCACCTTGTCCCGGATGCGCTCGGCGATGACCTCCCGCTCGTACTGGGCGAAGGTGATCAGGATGCCGAGAAACATCCGTCCGGTGGGGTCGGTGGTGCTGAAGTGCTGGGTGACCGAGACGAAGCTGACACCCTTCTCGTTGAAGAGGTCGATCATCTTCATGAAGTCCAGCAGCGAGCGGGACAGCCGGTCGACCTTGTAGACCACGATCACATCAATCTTCCCGGCGTCGATGTCCGCCAGCAGTCGGCGCAGCCCCGGGCGCTCCATGTTCCCACCTGAGAAACCGCCATCGTCGTAGCGATCCGGCAGAGCCGTCCAGCCACGCATTCTCTGGGCTTCGATATAGTGTTCCGCCGATTCCCGTTGCGCATCCAACGAGTTGAACTCCTGTTCGAGCCCTTCCTCGTGGCTCTTGCGGGTGTAGATGGCACAGCGCAGGGTCTTGTTCTTTCCCGGCGCGACATTGCTGTTATCAAGCATCCGACCCTCCCTCGGCTTTTCTGCCGTAAACCTTCTTCAGTCCGAAAAAGACCTTGCCGTTCCAGCGCGTCCCGGTGATCTCCCTGGCCACCGCGCTGAGCGACCGGAAGGTGCGACCTTCGAACTCGTAGCCGTCGGCAAGGACGATCACCTCATAGCGCCGGTCGTTCCAGACCCGCACCAGTCTGGTTCCGGGCAGGATCGCCTCGTTCGATTTCCGCTCTTCTGGGATGCGTCGATTGACAGTGGCGACCGGGTCATCCTTGGCGGCCTGCTGGAGATGGACCTTGGCCTGCTCGGACAGCCCACCGTAGAAAAGCTCCTGGATGCGATAGGCCAGCCGCTTGATGAGGAATTGTTTCTTGTACTGGGGCGGCTCTTCGCCGTAGAGGTCGAGCCATTTTTCCCGGAGCTGCTCCAGGGACATGGATTGCAGCAGGGCCATCTGCCGAAGGACCGAGTTTCGGGTTCGGTCCTGGTTCTTGCCGCCGGTGGCGGCGTTTTGTAACTCATTCATTTTCAACTCCTTATTTTGGTTTCCGGACGAGTTGTCATGAATGAATGCTCTGTTCCGGCAATGAATCAAGTCCTTCTCCGAGCACAGGGGAAGAATCTTCGAAAGCCTCTAACTCATTGCCCACACATGCGTTTTTGGCCTTTCGGCGCAGGATCGCCGTGGCCAGAATGGAGGCGGCTGACTGGAGCCTCGCCTCACCCGACAGGCGGCCGGGTTTGCCGTTTTCGCCAAGGTCATCCGTCCCCGGCACATCATTCATTTCCTGTACATCCAACATCGAACACCTCCGGTGGGACCGGGGGACTGGATGGTGTGGATGCCAGAAAACGGTGGCGGTCGGGATGCGCGTTCGATGGCACCCACAACCGCCTCAGCTCCGCCTCTGGTCGGTTATCTGGTTGTGCCCGGCTTTAACCGGACTTGCGTTCGTTACCTACCGGAGGGACGAGCAAGATGTCGGAATCAGATGAAAAGTCCTGTTTTTGATTGACCTGATATTCATCAGGTCGTATATTTCTTGGTCATAAATTGGGCTTAATCCGCTCAGTGGCCATGACACGGAGCAATCGCCATGGGAAAGAAAAAGCTATCGGAAATAACCGACCCGCAGGCCAGGACGCTGAGGGTCATTTGCCAAATCATCGATGAAAAGGGGTTGCCGCCAACGGTGAAAGAATTGTCGGAAGTCCTCTGTATCAGTCACGCGAGCGCCCACGAGCAGATCGCTCAACTGGTCCGTAAAGGCTATTTGAAGAAAGAAGCTCGTAAGGCCCGAAGCATCGTCGTCATCAGGAGGCCCGAATAACGATGCAGGGTCGCGAACAATAAGGAGATCGACATGGGGCACGTCAGACTTGGGAGCCTTCCAAGGTCGAGGGCATGGAAAGAGGTGGTCGGCCTGATCACGGCCGGTGCCGACGTGTCCCAGATCGCAAACGCCACAATACGGGCGGCTGACAAGGCCTTCTCATTTGTGCTCAACGATGAGGGGTTTACCGAGGCGGTATGGCTGATGACCCAGCTTGCCATTGCTGCCAAGAAGGACAACTTCAACGATCACCTGCAGTCGGTCGGCATCAATCTGCCGCAGGACACCTCATTGCCCGACGTTGCCGCCGCTGTTGCAGAGGCAATGGATCGGAAACTGGAGTCCAACGGTAGCCGCTCTGACTTGGGTGAGATGTCGCAGCGGGCCTTGGTTGGAGCATTGGTCGAACACATCTCTCCCAAGCTGCCCTCCTTGTTTACGCCAGACGCCAGTGACGTTCAGGCAGCATTGGCGTCGCTCGGGAAAAAACGGGAGTTCGGCGAGTTGTCCCGCACGTTCTTCGCCAAGCTGACCAACGAGAGCATGAATTATTTCCTGTCAAAAACGCTGGCGACCCATCTGGGCGAAGGCCAGCGCTTTGCCACCATGAATGAAATGGGACAATTCGAGAAAGCCCTGACCACGCACTGCAAAGAAGCATCCCTGATCGTCGAACAGTTTTCGGCGGATTGGTTTTCCAAGCACAAATACGAAGAAGGCGGTGACATCTCCCGGGAGTCGTCCAACGGCTTCGCCTCCTATGCGCTGAAGAAAATGAAGGACGAATTGAAAGAAGGAGCGCGAGCCGATGCAAGATAAGCGTTACATCATCTGCGGAAACGCACCGACCAGCGGAATCGAGGAGAACCCGAATCGGGATTTGCGCCTGCGCTTGTGGGGCAAAGATGGGCCGGACAAGATCACCCTACGCATTGAGGACATCCACAAAAAGATGAGCAAGGACGTGCCGGATTCCTTCCAGGATCTGCTCGAAATTGCCACCTACGTCTACAGCGCCGACCAGGCCATTCCCCGTGGGGCCGATGACGTTGATTCCTTTGGTCATGGTTGGCGGAGAAACCTGCATTTCATCATTCCGGTCCGGAACCCGGATTTCTGGAATGGTGAGGAGATTCAGCAGGCCCTGTGCTCGACGCTTGGGTTCCTATCTGATGACAGCTATCACTTCGAATTCACCAAGCTGACAGAGGCTCAGGCATTCCAGGGCTACCTGGACTTCAACGATGACGGGCGTCTTCTCGGTTATCCGGAGCAGGTGGTGATGTTTTCAGGCGGGCTGGATTCGCTGGCCGGAGCTATCGACGAGGTGTTGAACGAAAAACACCGGGTCGTTCTGGTGACCCACAAGTCAACCCCGAAGCTCAACAAGCGCCACCGCCGCCTGGAAAAGATGATCGCCGACAAGGCCGGGGAAAACGCTCCGCTCCACATCGGCGTTCGCGTCAACAAGAACAAGGGGCTGAACTACGAGTACACTCAGCGGAGCCGCTCCTTTCTATACGTGTCCATCGGCGCGACCATCGCAAAAATGATCAACCTGAAGAGCGTCCGTTTCTACGAGAACGGCGTCATCAGTCTGAATCTGCCGGTCTGCGCCCAGGTCGTCGGCGGCCGAGCAACGCGCACCACCCATCCCAGGGTAATCCGAGGGTTTCAGGAAATCATCAGCCTGGTAGCTGGCGAACCTTTCACCATTGAAAATCCCTACATCTGGAAAACCAAGGCTGACGTCGTCGGGGTCATCACCAAAGCCGGATGCCAGGAGATGATCGCGGCATCGACCACCTGCACGCACACCTGGGAGATGACCAATCACCATACCCACTGCGGCACCTGCTCGCAGTGCATCGACCGGCGCTTTGCCGTGATCGCTGCCAAGGCCGATCAGTATGACCCTGTCGATGCCTACAAGGCCGACATCTTCACCCAAAGCCGAAGCAAGGACGAGGACAAGATCATGGCGGCCGCGTACCTGGAACGTGCCAACCAGGTCCGTGATCAAGATGACATCACCCAGTTTATCGCTCGATTCAGCGAGGTGAGTCGGGTCTTCCGCTACCTGAATGGGAACCCCGGAAGCGTGGCCCAGAAGGTCTATGACCTTTACAAGCGCCACGCCAAGGAGGTCTGCGAAGCGATGGACACCATGGTTGCCCGCAACATCACCGCCATCCGCCAGCGCACATTGCCGGGAGACTGCCTACTCAGGACGGTCTATGAATCGGGATCGGTAATCTCCGTCCCCGCCATTCCGGTTGAGCAGAAGCAGCCGGACAACTACTTCAGGAAGCGCGGGGGTGTCTGGGCCGCACGCTTTAACGGCAACGCCGAGGTGCTTGTGACGGGTGTCGACAAAGGAGCCGAGTACATCAACTTCCTCCTGGCGAGGCCTAACAAGGAAACCTCGGTCTACGAGATCGTCTGCGGGTTTGCCATCGATAGCTGCAACGCGGTCCTGAACTCCAATGAGACCGACGAAGGTTTTCAGGTCACCCAGGGGGTTCCGTTGGGTGATACCGGCTTCGTTGCCGACCGCAAGGCCGTCGAGCAATACCGGGAGACGGCTCACGAGCTTCTTCGAGAAATTGAAGAAGCCCGGGCAGAAAACAACGATGCCGAAATCCAGCGGCTTGAGAACGAAATGACCCAGATCACCGCCGCAATCAACGAGGCGGTTGGTCTGGGTGGCAAACTCCGGAAATCCAACGACAAGCGGAAGAACATCCGCGACGCCTTCCGGAGTGCCGTGAACCGGGCCATCACGTATCTGGACAAGTATGACAAGCCGCTGGCCGCCCACCTGAAAGAATCCATCAAGTGCGGCAACGAACCGGTCTACCGGACCGAAGAGGAGATCGTTTGGGAGGTCCGCCCGATAGTCAACG
Organism: Desulfobulbus rhabdoformis; assembly: GCF_016919065.1. GTDB lineage: Bacteria > Desulfobacterota > Desulfobulbia > Desulfobulbales > Desulfobulbaceae > Desulfobulbus > Desulfobulbus rhabdoformis. The sequence goes on along the minus strand of NZ_JAFFQA010000027.1, from coordinate 2,587 downwards.
AATGACCCGGGACCACCCAGGAAGAAAAAACTAAAAAAAATTTCCGCTACGCCAAATGTAGCCATTGCGACGCCGGATGTAGCGCCTTCCCCAATGAAGGCGCGATCCGGCGTTTTTTATTGGTCAGCACAGGGTTGGCCACCGGGCGTGCCAGAACTTCCGAACAAGGAGACTGGCAGTGGCACAAGTCAACAAAGCACACCTCACCCCACCGAAGCGGCGACTCATCGAGTTGATGCAGGACATCAACTTCGGCCGCATCACCAACATTCCGATCCGCGACGGCGAGCCGGAACTCACCCCTGACACAGTCATCGAGCGCGAGATCAAGCTGGGCGGACAGAGCGGTCCCCGGCCCGAGCGCGACCAGGATGACTTCATCCTCAAGCAAGAGGTCGTGGCGCTGCTGGAGCACCTCGCGCAGATGGGCAGCGGAAAAGTCTGCCTGCTCGAGATCAAGCACGGTCTCCCGTTCCTGATGCGCATCGAGGAACGGGCAGCCTGAACACGTAACGACCTGAACCCTTAGACACTGGACAACAAGCTGGACGCATGGCGGAGGCTGTTGTGGGTGTCGCCGAGCCGAATACGGCAATTGGCGGCGTACCTGCGACCCCTTCGCCCACGCGACAGCTTTGTCCTGTGATCTGGCCCGTGCCGACACCCACGCGGACCTCCTCCTCGCTCCGAGGAGGCCCCGATGGTTTCACAGAATTCTTACGACGGCATCGACAAGTATGCCGCCGACCTCATTCGGCACAAAGCACGTCAACTCGTAGGCAAGGCCGGATTCACCGAGGACGACAGACCCGACCTCGAACAGGAACTGATGATCGATCTGCTGCAGCGGATGCGGCATTTCAATCCCGCCAAGGCCAAGAAGACCACCTTCATGGCCCGGATAGTCGAACGTCACATCTCCACCATTCTGGAGGCCCGGTTCGCCCAATGCCGGGACTGGCGACTCTGCCAAACCTCACTCAACGAACCCCTCGACAACGGTGAGGGCGACACCACCGAGCGGATCGACTTCCTGGATAGCGAAGGCTCTCTGGGGGGCGGCACCCGCGAAACAAGAGAGCGCCTCGCCCATGAGATCCGCATGGACCTCGACCGGGCCATCGCCTCGCTGCCGGAAGAACTCCGGGATCTGTGCGTGCGCCTGCACGACAGCACCATGGCCGAAATCGCCCGGGAGATGGGCATCCCCAGAACCACCCTCTACGACCGGCTGAGCAAGCTGCGGGACGCGTTCCGCGAGGCCGGGCTCGAGGACTACCTGTGATCTCCGACGCATCAGCTCTGGCTCCGGTAAGTAAGCACCGTGCCGCATGGTGCGGCTATCCGGGGCCTCGGAAATCAGAACCTGAACAAAAGAGGAGTTCAACCATGACTCACGACACCTACAAGTACCGTTTTGACGAGTCGGTCCCGGCCCAGGAACTGGAAGACACTTTCATGCTGGCGATGCTGGCCGTCGAAAGCCTGCATGGCCGTTCCCGTGTGCGGATGGAGAGCCGGTTCAATCTGGACAAGGCCCGACGCACCTGCGTGATCGACGCCTCCACCGATGTCGGCAGCGACCTCGCCCGCATCTTCACCGGCTTCGCCACCAAGGAATACGGCGAACGCTCGGTCCTGATCGAACGATCCCAGCCGTCGGGTTGCGCCTGCGCCTCCAAGCATCGCGCAGCGCCCGCCGCTGCTACAGCGGGGGTGGCGGTATGAGCGAGCTGATGACCACCACCTATTCCATGTGGCGGCTGTTCCGCAACTGCCGCATGGCCTGCAAGTGGCGCTACATCGACGAGCTGGTGCCGCTCGAGCGCGACCCCAATCTGGCCTTCGGCTCGGTCATTCACGACTGCCTGGAGTGCTGGCACGGCGAGCGGGATCTGGCCAAGGTCCTCGACCACATCGACCGGACCTATCCGAACCGGGCGCAGGACGATCATCAACAGGCCGACTGGCATCTCGCCAGGGCCATGATGAGCGCCTATGCGGAACACTACCCGGCTGAAGAGTTCGAGGTCGTCGCACTCGAGAAGACCTTCGAAGGCCCCATCGTCAACCCGGCGACCGGGGCGACCTCGCGCAGTTTCATCCTCGCCGGGAAGGTGGACGGCATCGTCCGTCAGGATGGCCAGTACTTCCTGCTGGAACACAAAACCGCCTCGCAGATCGACGCCAGCTACCTGGAGCGGCTGTGGACCGATTTCCAGATCATCCTCTACGCCTGGTACCTGGAGCAGACCCTCGGCATCACGGTCAGCGGCATCATCTACAACGTTCTGGTCAAGGCCAAGCTGCGCCAGGGCAAGGGTGAGACCGAGGCCGAATTCGAGGCCCGCCGGGCGGAGCTGATCGCCAAGTCGAAAACCGGCAAGAGCAGCGCCAAGCGCAAGCTGCCGGAGGACGACGACACCTTCCAGCAGCGGCTCCAGGAGAAGTACCTCGAGCCGGGCATGTTCCACCGCGAGGTGCTCTACATCTCCCGCGACCAGTTCGAGGAACTGCGGGCGGAGCTGTGGGAACTCTCCAAGGCCATGCTCGACGCCCGTCGGCGCGACACCTTCTACCGCAACAC
>NZ_JAFFQA010000026.1 GCF_016919065.1 Desulfobulbus rhabdoformis | reverse complement strand
CGGTGCGGTAGACTGCTGTCTACGATCAAAATGGCCGGAAGGAGAAATCCTTCCGGCCATCTACGTTGGAAAAATAGCTGGTAATTATACGTGAGAAACATGTTGGACGGGAACTTGAGAATCTACAGATGGCCGGATCAACTCGTAGGCGAGATTCTCCATTTCCCCTGCGGCTACCCTGTTTGCTTGCCACTTTCGTTGAAAATCCCCTGTTGTCGAGAGTGTAACTAGGAGGGCTGCGACGGTTGCCAGGAACGCCGCGATATCTGTTCTCAACTTCGGACTGTCTCTCAGAACTTCAAGTTTCAGGAATAAGGCTGCAAGAGCACTCAAAGTAGCGGAACCGAAGAGACAGCCAAAGTAAGCAGCACTCCATCTGACAGTATTGCCACGGAACTCATGATAGTTTTTGATAATTACTTGTCCAAATTGTTTGGTTTCTGGCCGAAACAACTCGGTTATATCTTCCATAGCAAGCCCTCGGCGCGGTTGGTTGTCAGCCGTGTAGGTGACACACAACACAACGACGATGGTTATGATCATGATTAGAACAGTTGAGATCAGAACGATTTTGGCTGGTTTCCTCGACACGATCATCCTCCACTTTTCTCTTGGTCGCAGCAGAACTCGTCGACTTCGTCACCATGAATCGTCGAGTTCTACTGCGCAGCTATTTGCATCCGCTGCATTAGCATTGTTGTGCAATTTACACCTACACCCCTTTACTTTTAACAATAATCTTAAACAAAAAGGCTACACCGACAAGCTGAAAAATATCTAACCAAGGAATCAATTTATGGGAAAATATAATTGGCACAGCTCGACACAATAACTCGAAAAGCAACAAACAAATAAATATATAACCTGCTGGATGAAACTTAAGAGAAAGGTCAAGGTCACCATTATATAATGCCACGATGCTCCTCGTTAATCCACACATAGAGCATTCTTCACCTGTATATTGTTTAACAAAGCAAGTAGGCGGAACCAATTTAATGGGGCATGAGTACCTATTTACATTTGGCATATCAAGAGTAAATGGAGTAATCACCGCCACACTAATCAAAAACAGCAATACTAAATTTACGAATTTGTACTGCTCTGAAATATCAGGCATCATTGACGCTGTTTACTCATCTGCTCTAACTGTTGTTGAGCATTTTTTCCAGCTGTAACAATACTAAAATACTGCCATCCAGAAATAACGACGCCAATCAGGCTTATTGTTAAAGCTACAATAGCAAATGTTTGTTTTGCCTTCTGAGAGTAAGCGACACCTAATGCTATCGCAGATATAATAGCCGCTGGAATACCAACATAGAAAGCAATAGAACCAATGCAGGGTATAAATGATCCAAGCATACCGATTAAACCGAATACCAACCCTATTACAGATAAAGCAGTTACCGTTCCAGAGTCTTTAAGCCCTTCAGACATGTGAATTCATCCTTTTCCGTTTATTTAAAAATTTAACGACTAGAAATTAAAAACATTTTTCATTTTTAATTAAGTTTTCTTAGCGCATTTACAACCTCCTTTCGATATTGCGAATATGATGATCATCGATTAATCCGGTGAAATATTTAGCTATATAGAGTCAAAAAGTGGCCTGGCCCCATTTATTATACGAAATGGGAAACAATATCTGGCCGCTGTTTTTTCATACCCCTTCTCCAAGTGAGCGTTTTTTTGAAGGGTAATATATTGAAGCTATGCGGGCAGAATTGAATAATAAATCGACTTCATTCGTATTTTTTCGCTAGCCGTAAATAATTCGATTCTAAATGAGCCTGGCCAGTTCATTTTGATGTGCTTGCCCTGTCATTCATAACCTCTTCAAAGCAAGGATCACTCATTATATTTTTGTATTTATTACCATTCGGAAGGTCGGCTGCTATGCATGTCCTGATATCTCTTTTCCTTTCTTTTGATTTTTCAGGCTCTAGATAGAAATGTTTTTTTAATGTTTCGCATGACATTTTTGAATTCCCCAAGATGGCATATATTATTGATAACGCACCATACCGATAGCTGCTCTCATAAAGACTATTTGCCATATTCAATTTATTTATTGCTTCATCATATTTTTTGTATACATACAACATATCAGCTTCATTAGTTAAAATTATGGCTTTATCTTTTGATGAATTAAACTCTGATATCAAAATAAATTTATACCCCTTAGCATAATTTTTAATCTCTGCATAAATATCGCTTATTATTTTTGCATCATAAGAATGATATCCGTTGAGTTTAACAATTTTTTCTAATGACTTTCCTTTATTTATCATTTTTCTAAGAGAAAAACTCCCTTCTATAAATTTAATAGTTATTATATTTTTCCTATCTTCGCTTACTAAAAATTTCATTTTTCTTTCATTTATATATGAATTGCTATCAAATTTATCCTGCACGTACTGTACCATTTCAGTATTCGCGTATAAATGTATACTTGACAATGCAGATATAACAGGTATTAATTGCAGGTAAACTAAAAGTAATTTGCAATTCATTTTATTTCCTCAAAATATTTTATCTAGATCCAACGTTGAAATAACCAGCTAACTCCAGCGAGTCCGGTAGATTGATTGACGGCATAACCTTATCGTTATTTTAATAATTCTCCATATCTAGTAGCCTTTAATTCCATCGTGTTTCATAACCTGTGTCGTTCCAGCCAATATCGCTTGGGCAGTTGGTATTCAAATATTCATGCATAGGAATTTTTATTCCTGAATGAGCCTTCCTCCCAGGGCAAGCGCATGAAATTCTTAGCCAACAAGTACACTGCCAAGAAACCGATTGTCGCAAGCTGCTCTGAATTGTCTTTGCTTGAACTCATTTTGGTTTTCTCTCGTTGTAGCAGATTACGAGCTATATGACTCAGTACGGCAAAATTCTCGGGAGCATCGTCTTTTCGGATTCGGCCCCCATCTTCACGAAACGCAACATCAAGTACATAGTGAAGAAAGTTTTCTATGCCCCAATGAGCTCGCACAGCTTTGGCAAAGAGTTCGGCGTTGTTTTCTTGGCTCGAAATATAATAGCGGCATTCAGTAGTTTTTTTGTCTTTTTCGTGCCGCTCAGACACAACAACACCTATTGTCCACAGCCCCTTCCACTGTACGATCATGGGCAACTCGGCAGCATCAGTTGTGTAATGGGAACGGATCTCGTGGCGACCATGGCCTTTGCATTCGTTTTGGGAGAAATCAAATGTATCGCTATTGAAGATCTCTACATCTGCCTGACTGAAAACTGTTTCAACGGCTTTAAGCAATGTGCTTTTATTGCATTGACAATTAGCCCCTCAACTTTGTCTTTAATCATGCTAAGTTCAAAAATCCTTGTAAATACTTCAATATCCGCAAGGCCTTCTTTTTTTATATTTTGTATTGCCAACGCAATAGAATCATTAACTTTCATCCTTATCTCTTTCTGAACAAGTAATTATCCGGAAGACTGGCCGACGCTGTCTTCAACAGTCCTCTTACAGTATGACAAGCTCATTTTTTGAGAAAAATAATCTGTAATTTTAGTCAATTAGGCCAAATCGGTTAAAGCTAGCTGTCAGTACCATTCTTCTGGGTAACACCACCCAAAATCATATTACACTCACTTTTCCGTACGTAAATGAAGGCCGTCATGCTGCCTGTACCATCGCAATAACCCATGATTCTGCGAGTCACGATGCTTCCAATTTACACGTAAATTATCCAGCATCTGAATTCCTTGTTATTTTCCCGAATCCGTGACGGCGGGTGGTCACTGAACAACGCATCTTTTTAATAAGACGACGTATTTTTACAAATTCATGTATTGTTCAGTTGCACCCGCCGCCCTTTGGGGCATCCATTAGCACGCCACCTTCATTGCCTGTAACATACCGATAAAGTTTACTTTAATCGGCATGTCACAAACAACGAAACTGGCGCACTGATAAATGCTCACGGATGAAGGATTTTGTTAAAGCATCCTCTTCCAATCAAAAAATACAGTAGAACGTTATTTTTTCCTGTACCACAAATCCAGAGACCTCTCAACAATACAAATTGTCTATTTTCAGCAAGTTAGACTACAATTCGCCTTTTCGATACCACGTTGTTCCCATCCATTATATTAGAAATTCATAAAGAACTATGCAGCCCCAAGGGGTTCCGCCTGAGCGGAAGCCAACAGCCCACCCTGTCCCCACGAGGAGACAGGTGCTTGACAAAAAGCTATTGGGGGCCGTTTTTCACGGGTGCATCCGATATTTATGGCAAATTATTCTCGATACACTACATGCAGCCATCAGCATGGATAATCAGCATCCATATATGGCGCCAAACCTTTAAATCCCACAACTGTCGGATGCACCCGTTTTTCACCGTCCCTCTTCCTCGTTGACAAGAGAGGGTCAACGAAAAGAGCAGTTCTCCAGATTATCTGGAGAACGGTCTATCTTCTGCTGTCCATACCAAAAAAAACAGCGGCAAACGGTCAGAGGCCATTGTCAGGATTGGGGTCTGCTCATTTTTACCATTAATCTTTTTACAACAGCCTATTTATACTGTAGTTTTTTTAAATATGGTTTTTGTGACATCTGACGGAGGCTGATGAACACTCACTAATTCCGCAATATTCTGCATCCCCGCTGTAGCTGAACTTACTGCTTGCAGCCCAACACAAGAGGTGGCTGTTGAACGAATTTCAAAAGCAGAAAATGAACGGTTGAAACGGGAGCTGGAACAGTCGCACCCCACAGCCCTCCCTAATCTGCCCCACAGCCATCGCAACCGACCAAACCAAAAGTCCCATTTTTTAAACGCTGGTGACAGCAGACAATTTGACTACAAACTTTTTTCCCAAGCCCTGTCAGGAGCTTTTATGGTTCGTTGTACAGCAACCTGGCCTTATTCTTTTTCCGTGTGGCCATTGATTCTCAGGTGCCAGGCATGACAGCAAGCTCAGCCATCTCTTCGCAAAGAACAGGTCCAAAGCAGGCACTGACACTTGCCGACGTCAGCAAGACCTTTAGTGTAGAACAGCAAACAATCACGGCCCTGAATCAGGTAAGCTGTACGATCACCCCACAAAAGGTGACCGGGCTGATAGGCCCTGATGGTGCGGGAAAAACTACCCTGATGCGGCTCTGCAGCGGCTTACTGACTCCGGAAAGCGGCGAGATCTGTGCACTGGGTATTGATGTGGTTGCGCAGCCGCTCCAGGTGCAGGCAAGTGTGGGCTATATGCCCCAACGCTTTGGGCTTTACGAAGACCTCTCTGTTCTGGAAAACCTTGATCTTTATGCTGATCTGCAAGGCGTTGCCCTGACAGCCCGAGCTGAACGCTACGATCAGTTGCTCTCCATGGCGGGGTTGGAAAAATTTCGCAGTCGTCTGGCCGGGCGCCTCTCCGGCGGTATGAAACAAAAGCTCGGATTGGTCTGCACGCTGGTCCGGCCCCCCCGGTTATTACTTCTTGATGAGCCCACGGTTGGGGTCGATCCGGTTTCTCGGCGAGAACTCTGGGAAATTGTCTACCATCTGGTTGAAGCGGAGGGAATGACCGTTCTTCTCAGCACAGCCTACCTGGATGAGGCAGAGCGCTGTGCCGAGGTGATCCTCATTCATCAAGGCCGAATTCTTGGCCATAAAACTCCACAGGAATTCAGTGATCAGGTGGCGGGACGCACCTGGATGGTGCGTGCGGATAGTCTGGGCAAACGGTCTCTGCAAAAACAAATCAGCCACGATCCTGAAGTATTGGATGCGCTGGTCATGGGGAAGGCTATTCGAGTCGTCAGCCATGACACCAGCCCCCTGCAACTGACACAACTTGCCCAGGAGACCAAGGTAGAAATCACTGCTGCCGCCCCCCGCTTTGAAGACTACTTTGTGGCCACACTCAAGGAAGAACACTCCAATGGCAACGGCAACGGTGAGATTGCTCTGGCCCAGGTCGGCAGCAAGCAAAGCGATGACCAGGTTATCACCGTCGATAACCTGGTACGGCAATTTGGTGATTTTTATGCCGTCAACCATGTAAGCTTTCATGTGCACCACGGAGAGATCTTTGGCCTACTCGGCGCGAACGGGGCCGGAAAAACAACAACCTTTCGCATGCTCTGCGGCCTGCTTCCCATCTCCAGTGGGACCTGCACCGTGGCCGGGATGAACCTGCGCACCGCAGCGGCAGCCGCTCGCGCGCGTATTGGCTATATGGCCCAGAAATTCTCGCTCTATGAAAATTTAAGCGTGATGCAAAATCTAAAATTTTTCAGCAGTGCCTATGGGTTGGGTGGGGCTAGACGACAACGGCAGATCGATTGGGCCATAGAGACGTTTGATCTCCATGATTTTATCTCCGCTGAAAGTCAATCTCTGCCGCTGGGCTATAAACAGCGGCTTGCCCTGGCGGTTGCCCTGATGCATGAGCCCGAGGTGCTCTTTCTCGACGAGCCAACCTCGGGCGTTGATCCCCTTGCCCGGCGCGAGTTCTGGGTTCAGATCAATTCGCTGGCCGACCAGGGTGTGACCGTCCTGGTCACGACTCATTTCATGGAAGAAGCCGAATACTGCGACCGGCTGGTAATTATGGCCGAAGGCAAGGTCCTTGCAGAGGGAACACCGGAATCGATGAAAGAATCCTTTGAGCGGGATGGTCAGGAAGCCACCATGGAAGATGCCTTTATCGGGCTTTTGGAAGCCAATACCGCAAAGAGGAGTGATGCATGAGACCGGGCCGCTTGATGCGCCTTAAGGGGATGATGCGCAAGGAATGGCTTCAGGTCATTCGCGACCCCTCAAGTATTGCCATTGCTTTTTTCCTGCCCATTTTACTCCTGGTTATCTTTGGTTATGGCGTGAGCCTGGACGCTCAGGATGTGCGCATCGGTATCGTCGTCGAGCAGCGGGACCAGCCTTCGCTGAGCTTTGTCGGCGGTTTTGAGCAGACCCCCTATTTTCACCCGAGCACTTTTCTCTCAATCCAGGAGGCCGAAACAGCCCTGCGCGCAGCAGAGATCGATGGTATTGTCTGGGTACGTCAGACATTCGGCAGCGACTACCTGACCGGCCAGTCTCCCCCCATTGGCTTGATCGTTAACGGTGTGGACGCCAACACCGCTCGCTTGATTCAGGGCTATGTGCAGGGAATCTGGGGATCCTGGCTGGAGCAACAGGCGGAACTGCGTGGAGGTGAGCTGACGCCGCCGGTGCAGCTGGAGCAACGGATCTGGTACAACCCCGAAGTCCGCTCCACCGATTTTCTCGTCCCTGGAGTTCTGGCGGTGATCATGACCCTGATTGGTGCCCTGCTCACCGCCCTGGTCATTGCCCGGGAATGGGAGCGCGGCACCATGGAAGCCCTGCTGGTTTCCCGAATATCTGCCCCGGAAATTCTGGTTGGCAAGTTGATCCCCTACTTTATTTTAGGCATGGGCGGCCTGCTTATTTCCCTGGCCATGGCCTCTTTTCTCTTTCATGTACCCATGCGGGGATCGCTCTGGTTGCTGCTGACCACCTCCGCGCTCTTTCTCTGGGTGGCGCTCGGTATGGGCTTTTTTATCTCTACCGTCTTTAAATCCCAATTTGTGGCAGCTCTGGTGGCCATGGTCTCGACATTTTTGCCGGCCTTTATTCTTTCGGGATTTATTTTTGATATCCGCTCCATGCCTGATCTGGTGCAGTGGCTGACGCACCTGATTGCTGCGCGTTACTATGTGTCGATTCTACAGACCCTCTTCCTGGTGGGCAATGTCTGGAGTGTGATCCTGCCCAACAGTGCGGCACTCGTGCTTATGGGGCTTTTTTTTCATGGGATCGTATACCGCAAAACGCATAAGAAACTGGAGTAACTCTTTGGGGCACTTACTCCTCATTCCTGAACCTACATTAACCAATCACCGTATTATTCATCGACAAGGAATCCCTCATGGGTGGACGACTCTGGGCCCTGATCATCAAAGAATTTCTCGCTCTGTTTCGCGATAAAAAAAGCCGCATGGCTGTGATCTTACCACCGCTCGTGCAGCTACTCATCTTTGGTTATGCAGCCACCTTTGATCTGGAACATGCGACTCTTGCCATCTTCAATCAAGACCAGGGGAATTTTTCCCGTGAGCTGATCGGTCGTTTTGAACGCTCAACCGGCTTTGATATCGTGGGCTACCTCCAGTCGGAGTCACAAATCACCCCGCTTATAGACGGTGAAGGAGCACTTCTTGTACTGCGGGTTGGCGAGCAGTGCTCCCAGAAGGTGGCCCTGGGAGAAAGCTGTCCGGTTCAGGTTTTGATCGATGGCCGTAACTCCAACACAGCCATGCTGGCCCTGAATTATGTCCGCACTATCATCACGACTTTCAATCAGGAAAAGGCGGCCCTCAAAGGCAACGGCTTACCGGCACAGCTCAATATTCGCGCCTGGTTCAACCCCAATTTGGAGAGCCGCTGGTTTATCGTCCCTGGCATCATTGCCCTGCTGGCGATGATCGTCACCCTAGTGGTAACCGCGCTTTCCGTTGCCCGAGAACGTGAGGCCGGCACCTTTGACCAGCTGCTGGTAACTCCCCTGCGCCCCTGGGAGATACTGATCGGCAAGGCCATGCCCGGACTCATCGTCGGTGTGGGTGAGGCGTCGCTTATTATTACAGTGACCGTCTTCTGGTTTAAGGTCCCTCTGGTTGGCTCGCTTTTGGTCCTCTACCCCGCTCTGATTATCTACATACTCTCCATCATCGGGGTTGGCCTGATGATCTCTTCCTTTTCCACCACCCTGCAACAGGCGCTGCTGGGGGCTTTTCTCTTTATCGTTCCAGCGGTGATCCTTTCCGGTTTTTCCACGCCCATCGCCAACATGCCCCAGATCATGCAAGCCATGACCTACCTTGACCCCATGCGCTACTTCCTCACCATTGTACGCCGTGTGTTTTTGGAAGGTGCTGGCCTCCATTATTTCATCCATGATCTCTGGCCCATGTCGTTGATTGCTTTGGTCACACTCTCCATGGCGACTTGGTTATTCAGGCATCGCATGTATTAGCCAAACCGGTTCATTTTTTGCTTATCTTTTCAGGATTTGCCGTCCATGGTATGGGACCAGACTATTCCCCTGAATCCTGAGGAGTGTCCATGCAGAAAAAAATTTCCTTTGGCCTGAGTTTTAAGATTCTCACGGTACTGGTTTTCTACATCGTCGCAATTTCAATGATGGCTTTTGTGAGCCATGAAGATCTGGTGACCACTGAGAAAAAAGTTGGCATTTTAGAGTCTTCTTACGGCGTTCACAACATCGTGCTCGAGGCGCGCCGTTTTGAAAAAAACTTCTTTCTTTTTGGGCATAAAGAGGCACTGCAGGAAAACAAACGTATCCTCAACGAGGCCATTGAACTTGGTGAGCGTATTATCAAACGCGACAAAAACCTGGCGGTCAATCCCCGCATTCGTGAGCTTAATCGACAGATAAAGACCTACCTTCACACGATTGATCAACTTCAGGCGCTTCAGCAGACAGATCACCTTGCCGAAACAGAGCTTGCCGACACCATCCGCACACAGGGAAAAATTCTCTCCGAAATTAGTGAACAGCTTGTATTTTTTGAAAAAGACCAGATCCACCGCATGATTTCTTTGCTGCGTGGGCAGCTCTTTTCCTGGTCGTCCATGGCCATCTGTATCGGCATTTTACTGGCCGTCTTGATTGTCTACTTCATCTTCAAACCACTCTCAGTCATCAAAAAAGCCACCTTTGATATCGGCAAGGGAAAATTTCGCAAGATTGAGGTTATAAACACGCGCGATGAAATCCAGCAGGTCATGGAAGCCTTTAACATCATGGTCTCTGAGCTTGAACGGCGCCAGGACCAACTCATTCAGGCTGAAAAACTCTCCTCCCTGGGTACGCTGACCGCAGGTGTTGCCCACCAGCTCAACAACCCGTTGAACAATATTTCCACCTCCTGCCAGATAGCGCTTGATGAGTTCGACGGTGGCGACACCGTGTTCATGAAAAAAATGCTCACCAATATCGATCAGGAAACCCTGCGCGCGCGGGATGTTGTCAAAAGCCTTCTGGAGTTCTCACGCGCACAGGATTTCTGCCTGCGGGAGATTCAACTCTCGGATGTGGTCAAAAAATCGGTTCTTCTGGCACGAAGTCAGGTGCCACCGGACATCACCATGACCATCGATATTCCCGAGGACCTGGTCTTTCATATCGATGTGCAGCGGATGCAGGAAGTTTTTATTAATCTGATTATTAACGCAGCCCAAGCCATCGAGCGGCATGGTGAAATAGCCATTACCGCCAAAATCGACTTTATCAATATGTTGGTCGTGATCAAGGTCCGCGACACAGGCAGTGGTATTTCCGCGGAAAATCAAGCAAAAATCTTTGACCCTTTCTTTACCACCAAGGAAGAGGGACAGGGAACGGGGTTAGGCCTCTCTGTTGTCTACGGCATAATTCAGAAGCATGAGGGCACAATTACCGTGCAAAGTGTCCCCGGTCAGGGTACATCCTTCATCATTCGGCTTCCCTTTCTCGGCGAGAAGGACCAGCCCCTGAATCTTTGACAGCGAGTGATTGCTCACGGATTCTGGAACACCTAACCCAACGGTATGAATAATTTAAAAATTCTCATCGTGGACGACGAACCAATCGCCCGCGAAAACCTGGAACACATCATTGCCAAAGAGGGGTACCAGACACGGGTAGCCCGAGACGGCGAAGAGGCAATCAATCTGCTCAAACAGGAGGAGATTAACCTGGTCCTCACCGACCTGTGCATGAAAGGCAGGGACGGAATGGAGGTTCTGGGTGAGGCCAAGCAGCTCTGGCCTGATGTCGAAGTGGTGGTCATTACCGGGCACGCCACCGTGGATACGGCGGTGGAAGCCATGCGGCGTGGTGCCTACGATTACGTGGCCAAGCCTTTTAAGATCAACGAGCTGCGCATGATCGTGGAAAAGGCGCTGGAAAAAAACCAGCTGCGCAAACAGATCAATGTGCTGCGCCAGCAGGTTGATTCGCACTCCGGGTCGCGGCGAATTATCGGCCAAAGCGCCAAAATGCACGCCTTACGGGAAACGATCCATCAGGTTTCCCAGCTTGACTGCAATGTCCTTATTCAGGGAGAGACCGGTACCGGCAAAGAACTGATTGCCCGCACCATTCACGAGCTCAGCCCCCGATCTAAAAAACGGTTTGTGGCCTTTAACTGCGGTGTATTTACCGAAGAGCTGATAGCCAGTGAACTCTTTGGCTATGAACAGGGTGCTTTTACCGGGGCCAGCAAGGCCAAAAAAGGACTGCTTGAGATGGCTGAAGGCGGGACGGTCTTTTTTGACGAGGTGGGTGAACTCCCGCTGTCCATGCAGGTCAAGCTGCTGCGGGTTTTGCAGGAACGCAAGGTGATGCATGTGGGGGGAAACCAGGAGATCCCGGTTGATTTTCGCGTGCTGGCAGCAACAAACAAAGACCTCAAGCGGGAAACCGAAACCGGCGATTTCCGCTCTGATCTATTCTACCGACTGGACGTTCTCACCATTAACGCACCTGCCCTTTCCGAGCGTCGAGAAGACATCCCCCTCCTGACCCACCATTTCCTTGCCAAACACGCCGCCACCGGAAGAACGGTTCCCCGCCTTTCGTCGGAGGCGGAACAGCGGCTCATGAGCTACGAATACCCCGGCAACATTCGAGAGCTGGAAAATATAGCCCAACGCCTGCTCATTACCTGTGAGGGCGACGTGGTTGCTCCCCAGCATGTGGCCACGGTCTTCGGTGATACCGACTGGACCCCGGTTCGTGATACCCGTGAGCAATGGCCAACCCTTGTTGAACAAGAAAAGCAATACATTCTGGAAGTGCTTGATGAGGTCGAGGGCAACAAATCCGCGGCGGTCAAGATCCTGGGGATCGACAGGGTATCGCTCTGGCGCAAAATTAAGCGCTATGGCCTGGAAAATCCGGACGCATAACACTTCACACACCACCTTCCCTCTCTTCTTTCCCGCCATTAACGTTGCTCACTGCAACACTCCCCTGCTCGCATGTTGCATCTTGCAACGCCTTCTCAAACACCCTTCCCTTTCAGGCCCAAAACTGTTGCATTTTGCAACACAACCATAAACTTTTTCTTCTTCGGATGACAAAAAACATTATAAATACAGCGCATTAACACGCAGACATAATTGGCACAATAATTGGTTATCCTGGAATGCAGAGAGTACAGCCGATTGATCCGGTAAGCAGACGCAATATCATCCACACAAAACGCTACAGGTATCTTACGTGAAAGTAGAATTGGGAATTTTTCAGGAGCAGAAACGAATTGACGAATATCTCGAATCCAAGGGCATCAAGCACAACGATATCGTTGTAGCCGGCCCCTTTGCCACGCATTTACAGGCAAGCCAATGGATGGATTTCATGGAAGAAAAGCTGGGCAAGGGTAAGGTGAAGCGTCATTCAATAGGCCTGATGAACAGACAGCCATGGTATGGCGTGGCCTTTGAAAAAAGTGAGGCAAAAAGAAGCACCAGGGGGAGTAAACAATCTCAGCCTGCCGCAAGTGCTCACTAAGTAAGACTTTCATGAAGAGAGATTACCCGCGAAGCTCAGAAAAAACGAGTGTACGCTTCCTGCTTGCTCTTTTTCAAGTGCAAGTGGCAAAGCCTTGAAATATTCCCCCTCTGTCGCGGGCATGGCCCGCTCCTACAAACCTCCGGTGCATTGAGGGTATAGGAGCAAGCCATGCCCGCGATAAATATTTGAGCTGAGCTTCAGCGACTATCTCACCCCTCCGAAGATACGGGCTTTTTCTTGCGTCTTCGTCGCCGCCTTGGCACCTTATCTTTAGTCTCTGAGCTTGCGGTGTTGTCAGCCTGCCCAGCTTCGCCTGCAGCAGTTGAGGGGGTGGGTCGCCTTCTTCCTCTTCTGGCTGGCTTTTTTTTGCGGCTGTTACGTGGAGGACGCTTGTAATCGGTGACATAGAGGCTATCGTCGGCCCACTGGCTTTCAATGGCATGCCCTATATAGGCCTCAATGGCCTCAAGGTTCAGCGCCCCTTCCTCATCTGCCAGGGAGATGGCCTTGCCGTCAGCTCCCGCGCGCGCCGTACGCCCAATCCTGTGGACGTAATCTTCAGGATCTTCCGGCAGATCATAGTTGACCACATGGGTGACCCCTTCAATATGGAGCCCACGTGAGGCCACATCGGTGGCAATGAGAAAAGGCAGGTTCCCAGCCTTGAAATCACGCATGATTTTCAGCCGTTTTGCCTGGGCAACGTCGCCGGAGATGATACGGCTCGTGATCCCGTTGGCCTCCATCAACAGTTGCAGGCGTACGCCTTCCCGCTTGGTGTTGGTGAAGACCATGGTCCGTTCCATATTCTCCTGGGCAAGCAGGCCAAGCAACAGGGAAAATTTCTCATCACTGCCCACATGATACAGTGACTCCTCCACCCTGTCTGCGGTAATCGTATCGCCGCCGACAGCGACCTTCTCCGGCATGTTCATGAATTCATAGGCCAGCTCCATCACCCGGTGACTTAGCGTAGCTGAGAACATCAGATTCTGGCGCTGATCAAAGGGTGGTAAACGCCTGAGCAGAAATCGAAGATCTCCGATAAAGCCCAGATCAAACATGCGATCCGCCTCATCGATGATCAACATCTCCACCTTGGAGAGGCTATAGACCTTCTGTTTCAGATAATCGATGAGCCTGCCTGGCGTACCGATAAGGATATCAACGCCCTGCTTAAGACCATTGCGCTGTTTTTCATAATCAACCCCTCCGTACACTGCCTGAATGGAAAAACCGCACTGGACGCCGAGTTGCCGGGCATCCTGCTCAATCTGTACAGCCAGCTCACGGGTGGGGGCTAAAATAAGGGCGCGGGGATGGTTCCCGCCGTTGCCTTCGGGATTATCGAAAAGTTTTTTGTACAGGGAGATAAGAAAGGCAGCGGTTTTACCGGTACCGGTCTGGCCTTTACCGGCAACATCGCGGCCGGCAAGGGTAAGAGGAAGGGTGAGTTCCTGGATGGGGGTGCATTCTTTAAAGCCTGCTTCGGCAATACCCTTGCCGAGGGGTTCTGGCAATGCCAGTTCTTCAAATCGCATTCAGCTTCCTTGGTTGTCTCCGGACAGTCATGTGTATGGGGCTTCTCATCACGGGAGATATAAATCTCCCGAAAGATAACTTCGTGCCGGAGTTGACAGTTTCTTTAGGTCAATCCACCTGAAAATCAAGCAGGATCGAATCCCTGGATGGGGTGAATTGACGGTAGATGGTTTTGGACTTCTCAAGCATGATCTTCGATGCCCGGACCGAGTCGCTCTCTTTGTACTTATCGGAGAGGTAAATGATTTCTCGAATGCCTGCTTGAATAATGACCTTGGTGCACTCGTTACAGGGGAACAGAGCCACATAGAGGCGGCAATCCCGCAGGTCATAGGTGATGGAGTTGAGCACGGCATTGAGCTCTGCATGGCAGACGTAGGGGTACTTGGTATCGAGAAAGTGCCCCTCACGGTCCCAGGGCAGCTCATCATCTGAACAGCCCCAGGGAAAACCGTTGTAGCCAACGCCAACAATCTTGTTTTGAGAGTTGGCTACACAGGCACCAACCTGAGTGTTGGGATCTTTGGAGCGCTGACCGGAAAGGATGGCCACCGCCATAAAGTATTCATCCCAGGAAAGATAGCCCTCTCGTTTTGTCACCATACCCTCCCTTGACTCACTGGGCCTGCTGCTGAGTCTTGAACTGCCGTCTTTTCTCACGCCAGCTCGGTGTAAGGCCCGCGGCCTGATAGACGAACTTCTTAACGGCCTGAAAATACATCTGCCCGACCTTGGCAATAAGCGAGTTGTGGTCTGCACCGGGAATGATTTGAAACTCCTTTTTCCTGGCACCGCTCTCGGCCTGCAAAGTCTCTGACTGCCACAATGGAATCAACTGATCATACTGCCCATGCAAAATATAGGTCGGTTTCTCAACCTGACGAATCTTGCCCACGTTGTTAAAACAGTCCTCTTCAGACAAGCCCATAGCCTCTAAGTCGACGCCAAGCGTCTTCGCCAGAGGAATAGTGCGGGCAAAGCCTGATTCAATGATCAGGCCGGCAATTCGTTCACTGTGATTCAGGGCAATATCAATGGCACATGCACTGCCCAGTGAACGGCCTTTAACAAAAACAGGCCCGGTGTATTCCTGCTCTTTGAGCCAGTCAAGTGCCTGCAGAAAAACAGTGTTGCAATCTGGCAGGAAGGTGCTGGTTAAAGGTGTGCCGGTGCTCCAGCCGTAGCCACGGTATTCGGCAACCAGCAGGTTTATCCCCTCCTGGCCGTAACAGGGGCCGATTTCATCGTAATCGGGGATGATCTCTCCGTTACCATGGAAAAAGATCAGGGTGGGATACTCCTTGGAAAAGGAGTGCATTCTACAGGCAACCCTCACATCCGTATCCACAGAAACCGAAAAGTCGATGGCTCCTTCGGGCGGGGTGTTCTGGGCAACTTGGGTGGGGTGAAACAACAGTTGAGTGATTTCAGGACGATCCATGAGCGTAGCGTTCTTCTCTATTCTTTATAATCTTATTTCGATGATGATGTTGAGTCGTCGGACGAGCCGTCTGTGTCCTTCTGCGGGCGGTTCCGCTCACAGCCGCCTGGGGTACAGCCGGTCTTGCAATAATAGCCAAAGCCCGATTCCCAGGTGATACCACCACGGGGACAGTGGGTAATATAGTCGGCGTACTGGATCAGGCGATTGACAATACTCTTGGGAACGGAGTGTTCCATTTTACAGGCAGCCTCATCCGCTTCGACCGAGTCGACACCTAGAACCTGGACCATAAAATTGGCCAGGGCTTCATGGCGGGCAACGATATCTTCTGCCTGGACCAGCCCAGCTTCGGTCAGGGTAATCAGGTCGTAAGGTGCGTAGTTAATAAGCCCCAGCGAACTGAGAGTACGCAAGGCGTTGGTCACAGACGATGCACGCACGTTAAGCCGCTTGGCAATATCTTTGGCCCGGGCGACTTTCTTTTCACGGGCAATATGATATACCGCCTCCAGGTAATCTTCCTGGCTGGCGCTCAATTGTTTTTTTTTGGTCATAAGAGCAAAAATTGTCGTTCTCGTAAAAAGCCTTAAGAGCGACCTTTCAAGCTTCCCAACTCTCTGATTTTAGGATGCCTGATTATTAAATTTTTAATTATTTAGGGATTCGGGTTATCTTTAGGTTCATCATTACCGCACCTAAAAAATTTTGGCTACCTCCAATCCATCCGCAACGATGAATGCTCGCAAATTCAGTAAAAAAACACCCTGCATTTTTGCAACAACCTGAATCCAGGACTCTTTTATCACTTTTCCCCTTGCCATGATTGCATTCATCAGGGAAAATACCTACTCTAGCATTCATCAAGTTGAAAATGAAACACTTTCTCTCTGGGCGAGGGGGGTGTATCTGGTGCAGGAAGTCTTTTTTAATGAAACAGATTACATTTCGAGCAGTTACAGCATTAACACTGGGAGCGGCCACACTTTTTGGTAGCGCAGATGGTCCACTTTGGGCTGCAGAACAGGCAAAACCAGGACTCGTCTCTCCCATCGAGCTGCCCCGCTTCATGCACCTGAGTGCCCAAATCCTCAATGATCGACTCTTTTGCAGTAATGAGTACGAAAAGAGCACCACACCCATCGACACCGGGTTTTCTGTCTGTTTCATGACCGATAAACAGTTGGTCTGGGCCTTTGGTAAACGGAACCGGCCCCCCCTTGAATTTGCCGCTTCCCCCTTAGGCGACACCAGAAAAAAACCCGCTGAGCAGCATCTGGTTATCCAGCCTCTGCACGTGCATCTGGGCAAGTACACGCCTCTGTTCAAACAGTTCTACACCCCTATGGGAAAAACACGCTACATGAGCGTGGACGGACGGTCCCAAACCGAACAGGCATGGTTACAGCGCCAACAGGAAGCCAAGGAACAAAACCCTGCAAACAGTCTTGAGCGCTTGTTAAGCTCTGATGAAGAGCCCGAATCCCCCCCCATTCGCTATCGATACAGCATGGATCGCAGCTCCGCTGTCATTGCCGGGGTTGGCTGGATTTATGACATCGCCGACACCACTGGCATGGCGGAAACATTTGCCGAAATGGGCTATGACACCATAGAACGAATGGGCGCGGTGAACCTCACCCTGGGGTACAGTTACAACTCGTTTACCTTAACCGGGGGATATATTCACGCCTTCGAATCCCGCTATGAATTGGAAGAGGCAAGCCGGGAGGGCCAAAAGAATGACCCCACCGCCTGGCGAAGCCAACTCGCTTACAACACACGTTTTCTCAACCATCCCGCCAAGTTTGCCGTGGGATATCAGAAATCCTCGGAAACGCTTTGTCATTATCTTCCCGAAGAACGGTATACCACCAAAGCCTCGTTTCTGCTCCGTGATCGCACCACCCTCTCCCTGGAATATTATAAAGACAGGGAGTATGCCAGCAGTGATGGTGGCAATGCGTACGGCATAACCACCAAGTTAGGGTTTCAGTTCTAAGCCCCCTGTCATGGATTCAGGTCTTATTGAATTCGCACAACCCAGGCTCCATCGGCTGTCCCATCGGCAATGAGTGTGGCCAACTGCTGCTGAAGGGCTACTGAAGCGGCTTCAATAACTTCTCCCCCCTCGTTAAACGCCAGCACCTCCAGAGGCCGATTTCCCTCGTCATCAGTTTGAATGGCAATATCGGCGTAGACCTCAATGTCAGGATAGTTCTCCTGCATGAATTTCATGATGATCTGCCCCTTGAGTTCAGCAAGGTTATCTGCACTCTGGGCCAGATCGTAGCCTTCTTCCTTAAACAGTCTTCCGCTCATGATGAGATCGGTGACGACAATCTTGTTAATTTCCATCTCCTTCTCCTTTCCTGAACTTGCAACTTGCAAATTTGAGCCCCGCCTGCATCTGCGCAACTCATTGAAAATCTAATTCGTCTGGCGCAGTCTATACCACAGAGAGGATAGAGGGCCAAGCAGAAGGCCTGACTGATTTGGAGGTTTTTTTAAACCCAACCTCGAGTGAAGGAGCGTTTCACCGATAATTGCGGCGGAGGTTTCAACAAAAATTAACCTAATTTTAAGCAACTGAAACAGACATCGTCTTGAAGCAAACCGTCCCAACCCAGTACTATAGCCTCAGTCCGAGGCATTCATTGGCGCGGCGGGTGAGGCTGAACAACAAGTGGGTGTCTTGAATAATTCCCCCCCCTCAAGACGTTGTTGCCCTCCAACAAAGGCAAAGGAACCACAGCCTACCGGCTTCGGTTCCTTTGTCTTCGTTCCTTCTCAATGGCTACGGGGGAAACCGAACACAAGAGATTTTGAAAATTTTTTGTTCGGTTTGGTGAAGTACAGTATGCGGTTCAGTGCGCCCGCTGCACCGAATTCAGATATTATTTCTTCAGCATCTCTTTGAGATAGTCAATCCATTGCTCAAAGCCGTCACCGGTTGTCGAGGAAAGCTCAATAATCGGCACATCGGGCTTGAGGGTATGGGTCTCTATTTCGGCCTCTTCGACAGAAAAATCGAAATGCGGCAGCAGATCCATTTTGGTGATCAAAACAAGATCGGCTCCGCGAAAGGTGGAGGGATACTTAGCCGGCTTATCCGATCCTTCCGGAACGGAAAGCAGGATCACCCGCCGATGCTCGCCCAAATCAAAGGTCGAAGGACAGACCAGGTTCCCCACGTTCTCGATAAAGATAAGATCAAACCCTTCGCCTTTGGCAAAATGCTCCAGCACATGCAGGCCACCATGGACCATGGGGGCATCCAGATGACAGGCACCGCCGGTGGTCAGCTGTACCGCAGGAATACCTTTGGCCCGAATACGGTCTGCATCGCGCTCGGTTTCAATATCGCCCTCGATAACGCCGATCTTGACCGTGTCTTTTAAGGCTTCGATGGTTCGCTCAAGCAGGGTGGTCTTTCCGGAGCCGGGGCTGGAGATCATGTTGATCGCCAGCGCTCCCATTTTCTCGATATGGTGGCGATTGGAATGGGCCTGTTTCTGGTTGGCCTCCAGCAGGCTTTTATTGACCTCAACTACTTTGGTGTCGTGCTGGTGGTGTTCGTGCAATTGACAGCCGCAGGTATCACACATGTGTCTACTCCATTTCTACTTGATTCAAAATAAGTTCGGTTCCCCCTTTGGGAGAAAGCCTGTTTTGGCAGCACCAGGGACACTTTTTGGGATAGCCGCCACCAAGATTCATTTCAGTTGCCTCACCGGGTTGCACAAAGGGAATAACAGACACCTTGTTGCAATCCAGGCAGGTATAGACCGGGTCTGGGGTTTCCACCACCAGCACAGCATCTTTGGTCAGGGGTTGCGCATCTTTTAATATATTGAAACCAAACTCAAAACTGTCACGAACGATCCCGGAAAATGGACCTATGGTCACTGAAATGCGGGTCACATGTTCCGCCTGGTGTTCACGGGCAAGGGTTACGAGTTGGTCAAGCAGACTTTGCGCAAGCGATAATTCATGCATGACAGGGGACTCCTTGGATTAGCAGATGCGAGGCAAAGGTTGACCGGTCAGTGGCTCCAGCAGACGAGAGCCACCGATACGTGTGGTCAGGCTGACCCTGCCCTCCCCGGACTCTCCCACCCAGCCGATAAGGGCGGCATCGCGCCCCTCGGGCGTGCGCCGCATTAGCTGCAACACGTCCTCGGCACCGTCGCGATCACAGATGACGATCATTTTGCCTTCGTTGGCCAGATAGAGTGGATCAAGGCCAATCATCTCGCAGGCGGTATTCACTGAGCCACGGATGGGTAAGCGTTCTTCTTCAAGGGTGATATCCACCCCGGATGAACGGGCAATTTCACAGAGGGTGGTGGCCAGCCCCCCCCGGGTGGGATCACGCAGAACATGGACCACGCCGGTGTTGCATTCCAGCAGGGTGGCGACAAGGCGATGCAGGGCCTGTGTATCGCTTTTGATATCACCGTCAATGGCAATGCCTGCCTGGGCACTCATGATGGTGATACCATGATCAGCCAGGGTACCGGAGATAATCACCGCATCACCGGACTCTGCCTTTGTCCCTGAGATATTGTGCCGGTGGGAGGCAATGCCGATGCCCGAGGTATTGACAAAAATCTTGTCAACCTTGCCCTTGGGGACCACTTTGGTGTCCCCGGTAACAACGGCTACTCCGGAGGCTTCGGAACAGGCGGAGATTGAGGCGACTACCCGCTCCAGATCTGCATAGGCAAAGCCTTCTTCAATAATTAAAGCCAGACTCAAAGCAATGGGTCGGGCACCACGCATTGCCAGGTCATTAATGGTACCGTGCACTGCCAGTTTTCCAATATCACCGCCCGGAAAAAAAAGCGGATCAACCACATAACTATCCGTGGAAAAGGCAATTCGTCCGCAATACTCGCCGAGTATCGCACAATCTTCCAGGTCATGCAGTTGCGGAGAACGCAGATACCTGAGGAAGAGGCCACTGATCAGATTCTGGCTGGCAAGTCCGCCACTGCCGTGGTCAAGACTTATAATCGAGTCTGCTTTCATGGGATCCTTACAAAAATAACAAGAATTAACCGCTTATTGTAATGCTTATTTCTGGCCGCTGTAACGATAATACGCCGCACAGGTGCCTTCGTTGGAAACCATACAGGGGCCGACAGGTTTCAGCGGAGTGCATGCCTTTCCGTAAAGTGGGCAATCCGGAGGCAGCAGGATGCCCTTGAGGATATCGCCACAGCGGCACCCCTTGGGCTCCGCAGCGGGCTGCACGCTGAGCCCTAAACGCTCCACTGCGTCAAAACGCTGGTACTGGGGCCGCAACACCAAACCGCTGCCCGGAATCGTCCCCAGGCCTCGCCAAGGGCTGTCGGCAGCTTCAAAGACCTGGTCAATGAGCTTTTGCGCATTGCGGTTCCCCTCGGCGGTGACCGCACGGGTGTAGCAGTTCTCCACACGGGGATGGCCATCAGCCAGCTGGCGGATCAAACTGAGTAACCCGGCAAGAATATCAGCGGGCTCAAATCCGGCCACGGCACAGGCCAGGTTATGGCGCTCGGCAAAGGGTTTGTAAGCGTCACTGCCGATAATGGCACTCACATGGCCTGGACAGAGCAGTCCGTCAATTTTGAGTTCCTCATCACAAAGCAGCGTGTCCAGGGCCTGAGGCATGGTTTTACCGGCAGCGATGATTACGAAATTTTCAATGCCCAAACGCTCGGCCTGCAGGATCGTTGCCGCGATGGTGGGCACTGTTGTCTCAAAGCCTATGGCAGGAAAGAGCACAGTTCGCTCAGGCTCTTTTTGGGCAAGGGCCAAGGCATCCATGGGCGAATAGACGATCTCCACCTGCGCCCCCTGCGCCCGCGCGGTAGCAAGTGAGCCCTCGCTGCCGGGCACCCTGATCAGATCGCCAAAGGTGGCAATCGTCACCTCGGGATTTTGAGCGGCGGCAAGAAAGGCATCGATATGATCGGCCGGGGTGACACAGACCGGGCACCCCGGTCCTGAAAGCAGGGTAATTCCTTCGGGGAGCAGCGAACGGATGCCATGACGAAAAATAGACATGGTGTGCGTGCCGCACACTTCCATAATGCGAACGGGGGTGGTCAGGGTACGGTTGATCTCTTCGATCAGGGGCGCGGTAATATCCCTGGACCTGAACTCATCAGCACATTTCATTCCGGTGCTCCGGGAAGGCGCCCCTCTTTTTCCAGAGCCTCGGCCATCTGCCGCATCAGCTTGAGATTGATTTCGGCCTCTTCCTCAGATAAGGAGCGAATAGCGAACCCGGCATGAATAATGACATAGTCCCCCACTTCGGGAACCCGGTCAACCATTTCCAGGCGGATTTCTTTGCGCACGCCGTCGCTTTCAACCATGGCCACTTGGGGGTCAAGCAACTCATCACTGCCGCCGCGCAGCTCAACGACCTGCATGGGAATGGCTAAACACATGAAACACCTCCTATATAGGCCTGCCCCAGGGCAAGGCCACCATCATTCATCGGCACCAGCTCGCCTGCATAGACCATAAATTCCTGGTCTCGCAGGCCCCTGCTGAGCCGCTCAAACAACATCATATTCTGCATGCAGCCACCGGCCAGGACCACCTGATTGAGACCGGTCGTCTGACGCAACTGCTCAAGGGCCTGTATAAGTCCTGCCGCCAGCCAGTAGTGAAAGGCGCGGGCCATCACCGCCAGCGGAACGTTCTCTCGAATATCGGCAAGCACTCCGGCCACAAGTCCATCAGGGGCGAGAACAAGCTGTCCATCCCCTCTCTCTATCTGCTGAGGGTAACGGTCCACGTTCTCATTGGTATCGGCCCCAAACGCCTGCTGCTCCAAAAGCATGGCCGCCTGCCCCTCGTATTGACTTTCCAGACAGAGCCCCAACAACGCCGAAACCCCATCAAACAAGCGGCCACAGCTCGAGGTGGCAGGACAGTTGAACTGTTTGACAAGCATCTGGGCGAGCAGGTTTTTCTTGCCTGAATCGATGGCAGCCAAGGCCGGTGGTTGCTGTGTCTCCCAAAGCCCCTCTTCACCCAGGCAGGTATAGAGCAGCGACATGGCCATCCGCCAGGGCTCCAAGGCCGCACGATCACCTCCGGGCAGGGGGATGGTGGCCAGGTGACCAAGACGCGTAAAGCTCTCTCGGTCTGCCTGGTAGATCTCACCGCCAAAGATGGTTCCGTCCGGTCCGTAGCCGGTGCCATCAAGCACCAGGCCAAGAACCGGGCCACTGAGCTGCTGTTCGGCAAGTACCGCCGCCAGGTGCGCATGATGGTGCTGCACGTTGATCCAGCCCTCACTGCGGCCTCGGCCATAGCGGCTGGAGAGATAATCCGGATGCAGATCGACTGCGACGTTATTGGGCTCCAGCTCAAGCACATCCTGCAGGTGGTCCACACTCTCCGTGAAAAAATCAAAGGTCTGTGTGTTCACCAGCTCACCAATATGCTGCGAGAGGTAGGCCTCCTGGTTGCGAACAATACAGAAGGCGTTTTTCATCTCCCCGCCACAGGCAAGGATATCATCTGTCGGTGCATTAAGCAAAATAGGGACAGGAGAATACCCGCGTCCACGCCGCAGCAGACGCACTTTCCCGTCCATAACTCGCGCCACCGAATCATCGACCCGGGTGACGATCTCGCGGTTATGGAGCAGAAAACAATCCGCCAGTCCTGCCAACTGGTGCATTGCCTCGTCATTGTCAGTACAGATCGGCTCCCCGCCCCTATTGCCGCTGGTCATGACCAGAACCTGTGGTACATCGGGTTCACTGAGCAAGAGCGCGTGCAGCGGTGTGTAGGGGAGCATTAGTCCGATTTTTTCAAGTCCCGGAGCCACCGCCTCGGCGATCGGTGCTGTTTTCAGCCGTTCAACCAGCACAATAGGATGCTCGGGTGAAAGGAGCAGCGCGGCCTCCTGCTCACTGATACGACAAAATGTTCGCGCCGTCTTCAGATCCCGCACCATGATGGCCAACGGCTTTGCCGGGCGGTGTTTGCGACTGCGCAGCAGCCCTACAGCCTCTTCGTTTGCCCCGTCGACAGCAAGATGAAAACCACCAAGCCCCTTTATCGCCACCACATGCCCTTTTTGCAGGGCCTGGGCACAGTTTGCCAGGCAGTCACCCGGAAGGGGCTGGCCTTTATCATCGTGCCAGCTCAGTTGGGGGCCGCACTGGGGACAGGCGTTGGGTTGCGCGTGAAAGCGTCGGTCCAGGGGGTCGTTATACTCCCGGCTGCACTGCTCGCACATGGTGAAGGCCTGCATGGAAGTATTGGGTCGGTCATAGGGAACGCGCTTGACAATGGAAAATCTGGGACCGCAGTTGGTACAGTTCGTAAAGGGATAGCGGTAGTGACGGTCCTGCGGGTCCATAATTTCTTGCAGACAGTCCGGGCAGATGGACATATCCGGAGCAATCTGGGTCGAGGGACGACTGGACGAGCGGCTGGGAAGGATGGCAAATCCATCGGTTGGCAAGTCT
Source organism: Desulfobulbus rhabdoformis (assembly GCF_016919065.1). GTDB lineage: Bacteria > Desulfobacterota > Desulfobulbia > Desulfobulbales > Desulfobulbaceae > Desulfobulbus > Desulfobulbus rhabdoformis. The sequence goes on along the minus strand of NZ_JAFFQA010000026.1, from coordinate 50,135 downwards.
GTGTCTATGGTTTCAGTTTTCAGCTCGGTAATACGGGCGGCGACCGGCGCTTCGGCCTGCAAGCGATGGAGAAATTCCTGCATCCTCCGCTCCTTTCCACCAAGGATAATCTCAACCCCGTCACTGTCGTTGATAACCGTCCCGACCAGGCCTAATGCATGGGCAAGCCGATAAACAAAAGGTCGAAACCCCACTCCTTGCACAATGCCACGCACAGTCACCCGCAGAGCTGTGGTCTCAGATGGTGCGGCAGGCAGGCCATACTTCATGCAATAATTTTCCAGAAATTTGAGGTTTCAACAAGGTTCCAGCAGGCTTTCCACCTGCGCCTGTGGCACTCTAGCAGCATGAAGTTTTTTCCACCAGACTTTTTCAAGCACTCACAACAGGCACAATCCGCACAACAGAATCCAACCATGCAATCTTGTTACAACAATCTGCCTGGGAAGAGAAACGGGGCTTACAAAAAAAATTGCGCCCCCCTGCAAAGAGAAAATCTCGCTCCACAGTTTTCCGCTTACCTTCCTTCACCTGTAAAGGCTGATACTTCACGCCCCCTTAGACATCCGCTATCGCCTGGCGCACTATCTCCCGGTAACGTTTCGAGTTGACCACCTTTTGCTTTTCCAGGTCCTCAATTTCTTCTCGGCTGAGATGGATCAGGCCGCAGACTGGGCAGGAAAGATCCATGTCATCGTGGGCTGCACGCTGCTTCAGCTCATCGGCGGTCATGTGCCCGACAAAACCGCAGGCACAGTTTGGGGCTTCAACCCGCACTACTTTACGCTGATAGGTATCATTGTTGGCATTCATGGGCAAAAATCAATGGGTTCAATTCATAAATAATATTCAACAGAGCGATCAAAATAACAGCTAGTTAGACAGCAGCATCACGCTCATTAAACCGGACACCTCTAGTGGTGCAAACGACGGATCGTCTTTCCACGATGGTCAATCACATGTAACGTCAGGGGGAGCCCGCCATCCAGGCGGTGCGTGGCACAGGAAATTCACGGGTCATAAGCCCTGACCGCCATCTCGACTTTGTTGAGAATGCCCTCGTCAACCTGACCGTTACTGATCAGCGAGGCCGCAGCCTGCTGCACACTCAGGTTCATGGGGGCAATATTATGGGTGGTGCCGACAATAAGATTGGCATGGGTGATACAGCCCTGCTCATCGGTGGCATACTCGTGGATCAGAGTGCCACGTGGTGCCTCAACATGGCCTATTCCGCGACCGGCCCCAGGCTCTGCCACGTTGCGCACCTGGGGATTGATGATATCCTGCTCTTCCAGGAGCTCAATACTGCGCTCACAGGCATAGACCAGCTCGACCAGCCGTGCCCAGTGGTACAAAAGTGTTGTCTGAACAGGTCGACCAAAGCGACTGCGAAATTCTTCCAGCTCCTGCTGGGCCCGTGGGGTTGCCATGGCGTCGCAGACATTGAGTCGCGCCAGCGTATTGACCCGGTAGATGCCTTTTGGCTGCTCAGGGTTCAACGAAAACCCCTCTCCCCAGGACTTGGCATAGACCATCTTCGCCGAGGACCAGGGCTCCACGTGTTCAGCCAGGTATTGCTGGTAGTCGCAGGCTTGAAAATCCTCATACGCGCCTCCTGGTTCCATCAGACGAAGCTGCCCCTCATAAAGCCGCAGCCGCCCCTGACCATCCACAGTTCCCATGAATCCCGTGGTAATGGAGCCCAGTCCGTCAAACTCTCCAGTGAGCCGTTCAAAGGCCTGCTTTTTGGCAAAGTCCATGGCATAGCAGGCAAAATCGAGTAACTCGCGGGCATCGGCAAGCAGGGACTGACGTACATCTTCTTGCATGGCACAGGAAAAGCCGCTAACAACCGCGGCAACGGGATGAATAGCCTTGCCTGCAAACCGGGCGAGCATCTGCTGGGCCAACTGGCGCATGCGCACAACCCGACCTGCGAGTTCCGGTTCCTGGCGTACCAGCCCCATAATATTGCGCACCGACAGATCCGCCTGGGGATCAAGCACAAAATCAGGCGCTGCCAAAAAAAAGAAATGCAGAATTTTATCGTGGATATGCGCCAGGATCTGGCAAAGTTCCCGCAGCAGGTGACCGCTTACGCTCGGCTGCACCCCAAAGCAGCCATCGACAGCCTTTACAGCAGCCAGATGATGCATCCAGGGACAGATACCGCAGATACGGGTAACGATACGCGGGATCTCCTCTGCCGGCCGTCCAATGACGAACTGTTCAAATCCTCGCAGCGCAGAAATAGCCACCTGCGCATCACTGACCTGCCCGGCTTCATCCAAGTGCAGATCTATGCGGGCGTGCCCCTCGATACGAGTGACAGGATGTATGGTAATCTGGTGGCCCATGTGTTTTACCTTAGCGGTTTCCTCTTGTTCAAATATACCAGCCCCCTCACCTTCGCTTACGCAGGGGTTTGAGCATGCCGTGTGCCCCGCTGAAACGCAGCAGCGATTTGCGATCAATCATAGAGCGGTGATCAATGCCGTTACTGGCAAGTGCGCCCAGCATATCCAAAAGCGGATTGCTCCCCGCCCGCACCGGCCCATAACAGCCACGGCAGGGAACCCGAGCCCGCAGACAGAGCGGCGCATCCTTACCACCACAGCCGCCGGAGGTCACTGGCCCCATGCACAGGATTCCCTGTTCCAGCAGGCAGACCATCTCCGTAAGCGGTTTTTGGGGATCGCCCGTGGCATTGTCCAAGAATCTCCCCACGCCCCCCTGCCCTTTGGCTCCTCGCCGGGTGGGACAGGTCTCGCAGACACTCTTGGTCAACGCTTTGCCTGGATTACCGTCAAGCAATCCCGTCAGCATCCCGACAATGGCTGCAGAAGTGGGCGGGCAGCCCGGCAGCAGCCAGTCGACCTGGACATGCTCATCCACAGCGTACACCCGATCCAGGGGAGTTGAAATTTTGGTGGGAAACAATGAGGCCTCATCGCTGCCGTAGGCGTACACGGTCTGCAGGGTCTCCTGGGTGGTCCACTGATTACGCATGGCTGGAATGCCGCCATGGGTGGCACAGGTCCCCAGGGCGATCAGAGTGGTACAGCTCGCCCGCATAGCCTGAACCAGCTCCAGCTCCTCTTCTGAGGCAACCCCACCAGAGACAAGACCGATGTCCGCCTGGGGCAGTTGCAGTGTGCCGGTCTCGTCCCGCTGATATTTATTATCCAGCAGCAACGGGCAATGAACGATCTCAACCTGGCTGACAAGTGTTAAAAAATCATCCCCCGCATCCAGCAGGGAGACCTCACAACCACAGCAGGCATGTAGCCATTCAAAACTGAGCCGGGGCAGACTCAAAACCTGGAATCCTGGGAATCGGAGATATCGGCAAGCTCACCACGCAGAATAGCCAGGCGGCCACAAAAGGCGCGAAAGGCCTCTGCCAGACGCTCGGGTTCTGCCGAGGAGACCCAGGTGATCTGAAAACGCTCGCTCTCATAGCCCATGTCTTCCAGGGTATCGGCAATGACCTCGGCCCTGGCCAGGGCCATCTCATTACCGTTGATGTAATGGCATTCTCCCAGGTGACAGCCGATAATCATCACTCCCTCAGCTCCCTTATCCAGGGCGTGCAGCACCATCTCCGGATGTACCATGCCCGAGCACATCACCCGAATAATGCGTACCGAACCAGGATACTGCAACCTGGAAATACCGGCGAGATCGGCTGCGGCGTAGGAGCACCAGTTACAGCAAAAAGCGATTATCTTCGGGGTAGTGTTCACAGTTGTTCCTCCAGCGGCGCTTCCTCTTCCAGTGCTGCATCGATCTGCGCCTCAAGCTGCGCATAGGTAAATCCGGCCACATCCACACCCCGCTTGGGACAGGTTCCCTGACAGATGCCACACCCCTTACAGAGAACCGGGTCGATGTTGACCGTTTTCAAGGGAGTGCCCTCTTCATCTTCATACTCCACCAGGGTGATGGCCTGATAGGGACAGACCTCTATGCAAAGGGCGCAACCATCGCAGTTCACCGGGTCAACCAGGGCGGTATTGGGCTCCAGGCTGATCTCTTTCCGGGCCAGCAGACGACCGGCTTTGGCCGCGGCGGCCAGGGCCTGGGAGATGGATTCTTCAAGGGGTTTGGGATAGTGGGCAAGCCCGGCAACAAAAACACCATCCACGTTAAACTCCACCGGGCGCAGCTTGACATGCGCCTCCTGGAAAAAACCGTCACTGTTGAGCGGTATCTTAAAGAGATTCCCGAGGTTCATCGCATCCGGGCTGGCCAGGGTGGCCGCCGCCAGAATTACCACATCGGCCTTGATCTCAAGTGGGCGGTGGAGCACATGATCCCAAACCTCGACCAGCACCCCTTTCCCATCCTTTTTCACCTTGGGGGGGCCATGCATCTCATAATTGATAAAAACGATCCCCAGCTCGCGGGCCTGATTATAGATGCGCTCACGCTGGCCATAGGTACGTATCTCTCGGTAGAGAATGTATATTTGCCGCGAGGGAGCCTCTTTCTTCAGCTTGATCGCGCTCTGAATGGAATGAGTGCAACAGGATTTGGAACAGTAGGGTCGTTCCTCGTTACGCGAGCCCACGCACTGGATAAACACAAATGACTTGCCGTTGGCCACCCGGGTCTCATTATGCATGTGCAGCTTGTCAAACTCGATGGAGGCCACCACCTTGGGGATCTTGCCGTACTCAAACTCTTCGGGGATATAACGTTTTGCTCCGGTGGTGATGATCACCGCGCCGTGATTAATCACCCGCTTCCGACTGGAGCCGGTGCGAATGGTGCTGGAAAAATTCCCCACATGACCATCCACTGAGAGCACCGTACTGGTGTAGGCCACCTCAATCAAGGGATGCTGCTGCACATTTTCCTTAAGCTCACTGATGTACCTGGGCACATGCTCGCCATTCCAGGTCTGAAAGAGATGGAGGGCATTGCCGCCCAACTGGGTAGTTTTCTCTATCAAGTGTACCTGAAATCCCTGTTCCGCCAGGTTAAGCGCTGCGGTCATTCCAGCCACACCGCCACCGATAATCAGCACCGAGGGGGCAATGGGGAGACGAATGGCTTTCCGGGCGACCTGGGTCTGCACCTTGACCACGGCCATGCGCACCAGATCCTTGGCCTTTTGCGTCGCCACCTCGGGTTCTTGATTATGGACCCAGGAGTTCTGATTGCGAATATTGGCCATCTCAATGAGGTACTCATTAATCCCGGCGGATTTCAGCGTCTTACGAAAAAGCGGTTCATGGGTCCTTGGCGTGCAGGCGGCGACAACGATGCGGTTGAGCCGTTTATCCCGAATTTCCTGCACAATACGGTCCTGGGTATCCTGGGCACAGGTAAAAAGGTTACGGGCCACATGGACGACCTGCGGCAGAGTGGCGGCATACTCGGCCAGCTCTTCTACATCCACCACACCGGCGATATTGGTGCCGCAGTGGCAGACAAAAACACCGATACGTGGTTCCTCACCACCTACATCCTGCTCCACCGGCGGCAAGAGAGAACGCGTCTGGGTGTGGCGCACCGAGGTGAGCAGCGCCGAAACCGAGGCAGCCGCAGCCGAACCACCGGTCACCGACTGGGGGATATCACGCGGACCGTTAAAGGCCCCACAGGTGTAAACGCCTTTTTTCGAGGTATGTACCGGCATGAAGGCGGAGATAGAGGCAAAACGATCCGGGGTCATGTGAATGCCGATACGTTCGGCCAGGCGCACCATGGATTCCGGAGTCTCCAGGCCAACGGAAAGCACGACCAAATCAACGACCTCCTCAACCTGCTGGCCCTGGCCACTGATGTAATGCAGCCGCAAATCTCCCTTGGTCCCCTTGGGCTCAACCCCGTGAATGCGGGAACGTATAAACCGAACGCCATATTCGTTTTTGGCCCGCTCAAGATAGCGATCGAACTCCTTGCCCGGAGTCCGCATATCCATGTAGAAGATGGTCACCTCAAGATCGGGATTACTCTCCTTGATCGTCATCGCCTCTTTAATGGCGTACATACAGCAGACCGTGGAACAGTACTCGTTATTGCACCGGTTTTTATCCCGACTGCCAATACACTGCAGAAAGGCCACCTTTTTCACAGGCTTTTTATCCGAAGGCCGGGAGAGCTGACCATCGGTGGGGCCATCCGGAGAGAGATAGCGCTCAAACTGGAGCGAGGTGATCACATTGGGATAGACGCCATAGCCCCAGATCTTGGACTTGGCCGGATCAAAGGTCTGAAAACCAAGGGCCATGACCACCGAGCCCACCTGAATGATGTGTTCTCGTTCACGGTCATTGAAATCAATGGCACCCGGAGGACAGATTTCAGCGCAGGCCCCGCATTTGGTCGGATTTTTGAGATGGAGGCAGGATGTGGGATCGATCTGATATTTCAGAGGGACCGCCTGCGGGTACTTGATATAGATTGCCTTTCGCTTGGCAATGTTGGAATTGAAAGAGTCATCCACGCTTTTAGGGCAGACACTGGTACACTGGCCGCAGGCAATGCATTTATCCATGTCCACATAGCGAGGATGCTCGATAACACGAACGGTAAAATTGCCTGCGGTACCGGTAACATCCTGCACGGTCGACAGCGTCATGATGCGGATATTGGGGTGCCGACCGCACTCAACCAGCTTGGGCGCGATAATACACATCGAGCAGTCATTGGTGGGAAAGACCTTGTTGAACTGGGGCATGGAACCACCAATGGCCCCTGACTTTTCCACCAGGTAAACAAAAAATCCAGAATCCGCCAGGTCGAGCGCGGCCTGCATTCCGGAGATACCGCCCCCCACCACCAACACGGATCCGTTCATGGATTGATCAGCCATGCTGCACCTCTCCTACGATACGCTTGGGCATCACCAATGACTTTGCCACCAGTTCCCACAAAAAGCAGACATCGACATTCAAATTAAATTCGCGCTTCAAGGAGACCTGAAGCTGATCGCGACAGTTCTGGCAGGCGGTCACCACAACCTTGGCCCCCGAGGTACTGATCTGGCGCGCTTTCATCCGCCCGTGAAAAACCCGTTCGGCACCAAAGGGGCTTGCCCAGGCACCGCCACCGGCACCGCAGCAGTAGTTTTCTTCCCGATCCGGCACCAGATCCACATAGCTGGGGCAACAGGCCCGTGTCAGAGTGCGGGCTTCGTCAAAATAGCCATGCCCAAAGGTTTTCAGGGATTTGCGCCCATAATTGCAGGAATCGTGAAAGGTGACCAGCTTGGTGTTTTTGGAGGGATCAAGGGTAATCCGCCGCTGGTTCACATACTCCAGGAGCAGGTCAAAAACGGTGTAGATTTTAAACTGCTGTAACGATTCAGGAAACCAGCGTTCAAGCGCGTAACGGGTGGCATAGTAGGCATGCCCGCACTCGGGCAGCAGCAGGGCCTTGCAGTTGAGTCGCTCAATATTATCGATGATGCGTTTGACAATGGTGCGCATGGCGCTGTAGTCACCGGAATGCAGGGCCCAGTTGACCCCTTCCCAATACTCGGAAGAGATGGTCCAGGATTCACCGGCAGCATAGAATATCTTCCACCACCAGGTCAGACTCTCTGGTTCAGCAAAGGGCTGCTTGGAGTTCACCGTCACCAACAGACGGGCACCACGTACATCGATGGGTGTCGCAAAGCCCGGGCAGCAGTCTTCTGCGAGTTCCTGTCCAAGCTCTTTGATCAGGGCGAGAAAATCATCTTTTGGGATGCCCAGGTTGTTGCCCTTTTCAAGGCAGGTTATCACCCCTTTCTGAATGGCCACCGGAACCTTGTCGCGATCGCGCTGACCACGAATACGGCGAATGAGTTGCACGATCTCCACATTCATCGGGCAAACCACCTCGCACTTGCCGCACATGGTACATTTCCAGGGCCAGTCACTCTCGATCAACTCTTCTTCCATGCCGAAAAAGGCCATGCGGATGATCTTACGGGGATCAAGATCATCAACACCCGAGATGGGGCAGGCACCGGCACAGGAGCCACAGGTCAGGCAGATATCGGCTAAATTGGGGGCGGAGTAAAAAGGATTTTTTTTGGATTCCAGGCGGACTGCCTTGGGCACGTTCTCGTTAACGGGCTGTGCGATTTCACCGGCAGCGCCCGGGTCTGGGGAGATCCGAGGTTCACGCCCATACTTATCACAAAGCCGTTTGTAATCTTCATACTGAATAAGGTAGCGCCGACCTGGCCCTTCCTGGGCTGGCAACACGCCGGAATTGATCCAGTTGCGAATGGTATTGCGATGCACACCAAACTCGCTTGCCAAATCATTGACCTTGGCCTCATAAATCATGAAACATTCTCCAGGGAGGCAACCACTGTGCCGGAGGAAAAAGGGGTGACATATTCGTTAATTTGTTTAAGTATCATTGCAGAGGCCAGCGCTGTGGCATGCTCCATGGCAGGCGTGAGTCCGGGAGCTATCTCCTCGGGGACAGTGTTTGCCTGGGCCAACACCAGCTCCACCCGAATGCCTGTTTCCTGCTCAAGCTCCACCAGCAGGTTCACCGTGGGAAACTGATGCAGCGAAAAGTCATGCACCTTGGACAGTGGCAACTCGGCCGGTCGACAGGTGACCAGCGATCCAGGAGCTTGCTTTTGTTGATAGGTGGCATCCACAATAAAAAGCAGGCTGGGACGCAACTCGGGTGCCATGAGATAATCCAGCAACCATTCTCGTACAGAGGTGCCCACATCCACCAACAGGACGCTCCTGGGAAGTTGTTCCTGCTCCAGGCGAGCAATCACTGCCGGTCCAAATCCATCATCACCAAGCAGGATGTTACCACACCCCAGGATCACGATATCGGCCAAACAGCCCTCTTCTTTCTTTTTGTGCGAGATATGCATAATGTGACAACATGCCACTGTTTGCTCTATTTTGGCAAGGAGAAAATGCAGCAAGCCCCTTGAACAAGCCCCTCAAAATGATCAAGCGGAACAAAGGGAACAAGAAGAATAAACCAGCTGGCAGATGAGCCTTTGCGCCGTGCTCACGGATTCAGGAGCAGAGCCTCCGCTACCTGAAAAAAATTATCCCGAGCAGCGTGGGAGAGAGACCCGTTGTAGACACAATGAAATTCCAGGGAAGGGATGTCACCTCTCAGTTTTTTAAACAACACCTCCCGCGGAGCCCTGCGAACAAGACTTTCCGGCACTATCGAGATGCCTATCCCCGCCGCAACCAACGCCAGAGAAGCTGCTTTGGTTGTGGCCTCCTGAACTATTTGGGGGGTCAGTCCATACCGGTTAAAAAGACGCATCCATGTATCGTAGAGTTGCGGCTGCGCCTTTCGAGGAAAAAAAATCATCTCTTCGCCAGCAAGCTCTGCCACTGTTACGCTTTTGGACTCTGCCAGCCGGTGGCCTGCAGGAAGGATAAGGGCGTAGGACTCTCTGTGAAATTCTTTGGAGCACAGCCCCCGGATATCATGCCCGAAAAGTCTGACAACGGCCGCATCCAGCTCACCTCTTTGCAGGGCTTCCAGTTGCCTGTCGGTCGACATCTCCGTCAATCCCAATCGTACTCCGGGGTACCTGAGTTTAAACTGCTTTATTGCTTCGACCAATGGAGTATCCAGGGCAGGAGCAATATAACCAAGCTCGAAGCTGCCTCCGGTTCCGGCCACTGTGGCCTTCAGGTTATCTTTCACCCTTTCCATCTCCCGGAGAATACGCCGAGCATCGTGAAGAAGGACCTTCCCCGCCGGTGTCAGGGCAACGGAGCGTTTATCACGCAGAAAGAGAACCACCCCCAACTCGTCTTCAAACTTCATAATCTGCTGACTCAGTGGTGGCTGCGAGATATGAAGTCGCTTGGCAGCCCTGCCAAAATGGAGTTCCTCGGCCACTGCCACAAAGTACTTTAAATGTCTTGTTTCCATATCTGATATTTAAAACATCTCAAACAAGTATAAAAGATATATTTCACATATCACCCATCCCTTCTTACTTTCACCATAAAAGGCCACCTCAGGAAGAATGAGGGTGGTTAAACAACCCTACACACAGAGAAAAGCTATGATTGATACTATGGTAGAAAAAAAAAGGCTTGGGAACAGTGATATTCTCGTTTCGGCCATCGGCCTGGGATGTATGGGGCTCAGTGAGTTTTATGGAAAACCGGTAACAGAATCCGCAGGATGCCGCCTCATCCACCGTGCCCTGGAACTGGGCGTGAACTTCTTTGACACAGCCGATATGTATGGAAGCGGGCACAATGAACAACTTCTCGCCTCCGCTCTCAAGGATCGGAGAGGTGAAGCCGTCATCGCGACCAAGTTCGGTATTGTCCGCAAAAAAGGTGAGTACTCCAGAGAAATCTGTGGCACACCCGCGTATGTGCGAGCTGCATGCGATGCGAGCCTCCTCCGACTGAAGACAGATTACATCGATCTCTATTATATCCACCGTGTGGATGCGTCCATCCCCATTGAGGAGACCATCGGCGAGATGGCACGCCTTGTCCAGGAAGGCAAGGTGAAAGGAATTGGCATAAGCGAGCCTTCACTGGCGACAGTGAAAAGAGCACATGCAGAACATCCCCTATCCGCCATCCAGTCGGAGTATTCCATGCTCACACGGGATCCGGAGGCGGGCATGCTCTCCCTGGCTGCAGAGCTGGGAATATCTTTCGTTCCCTACAGCCCCATCTGCAGGGGACTGCTCAGTGCATCGACGCACAAGAAAGGGGTCGCTGAAGATTTCAGAAATTCCTTGCCGCGCTTCCAGGGGGAAGCGTACGAAAACAACAGGGTGATAGCCCAGAGGCTCTCCGACATAGCCACACAAAAGGGGTGCAGCCTCGCCCAGCTTTCCCTGGCCTGGGTCATGGCTCAGGGGGAGGCTATCATCCCCATCCCCGGAACCACAAAAATAGAAAACCTTGAGGCAAATACCGGGGCTGCACAGATCGCAATCACCGAGGATGAACTCATAGAGATCGCCTCCATCCTGAGCCAGTATAGGGTTCAGGGGGAGCGCTATACGCCTGAGGGAATGAAAGGAGTTGATGTGTAAACAAACAACGAAGCCGACAAACCGATGAATGCCCACGGATTGAGGAAAATAGTTATCCGAGCTCCACTCTACTTGCGCCCCGCCTCTCGGGGAATGAAGGCGCAGTAGCCTGAGCGGGGGCCTATACGGGGATGATTGCGGCAGGTATCGGGACGTTTGGGGTAAATGGTGCAGCGGCGAGTGACTGCATCGAGATAGATGCAGTCACCATTGGCCATTCTGGCCAGGGTGAAGGTACCGCTTTTATGATGAAAATGTTCAACCAGGCGTTGTTTCATCAACTTTCTGGCGAAAAATTTCAAATCGCTTTCCAGTTCGAAGGACTCCATCAGTCCCATGCGGACAAGATCGGGAGCTTGCACTTCCACCGCGAGACTGCAGCAGGTGGCGTTGCAGGTTTTGCAGAGTTTTGCACTGTACTTTTTCCAGGTGGAGGTGTCTTCGAGGGTTGCGTGGGTTAATACTGAACGTGCCATGGTACGGGCCTTTGCAAAAAAAAGTCCCTCTGTACCATAAAACAAAGAAGAATGCTTACTCTTCAAAAACAAAAGCGCTGTTCCCTCGCCTTTGCTGGCTGAACTCCCCGACGCACCTGGCGATGAGAACCGGACAACAGGTTGAGGAGGCCAACCGCTCAATTAAACTCCCTCCCCATGCCTCAAGGAGAGACGCGTTATTTTCTGCCCCGACCACAATAATATCAACCTCATTGGCAGTACTGTAGTCGACCAGCGCTTTTTCAGGCGGATCCCAACTGATTTTCGTGGTCGCCGGCACATCAAATTCAAGAGCACGCTGCTCAAATGCCCTAAGCACACCCCTCGCATTGACTTCGGCATCACGTATCACTCCATAGCGTAACGCTTTCTCCGTTGGCAAATAGACGGCATAGAGCCCTGTCACCTTTCCTCCATAGCTCCTGGCAATATCCAGGGCTCGCCCCTGAACCCTCAGGTTAGCCGCAGCCTCGTTGAGACCGACGACTATATTGGAAAGACGTATGGTTGACTGTTCTGGCAGAAGCATGACATCACAAGGGCTCTCGGCGATAACCTCAGCGGTTGTTCGCCCCAGCAGCATGCGTTCAATCTGGTGTCTCCTTGCACATCCAAGGACGATAACCGCCGCGTTTTTTTCACGAGCCACAGCGAGTATTTCGCTGGAAGCCTTTCCCTTACGGTGGATCGTCTCCAGCTCAAGCCCCAATGACTCGGCATACTCTTTTGATTCCGCAAGTATTTTGCGTGATGGCTCACTTAACAGATCATCCGTGTTCTCCAGGCACATACGATTCATATTTCCCTCGTACTGGGGGGTCACAGAAACCGCTACAACCGAGGCACGGATGGAAACCGCCAGGACCAGGGCTTCCCGGAACACGAGTCGACTGGATTCAGAGGTATCAATAGCTGCTACGATCGTTTTCATTGCTTGATTCTATCCTCTCAGGAATTATCGCTGTGCATGATGGGATGGTCGCCTGCGAGGACCTTGGCTTGGAGAACAAAATACGCCTGTCCCGCTCTCTGCCTTGCGTGCTTTAACCCCCGCAACGACAGCTCCGATAAAGGCATTCTGCACAAGAAAAAACACACTGGTGGCCACTACGGGCAGCAGGGCATAGCCCCCACCTTTGGAGCAATCCCGCATAATGGCATCCAGGTACGCATAGAAGACCCCATAGAGCGCCACTACACAGAGCCCGAGAAACACCGCACTGTACAGCGCCTTTCGTTGAGTGGCGCGACCACGAAAGCATTGGGGAAGCGGCGATTTTTTGGGAAAATACTGGAGCTTTTGCAGAGGTGAGTGGCTCTTCTCCTGAACACAGTAAATAGGCACGGGAGAGGTGGATGCAGCCTCCTCCCGGTTTACTCCTTTATCGACGACAACCATGTCAATTCGCTTAACAATGTGGCAGAGTCGATGGATCACCTTGCCCACCTTTCCATACTCTTTGACCGAACTCAGCGCAATACTTTGACCTAACGCCCGCTGCTGAAACTCTCTATCACTCTCTTTGGCAGCCTTTTCTAAAAAACGATCCCGCCGTCCTCCATCCCAAAGAAACGGGAGGGTGTTGACATAGGCTACGAGCAGACTGTAGCCAAGTCGCTCTGCAATATTAAGGGAATACTTCATGGCCGCATCGGACACACGCCCATTTTTGGTGACGATAAGAATAAGCGGGGTTCCTTCCCGTGCATCTTGCTTTCCCCCCTGGTGGGTTTTCATGCTCTGCTCGCTTTTCTGTGTCATGGAATTTCTCGATAAATGTTGGACCACCACCTGTGATAGTAATACGTGGGCATAAGCCAGACAGCATCACAAACTCAGGGAGAGTAAAGCAAACAATATGCCACTGAATAAAACCTGAAATAAGCTTGGAATAACAAACTATTATACGCGTAAACACTCCCGGGTGACAGCGAGGTTTGTTGCATCTTGCAACAAATAGATGTTGAAGAACACAGAGCCTTCCCCGCAAAAAATGTTTTCCACCAGAGGCCAACAAACACAAACCAATTTTTCCCCGGAGAATAAGTCAGTTACCGTCCCCACCCTCCCCTCGACACAAGAAGGACTTCATCAAAATCCCTTCCCCTGCATGTTGCATACTGCAACAGCCAAGACTCCCTGTAAAAAAAATAATATAACTACTTAATATAAAAGAAATTTAACAATACCACCCCACCCGCTTGTTGCATTATGCAACATTCCTCCCCAAAAAGCAACAAAGAGTAACCTTCCGTTATCATTGCATTTTCTCAACCAATCTTTTTGGCACCACGATTGCAATTTTAGAGGTGTTTGTCGCATCTGGGCTCGAACGACCAGAGAGGCACGGTGCAAGGCAGATCGCGCCCATCTGTTTTTAGTCAGCCCATCGGGAACTCCGACTTGACCGTATGAAAGGATATGGCTGGGTTCACAAGGATCCCCAATATTTCAACTCAATGGAGAAAACAATGATCCAGAACGAAACGCACCAGGCTCAATTGCACGTCAACTCGACCAAAGAAAGTAGCGCTGTAGGCCGAAGCAAAGCCACCTCGACTTCCACAGCCACGCAAACCGCCTATACCCCCAAAAAGCCTGTGGGCAAAATGGTCTTCTTCGGAGCGCTGTCTTTGGGCGCCTATCTTTTATTATTCTCCAAAGAGACGCTTGTTACCCAGACCTATACCCTTGGTGGTTGGCACGCGGCCTTTCCCGTTCTCACTGCTTTCCTTTTTTCTTTTGTCCACGGAGCATTTGCCAGCAATTTCTTAACCGTACTCGGGTTGGAAGCAAAAAGTAGTCACTGATGCCGTTAACGCTACTGGTCGCTGAGCAACGTATCATCCCGGGGCTTCACAAATTTCGTTAAAAGAATTTTGCCCGCTCAGCCTCCTTAGCCTCCCGTTCGGGAACGCATCAGCATTGTACGCTCATGCAGAGCAAGCAGTGCGATCAATGCCCCCATGCTGATGAAATCAGGGAATTATTTGGAAACACACAGAACACCAGAGGAGAAAAAATCGATGAAAAGATTAGTCTTGATAATCCTTACAGTCCTGCTCTTGACACCAGGAATACACCAGGCCTATGCAGGTGGCCCTCCCCCTAAAAATGTGGTCAAAGGTGTTTTCACCACCATTGATACCAAAACCATGGATGCGAGCATCAAGGTTGATGGGCATGATGGAGTACGGGTATTGCATTTAGGCGAAGGCATGACCGTTGATGACATCCCCATGGACAAGAAGGTTCTGGTCAGCCTGGATACCCACGCGGGCCCCAATGTGATTAAGGACGTTTCGGTTATGTTCATGGATATGACCGTAACTAAAATTATCGCTTTCCTGATAATTGGCCTCATCGGTGGCCTGCTCTCCGGGTTTATCGGCTCCGGTGGTGCCTTTGTCCTGACCCCGGCCATGATGTCTCTTGGTGCTCCTGGTGCGGTTGCGGTTGCCTCGAACATGTGTCACAAATTTCCCAAGGCCATGGTTGGCGCCTATAAACGGTGGAAGTATGGTCAGGCAGACATCAAACTTGGTCTGGTTATGGCGGTTACTGCCATTATTGGTGTGCAGGTTGGTATTAAAATTCAGAAATTCATCCTCGACCACTGGGGAAATGCAGGCTCCAATCTCTACGTGAGTGTTGTCTTTGTTTTTGTCCTCGTTGTAGTCGGCGCCTATGTCCTGATGGATGCCATCAAACTCTCCAAAGGTTCAGCAGAAGAAAAAACCCCTGTTTTGGCCATGAAACTCCAGAGGATCAATCTCTGGCCGATGATGGAGTTCAAGGTTGCCAAACTGCGTATCTCCGCCTGGATCACCATCCCCGTTGGTCTTCTGACCGGTATGCTTGCGGCCACCATCGCCGTTGGCGGGTTTATCGGCGTCCCCGGTATGATTTACGTCATCGGTGCATCAGCCCTCGTCTCCAGCGCAACCGAGTTGGTTGTTGCCTTTATTATGGGTGCCTGGGGCTCCGTTCAGTGGGGTATCTCCGGTTTGATTGATATTCGCATGACTTTATTGATCCTCGCTGGTTCTCTTATCGGTGTACAGCTTGGTGCTCTGGGTACCACGTATGTCAAAGATTATACGATCAAACTGGTAATGTCCGCAGTCATGCTGATTGTCGCTGTTTCCCGTGGAGCAAAAATCCCTGGCTACCTCTCTGATCTTAACCTCATCGCAGCCCTCAATGATAAACTGGGTGTTGCCCTCAACTCTGTAAGTTTCTGGGCACTCATGGTGGCACTGGCGGTGGCAGGCATCATTATCACGGTGGCCATGATCAAAGGAATGGTGCAGGCTCGAGCCGAAGAAAACGCTGCGGGTGTTGTGCAACAACACTGATCAGCTCCGAGTCAATATTCAGGATTCCCTTCAATATAAAAATGGAGATATGGCCCCAAACGGGGCTATATCTCCCTCTCAGGAGGCGGTTATGGAATCAGGATTGTTCTTCACAGCAGCCGTCATTGGTGTAGGTGTTCTGCATCTTGTCTGGCAGGCAGCCACATGTATCTATCGAAAAACTGCGCAGCAGGCTACTTCCAAGCCCGTAAAAAGTCATAAAAGCACACGACCTGACTGGTATATGTTTTTTTTCAGGTCAGATATAACCGGGAAAGAAACCAGGCAACTCTCCCCCACTACACCAAAATCGGATCATACAAGTCGCAGGCAAACCAAGACAAAAAAGAGAAGATCTGCTCAACGGATGCAGCTCTCGTAGCGAACACAGGGGCGTACCCTTCCCCTGCAATTCTTTTTTGAGTAGTGTGTTGCTCAACTTGTAGATGCTGATAATCTACCCCCACTCAAAATTTTATCTTTGGAATCTGCCCCCTCTGTTTCCAAAGATAAAATTTTGAACATGCTTGAAATCTGTATTTAATTTCCTTACGCACATAGAGTTTCTCACTCTCAACTGCCGGTCATAAAAGGAGCTGTGAGCATGTTTTTCCGCAAACGGGACTCTGAACCCGAACCAGTACCTCAAAAATCCCCGGATGATTCCCAGCTTGAACTGATCCGGAAGAACCTGGAGGAGAGCAAATTACCCCAACATGCAATTGATGCTGCTCAACGGGAACTGAAAAAACTCGAACAGTCAGAACCAGGACTTGCTGAATATTCGCTTGGCTTAAACTACATCGACCTGATCACAGCCCTCCCCTGGAATGAATCCTCGGTCTGTGATCTGGAACTGCAGAGGGCTCGAAAAATTCTTGATGCCCGCCACTCTGGTCTCGCCCACGTCAAGCAGAGAATTCTGGAGTTTCTCGCTGCAAAAACTCTGCGTGATGCTGTCCAGCAGACCATCTTGATCGTTGACGATGAGGACATTGCCCGCGTCAACATGGAGCACATCCTTACAAAAGATGGCTATGCCTGTAAATGCGCTAAAAACGGCATAGAAGCCCTGCAGATTTTAGAAAGTGAAGAGATAGATCTTATCGTCAGCGATCTCAAGATGGATAAGATGGACGGCCTGGAACTCCTGCATGAGGTAAACCGCACCTACCAGGAGATTCCGGTTATCATGGTCACAGGCTTTGCCACGGTGGATTCTGCAGTCAAGGCATTAAAAAACGGAGCGGCCCATTACCTGGGTAAACCGGTTAATTTAAGTGAACTCCGTAAGATTGTTGCCGAGGAGTTGGGGCAAAAGCAGGTCAGCTCCATTGGCAAGGGCCCCATTCTCTGTTTTACCGGCCCTCCCGGTACGGGAAAAACCTCAGTGGGCCGTGCCATTGCCGAGGCACTGCAGATGAAATTTATCCGCGTCTCCTTTGCCGGCCTTAAAGACGAGGCGGAATTGCGCGGGCATCGCCGGACCTATGTGGGGGCCATGCCTGGCCGGATTATTACCGAAATCAAAAGAGCGGGCGTCAACAACCCGGTCTTCATGCTGGACGAGCTCGATAAAATCGGCCAGGATTTTCGCGGCGATCCTGCCTCCGTCATGCTCGAGGTGCTCGACCCGGAGCAAAATGTCCATTTCATGGATCATTACCTCGACATCCCCTTTGATCTCTCCCGGATCATGTTCATCGCCACGGCAAACGATCTATCCAAACTCCCTGGTCCTTTACTGGACCGCATAGAAATCATAGAATTTTCCGGCTACACCGATTTGGAAAAAATCGATATCGCCAAGCGCTTTATCATCCCCAGGCAACTGAAAGCATCCGGGCTGGGAAGTGATCAGGTGGAATTCAGTCGGGAGGCCGTTGAAAAATTAGTGGTGGATTACACCCGTGAATCGGGGTTGCGTAATCTGGAGAGGGAGGTGGCAAACATCTGTAGAAAACTCGCCCTGCAAAAAGTTGACACCGAAAGCGGCCAATTTGACAACCAGGTGGAGAGCGATACCATCACCCGTCTTCTGGGACCACGCAGGTACCTGCGAAACGGCATGGACCGTGATCCCAAAATCGGGATTACAACCGGGCTGGTCTGGTCAGCCACCGGTGGTGAAATTATCAGCGTGGAGACCGCTGCCATGAAGGGCACCGGACAACTGACCTTGACGGGCTCGCTTGGCGAGGTGCTCCAGGAATCGGCAAAAGCTGCCCTGAGTCTGATTCGAAGCCGCGCCCAGGAATTCAATATTGATGACCAGCTCTTTGCTGAGCGTGATATCCACATTCACTTTCCAGCCGGCGCTGTCTCCAAAGATGGTCCCTCGGCGGGCATTACCATCTTTGCGGCCCTGCTCTCGCTGATGACGGGCAAAAAAGCACGACCGGATGTGGCAATGACTGGGGAAATGTCACTCAGTGGCAGGGTACTCCCTGTCAGCGGCATACGGGAAAAACTCTTGGCGGCACAGCGCGCAGGGTTGAGCTGCGTTATCCTTCCCGCTGAAAACAGCGAGGAATACCAATCCCTGCCCGAAGATGTCACCAAGGGAATGGAGGTGTTCCTCATTCACAATGTGGATGAGCTTATTGCTAGGGTTCTCATGGAGTCCTGAAAAGAAACATGAATCCGTGACTGCGGGTGGGTACTGAACAATGTAGCCGTATACTCGGACGATATATTTTAACAAAACCACGTGTTGTTCAGTTTCCCCCGCCGTACCGATGAATGCTCATGGATGCAGGAGAAAAAGCAGCTAGATTAATAGTGCGGCCAAAGCAGACTCTTATGCACCCAGCCCTCAAGCTGCGGATGCCGTACCTGCACCCAATCCCCCTTCTGGTCAATTTTTTCAAAAATAACATCCTGAACAACGGTCCCGACGATGTTATCCTCTTTAATGCTGGGATCAGAGCGTACATTGCCATCCTTCACGCTGACAATCACATGGGGATCTTGCGTCAACAAGCTTGAAAAAACATACCCTTTAGCCCCCTCATAATCCACCACCTTCAGCCACTGCCCGTGGTGTTCCAAGACCTCCAACGGATATCCCTGTGGAAATTCATAAATAATGGTTGTATCGGTTCCCGGGCCTGACCGAACATTAATCCCATCTTGGGCCACACTGAGGTATTGTTTTGCCAGAGCAGAGGAACATAAAAAAAACGCACCCAGGAGTGCGCTTACAGTCAAAATTTTGAGGTAGTGTTTCATTGCTTGTTTTGTAGGCCCCCTTGTTGCTCCGAGACGATGTTTGTCAGGAGCATAAAAAACTCTTGATTTCCTTTGGTCCCGCAGACCCCTGAGGGCACGATTTGCTCACAGTGCAAGCCAAGCTCAGCCCCAAACTTCTCAACCATGGCCAGGGCCTGTTGATGGAGCGCACTATCTCTGACCACCCCCCCTTTTTCGATGACCTCTCTGGGCAATTGAAACTGTGGTTTTACAAGGGCGAGAACACGGACCGGATTCTCACCGTAGAGGGGCAGTAAGGGGGGCAGAAGCGGCTCCAGAGAGATAAAGGATGCATCGATCACGGCCAAATCTATGGCCTTGGGAATCAGCTCATGGGTAATATAGCGGGCATTGGTCCGCTCGTGGACGACCACTCGCTCATCACTGCGCAGCTTCCAGGCGAGCAGGCCATAGCCGACATCTACACAGTAGACCTGCCTGGCTCCATGCTGGAGCAAACAGTCGGTAAAACCACCAGTAGAACTGCCAATATCCGCGCAGATCATGCCGGAGGGGTTAAGCGGCAGGGTCACCAGTGCTGACTCCAGCTTATCCCCTCCCCGGCTCACATAGCGTTTCCCCTCTTTCACCTTAACCTGTGCATCAACAGCGACCTGAGCTCCGACCTTATCGTTCACCATTTCGTTAATCAACACCGCACCGGCACCGATAAGCCGACGTGCAGTATCGATGTTCTTCGCTAAACCGCGACTGACTAACAGGGCATCCAGACGTTTTTTGTTCACCTTTGCCAAAATACTCGATTACAGCTTTTCTAAACGCTCTTTCGCCTCGACGGCCTCTTTGCTGCCGGCATGATCACTGATCAATTTTTTATAAATGATCTTTGCGGTCTCATTATCGGTGAGCTGTTCAAAGGCCAGCCCCTGTTTCAAGAGAGCGCCTGGAGTATGCGCATCTCTTGCGTGGTTGGAGATAACCTTTTGGTAGTCAAGAATGGCCAGGTCGTATTCGCCCTGGTTAAACAGCGATTCCCCCATATAGAAGAGGGTCTTTCCGGCCTGGGCACCATTGGGATCGGCGGCCAGCGACTGCTCAAACTGCTTATACGCGCTCTTGTAATCTTTGCTGGCAAATGCATCCATTCCTTTGGAAAACGGATCGGTTTTAGCCACGGGTGCACTTTTCTCCGGGCTGGCAGCGGACTCCACTTTGGTCGGGGTTGCCGACTGTTTCGGACTTTCAGTGGTTGTTTTCTGCACAGTCGAGCTGGCAGTGGTTACAGTTTTCTCTTCCGCCGGTGGTGGTGCGGCCAGATGGGCTTTTTTGCCTCTGGGGGCCTGGCGGACCAGCTTTCCGCTGGGCAAACCATTCCCCGAGGATTGGATACTGGCAGTAGGTGCTGTCCGTGATTTCTCTTTTGCCCGGCGTTGCAACTCCAGGGCTCGTTGTTCGGCTTCACGCGCACGACGTTTTGCCTCGTCGACCCTCTGCTGTTGGATGGACGTAAAGTTATCCACTGCCACGTCGAGCTTTTGTTCTAATACTCTAATTCGCTGGTCAAGCTGAGCGAGCTGGTCGGTTGTTTCCTGACGATTTCCCTCCACTGCGGCCTGGAGACCGGTAATGTTCTGAGTCACTTCACTCCGAAAACGTTCTGTCTGCCCCTGATTTTCTTGCAGGTTTGAGCGGATACGCATGGTCTCGTTTTCCACCTGATCAAGTTTGGTCACGGAACTAGCCTGACGCTGCTGCATCTGATTGACGGTGGTGGACTTGACATTTTCCAGCTTCTGATTCATTGCCCGTAACTGAAACTGGAGACTACGCAGCTCTTCCTGGGTGGCACACTGGGTCAAGAGCATAAGGGAACAGCCAGCGAGGGCTATGTTTCGTATTTTTTTCATCAGCAAACCTCCTCTATATAAATGCATGTGCATCATTTTCTCACGCCTGAATCGGCAGAAAAAGTACGTGTGTAATACCTGAGTTCGTGAGCATGCACGCCCTTACTCTCACGCATTCAGGTTTTAGGGGAGCCGTCCTGACCACTGTGGATAGGATTGATTGCCCCGCAACGGAAAAAGCGTACGGACTTCCCGGCTGTTTTTACTGACAACACAGAGTTCCGAACGGCTGCCGCTCTTGCGAGTCACCGCCAGCAGGCGACTATCGGGAGCCCAGGTCGGCGATTCATAACTCCCATCTCCGCTGGTAACCTGGCGTACATGGCCGCCACTGGAATCCATAATGAAAAGCTGATACTTTCCGTCAATCAAACCGGTAAAGGCAATCTCATCCCCCTTGGGCGACCAGGCGGGCTCAGAGTTCTCCGAACATTTAAAGGTCAACCGTTTGGCGGGGCCTCCTGCAGCGGCCATGACATAGACATTGGGCCGTCCACTGCGATCGGACACAAAGGCAATCTGTCGACCATCAGGAGAAAAGGATGGAGAGACATTGATTCCGGAACCTGAGGTGAGTTGTCCCAGAATATGCCCCTGCATGTCCATGGAAAACAGGTCCGGGTTCCCGTATTTGCTCAAAGTAAGAATCATGCTCTTCCCGTTGGGGCTATAGCCCGGGGCAAGATTGAGCCCCTTGCGCCGGGATATGGCTCGGGTGGAGCGGCTCTGACGGAGATCAGTGATGTAGAGATCCTGGTTGCCATGGTGGTAACTGGAATAACTTAAATGATGTCCATCCGGGGTAAAGCGGGGGGCGACGCAGAGCGCCCGATGCCGCGTGATCTGTTTGGGATGGTTGCCAAGGATGTCGGAGATATATATTTCCTTATAGCCGCTTCCGTCAGAAACAAAGGCGATACGGGTTCGCGACACTCCGGGTTCCCCGGTAAAATCTTGAATCAAGGCATCACAAAGGCGCAGGGTCATATCCTCAAGCTGAGCAATGGAACCATGGAGGCGTCTTCCGGCCAGCAGTTGATTTGCGGCTACATCGAGAATCTGCCCCTGTACCGTGAGACCACTGGCGTCTTCATTGAGCTCTCCCAAGACAACATAGTCGGCCCCTGCAGACTTCCAGTCAGCTGATCGGCTGCCGCCATATCGATTTGAACCTACGACACCGATAAACCCATGCAGTTCCAGGCCACGGCTTAAAAGCTCTGCCACAAATTTTCCCTGATTGCTGTTTCCGGCAAAGGGGGGCACGGCCAACATGATCTTACGCACGCCGGAGGCGCTTATATCGTAGTAGGTCTGTTCTTCAGCCCAAAGAGAAGAGGGGAAGAGGTGGATGCAGAAGACAAGTGCAAGGATCAGTGAAAAAAAATGGGGAAAGGTGCGCATCATAGTCTCTTGATAGGTATCGAATGGAAGAGCCTCAGGTAAAGGGAATCTTGAATAATTGCTTTTTCTGCCAATCTCGGCGTCATGCTGAAAATTTTATCCTCGGAGGTAAGCGAAGACTCCGATATCAACTATATGCCTGCGGTAAAATTGTCAGCAATCCTTGACCTTGATTGAAAAATCTAATTATTCAAGACACCCTAAAGTATACCTGGCATACGAAAAAAAATTGAATAGTTTTTGCTGTAATTTTAACGCATTTGATTGAGTTCGCGGGTATTGAAGTTGCCACCGACCTCCACGGTCTTCCCCTGCATCATTGCAGGAAAAGGCGGCATGGGGGCAGCTCTGTGAATGGTTTTTTCCACCACCTGATCAAACTGGGGGTCACCTGAACGACGGTCAAACCTGATGCCCACCAGGTGCCCCTGACGATTTATCGTGATCACCACATTCGCATAAAGCCGATTATCCCAAAGACGAGTATTGGGGAGCTTCCAAACACCTTTAATCCGGGCAAGCACCGAACTCACGTAGTTTTCTCCTACGATAGAGCGTGCAGTGGCACGACCACCGGTCCCTGTTTGCTGCATGGCCTCGTTTAAGGCTGCATGCTGACTGCTGATGCGCGCCAGTTCTTGGGCCAGTTGCCGAGCCTCAGCAGCGGCCTCTCGGGCTTCTTTTTCAGCCTGACGCTGTTTCTGCTGAGCCAGAGCCCGGGCGCGCTCTCGCTGACGCTGCTCCTCCGCCTTTCTTTTTTCTTCGGCCCTTCTTTTGGCTTCGACCTGGCGTCGCCGTTCTTCGACAATTTTTTGTCGCTCAGCAATCTTTTTCTGCAGAGCCTGCTCTTCACGCCTGCGCTCTGCACGCTTCTCTTCAACAAGCCTTGTGTCCTTGGACTTTATCACTTTTCGCTTTGTCGGTGTAAGCGAAATAGGAGAAGTCGGCTTGGCAGGTGCGGTGACTGCAGGGACCGGCTGCGGCAGAGGTTCTGGCTCGATGGCGACCGGCTCTTCAGGGGCTGAGGCGGCAGGTTGCGGGGCGGCAGCGAGCTTTGGTTCAGGGGGAGGCACAGTTGGCGGAGGCGTTGGGGTGGGCTCTGTCTGCTGAGGTGGTGAGGGACGGGGGCCGTCCCCGCCAGCTTCAGTCAGGGTTACAAGGCTGACAGAGACCACCTCTTCAACAATGGGTGGTGTGGAAAAAAGTGACGGCACCCAGTAAAGGCTCAGCCCAAAACCAAGGTGTACAATCAGGGCAACGAGTAAAGCCAGGCCCCAGCGATTGTCGGCCTGCTGTTGCTGATAAAAGAAGTCGGTTTCTGTAAAATGCACGATTGGCAGCCTACTTCCTCTTATTTTTCTTGTTCTGCCGGAACGGTGATCATGCCCAGCTTATCAAAGCCTGCTCCATGAATATCTGCCATGGTTGATGTGACCACCCCGTAAGCAACGGTTTTATCCGCCCGTAAGAAGATGCCTTCGGCTTTCTTCTCCTGGGACATCGAAACAAGACGTTCTCTGAGCAGCTCCGGGGTCATCTTCTCTTTTTTCAGGTAGACTTCCCCCTCTTTGGTGATGGTCACCACCAGTGGTTCTTCCTGCTGGTCTAAAGCCTTGGTGGTGGCCTCCGGCAGGTCGACCTCAAGCCCCTGGGTCATCATCGGCGCGGTGACCATGAAGATAATCAACAACACAAGCATGACATCGACAAGCGGTGTGACATTAATCTCGGCCATCACCGCAGGCCTGCGCCCTCTTCTGGTATCTAATGGTCCCATAGATCACGTCCTGGTCAGAATATCACGCTCGATCAAATTGATAAAATCAGTACTGAACCCTTCAACATTGGAGTCAAACTCAGCGACCTTGTTGGAGAAGTAATTAAAAAAGATCACCGCGGGAATAGCAGCAGCCAAGCCTGCGGCTGTGGCGATCAATGCCTCGGAAATACCAGGCGCTACAACGGCCAGCGAGGCGGAACCACGTTCGCCGATATTTTGGAAGGAAGCCATGATTCCCCAGACCGTTCCAAACAGGCCGATAAAAGGCGTGGCGCTGCCGGTTGTGGCCAAGACTCCAAGTGAACTCGCCAGGCGATCGGACTCTACCACCTGGGCTTTTCGTACCGCCCGCTTCAGGTTATCCATGGTTGCCAGCTGCCCTTCAAGTGTTGGTGTCACTTGCCCACTGGCCCGTGCCTGGCTGATCTTTTTCAGCTCCGCATACCCGGAGACAAAGACGGCCGCCTCCGGACTCAGAGCAAATTCTCTTGCCGCGGCATAGGCGTCGTTCAGAGTTTTGCTTTCCCAGAAGGCATCGAGAAAATCCATTGAGGCATTCCGAGCTCGCCGGTACGTAAAAAATTTCATAAAAATAACAGACCAAGAGGCAAGGGAAAACAAGAGCAAAATAAGCATAATCAATTTGCCCATGATCCCGGCATGCATCATACTTTGAAAAATAGATAAATCCACGTTGTTCCTTCCGGTTAAGATAATGAATTGCGCCTGTCCACGAAATCACATCACGCGACAGTAAGAGATATTGGCAACATACAAGCGAATTTGGGATTGTGGCCCGTTGAAGCATTGCTGTCTGTCGGTTGCGACAAAGTATGCAAAGAGGGCCAAAGGCATGGTTCTACCTGAGCGGTTCACCCTGTGAAGGCGGCATGGACCGCCGAAAGTGGCTGTTTTCAATGACCCAAAATCATATACGAATTTCATAAATCTGTCGACCTTGAACTCGAGATATTGTACAAATCTTTTTGAACCTTTTTTCAGTATAAATCCGTGATGGCACATGGAGCGAGAGGAAAAATCCGTACCGTATTTCCTCAACCATTTACTGTAGATTTCCTCGTCTTCTTGGTGTCGGAGGTATGACTCAGTCATCGACTCTCGAAGCTCAATGCACTGAACATACCAATTACATCTCTTGCCCAAGAAAAAAAAATAAAAAGAGTGCTTCCCGGAAAGAGAAAGGGCTCTAAAAACCTGTCCCATAACGACAACATCGATCAATGCTTATTGGTTAAGGGAACAGGAGAGGACACAGGAGTAATCACACAATTCACGCTTTCACCACAACAAAGGAGTCACAAATGTCTGGACAGTTGTATGACGTGGTCATCATCGGAGCAGGCCCGGCGGGCATTCAGGCCGCTATTCACGCCTCCCGAAAAAAGACCTCCGTACTGGTCCTGGGTCGCATTGAAAATTCTGCTCTCTACGGGGCACATATCGAAAACTACGCCTTTGTCGCCGGCGTTACCCAAGGTGCAGACCTGCTCAATACCGGATTGATGCAGGCACAATCCTTTGGCGCTGAGTGGGCACCTGAGGATGTGCTTAAAATCAACCAGGAAGAAGACCTGTTCGATCTTGAACTGGAAAGTGGCCGCTCTGTGCAGGGAAGGTCTCTTATTTTCACCATGGGCGTGTCCAAGAAAAAACTGGGTGTCCCTGGCGAGAAGGATCTTGCTGGACGTGGTGTCTCCTACTGCGTGGACTGTGACGCAAACTTTTACCGTGGTGCCACTGTCACCGTCACAGGTGATCGCAGCGCTGCTGTTGACGGTGCTCTGACTCTGCTTGATTATGCCGCAAAGGTCTATCTGGTCGCCGAAGAGCTGAACGTTTCAGCAGAACTGCTTGAACGTCTTGAGGCAAGCAAGGTGGAATGGATAAAAAGCTCCATCGAGCAGATCGAAGGCGACCGTGTGGTCACCTCTCTTAAGCTCGTTAATGGCTCGAGCATGGAGACCGAGGGGATTTTTATAGAACTGGGGTCCAAAGGTGCGCTGGAACTAGCCACCCAGATCGGCGTCCAACTTGACACCGAATCCTTTAAATATATCCAGGTGAATCGTAAACAGGAAACCAACATCCCCGGTATCTACGCCGCCGGTGATATCGTTGGCCCTCCCTACCAGATGGCCAAGGCAGTAGGTGAAGGCTGTGTGGCCGGCATGGAATCTGCCACCTTTGCACGCAAACAAAAAAAGGCAAGCGCCTGACGCACTCACCTTGTCCCTCTTTTGCGAGAAGTATCGCAGAGATAACATTTTGCAACGGACAGCTGAACACCTTAGCGCTCAGCTGTCCGCTTTTTTCACCTGAATGCAAGGGCCAATCATGTTACTGACTGTTTCGCTGCCTCATCTCGTCAACTGATTTCAGGTAGCGAAAAATTTCACGGCTGTGGCGGGTATTGCGTGTCCGTGCAAACAACGCTGAAAGGCGTGTGAGTGTCATGGGATCAATATCAGGCAACTTGCCTTGCAACTCTGCCACAGTCTCGCTCTCCCAATCCTCGCCCAAAGTCTCGTCATACTCGTCGAGTTCTTCCTGAACTGCAATCGCCTCGTTAATCAGAGCGTCCCGGTAGAACTCCATCCGGTGCTGCTGTTTTTTCTCACTGAGCTTCTTCCCGTGATACTGTCCCACCAGATCATAAAGCGGTTCCAGCTCCAAGCGGACCACAAATTTGGTGAGGTACTTTATCTGGCGCTGACGCACACTTCCTTTTGACGCAGCCGTTTCAATCAACTGATCGCAGATTTCTGCGAGCGATTCGACCTGCTTTAAGGCAGGGCCAGGTAACTGCACCAATTCGGCTACCAGTTTTTCTACTTCTTTAAACCGTCTCTTTTGTTCGGATCGACTGATCTGCATACCTGCCTGCACAACAAAGTTGAAGAAAAAAGCCCTTGGCGAATATGGGCAGTTTCGGGTCCTTTTACATCCCCTTATCAAGGGCCACGACAGCATCCCAGATACGATGGGCGGTCTCCGTTTTACTTAACAAGGGTAATTGCTGATGCTGTGAAGGCGTTATCAGGGTTACCTGATTGGTCTCCACATCAAAACCGGTCTGGGCTCCCAAAATATCGTTCACCACAATCATATCGAGATTTTTCTGAGTGAGCTTGCGCTGCCCCTCATCAAGATGATTATGACTTTCAGCAGCAAAACCGATTAAAAGCTGGCCCTTTTTTTTCTTTTGCCCCAGAGAGGCAAGGATATCTATATTTTTAACCAGATCAAGGCGCAGTCCGCCGGAACCTTTTTTAATCTTGAGCGACGCACAGTTATCGGGTTTGAAGTCGGCCACGGCAGCTGATTTCACGATAACATCCATCTGCTCGGCTCTGGATAAAACGGCATCAGCCATATCCTGGGCACTGGTCACGGAAACCAGCTCAACGCCTGAAGGAGGGGACAACGATACCGGACCGGAAACAAGAGTCACTTCCGCCCCGCGCCTCCTGGCCGCGCGTGCAACCGCATACCCCATTTTGCCGCTTGAGCGATTGCTGAGGTAGCGAACCGGATCCAGGGCCTCACGTGTTGGCCCGGCGGTGATCAAGACCTTTCTCCCGGCAAGATCCTGAGGGGTCAGCACCTGAAGCATCGCCTCGCGGGCATCTTCCCACTCGCAGAGCCGACCATCACCGGTTTCCCCGCAGGCCAGATCACCACAACCAGGCGCCACCAGGTGATAGCCAAGCTCGAGCAGGCGTGCACGATTGTCCTGGCTTGCCTGGTGGGTGTACATGGCCGTATTCATCGCTGGACAGATAACCACCGGGATCTTTGCTGCCAGCACCGCGGTGGCCAGCAGATTATCAGCCATTCCCGTGGCAAGCTTGGCCATGGTCTGGGCTGTGGCAGGAGCAATCAACAACAGATCAGCATCACGGGAGAGGTTGATATGCGCCATCACCCCGTCCGGGTCAGAGGCAAACATATCCAGATGGACCGGATTTCCGCAAAGAGCTGTGAAGGTCAACGGACTGATGAACTCCTCGGCCCCACTGGTCATGATGATGTTGACAAGAGCCTCCTCTTTGACCAGCTCTCTGACCCAAAATGCGGCCTTGTAGGCTGCAATGGACCCGGTAATGCCAAAGAGAATACGTTTTCCCTGCAATCCGCTCATGCGTCTCAACCCTTAACGAGTAAAAGAGGATTCAAAACTGTTGGTCTTGGGAACATAGGAATTGTTTGTGGAAAAAGATTCGGTTTTGCCTCCTGTCTTGTCGATGGCCACGTATAATTTCAGGTCGGTCTTGCCAAAAAGCCCCTCCGAAATAACCATCATGCAGGTTTTGTTGGGTTTAACAAAGGCGAGCATAATGTCTTTGGAGGCAGTTTCACCAACCAGGCGCCATTTGTTATCCTGCATGGAGGAAACCATGTAATCTTTTAGCGACATCATTTCAGCCTTCCCTTTATAAATAAAGATGCCCCCTCGAAATGATTCGGTTTTGATCACCATGGAATTTTTGCGGTCCCACACCAACTCAACTGGAAGGGTGATAT
The DNA here is from genome assembly GCF_016919065.1 of Desulfobulbus rhabdoformis. Classification (GTDB taxonomy): domain Bacteria; phylum Desulfobacterota; class Desulfobulbia; order Desulfobulbales; family Desulfobulbaceae; genus Desulfobulbus; species Desulfobulbus rhabdoformis. The sequence continues at coordinate 21,410 of NZ_JAFFQA010000026.1, read as the reverse complement.
CTTTGATATCATCAGCAAAGTTGGAGAGCTGCGGCAACCCGGCAGTCTCCGGACCGACCATGGTATTTTTTTTGGTACAGCCGACAGTGAAAAGGAAAAAAACAACTCCGATCACAGCCAATACTTTTTTTGCACATCCTCGTGTCATGTCATTCTCCTTCGGTTTGCTCGCAAGAGGAAGAGTATCTCCATTTTAGCGGTTCTTGGTTTTGAACATTCAATCAAGCCCCCCCGATGAGGGGGAGGAAATGTCGTACAATTTTCGATAGATCAACTTGGAAGAGAACGGTCGAATAACCGCCTTGAGATAATTCGTTGTAAAAAAATTAGGTTCCCTTGTCAACAAACATTCACTATGATGTCAGGGGTCAAATCAACGCAAGTTGATCCGGAAGCGCTCTTTGCCCAAGTGGCGCAAACCTTTAACTAATTCATACAATGCATTTTTCATGAAGTCATCTCCCCCCCTGCCCCGCCTGTCCGCCCCAGCCGAACTCATCGATACCCACTGTCACCTTGATATGGACGCTTATGCCCAGGACCTCGATGCTGTCATTGATTCTGCGCATACCCATGGGGTCAAACGAATCATCACCATTGGTATAGACGTTCCCAGTTCTGAGGCAGCCGTACAGCTCACCAGAAACTATTCCAATATTTATGCCACTGTCGGCATCCACCCGCATGATGCTCAAACGGCAACCACAGAGGCCTTGGAACGTTTGAGCGAGCTTGCAGAGCATGAAAAGGTTGTGGGGTTTGGTGAAATAGGTCTGGATTATTTTAAAAACTATGCGCCGCACGAGGTGCAGATTCAGGCCTTTACCCGCCAACTCGAGCTGGCAAAAGAGCTTGCACTTCCCGTCGTCATTCATGACAGGGATGCCCATGAAGACACTCTGCGCCTGCTGAAAGCAGCGGGGCCCTTTGCCCACAGGGGGGTAATGCACTGCTTTTCAGGTGATTCCGAGCTTGCACGAAAAACCCTGGACCTTGGGTTTTATATTTCTATTCCCGGAGTGGCAACCTTTGCCAATGCCCAGTTACTTCGGGAGGTCATTGCTGCGGTTGAACTCAACGCCCTCTTGGTGGAAACCGATGGCCCTTTTCTCGCCCCGGTTCCCTTTCGCGGCAAACGCAACGAGCCCAAACTCATGCTTTATACAGCGCAGATGATAGCCGAAATTAAAAATATTTCCCTGGAAGAGGTGGCAGCGGCAACAACGGCCAATGCCGTCAACCTCTTCAACCTGCCGGAGACCATTGATGATTAGCGACAACCTGAGGCAGATTAAGGCTAACATAGCCACTGCAGCGAACAAAGCGGGGAGAGATCCGCAAACAGTCAAGCTTGTTGCGGTGAGCAAATATGTTCCAATCGAGCGTATACAGGAGGCAGTGGATGCAGGACAAAGGCTCTTTGGCGAGAACTACCTGCAGGAAGCAGCCGAAAAGATAGAGCGGCTCCAAGGAGATATCAGTTGGCATTTTATCGGCCATCTGCAAAGCAACAAAGCCAAACAGGCAGCCTCCCTTTTCCCCATGGTGGAGACGGTTGATCGCCTGAAAATTGCACGGGCCCTGGACAACCAGGCCAGCCAATTGGGCAAGGAACTCTCCATTCTTATCCAGGTCAATGTTGGTCGTGAGGCGCAAAAATCAGGCGTGCTCCCTGAGGAGGCGCCAACGCTATTGCGTGCGATTCAGGCTGAAACAAATCTCAAGGTGTGCGGCCTGATGACAATGCCGCCTTTTTTTGATGCGCCTGAAAAAAGCCGTCCTTTTTTTCGCCAGCTCAAAGAACTGGCAGATGAGCTTGCCAGCAAAAGGCTTTTCACCGATAATAGCCATGTCGAGCTTTCCATGGGCATGTCTGGAGACTACGAAGTAGCGATTGAGGAAGGAGCAACTATCGTCAGGGTTGGGACGGCACTCTTTGGTAGCCGTATGTAGTTGACCGTTTTTTTTTAGATGATTTTTTTGGAGTTTTTAAATGCACATAACGATTATCGGAACAGGCTATGTTGGCCTGGTTACAGGAACCTGTTTTGCCGAATTCGGCCACTTTGTCACCTGTGTTGATAAGGCAGAGGAGAAAATTGATCGCTTAAAAAAAGGAGAGATCCCGATCTACGAGCCGGGTCTCGACGCGTTGGTACAAAAAAACTGCGAAGAAGGGCGCCTTATTTTTACCACAGATATTAGTAACGCAGTTCCCGATGCAGAGGCTGTTTTTCTTGCGGTCGGCACCCCAAGCTCCCGCCGTGGTGACGGATACGCTGACCTCTCTTACGTTTATGAAGCCGCACGAGAAGTCGCCCCTCATTTAAAAGGTTACACCGTTATTGTCGACAAAAGCACGGTTCCTGTAGGTACAGCGCGACAAGTGCATCGTGTTATTCTTGAATCTAATCCTGACGCTCATTTTGACGTTGCCTCCAACCCAGAATTTTTAAGGGAAGGTGCTGCAATTAACGATTTCATGCGTCCTGATCGTGTAGTCGTGGGGGTAGAGACAGATCAAGCAACTGAGATCATGAAAGAGATATACAAACCCCTTTATTTACGCGATGCACCCATTGTTTACACCTCAATTGAAACCGCAGAGTTAACCAAATATGCCGCAAACGCGTTTCTCGCTGTAAAAATTAGCTTTATTAACGAAATCGCTGCCGTTTGTGAAGCCGTGGGGGCAAATGCTATAGACCTGGCAAAGGCAATTGGCATGGACGGACGTATTGGCAGTAAATTTTTACATCCTGGGCCCGGTTACGGCGGTTCCTGCTTTCCCAAAGACACCTTAGCGCTCATGCGTATCGTCCAGGAGCATGGGGAAAATGTACGAATTGTCGAGGCAGCCGTGGAAGTAAATGCCGCGCAAAAGGCCAGAATGGTCAAAAAAATTCGGGAAGCACTCGGTGGATCAGAGACAGGAAAAACTATCGCTGTCCTTGGTTTGACCTTTAAACCTGAAACCGACGACATGCGCGATGCCCCTGCACTCACTATTTTACCCGCTTTACTTGAAAAAGGGGCTCGACTTAAGGTCCACGATCCACAGGGCATGGACGAGGCTAAAAAATACCTCCCAGCCGCAATAGAATATGCCGATACGCCTTACGACGCTGCACAAGATGCGGACTGTGTTGTCCTGATGACAGAGTGGAATCAGTACCGTGCTCTTGATTTACAACAGATCGGCCACAACCTCAAAACACCTATTTTCGTCGATCTTCGCAATGTCTACGATCCAAAGACCATGCTCGACGCTGGCTTTACGTACACCGGCGTGGGAATAAAATAACCCAAAACGCAGAAATCCCCTGCAGGATATATCCTGGAGGGGATTTCTGGTAATTTTACTCGGAGAGATTTCTCCGCAGTGGAAATTAGTTCCGTTTGGAAGCGCGCTTGGCAGCCTTCAACGGGTTGATGCGTACCTTAACAACCTTAACCTCAGGCTTGGCATGGGTTGCAAAATTGCACAGGCCCAGACGCCATTTTGATTCCGGATTTAAGTAAGTATCACAAATTTTATTTCCATCTGCCTCAACGATGCGATCGCATCCTTCACATTTGTCGATTACCGGGAGAAATGCGCCCTCGTTAAGTTTTGCCATCTTGTTTGTCTGCATATCGCCAACTCCTGAAAAAATATAAACTTTTTCTTGAATCAGAAAAAAATCTTCCATACAATTACTGAGGCGATACGGATGAGCATGCCTCTCACTTAAAAGTTGACTTTTATATAAGCAAAAGCACGGTCTGTCAACACTTACTCGCCATCGTTGAGTATGAAAAACAGTTATCCGTTCGGAGATTTTTTATGCCGGTCTATGTCTGGAGTGGAAAAAACAGCTACGGCGAGAAGCGAAAAGGCGAAGTTGAAGCCCTTGATCTTGAGGGGGCAAAGGCGCAGCTGAAACGTCTGCGCATTGAGAATCCCAAGGTTAAGGAAAAACCCAAAGATATCTTAGAAAACATCGCCCTGTTTCAACCGAAGGTTACCGGAAAAGATATTGTTATCTTTACCAGGCAGCTTTCGACAATGATCGATGCCGGTCTGCCCCTGGTGCAGTGCTTGCAAATTCTTGGTAAGCAACAATCCAACGCCACCTTTAAGAAAGTGCTGCTTTCCATCCAAAACGATGTCGAGACAGGAACGACTCTGGCCGACTCAATGCGCAAACACCCCAAGGTCTTTGACAGCCTCTACTCCAACATGATTGAGGCGGGGGAGCTTGGCGGTATCCTTGACACGATCCTCTCCCGCCTGGCCGCCTTTAAAGAAAAGGCCATGGCCTTGCAGAAAAAGATCAAAGGCGCCATGACCTACCCTGTCATCTGCCTGGCGATCTCCATTCTTATCCTGGTTGTCATCCTTGTCTTTGTTATTCCTGTTTTCGTGGAGATGTTCGCCAGCTTGGACTCAGCGCTCCCGGCGATCACTCAGCTGGTTGTGGATATGAGTGATTTTGTCAAAGGCAACATCATCTACATTCTCATAGCAGGCATTGCCCTTTTTTATGGTGTGAAAAAGATCTACAACACCGAGCGGGGACGCCTCAAAATGGATGCTTTTTTTCTCAAAGCACCGATTGTAGGCCAGCTCACCCGTAAAGTGGCAGTTTCCAAATTCACCCGAACCCTGAGCACCATGCTGCAAAGTGGTGTTCCTATTCTTGATGCACTCCAGGTTGTTGCACGAACCTCGGGCAACAAGATCATCGAACGAGCTGTTTTTCGTGTCTCAGACAGTATTGCCGAAGGTCGCCCCATTGCCGAACCCCTAGAGGAGTCCGGTGTTTTCCCCAACATGGTTGTCCAGATGATTAATGTAGGTGAGTCGGTTGGTGCTCTGGACACGATGCTTGAAAAGATCGCTGATTTTTATGATGACGAGGTCGACCAGGCGGTAGAAAACCTCACGGCAATGATAGAACCGCTCATGATGGTTTTTCTTGGTGGCATGATTGGCGGACTTGTAGTAGCAATGTATCTCCCAATATTCCAGATGGCGGGAAACATCTAAGGCGAAGTGATTCTTCCCTGAATTCGTGATAGCGGGTGGTAACTGAACAACGTCTTTACGCGTGTCGGTCTTTTTTTTAGGCACAGCTGACCTGTTTTGTTCTCCCTCTATTTTTTGGGTCGTTGACGAATCCAGTTAAGATTTTCAACATCGTCTTGAACACAACAATCAGTATCAGGAGATAAACGAACATGAGCGAAATTACCGGCATTATTGCCAGAGAAATTCTCGACTCTCGAGGTAACCCCACTGTAGAAGTGGATATCGAACTTGAATCCGGTGCCACCGGCCGTGCGGCTGTTCCATCAGGAGCATCCACCGGAACCCGCGAAGCCTTGGAGTTACGGGATAAAGCAGACAAACGTTACGGCGGCAAAGGCGTGGTAACCGCCGTCGCCAACGTGAATGACACCATCGCTCCCGCCATTCTCGGCTTTGAGTCTTCACAGCAGGTCATCATCGACCAAACCATGCTTGAGCTTGACGGCACGGCCAACAAGGAAAAACTTGGAGCCAACGCCATTCTCGGCGTTTCCATGGCAGTTGCGAAAGCAACAGCTGCCGAGCTGGAATTGCCCCTATATAACTATCTGGGCGGGGTGAATGGCAAGGTTCTGCCGGTCCCGATGATGAATATCCTCAATGGCGGCGCCCATGCTGATAACAACGTTGATATCCAGGAATTCATGATTCTTCCCGCCGGGGCCGCTTCTTTTAAAGAGGCGCTGCGTATGGGAGCAGAAACCTTTCATGCCCTGAAATCGGTTCTCAAAAAACGTGGACTGCAGACCGCAGGAGGTGATGAAGGAGGTTTTGCCCCCAACCTTCGCTCCAACGAGGAAGCCATGGAGTCTATCCTTGAGGGTATTACCCAGGCAGGCTATACCCCTGGCAAAGATATCTTTATCGGTATTGATGCGGCCGCAAGCGAGTTCTATTCTGCCGAGGAAAAACTCTACATTCTCAACGCCGAGGCCAGCCCTAAAAAAACGGCTGAAGAGATGATCGAGTTCTACAGCAACTGGGTCAACAAATACCCCTTGATCTCCATTGAGGACGGTCTGGATGAATCGGACTGGGATGGCTGGAAACTCCTCACCGATGCTCTGGGTGACAAAATTCAGTTGGTCGGCGACGATATTTTCGTCACCAATACCAGTATCCTGCAAGAGGGCATCAAAAAGAATATTGCCAATTCAATTTTGATCAAACTCAACCAGATCGGCTCTCTCACTGAAACCATTGATGCTGTTGATATGGCCCACCGGGCTTCGTACACAGCAGTCATCTCCCACCGTTCCGGTGAAACAGAAGATGCCACCATTGCGGATCTTGCCGTGGCATTGAACAGTGGTCAGATCAAGACCGGAGCCCCCTCAAGAAGCGACCGTGTAGCTAAATACAACCAGCTGCTCAGGATTGAAGAGAACCTTGGTTCAGCGGCTCGTTATGCCGGTATTGGGGCTTTTGGTTTTCTTGCATGATCCATATTGACAACCTGCTGTATTACTTCCTATAATCTAGGAAATGTTCTACAGGTTGATTCTCACAATGTGTGATACCCCTGGAGGTGTACGATGACTTTGACGAAAGCAGATTTAGTCCAAATGGTCTACAAGATGCACCCGCATCTCACCAAATCTCAATCGACGGACTCGGTGGAGACCTTTCTCACCCTGTCTAAATCTTCACTCATAACCGGTGAGGATTTATTACTCAGCGGATTTGGCAAATTCAACATCAAGGACAAAAAGTCCCGTCGCGGTCGCAACCCGCAGACTGGGAATGAACTCACCCTTGACGCTCGTCGCGTGGTCACTTTTAAACCTTCGGGCATCCTGCGTTCCCGGATCAATTCCGACTAGGAATAGTGCATCTCAAGGGGAATCAAGGGGCGCCGCTATTATACCGGCGCCCTTTTTCTTTGCTGAACCCGTCAACATCCACCTGCTTGTCACGGATTCAGTTCCTTTTTGCCTTTACCACAACAGAGCGTAATGAACACTCAGCCACTCACACTTACCCCTGCGCAGTTTCAGCTCGTTCCCCTTGTAAATCTTGACTTTCCTGCCCCTCTGCTGGCCACGCTCTACACAGAACCAGACCTTGAGCTCTGCAGCCAGCTGCAACAGTATGGCCTCTTTGAACCGCTTCCCGTGCACAAGGTTTCTCCCGACTGTTTTCACCTGCTCGCAGGCTTCCAGTACCTGCCTGCACTGCTCCGCTTAGGAGTTACGCAGATAACCTGTCAGGTCATTGCTGAACCTGACACGTTTTCCTCGTATGCGCTCCAGATTCAACACGGCCTGTCGACAGTACCGACAAGTCCTATTCTGCAGGCTGCTCTGCTTCGTGACGCATCCTCCACACTGGCAGAGCCGGAGGTGCTCAAGCTTCTTGGTTTACTTGGAGTCAAGCCACAGCGATACAAGCTCGAGGAGTTGCTCTCGTTGTTACGCCTTGAACCAGCTGTGATCAAAGCGCTGCACACAGGTATTCTCTCAGCCAAAAACGGCAAATATTTTTCGCGTATTGCAGCAGAAGACCAGAGCTATCTCGTTTCTTTGCTGGAAATATTTCGTCCAGGTGGGTCCAAACAACAGAGACTCATCGATATGCTTATGGAACTTTCACTGCGCCATGCAAAGCCCATGAAAGAGGTGATACAGCCCTGGTTGGATGCCCGGTCTTCAGACGAACAACCCAATCTCCCCCAACAACTTCAAGGAATGCTACGCTACCTGCAGGAACAGAGCAATCCCCATCTGGTGGCTGCTGAAAGACAATTCCGGCTCAGCTTGCAGGAGGTTGAACTCCCTACAAACGTCCATCTGCACCACGAGCTTTCCTTTGAGGATGAAAGCGTTGAGCTGCGCATCACCTATGCAGATCTCACCAGTTTCAAAGCGAACTGGCCGCGCCTGAGCCCACACATTCCCCTTTGGGAATCTTGAATAATTGCTTTTTCCGCCAATCCCGGCGTCATGCTTAAAATTTTATCCTCGGAATATCATGTATATGCCTGCGGTAAAATTTTGCGCAATCCTTGGCCTTGATTGAAAAATCTAATTATTCAAGACACCCCTTTGCTGAGGAATTCCTGACAGCAGCGTCCTTTAACTTTGACCAGCAAACGGAGAAAAAATGAAAAGGCGGCCCAAATGGGTCGCCTTTCTTTTTTTTCTCTATACAGGGAGGATCTCCCGTAACAGAGTATGCTCATATGTGATTATTCAATCAAACCAACAGCTCCAATCCGGAAAAAAAGTAACCGATCTCAAAAGCCGCGGTCTCGGGAGCATCCGAACCATGGGTCGCATTTGCCTCAAGTGAATCACCAAACTCCCGGCGCAGGGTTCCCTCGGCAGCATCGGCAGGGTTAGTGGCCCCCATCAGATCACGCCACTTCTTGATGGCGCCCTCGGCCTCGAGCACCATGACAATGCAGGCACCACTGGACATAAAGTCAGTCAGCTCACCGAAGAAGGGGCGCTCTTTATGTACATAGTAAAAGCCTTCTGCTTCTTTCTTGCTGAGGTACAATTTTTTCAAACCGACAACACTAAATCCTTCGGCATAGATACGGGCGAGAATTTTACCGGCATTTCCAGCGGCAAAGGCATTGGGTTTAATGATGGCAAATGTACGTTCCATAGTCGCGTTTCTCCTTGGCTAATAGTCTCAGAGTATGGGGTGTCGCCTCGTGGAGAATCAACCACAAGGCGGATTGAGCGCAAGCGCGCCCTCCTATACCATGATCTCATGACAACAGCAAGGAATCGCCCCCCTTTCCTCTTCTTGACCACTACAAAAAAAAGGTAGCAGCCTTTAATAAGACCGCTCCCTTATCAACAGATGACTGCTATATCTCACTCAGTCTTTCAAGAGGACAAACTGCCCGTCTTTGACAGCGAGCATGGCAAAGGCATCAAGACCAAGTCCACCATGATCGGTCGCGGAGAAATTAAAGGTACCGGCTGTACCGACAAGTCCCTGAATCCCTTCAATGGCGTTGCGAACCTTCTCGCGATCGGTGCCACCTACTTCAATGGCCTTGGCAAGGATGGTCATGGCATCATAGGTATGCCCACCAAAGGTGGAGACTTTTTCTTTATATTTTGTCTCATAGGTCGTTTTGTACTTCATGAGGACATCTTTTTGTACGCCAGCGGGTAATTCGTCGGCAACGAGCAGACGGCTTGCAGGAAAAATAATCCCCTCTGCAGCGACACCAGCAGCCTGGGCGTATTTAATGTTGGCAAAACCATGGCTCTGATAAATAGGCACATCCCATCCTGCCTGGCGAATATTTTTGGCCAGGATGGACTGTGCAGGCACGATGGACCAGTTAACCACAGCCTGAATTTCAGCGTTGGCCTTGAGCTTGGCAACAATGGCAGTGAGATCAGTGGCATGCTTGTCGTAGACCTCTTCAGCCACGATGCTGATGCCGAATTCCGGGGCCAGTTTTGCCAGCTGTCCCTTGCCCGCTTTACCAAAACCATCATTGCCAGCGAGAACAGCGATCTTTTTGATCCCTTTCTTCTGCATGGTCATAAAAATCTGCTGGGCGGCGTAGCGGTCGCTGGGGGCAGTCTTAAAAACATACTTGGCCACAGGGTTAATAATCAACTCCGCAGCAGAGCAGGAAATGAGGATAGTCTTGCCGGATTCGGCAATCTTCTTAATGGCCAAACTCTCACCACTGGTTGAAGGCCCAATAATGGCAAAGACCTTTTCTTCTTCAATCAGCTGTTTGGCAAAGGAAACTGCCTTTTCAGGGCTTGCACCGGAATCTTTTATGATCAGCTCGATGGTGTTGCCGTTGATGCCCCCCTTGGCATTCATCTCGTTGACCAACATCTTCAAGGATCTGGCCTCGGGTCCTCCCAAAAAAGAGGCGGGACCGGTCTCGGCCAGAATGGCACCTACTTTAATGGTTGCTCCCAATGCGGTAACACTTAAAAGCATCAGACTCAACACGATCAGACCACCTAAAGCGGCAGTCCTTTGGATCCAATTTCCTTTGTTCATCCTCTCCTCCTCTGTGATAGGCTTTTCCACATAGCTTATGGATGCTTACATGACTAGGCTTATATGACAAATAGTCCGGGGATAGTCAAGGCTGCCGTGGAAAAGTACATGAAAGGAGCAGATCCTGAAAAACAGAGGATTGCATCAACATTTTATATATCACTCCCCTTTTGTCCACGGCAGATGTTCCATTCATCTCAATCCGTGAGATGCATAAATGCGTCAGTTTCGCTGTTTGTTCTATGCCGATTAAAGTACACCTTATCGATCTGTAACGAACAATAAAAGTGGCGTGCTGATAAATGCCTTGAGGACATTACAGATCATAGAGAGTTTCATCATGGATCGGCGGCCTTTTGCCGCGAACCTTCTTTTTCATCGCTTCCAGACTAAAAGGTTCTTCACCGTCCATCAGATCCCCCATCTCCTGCTCGATCTGGTCGGGATCTTCTCCAGATTCCATACGGGCGATGGCCTCTTCCATGTTCTCACCCAAATTCAGGCCGGTTTTGTCGGCAAACTTACGCATCAACTGCGCGACCTGGCGAGGATCGTCCTCATTGACATTTTCTGCCTCGTGCATAAGCGAGGCCATTGCCTGCTCCATTTTTGACTCATCAAGGCCTGCGAACGGATCGTCACCATCTTCCTCCTTGGCCTTACCGATGGTGGCAAAGGTGGACATCATCTTTTGTAATTCGGGCCGTCCGCACTTGGGGCAGGCCGGACGCTTCTCGGTGTTTGGCCGCTGGGAGAAAAAGTTAAAAACGGTATTACAGTCGACGCAGAAAAATTCGTAAATCGGCATGGTAAAAAAGACCTCCTTATCAGGCAAGAGGCTGACCGGCAAGGACCGCATCAAGATGGACCTCAGCAATAGCATCGGTTATGCGAACTTTTCCCACGCCTTCAGGAAGGACAAAAAAGACGCGGCCACCAACGGTTTTTTTATCGGTCTGCAGATACCCACGCAAGGCCTCCGCTGAATAATCTTTGGGGATGGTTACCGGCAATTCATAGGCAAGCAACAACTCGTTAATCGCTGTGGCACATGCAAGTGGCGCGATACCGGCACGTACCGCCAGCTCAGCCACCGCCTGCATGCCAATAGCCACGGCAAATCCATGAATCAGCTGATAGCCAGAAGCCGCCTCCACTGCGTGGCCGATTGTATGCCCGAAATTGAGAATACGACGAAGCCCACCCTCTCGTTCATCCTGCTCAACCACATCCGCTTTCATCTCACAGCACCTGCGCACCATATAAATAATAGAGGTGGCATCAAGTGCCAATATGGATGGACGGTTTTCACCAAGCCAGGTAAAAAATTCCGCATCAATGGAGGCACCATATTTAATGACCTCGGCCATACCGCCCAAAAATTCTTCCCGTGGTAGAGTCGAGAGTACATCGGTATCTATAAACACGGCCTGCGGCTGGTAAAAACACCCGATCAGATTTTTTCCCTGGGGAATATCGACGCCGGTTTTGCCGCCGACAGAGCTGTCAACCTGGGCCAGCAATGTGGTTGGCACCTGAACAAAAGGAATCCCACGCATATAGATAGCTGCAAGAAAACCGGTGATATCGCCGGTAACACCTCCCCCCAGAGCAATCAACGCGTCTTTGCGATCAAATCCCTGCTCGGCAAGTGCACTTGCAAGCTGGCCAATAGTTGCAAGATTTTTACTTGCCTCACCATGGGGAAAAGTGATCAATTCGCAGGCAAGCCCGGCCTTTGTCAGGGAGTGCAGAAGAGCTTCGCCATAGAGGGCTGCCACCTGATCATCACTGATGATAGCGTAGCGTTTCCCCACCTGCTTATCCTGCAAAGCTGGGCCGATCTGTGCAAGCACTTTGCTACCAATACAAATGGGATAACTCCGCTCTCCCAAGCCAACCTCTATTGTTTGCTCCATTGAATCCTCGTTCTCTCATTGACCGTCATCTTCGAGTCTGCACTCACCCATGAGTGGATCATTTTGCTTTTCATGCAATCTAAAAACTCTCTTTGAGCCGTCCCTACTGTAGAGAGTGGCTCTTTGCAATAAAAAAGGAGATGCCGCCCAGAGCGACATCTCCTTTTCAACAAAAACGCTTACGTGATGAAGCGGGTCTTACATTGCGGCACCAGAAGCAGCACCCTGCATCTTAACCTCAACCTTCTCGGTCAGGCCAGCGTAGTATTTACGCAGGTGTACGAGCACCTCGTCGCGACCGAAGTGGTCAACAACCGGAGCACCGTCAGAAAGCGCTTTACGCAGTTTGGTACCAGAAAGGATAACGCGATCCTCTTTGGTATGCGGACATGTACGCAGGGAAGCCATACCGTCACATTTGTGGCAGTAGAAGGTCCAGTCGATCTTCATCGGCTTGCAGAGCAGGTCTTTGGAGTCATCACCGGTTACGGGGATGCGATCGAAGATCTGCTGAGCCTCGAACAGACCGTAGAAGTCACCAACACCAGCATGGTCACGACCGATCAGCATGTTGTTTACACCGTAGTTCTGACGGAAGGTAGCGTGGAGCAGACCCTCACGAGGACCAGCGTAACGCATGTCAAGCGGGTAACCAGCGTTGATTACGTTCTCTTTGACAAAGTAGTTCTCGATGAGGATTTTGATAGCCTCAACACGGGTGTCGGCAGGAATGTCGCCCGGTTTGAGGTTACCGATCAAGCTGTGGATCAGACAACCGTCACATACCTCGATAGCGATCTTGGCCAGAAACTCATGGCTACGATGCATGGGGTTACGCAGCTGCAGGGCAGCAACGTTAGCCCAGCCACGCTCGTCAAACATAGCGCGGGTCTCAGCAGGTTTCAGGTATACACCCGGGTACTCTTTGGGGTACTCACCCTCGGAGAGAACTTTGACAGGACCGGCAAGGTTGAACTCTTTCTGGCCCATAACCATGATGACGCCAGGATGATCTTCAGGAGCGATCTCCCAGAATTTGTCACCCTCAGACTCTTCGCCTTCGCCTTTGAATACTTTCTCGCACTCCCAACGTTTGTCGGCTTCGGTCATCTCGAATTTCTCGGTGACCTTCATGGTAGCGTAGGTCTCACCAGCAGCAACCAGAGCGATTTCATCACCTTCTTTGATGTCTGCAGCATCAGCAGCAGAAACATCCAGGGTGATCGGTACCGGCCAGAAGGTACCATCTGCCATGGTGAAATTCTCGCAAACGCCTTTCCAGTCTGCTTTGGTCATGAAACCGGTGAGCGGGGAAAAGCCACCAATACCCATCATGATCAGGTCGCCTTTAGCGCGAGCGGTGATCTCAACCTGCTTCAAGCCAGTGGCTTTTTTCAATTCTGCTTCACGCTCAGCGCCTTCAAGCAGGGCACATACAAGACCTTTACCGCCGTGAGGCGCAACCAATTTTGAACTCATAACTTTTCCCTCTCTGGTTTTATTCGTGTGAGAAAATTAGCCTACATAATTCCGACAGAGCCTGCCGGATTCACTTCCTATGAAATAAAAACTGAACCAGCATTCAGTCTTGATGATATTTAATATACGGGCGGGGAAAGTCAAGAAAAAAACTCATGATAACGATCAAGAAAAATGATGATAACTTTTTTGCGCGCAGAGGAAAAACCGCAAAAAACTAAAAGAAAGAAGCATCCATACTGACAGGATAAGTTCAAAATGACACAAAACACCTGGCTGGAGGTATGATATTCGAAGGTCCAGCGTTATTTCTCTCCTAGGCAGGGCAGCAAATGACGCGGAGGATAGTCCCTAGCCTAAAGCCTGAAACCCTGGCGGCGTGTGGGCACTGAACAACGGAGCCTTTTAATAAGGCGAAGATTTTTAAACAAATGCATGAATTGTTCAGTTTTATCCACTGCCCTTTGGGGCATCCATCAGCATGCCACCTTCATTGCCTGCAACATGCTGAAAAAGAAAACGTTAATCGACATGGCACACACAACGAAACTGACGCGTCGATGCATGCTCACGGTTTCAGGTAAAAAAATTTTCTTTCTTCTCGAACGACACAACAATACCCATAATACGAGGTAGAATCAACCGGTTATAACCATTTTTAATCTTTGTCCGCAAGAAAGCACCTCTGGCAACCAAAGAATGCGCACGGCTCCAGGTTGCTTGCAGAATCAAATAATTACGCATGCCCCCCTAGTCCAGCCTCACAATTACGTGTCATTTTGCCCCGCAGTAAAAGGCAAACAGAGTCAATTTGACCCAATCACTTCTTCGTTTTTCCCCCTTCCCGTGGTATTATGGAGGGGTCCAATCCGCTATAGAGACACCACTTTCAAACAAGCAGGGTCATTTAACCCCACTTTCCCTTATAAGGACGTTTCCTCCGCAAGCAATGAGGTATTCGGCATGAAAGATGCAATATTAACTCTGCACGCCAAGGATGGTTCCGTTGTCCAACCACGATTTCAACGCGCAGCAACCTCAGCTGCAGCGGATTACATGCAGCAAAATGATGCGGATACTGACGACTCCTTCAACGCCCCCGTCCTTGATCTAGCCCATATTTTCAGTATTACCGACCATTCGCAACTTCCAGAGTCAGGTTTCATGGATATAACAAAATTTGCCATTCCAGAAATAATATTTGGGCGAGGAAGCCTCAATTACGCGGGTCAATGTGCCCTACGCCTTGGAGCCAAAAAAGTCTTTCTTGTCAGCGACGATGGTATTGAGGAAGCCGGTTGGCTCCAGCGCCTCATGGACATCTTGGAAAAAGAAGGAATCAAGTGGGTCTATTACCCTGGTGTTACTTCAAATCCACGAGATTTTCAGATTGAGCAGGGAGCTGAATTCTATTCCAAAAACGGTACAGACGTAATCATTGCAATCGGCGGCGGCAGTGCCCTTGACACGGCAAAAGGAATTGCCATCATTGCCAGCAATGGAGGGCGTATACGGGATTATGAAGGTGCAAATCGGGTCCAACGCCCCCTGCCCCCCATGCTTTTTATCACGACCACAGCTGGCAGTGGCTCGGATATCAGCCAATTTTGCATCATCACCGACATGAAGCGTGGGGTCAAAATGTCCATCATCACGCGGACGCTGGTTCCCAACATCTCCATTGTGGACCCTTTGATCCTTCGTACCAAAACAGAATCGCTCATCATCCAATCTGCAGTCGATGCTCTGGCCCATGCCATTGAGGCGTATATGTCGCGTATCGCCTCTCCCTTTACCGAAATTCACTCCCTACGAGCTATTGACCTGATACTCAACAATCTACAACGCGCTGTAGCCACCAGGTCTCTTGATTCTCTGGAGCAGTTAAGTATTGCCTCCGTCTCTGCCTCCATGGCCTTTTCCAATGCCGGGCTGGGTGCTGAGCACGCACTGGCCCATGCCCTTGGCGGTCATTTTGACATGCGCCATGGCGTGGTTCACCCCATTCTGCTCACCAGCGTTATGCGTTTTAATATGGGAATCAACACCCAACGTATGGCGGATATAGGTCGCCTTATTGTCAAGCGGCAGGTAGGTACCGATCGAGAAACCGCTCTTGCTGGGATCGAGAAACTCGACGAATTCTTTGCCTCCTTTGACGTTGCCCTTCGTCTTTCCCAACTCATTCCGGAAAGTGAACGGCATCATTTGGAAGCTTTATGCAAAATGGCTGTTCACGATGCCTGTAACCTGACGAATCCACGGCCTGCCACCTGGGAGGAGTTCTATCAGATCTGTGAGGAGGTGTGGTAATGCCACACTATACAACCTTAGAAGATCTTGTTGGCATTGAACATTGCAAGCTCGGTTTTTATCAGGAGTTGCAGCAGAAGGTCGAACAACTCAAAGGATCCAACCTTGAGCTAGAAAAAAAGCGTAAAGAAATCCAAGCGCTTCTTGACGGCATTACCGACCTGATGGTGGTGTTAAACGAAGATCTCTCCATTCAGCGGGTCAATCATGTCTTCACCGACTGGTTTCCCGGTATTGATCCCATTGGTCGCCACTGCCATGAGATATTTCGGGGACACCATGGCCGTTGTGATAACTGCCCGGCTCTGCGCGCTCTCGACCGTGACGAAATCATCAAAGACTTATGCATCTACAAGGTCAACGACGATTATAAGCACTACGAGATTATAGCCTCCCCTCTCAAAACCAGCCCCACCGGTGAGCGTCAGGTCCTTTTGTTTAAACGCGACGTCACCCTGGAAAAAGAGTTTCAGGCACAGTTTTACCAGGCCGAAAAGATGGCCACAGTGGGAGCTCTGGCTGCTGGGGTTGCCCATGAAATTAACAATCCGCTTACAGCCATAAACGGCTTTGCCCAGGGACTCAAGCGGCGCATTAATCGGCTCGAGGGACAGGTCGAAGAAGAACTGGTGGGTGATTTTAAGGAATACACCCAGACAATCATCAAAGAGTGTTTGCGTTGCCGTGACATCGTCCAGACCCTGCTGACCTTTTCTCGACCGACAGCGGCAAGCCTTGCCCATATCGATCTGAACCAGTGTGTGACCGATACCCTCTTTATTTTGAAACATCATTTTAAAGAGCAGCACGATCTTACGGTGAATACAGAACTTCAGGATGATCTCCCCCAGATCTTAGGCGACGAATCCCAACTCAAACAGGTCATTATCAACCTGCTGACCAATGCCCTTGATGCCACAAGCGATGGTGGTTTGATTCAGATCAAGACCCACAGCAATGAATCCGGTGGCGCGACTCTGGTTATTGAGGACTCTGGATGCGGGATCCCTCTGGAGTATCAAGACAAACTTTTCGAACCGTTTTTCACCACCAAACCGGTGGGAAAAGGAATCGGTATCGGACTCTCAACGTGTTATTCGATTGTTAAAAATCATCATGGAGACATTAATGTGACCAGCGCCGTCGGCGTTGGTTCGGCATTTCGTGTTTCTCTCCCCGGAATTAAAGAAGAAGAATGGACAGAGAAAAGTATTCCATCCTTGTCATAGACGACGAGGAATCAATTAGACGGCTGCTGCAAAAAGAGCTGGCCAATAATCGCAGAGAAATACTCACCGCTGCAGACGGGGCCGAAGCATTGGCCATGATCCGCAGCCATTGGTTTGATGTCATTATCATGGACCTCTGGCTGCCTGATGTGCAGGATCTGGAGTTGCTCATCAAAGTACGGGAGTCTATTCCGCACATCGAGGTCATCATGATCACCGGCCACGGGGACGTTGATATCGCGGTTGAAGCCATGAAGCTTGGAGCTTGCGACTTTATCCGTAAACCCTTCAATCTGGATCGGTTGGACCTTATTGTCGAAAAAGCACATCAACGTGTCCTCCTGTCGCGGGAAAATGCGATGCTGCGCCACTCAACCGGCCAGGAACAGAACAATGTCAAATTTATTGGCAACTCCGCATCCATGCGCGACATTCACTTTCTCATTGAAAAAGTCGCGCCTGCCTCAATCCCTGTCTTAATCACAGGAGAGTCCGGAGCGGGAAAAGATGTGGTTGCCCGCATGATCCATCAGCGTTCGCCGCTTTCGGCAAACCCGATGATTGTCAAAAACTGCGCGACCCTGCAAAAAGAACTGGCCCGTAGCGAACTCTTTGGCCATATCAAGGGGTCGTTTACCGGTGCCAACGAGTCACGCGAGGGCTTGCTTTCCTTTGCCCATGACTCCACTCTCTTTCTCGATGAGATAGGTGACCTTCCCTTGGAAGTACAGGCCTCGCTGCTCCGTGTTCTGGAGACCGGCTCCTACCGCCGTGTGGGAGAGAAGGAAGAACGCAAGGTGAATATCCGTTTTCTCTTTGCCACCAACCGCCATCTTGCCGAGGAGGTTGATAAAGATCGGTTTAACGAGGCGCTTTTCCACCGCATCAACGCCTTCAGTATCCAAATTCCATCACTCAAGGACCGCAAAGAAGATCTCCCCCTGCTGGTGGACTATTTTCTCACCACGCTCAGCCCGGATAACACCAATTACAGGATAGTGGAACAGGCAATGGCCTGTATTCTCAAATACAACTGGCCGGGTAATATTCGCGAGCTGAGAAACGTTATCGAACGCTCAATTATCCTTGCTGAAAATGGCATCATTACCGAACGCTGTCTGCCACGGGAGCTGGTTGAATCCTCGGCGTCCAATGGGGCGGCTTTGACTCTGGATTCTGTGGAGCGGGAGCATATCCTGAAAATGCTCGATTTCTATGGTGGGAATCGGCAGAAAACTGCCGACACTCTGGGCATCAGCCGAAAGACCCTCTATCGCAAACTGACCCAGTACGCGATCGATTAAATCAATTCGACCATCATCATGTACAACAAAAAGCCCTCTTCACTCCGCGTTGAGTGAAGAGGGCTTTTCAGTGGAACCCTGAAGGGCACAGTCTTATTTAAGCTTGTCTCATTTTCAAAAGAAATTCTTTACGTTACAAATTTTTTCTCACCAGCGCCCGCAAGAACACATCCTCCCCCGCCCGTGTGAAGGAAAGAATCTCAAGAGGCAGGTTCCCAGGTTTTTCTTGCAAGGCAAATCCCTGCATTAGGGGAACGCCCTGATCCCCTATAAAAAAGGGTGCATAGTAGAGCTGTACCTCATCCACCAGTCCTGCCTGCCAAAATGCTCCGTGGATTCGAGCCCCTCCTTCCACAAGAAGAGAGCTGAGCTGCTGTTTTCCCAAGAAACGGACAACCTGATGTATATCCAGGTGGTGGTTGTCATCAAGAGGAAGGGGGTGGACAACGGCTCCGGCCTCTCGTAAAGCCTGCATCCTCTTTTCAGGTGCATCCTCTCCGCACAATACCCAGGTGGCTGCCTGTGAGTTTTGGCTGAGCATCTGAGCGTTGGGAGAAAGGCGTAGCTGGGAATCAAGAATAACCCGCAGGGGATCGCGGGCGTCTGCTTTGCCGGGGATCCTGGTGGTCAGACTGGGATTATCGCTGAGTGCCGTTCCAATACCGATGACCAGGGCATCAACCTGATCGCGCAGCTGATGTACAAGCTGGCCTGATTGTGCACCTGTAACGCCACCGCCCTGCCCTGCCGTGTAAGCGATTCTTCCATCCAGGCTGAGCCCCGCTTTCAGGATAACCCAGGGCAGACCAGTGGAACTCAATTTGACAAAGGGACGGATGAGATCCGAACAGGCTTCTTCCAGGACAGCTGTAGTGACGTCCACTCCCTGAGAACGCAAAAAATCGGCTCCGCCACCAACGACACCAGGGTTGGGATCCATGGCACCAATAACGACATGCTGAATTCCGGCCTTTAAAATTGCCTGGGTACAGGGGGGGGTTCGACCGGTATGATTACAGGGCTCAAGGGTGACAAAAATTGCCCCCCCCCGGGCGGCCTCACCGGCATCGGCAATGGCATTGACCTCGGCATGGGGAGTCCCTGCTTTTTTATGATACCCCCGCCCGACAATATTCCCGTTGTTGACGATAACTGCTCCCACCGGAGGGTTGGGTGTGGTCCGCCCGACACCTTTAAGGGCCTCTTCAAGGGCCAACTGCATGTAGTCTTCGTGCTGCAAAAAAACACCTCTTCATTCTTGATGACAACGTAAAAAACACATCCCTAAAATCCAGGTGCCAAGTGGCCCAAGGATGCCAACAGGGATTCGGGCTAATGCGTTCTGCGCTCACCAAGAAAGGTTTTCAATTCATCCATGAACTCGTTCACGTCTTTGAATTGACGGTAGACCGAGGCAAAACGAACATAGGCGACTTCATCCAGGGCAGGTAACGCCTCCATTATCCACTGGCCAATCTGGCTGGTTGGGATCTCTTTTCCACCAAAATCCTGGAGTTTTTGCTCAATATTGTCCACAAAGGAATCAATGTCAGTCATGCTCACAGGCAGCTTTTCGCAGGCTTTTTCCAAACCGGCCACAATCTTGCCTCGATCCCAAGGTTCACGCCGACCATCCTTTTTAATCAGCATGGGCAGCATTAACTCAATTCGCTCATAGGTGGTAAAGCGACGGGCGCAGCTATCGCATTCACGTCGACGCCTGGTGATGGTCTTATCCTTATTGATTCGAGAGTCAATAACGCGACTGTCCAAATGACCGCAGTAGGGACATTTCATAGGCTGGTTGATTGGGTAAAATTAAGCCCGGGCCGCCGAGATCGCAAGCCTTGGGCGAGGTAAGATCCCGCAGCGAAGAAAAATTGGGCAAAGGTGCCGTGCATAAACCTGAATCAGTGACGGCAGGTAAAAAAAAATTGTGTGAAAATCTTTGCTTCATATGCTGGATACGTTGCTCAGTTTCCCCCGCCGTCAAGGATTCAGAAGATATCGAGTAGGGTGAGGTGAGTTAATTACTCTCACCTCATCCCTCTCACAGAACCGTACGTACGGGCCTCGTATACGGCTCCTGTTTATTTTCCTTTCTGTTCGAAAACACGGATACCCGTGGTTACAGCGCTGAGGTCAAACAGCCCTAGCTGTTGATGCAGATACGCATTGGGAAGAGCATAATGAGCCAATGGGCTGGCTGCATTATGCCAGGAGTTCATCCGGATGTAATCGAATGTTCCCTTGTACCCGAGTTGACGCAGGCGTCTATGCAGTTTCCCCGGCTTCTTCCAGAGTTTGAGCTGAATCGCTCGCAGTCTTCTTCGTATCCACCGTGCCAACTGCATGTACTGCCCTTTACAATTCGCTATGCGAAAATAAAAAGCAAAGCCACGAAGAACCAGATTGAGTTCATCGATTATCTGCTCTAGGTTTTTCCCAGAATTTCGCCGAGTCAGGGACTTCACCTTGTCTTTGAAAGAACGTATCTTACCTGCTTGAATACGAGTGTTCTGCGAGTGAATCATAACCCCGAGAAATTTCACTCCAAACCAACTGTGGCAAATATGCGTTTTCTCACGATTCACAGTGAGTAATAACCCAACTTCCAGATAGCGGCTTGCCTGTTCTAAAGCATTTTGCGCACCACTTTTTGAACAGCACAGGATCAGAATATCATCCGCATAACGGACGATGCGGTGGCCTCGTTCCTTCATAAACTGATCAAAGGCGTCAAGGTACACGTTCGCAATCAATGGGCTGATCACTCCTCCTTGAGGACTACCAACTTCACTGGCTTGCCAACCTTCTCCTGTCATTACCCCGCTTTTCAATATCAACCGCAACAGACCAAGAATACTCCCATCCTTCACCCGCAGGGAGAATGCGTTCAGGATAAGGCCGTGGTCAAGCGTATCGAAACACTTGGACAGATCCATATCCACGACCCATTTCCGATCGTACTTACGGATGAACATACTCGCTTTGGTGATTGCCTGATGGCAACTCCGCCCAGGGCGGTACCCATAGCTTGATGGATGAAAACCAGGATCAAATATCGGCTGAAGGATGTCCAGCAGGGCCTGCTGAACCA
>NZ_JAFFQA010000025.1 GCF_016919065.1 Desulfobulbus rhabdoformis | reverse complement strand
ATGTGACGCTGGTTTGATGATGACAGTGGCTACACTGGTAGGAATTTCTTGATGTTATGAAACTGTATTCTCTACTCGAACATTCAGGGCAAACGAAGCCATCGGGCCACCTTGTTTTGATCAGGGCGTCGATACAGGCATCTTCGGATCCAAATTTGTTCTGCCATTCCAAAAGAGACATTTGCGGCATTTTCATGACAAGACCTCCAGTTTTTGATTAACCTTTTGATCTTGCAACTAATATAAGCATTTACTGAGAATTGTTCAGAGCCATAAAATTTTATCCTCGGAATATCACACATATGCCTGCGGTAAAATTTTACGCATTCCTTGGCCTTGATTGAAAAATCTAATTATTCAAGACACCCTAGAGGGTGAAGAGCGTCTTGAATAAGCACCCGCCCGTATTCCCCATCCCTCTTCCCTCAACAAAGCCTGTTTACCGCATGAAAAATGATCTCTATTCATGGTTTCTGGCCATTCGCCCCAAGACGCTTCCGGCGGCTGTCTGTCCGGTCTTGGTCGGCAGTGCTCTGGCATTTCAGGCCGACAGTTTTCGTACGGTACCCGCTTTGCTCTGCCTGCTCTTCGCCCTGCTCATCCAGATCGGAACCAACTTTGCCAACGATTATTACGATTTCATCAAAGGTGCGGACACGGAGGAACGACAGGGGCCGAAACGAATGACCGCTTCCGGCTTGATATCGCTTAAAACCATGCAGCGCATGACCGCTGCGGTCTTTCTGCTGGCCTTCCTGGTCGGGCTGGCACTTGTGCCCTATGGGGGCTGGTTGCTGCTGGTCGTAGGCGTGCTCTCCGTTTTCATGGGGTATGGGTACACCTCGGGCCCCTTCCCGCTGGCCTATCTGGGGCTGGGGGAAATTTTTGTCATGATTTTTTTCGGCTGGATCGCCGTTGGCTGCACTTATCTGGTGCAGGCAGGGGGATGCTCCGCCGTTGTCCTGCTGGCGGGTACCGCGGTCGGCGCTTTGAGCACCAACTTACTGGTGATCAACAACCACCGGGACGTTGAAACGGATATCAAGGCCAATAAACGTACCCTGGCCGTTCGTTTCGGCCGGGGCTTTTCCGCCCTGGAATACCGGGTATGGTTCGGCCTGTCTCTTTTCTGCCTTGTCATCATGGCCATTGCACTCAAGTCATACTGGCTGGTTCTGCCGCTCATAGTCCTGCCGTCTGGTCTGAAACTCTGCTGGATGATCGGCGCACCGCAGACGGGGCCGGTCTATATTCGTATGCTCGGGCAAACAGCCGCCGTCATGCTCCTGTTCTGCCTATTGCTCTGCATCGGCCTGCTCATGAGTTGATCGTCTCAAGGGAATCGTAAAAACTAATTTCCCTCCTGAATCCTTGAGCGTGAGCATCCATAAGCACGTAGTCACGGATTCAAGCCCCCCACAAGGTATTCATCCATTCTCGCTTCTCGTAATCCCCCGTGATTTCACACAATCAGGACAGCAAATCCGCCTGCACCTTTTCAAAGCCAAGCCGTTCGACCATACGGCCCATACGCTCCCGCTTGGAGTGTTCTTTGTAGTAGTCAATAATGCGGGCTATCATTACCAGAGTTTCCTCCCAAGGCAGATCCTCGACCAGAAGGTCCGCCAGTCTGGGCCAGGCTGATCCACTGCCACCGATCATCACTGACCAGCCCTTGGGCGTGCCGTACAAAGAAAGATCCTTGATACAGTTTTCAGCGCACTGGATCTTACAACCGGATACCCCCATCTTCATTTTACTCGGGAGGGCCATACCGTTGTAGCGCTTATCCAATTCCATGCCCATCTCTAGACTGTCCTGCTGGGCCAGACGGCAATACTGAATGCCAGGGCAGGCTTTAACACTGCGAACACACAGGCCAACTGCGTATCCGGGATCCATGCCCAGGTCCTTCCAGGCGGGCTCCACTTGCTCCTCTTCAAGGCCGATGAGGGCAATACGGGCCGCACTGGTTATTTTCAATTCTTTCACCTTATACTTATCGGCAACATCTGCCAGCGCCCGGAGCTGATTTGGGCTGATCAGGCCACAGGGGATATGCGGCGCGATAGCGTATGTAATTTCTTCAGTGCCCCGCTGGCGGATGACACCTTTTTCTCCGTCTTTGAGCATGACTTTCTCCTTTGTGCACACCATGCCATTCTCACGTGGCAGATAGCACCTAACATCATCAAT
Source organism: Desulfobulbus rhabdoformis (assembly GCF_016919065.1). Taxonomy (GTDB): domain Bacteria; phylum Desulfobacterota; class Desulfobulbia; order Desulfobulbales; family Desulfobulbaceae; genus Desulfobulbus; species Desulfobulbus rhabdoformis. The sequence continues at coordinate 72,018 of NZ_JAFFQA010000025.1, read as the reverse complement.
AACAAATTGATTTCTTAAAAATAATTAGACAAAGCCCTTAAAAGCACATGTCTCTCTTTTGATGGAGGTTGTATCTACCACAAAGCAAAAAGTCTTTCATGCTGATGCGTTAAAATTTATCGGCCATCATTTCATTCGATTTCATCCAAGCCCTCATATATCACAGGAGGGCAATAAGCAAACTCCCAAAATTCCGATTCGTTCAATAGCTGACATGGTCCATACCTGCACGCTGGGCAACACAACCAACATCATGGCGACCAAATGCAATAGCTCTGCTTGGAGTGTGCGTTGTTTTTCTCCTTGCATTCTTCGAGGTCTCCTGTTTTTCTTTAGCTTGATTCACCTATGCTGGCAAAGAAAGCAAAACGCACGCTTTCCATCTTCCAACACCTTATTACCTCTTTGCGGAGTGTCACTACATGCTATCGTGGAAACAATTGGCCCCTGCAGCCCTGGCTCTTATGCTCTTTTCGGGCTGTGCCACCCAGGAAAACGTCAAACAACTCGTTGGCTGGAGCGATGACGAAGATACGACATACAGCGGGCCAGAGTATCCGGCCACCAGCAAGATTGCTATTGCTTTTCAACCCGCTCAGGTGGGGCAGTCTTGCCGTGTTTTCGCCCAAAGCCTGGTGACCATACCGGCCAACATGAACGGTAAACAAATTAAAACGGCCCTTCTGGCCGAAGCCGGGCAACGCGGTGCGGATCAAATCCTGATTGGTTGCAGCCGTGAAGCCGAGGATGATGAGGGGCTTAACTTCCTCTATTTTAGACCAGCAGCAGAGTACCTCTGCACAGATCAGTGCGGTGGCTGGAAGTATGGCTATGAAGTCTGGGAGGAGCAAGGCGGCTGGGTCAGCCTTGGCTATGGTGAGTTGGGCAGGGAAGAGGCTCATTTTGAATCGCCTATGGTTACCCAGATGTTACTGCTGCGCTGCCAATGAAAAATTTGTCTTTCTCCTTTACCACAAAATAGAAAACAGCTGATTTGAAGAAATTCAAATCAGCTGTTTTTGGTTTTGAGCAAAATATGTATTCTCCATCCGGGAGCGGTATTCTCACCCTGCAACTTAGGTAGTCATAAAAACTTTCCAGGTTTCTGCCCCCCAAACACGGGTGATTTTTCCCTGAATCCGTGATTCAGGTTTTCTAGAATCTCAAAAAGCTAAGGAGTACACACGGATGTTTACAACCAAACTCTCCCGAATCAGTGTTGTCTGCCTGCTCAGCCTGCTGCTGGCGGCATTCAGCGCCCAGGCAAGAGACAAGGAGCAGCTGATCATCTTCCATGCCGGAAGCCTTTCCGTACCTTTTAAAACCATTGAGCAACAGTTCGAGGCAAAGTATCCCAACATCGACGTGCTGCGGGAAGCGGGTGGCAGCACCAAGATGGCCCGCATGATCTCTGAGTTGGGCAAACCTGCTGATCTCATGGCCTCTGCCGACTATGTGGTCATTAACAAAAACCTGATCCCCAAGTTTGCAGACACCAACATTCGCTTTGCAACCAATCAGATGGTGCTCTGCTATACCGGTAAAAGCAAATATGCCGACCAGATCAACAGCAAAAACTGGCCGGAGATCCTCTCCAAGTCGGACGTGGTCTGGGGACACTCCGACCCCAATCTCGATCCCTGTGGCTACCGCAGCCTGATGGTGCTGCAGCTTGCTGAAAAGTATTACAAGATCGACAATTTTTACGCAAAGATGCTTAAACTGCGCAAAAAATCATGGGTCCGCCCGAAAGCGGTGGAACTCATCTCCCTGCTCCAGTCCGGTGAGATGGATTATGTCTGGGAGTACCTCTCGGTCGCGGTTCAGCATAATCTGAAATACGTTCCTCTGGACCCGATGATCAACCTCAGCGATTACACCCACAACGATTTTTACAAAAACGCAACGGTTGAGGTAACCGGTAATAAGCCGGGCACCACCATCACACGCAAAGGTAAGGCAATCACCTATGGCATCACCCTGCTCAAGGATGCGCCCAACCCGGAAGCCGCCTCTCTTTTTCTCCAGTACCTGCTTGATCCCCAATCGGGTCTTGCTGTCCTGCAATCTCTGGGGCAACCCCCGTTTATTCCTGCACGGGTCTCCTCAGAGGATATGAAACGCAAACTTCCGGCTCCTGTCCAGGCCTTGGTTGAAGTCAAAAATTAAGTTTTTTTCTTATGAGCTGCTGCGGGACTTTCCCGCAGCAGTCCCCTTTCTATTTTTCTCCGAAGGCACTCCATATCGAACCTGGTGTTTTGGCAGTGTATGGAGCAAATCCAATTGCAGCATCCAGTGGGTGTCTTGAATAATTAGATTTTTCAATCAAGGTCAAGGATTGCTGACAATTTTACCGCAGGCATATAGTTGATATTCCGAGGATAAAATTTTCAGCATGACGCTGAGATTGGCAGAAAAAGCAATTATTCAAGATTCCCTAGTGGTAGAAAGCTTAAGCTGACCTCTGACATCAGCGTATGGCCTCACTCTTTTTCCACACGGATGACCTGCACCGCACCCAACTGACGGATTCCACTACGCGTGACCCGTGGCCCTTCGACAACGGCCACGCTCTCGCCTGCATGGATATAGCCCCACTCTCGAGCCATAGAGAGAGAGCGAAATACCATCTCGGTACGGCCTAACTCCTCACGAATAATCATGGGAAAGATATTGTTGTACAGGTTGGCATGCCTGGCCACATGGAGGGACTTGGTCACCAGCAGGGTCGATACTTTACGATTCCATTTGGAAATGATGGGATAAAGCGAGCCATCGGCATCCAGCAAAAGGGTGGCGCTGTTGCCACTTACGTTGGCCACCACGGAAAGGGCCGGATATTTGAGTGCGTCATGCTCCAGTTCTCGAAAGAGTTCCGCACTTGGTTTTGCATAACGCTCTTCTTCACAGATAATCGAAGCCATGGTTCGCACCACATTGACCGGGTCCACACCGGTGGCCGTCTCCTGGGAGAGCATGACCGCATCGGTTCCCTCCTTGATGGCCATGCTGACATCTGTGACCTCGGCACGGGTTGGCCGGGCATTGGTGGTCATGGAGTCAAGCATCTGGGTGGCCGTAATCACCGGAGTATTCAACTCCCGGCAGAGCTGAATAATCCGCTCCTGAATTCTGGGGACCCGCGCGGCAGGGAGTTCAACCCCCATATCGCCCCGGGCAATCATGATCGCATCGGCTACCTCAATGATGTCATGGATATTTTGCACCGCCTCGGGCTTTTCGATCTTGGCAACCACCTTGAGGTTGCGCTTGCCTGAATGCTTGATGTATTTCTTGATACGCCACACATCCTCAGCACTGCGGACAAAGGAAAGCGCCACATAATCCACCGAATGCTCCAGCCCCCAGTCCAGATCCTGCCAGTCCTTTTCGGTCACACTGGGTAAGGAGATGTTGGTGGCCGGCAGGTTAATGCCTTTACTTGATTTGAGTATCCCGCCCACCACCACCTCACAATGGACTTCCTGCTCACCCTCCTTAAGCACCCGTAACTCCAGCAGCCCATCATCCAGTAACACCGGCTCCCCCACCCGTAGATCAGAGAGAATTGAGGGGGTAATAGTGGATATTCGTTCGGCCGTGCCTTCAATGGCCTCAGCCTGAATAATGATCACCTCTCCAGCCTGTAAACGTACGGCGCCCTCCTGCATGGGGCCGGTACGAATTTTGGGACCGCAGAGATCCTGCAGCACGGCGATGGGTTTCTCCCAGATCTTTTCCGCCTCGCGGATGGCACAGAGCGTTTCTTCATGGGTATCGTAACTGCCGTGGGAAAAGTTGAGCCGGGCCACATCCATGCCGGCAAGGATCATTTTCCCCAGCATATCCGGTGTATTGGAGGCAGGCCCAATGGTGCAGACAATTTTCGCTTTTTTATTGACCGAGGTGTGCGTCTGGCGGGGAACCCCACCCAGACGCACAAAGAGTTCTTCAAAGTCAAAGGGTTTAGCCATGACCCCATAGACGTTGGTATGCTCATGCAAGCGATCCATAACATCACGATCATCCATGGTGGAGGTCACCACAATGATTGGCAGGTGCGGATTGACCACACCGATCGCCTCAATGAACTTGAATCCATCCCAATGGGGCATCTGAATATCGGTGATGATGGTATCGTAGGCATTGGCAGTGGCCAACTGGAAGCCCTGATGTCCGTTATCGGCAACGTCGACAAAATACCCTTGTTTATCCAGGCGGGAACGCAACAGATGTTGGGTGGGTTTGGAATCTTCAAGTACGAGAATACGCATGGCAACCTCCAGGCCGGATTTACTGGTTGTCTTCGATCACTGTCTGTAGCATAGTGGAAAATTGGCAAAAGAGGAAAAAAGAAATGGGGGTGCCAGGTGCAGCTACTGGAGAGAACTCCTTTTTTTAAACATGCGCCCTGATAACTTCCCCAAGCAAACCCGGCGCAATCCGGGAGAAGGAGGACATAATGCAAGTTATTCTTGATCTCTGCCTGGTACCACTGGGCGTTGGCGTTTCTGTCTCCAAATATGTGACCGAGTGCCATAAGGTACTGTTGGAAACAGGTCTGGAGCACAAGCTTCACGCCTATGGGACAAATATTGAGGGAGACTGGGACGAGGTGATGGCAGCGGTGAAGCTGTGCCATGAGCGGGTCCATGCCATGGGAGCCCCGCGGATTACAACCACGATAAAACTCGGCACACGTACCGACCGCGGGCAGACGATGGATGATAAAATAGCAAGCGTTGAAAAGCAGTTAGCCCAATAAAGGCACCCTGTAAGAAACTGTCACCTCAGAGCGGGCTTATTAACCGGCAACAGAAGGACTATCGGGATTCAACCAGATCGTTTTCCGGTCCTTTCCAGCTGCAGGCACCGCAAAAAATCTGGTCGGGATTGATGGGAACAGTGTCTTCAGAAATACTCTCGGGTTGGGCGATCACCGGCTGGTGCTGCCCATCCATCTGAAATACGGTGCGCTCTCCGCTCCGGCTTGAGACAAACCACTGCGATCCACACTGGGGGCAGGCAAGTAACTCCAACGGGTGCTCCTTTTTTTGTGTCCAGGGTGGTGCTCCACACATTGCACATGTGCGGAGCACTTCCTGGTTGTTCACACCTGAATCCGCAAACACCCTCTACTGTTGGGCAACCACCCGCCTTCACGAATTCAGATCACCTTAAAGTCACTCAGGACTCGGCATCTTCGAGGAATTCCAACGATAAATTCTCCCCCTCTCCTTCTGAGAGACGGTATTTCCCCCGTTGGATCAGGCTCATCCCCGCACTTTGTGCCTTTGCCTGAATCGCGGCAAAGATCTGACCGGCCTCCTCCTCTCCGGTTTCGACATTGGTGTAAAAAAAGAGATCCTCTCCAACTTCACCAAACTGAAGGAGTACGGGATTGTGCTGAATAAAAACGAGATCATCGTAGGCATAGGTTACCTCAATGCCGATCTCCTCCAAAAACTGCTTCACTATTCCAAGTGGACGATACGCAAGTGCCATATTTTATTCCTTTTTCTTCTCAAATTCTCAGACAGCTCTATTACTCGGCACTCTCTTTGGGACTCAAGGTGCGAATGGTACTGATCGCCCCCCAATCGTAGTAGCTGTTGACCATTTTCCCTTTATCTTCTTCAGTGATACGCACAAACTCTTCTCCAAGAAAGAGCACAGCCGCTGCATAGATTTTCCCCTCATTAACCTGCAACTCCACGCCCTTACGCAGTTTACGTGACAGGGTCCCATGGACAGGCATGGAGGCATACTCAAATATTTTTTCCCAGGTGGCTTTCATAATACTGGACTCCCCTCAGCAAGAATACAAGATAGACAGTGAGTATTTTTCTTTGTCCATTCCCAAAGCAAGCAATGGGCCACCTGCCCCTTTAAATTATTTTTCTATAATTTCAAATAATTAAAAAACACATCGCTCTCTTCACCCAAACAATGAGCCTCACTCTCCCTCTCGCCCTGTCTCAACCTCTTCATTTTTGTCGCCCATTCCACATTTTTCGCAAAGGTGGACACATTCTCGCTTTCCCCCCGCTATTGCTTGAGCCATGCCGCATAATCCGGTTATAATGCTCCACATCCCGGTTCCAGCAAGAGATCATCTCTTTTCACAGCCCCCCCTCTTGGTAGCGGGTACTCACCTATTCTGTTACAAACACAAACCTGAATCAGTAAAGAACAAGCCGTGCACCGTCTATTTGCCGAGGCACAGGCAGATCAACACTACAAAAGGAGACCAATGACCATGCAGGAAGTAAAGACCGGGGTAGCCGTTATTGGCGGCGGTCCTGGAGGTTACACCGCGGCTTTCCGAGCCGCCGACTTGGGACTACATGTCTGTTTGATTGAACAGGGAAACCGCCTGGGTGGCACCTGTCTCAACGTGGGCTGTATCCCATCCAAAACGCTCCTGCATGCAGCAGATGTTATCGAAGAGGCAAGCGAGGCCGCTAAGTTCGGTGTTACCTTTTCTTCACCTGAAATCGATCTCAGTGTCCTGCGAAGCCATAAGGCAGATGTGGTCAGCCAACTGACCAAAGGGCTTGATACTCTGTGCAAGGCACGAAACATTGATCGTCGGACCGGCACGGCCACTTTCACCGGCTCACATACGCTTGCAGTAAGGGGTCAGGAGGAGAGCACGCAGGTGCACTTTGACCAGGCTATCATCGCCACCGGTTCCCAGGCCTTTAAACTCCCCGGCATTCCGGAAGATCCGCGGATATGGGATTCCACCACGGCACTGGCGCTGACAACCATCCCCAAACGTCTTCTCATTATCGGTGGCGGGATTATCGGGCTTGAAATGGCCCAGATTTACCATGCATTGGGGACGGAGATCACCATTGTTGAGATGCAAAAACAGCTCATTCCACCGGCTGATCGGGACCTGGTGCAACCTCTTTTTCTCAAGCTGAAGAAACGCTACTCTATCCATACCGACACCCGTGTGGGAGCAATAACACCACAAAACGACGGCGTGGAGGTTTCTCTTGAAGGCAAGAACACCTCAACCCAACGCTATGATGCGGTGCTGGTTGCGGTGGGCAGGCGTCCTCACACTGCCGATCTCGGGCTTGCGGCACTTCCCCTTGAGCCCAATGACAAGGGTTTTATTCCCGTCAACCAGCAACAACAGACAAGGCTGCCCCATATTTATGCCATCGGAGATGTGGTTGGCGATCCCATGCTGGCCCATAAGGCAACCCATCAAGGAAAAATCGCCGCCGAAGTCATTGCGGGGCATCAGGTAGGCTTTACGCCCAAAATCATTCCTTCGGTGGCCTACACCGCACCGGAAATCGCCTGGGCAGGGCTGACAGAAAAAGAGGCGCAGGAACAGGGCATTTCTCTGGACAAGGGAAAATTCCCCTGGGGGGCCAGTGGCCGGGCTCTGAGCTCGGGAGCCAACCTTGGCGTGAGCAAAGCGCTTTTTGATACCGAAAGCGGCGTCCTGCTCGGAGCCGGTATCTGTGGTGCCAATGCTGGCGAACTGATCCACGAGGCGGCCTTGGCCATCGAGCTTGGAGCCACAGCCAGGCAGATCAGCTCGACCATCCACGCCCACCCAACACTGGCGGAGACCTTTGCCTTTGCCGCTGAGATGGTGGATGGTTCCATCACCGATGTACTTCCCCCGAAACCTCGGCGAAAATAACCATGGAACTACAAATTGAGACCCCCCTAGACCTGCACCTGCACCTGCGTGAGGGGGCTATGCTTCAGCAGGTTGCCCCCTTCAGCGCTGCCCAGTTCGCCGCTGGTGTGATCATGCCCAATCTGGTGGAGCCCGTGGACAGCCTACAGCGCCTGCGAAAATATCGACAGCAGGTTCAGGATGCCTGTGGAGATGTTCTCTTTACGCCTCTGATGACGCTTTTTTTTCGTGAGTACAGCAGAGAAGAGCTCGTGGCAGCCAAAGACGAAATCATCGGGCTCAAGCTCTACCCCGCGGGAATTACCACCCAAAGTGAGGGAGGTGTACGTGATTTTGACCGAATCGGCGAGACGGTCTCCCTGCTGGAAGAATTGGATATCCCTTTGCTGGTGCACGGAGAAAGCAACGGTTTTGTCATGGACCGAGAACAGGAGTTTCTCCCCGTTTACAGCTGGCTGGCTGAAAACTTTCCCCGGCTCCGCATTGTCATGGAACATATAACCACAGCGAAATCGGTCGAACTCCTCAACCGATATGACAACGTTGCCGCCACCGTCACCCTGCACCACCTGCTGATCACTTTGGACGATGTGGCCGGTGGTTTGCTGCAGCCGGATCTTTTTTGCAAACCCATTGCCAAACGACCGGAAGATCGCGAAGCCCTCTGCCAGGCGGTTTTCAGAGGCCATCCTCGCCTCTTCTTTGGCTCGGACTCAGCCCCCCACCCCCGTCATAAAAAGGAATGCTGTGGTTGTGCCGCCGGTGTGTTTTCCGCCCCCGTCGCCCTGCCTATGCTGGCACAGCTTTTTGAAGCAAACAATTGCCTTGAAAAACTCGCGGGTTTTGTTTCCAACCATGGTCGTACCTTCTATCGAATTAATCCTCCAAGTAAATCGGCTTTCCTGGAACGCGCCCCCTGGCAGGTACCGGAATCACATGGCAGCGTTACATCCTTCCTCAGCGGGCAAGTCCTTGAATGGCGGATGAAAAACACGGAACAAACCACTAGTAATCATTGAAAAAATAACGTAAAAATGGTAACGAAATCCTCATTTGATGCTGTTGCGGTGTACTCAACTGAGCACGGCAGACTGTGTCCGGGATGCGGAAGGCCCACGGCCAAATGTCAATGCTCTTCCCGGATTCCCCCCAAAACCAGTGATGGAATTATTCGCATAGGCAGGCAAACCAAAGGGCGAAAAGGCAGTGGCGTGACCACTGTCAGCGGTTTGAACCTTGCCCCTGCACCACTCCGTCAACTTGCGGGAAAGCTGAAAAAACAATGTGGCGCCGGAGGTGCCATTAAAGATGGCGTTATCGAGATTCAAGGAGAACACCGGGATACTCTGGTGAGCGCGCTGCAAAAACTCGGTTACACTGTCAAACGCGTTGGAGGCTAGTCCTCTAACTTTGGTATGTCAGAGGCTTTCGATGGAGTGGCCATACATCGTTGAGCCTGCAAAAGAATATGGCCGTCCGCGGCGGAACAGCCTGGCGGTCAACTACGATTCTTCAACCTAGGAGAACAAACGATGTCCCTGTCCTATCCCAAAGCATTTGCCACGAATTTTCTTGGCAATGCCCCACTTTGGTACAAGATCACCATTCTTGCCTTTTTGGTGATCAACCCCATTTTACTCGATGCCTACGGATCCTTTATTGCCGGCTGGATCCTGATCGGTGAATTTATCTTCACCCTGGCCATGGCTCTGAAGTGCTATCCGCTGCCTGCTGGTGGGCTCCTGGCCTTTGAAGCTGTGTTCATCGGCATGGCCAAACCGGAGACTGTGTACCATGAGGCCCTGGTCAACTTCGAAGTTATCCTGCTGCTGATTTTCATGGTTGCGGGTATCTACTTCATGAAGGACTTCCTTCGCTTCACCTTCACCCGCATCTTGGTGAAGGTACAGTCCAAGTATCAGATTTCCCTCTTGTTCTGCTTTGCCGGCGCCTTTCTTTCCGCCTTTCTTGACGCCCTAACCGTCACCGCGGTTATTATCGCTGTAGCCTACGGCTTCTACGAAATCTATCATAAGTATGTTTCAGGAAAAGGCAGCGCTGATGCTGTGCATGATCTCACCAGTGACCTGACCCTCAAGGAGCAGGAGCAAGCTGATCTGAAACAGTTTCGCGGCTTCCTGCGGAACCTGATGATGCACGGTGCGGTGGGTACCGCTCTGGGTGGTGTCTGTACGCTGGTGGGCGAACCGCAGAACCTGCTGATCGGTTCGGTAATGGGCTGGCATTTCCCTGAATTTTTTATTGAGGTCGCCCCGGTCTCACTCCCTGTTCTGATTGTGGGTCTTTGCACCTGTTACATGGTCGAAAAAAAGAAATGGTTCACCTACGGTTTTGAGATGCCGGGCAACATTCGCTCGCATCTTCTGGAAACAGAGATGAAGATGGAGGCCAAGCGCGGCACTAAAGGAAAGATCAAGCTGATCATTCAGGCCTGCTGCGGTATCTGGCTGATTGTTGCCCTGGCCTTCCACCTGGCGGCTGTCGGTCTGATCGGTCTCTCGGTTATTGTCCTGTTGACCGCGTTGAACGGTGTCACCGAGGAGCATCAGATTGGCCATGCCTTTGAAGAGGCCCTGCCGTTCACTGCCCTGCTGGTGGTCTTTTTCACCATCGTTGCTGTCATCCATGAGCAGCACCTGTTCGCGCCGATTATCAGCTACGTACTGAGCCTGCAGGGCCATGCGCAGTTGGGTGCGTACTATATCGCCAACGGCCTGCTTTCCGCGATCTCGGACAATGTCTTCGTGGCAACGGTCTATATCTCCGAGACAAAAATGCATTTTGTTCAAGAACTGGGCAATATTCCTAACATTGGTATGAGCGGTGCGGAGCTGATGCAGAAACTGACCGACCCGCATCTGGTTCGTGCCGATGTACTTGCTGCATTACCGACTGACGCAGCCGAGCAGGCACACAAACTGATCCATCACCTGGACAAACTGGCGGTCGCCATTAACACGGGAACGAACATTCCCAGTGTGGCCACGCCCAACGGTCAGGCTGCCTTCCTTTTCCTCCTGACCTCTGCCCTGGCTCCGGTCATTCGTCTTTCCTATGGCCGCATGGTCTGGCTGGCTATGCCCTATACTATCACCATGTCCATAACCGGTCTGGCGGCCACGTATTTGTTTCTCGCCTAAAAGGCAGAGAAAACCTGTTATGGCCTTGCATAGATAGTTTTTTCAATCAAGAATTACTGAAACAAAAAAGGGCGCACCAAACGGTGCGCCCTTTTTCTTTTTGACGGTCCCCTGCCTGGGGCTAGTTCTCTGGTCCCGCCAAGGCCTCACGTACTTTGCTGCCGAGCGTTTCCTTGGAAAAGGGCTTTTGCATAAAATGCACGCCATTATCCAAAACCCCATGATGGGCGATAACATCGGCTGTGTACCCGGACATAAACAGGACCTTGAGGTTGGCATACACGGATTCAATCTCTTGGGCCAAATCGCGCCCGTTCATGCCAGGCATAATCACGTCGGTCAGAAGCAAATCAATATCACCTGTATGCTCACGCGCCCGCTCGATTGCCTCCTCCGGGGTTCTGGCGGAGATCACGGTGTATCCCAGATTGTCTAGCATGAGAGCTACCATATCAAGAATCATGGGTTCGTCTTCCACCAGGAGGATGGATTCATGCCCACATGGTGCCGGAGGTTTTTTGAGCGGCTCCGTCTGCAGGCCAGAGGCTTGATTTCGCGGAAAATGCAAGGTAAAGGTCGTCCCCTGTCCCGGTGTGCTGGAAACGTCTATAAAACCATTGTTCTGCCGAACGATACCGTACACGGTCGCAAGTCCCAAGCCGGTCCCACTCCCGGACACCTTCGTGGTAAAAAACGGTTCAAATATATGTTCCTGGATCTCCGTATCCATACCGCTTCCAGTATCGCTGATGCTTAAAGAAACATATTCTCCCGCTTGAAATCCATACTGCGTTGTGCTTTCAGCTTCGTCGAATGACGCATTCCCTGTTTTAATGGTCACTTTCCCCACATCCGCAATAGCGTCCCTGGCATTCACACAGAGGTTGGCCAGAACCTGATCAATCTGCCCGGGATCTATCAATACAGGCCACACATCCTTGCCGGGCTGCCACTCCAGCTCAATGTCCTCTCCGATGAGTCGCTGCAACATCTTGAGCATGCCTTCAACCGCACGGTTCATGTCCAGGATCTGGGGGGCAATCGTTTGTTTGCGGGCAAAGGCGAGGAGTTGCCGGGTGATTTCAGCGGAATGTTGTGCCGCTTGCATAATCTGCTGCAAGGATGTGTGCAGCTTCTGACCGGGGCGAGCCTGCTGCAAGGCCAGTTCTCCATAACCAAGAATCACACTGAGCATGTTATTGAAATCGTGAGCGACTCCTCCTGCCAACCGGCCAACCGATTCCATCTTTTGCGCTTGCTGGAGCTGACTTTTGAGCTTGACCTTCTCCTCCTCAGCATTCTTCCGTTCGGTTATGTCACGGGCAACACCCAACACGCCAATAAGCTCCCCCTGTTCATTGAACATCGGTGTTTTGATGGTTTCCAGGAGCACCTGAGAGCCGTTATCGGCAAAGGTGACCGACTCTTCATTGCTGACAGGCTTACCCGCGTCAATAGCCCTGCGGTCATGTTCGCGAAAAAAATCAGCCAGAGCCCTATCAACAAAGTCATAATCCGTCTTGCCAATGATCTCTGTTTCCTTTGCGCCGTACAGCCGTTCAAAGGTCGCATTACAGGCCAAAAAGACGCCATGAACGTCTTTCAGCCAAATGAGATCCGGCACACTCTGTAACAAAGCCCGCAGAAAGCTTTCACTTTTCTGCAGCGACTGCTCAATCTGTTTACGCTCGGTTACATCACGAACTACGGCATAAATCAACGATTCATTATCGGGTTTCGACCTCCATTCCATCCAGCGGTAGCTTCCATCTCTACAGCTATAACGACTGGTGAAATCAATAACGTTTTCTCCTTTTAACCGTTCCAGGATCCCCTGCGTCACGAAAAGATCATCCGGGTGGATCAGATCAACGAACCGCTTCCCCTGGAGTTCGTCAAGAGGATACCCCAGCGTGGTCTTCCAGGCAGGGTTCAAACGAATAAATCGCCCCTCCTGGTCGGTTATACAGAGCATATCCAAAGAGAGGTTGAATATACGATCAAGCTCTTCCGTTTTTTTCCGCAGTGCGGCTCTTGCCTGGATAAGACTTACGATAAAAAAAGCAAGCAGGACAACGGCAACCACAAGAAGAGCAAGAACGGATACCACCGTGAGGGCGAATTTGCGGTGGGTGACAAAAACAGATTTCGGAAGATTTATGACAACGCTGTTCTCCGGCAATTCCGATGGAAGAATATCAAAACGCTTCATTTGCTCGTAATCGAAAAAGGCACCGGATGTACTGAAATTACTCTTGGTAAAATGATCTGGGCTGTTTCCTGCAAGCAGATGCACGCCTAACTCAGCCGCTTTCTTTCCCTGACGGGACCCGCACAGGAGGTATCCCCCGACAATACCGCTGCCAAGCCTGTTGTGATGAATGCCATACACCGGCACCTTGGCTGCGGAAACGATCAAGCGTGTGCTGTCTCTGGTCGTGAGCGTATCGCCCTGAGAATCAATTGTGTAAGTATTGAGAAGAACGATCGATGTTGGCCCAAGGGCCGCGACAGCATCTTGGGCCTCCTGGAAGCTACAGGGGGGAAGGAAGCGAAGAGTAACCCGTCCCGCATACAGGGGCTGCAGGGCTTTTAACGCCCTGTGGGCGGCACGACCGCTGATTGACATATCGCTGATAGCCAGAATCTGCGTGGTCTTCGGATGCAGTTTGAGGGCTATATCAATGGTATGGCGTAAATCCTGCGTCTCAAACACCCCGCTGATCTTTTTCCTGCCTCTGTCGGCATATGGACTCAACGAGGTTATCCCGGCAAAAACAACCGGCGTATCAGGGAAGAGTTCCGCATGAAACTTGGTGAGCATATCAACGGCCGGATCATCAAGGGCGATAATCAAATCAACCTTTTTCCCTTGATACTTATCCACCAGGAGATCCTTCATCCGAATCAGGTTACGCTCTCCGGGATAGCGCTTGGCATCGAGATATTCCACAGGAAGATCCACGGAAGGAAAGGTCGCACGCAACTGCCCAATCGCTCCGGCCTCTTCTTCATCTGACCAGACAAAACCAGGATGGTAGGAATTTAAAATGAGGACGACTGCAGGGCGCCGTATTTCGGCACGCGTGGAGGGTGTCAGGGCGAGGACGAACACAATCACACTCCCGATAACTACCGCCAACCTCGTGGTGATCTTCATGGGATGGTTGCTCCTTTTTTTGCCCCCCTTGATCCTTTACAGCAGGTAATGCACCAGAGGACTTCCCCCTGGATCAATGAGAAAAAGGCGAGTTCCACTTCCTTATACCTGAATCCGTGAGCATTTATCAGTATATATCAGGCAATGAAGGTGACGTACGGATAGATGCCCCAAGGGGCGGCGGGTGAAGCTGAACAACAAATGAATTAATTTAAAACTCTTAGCCCCATTAATAGGAGACGCTGTTCAGAGCCCCCCACCGTCACGGATTTAGGTTATAGCTTTTGCCTAATCACCTGCGCCAACTCGTGCACGGCCATGGCATAGTGGGTACTTCGGTTATAGCGGGTGATGGTGTAAAAGTTGGGATAGCCGATCAGGTATTGATCGGTCTTATAGTAGCGAAGACGCAGCAGGCAGAGGGCATCTTTTGTCTGCAACGATTGCGCGAACCCCAGTCCGGCCTGCTGAAGGCTTCTGACTGAATAGCGGGTGTTGCACCCCACCTTGAGCGGCACCGGTTTTTTTATCCTGAGTGGAGCCACCACCGGCTTGCCGGACTGCCAGCCATGCTGGACAAAGTAGTTGGCGATACTGCCAATGGTATCTTCAGGGTCCCAGAGGTTGCGATGGCCGTCACGGTTAAAATCAACAGCCCATTTGCGAAAACTGCTGGGCATAAACTGTCCAAGCCCCATGGCTCCGGCAAAGGAACCCTTGGGTGTACTCGGATCCAACTTTTCGCTACGGGCCATCAACAAAAATTGCCGGAGTTCATCCCGAAAAAAAGCGCCCCGCCGGGCATAATCAAAGCCCAGTGTCGTTAAGGCATCAAGCACCCGATGAGTGCCCAGATGTTTGCCAAAACTGGTCTCCACAGCCATGATGCCCAGAATGTATTCCCCTGGCACCCCGTATTCCTCAGATGCCTGAGCCAATGCTGTCTTGTGTCGCCTGCCAAAGGCGACCGCCCGCCCGATCCGCTCCTGGCCAAGGAATTTGGCCCGATATCGGGACCAACTCCCTGGAGAAAGGGGCTTTTTACTGCGCTTATCACTACGTGCAAAGTAGTTGAGGGTCCAATCCTTCCGCTTTGCCTGGGAAAAAAGCCCCAGCAGGTATTCCCGCTCAAACCCGTGTTCATTGACCATCTGCTCAATGAAGCGTTCAAGCTTGATATAACCTGCAAAATCTCCACTGAGTCGATCGCTGTAATAGCTGCCCACACAGGGTTCCCGTGTCAATCTCACGCCCTGCCCGGGACCAAATGAGCGCATGACCTGCTGGGGGGCAATTTGCGGCTTTGGCTCCTGCGCAGTCTGGGCAACAGAGGATGGATCTGTACAGGCGACCAGGGCTAACCCCGCCCAGAGATAAAGCAATCGAAGTTTCTTACAGTACACAGGCAATACAAAGCTCCCCGGATAGTATTCCTCTTGAGGGAATCTTGAAGATCAGCGGCGCGGCCCATGACGCGGGCACGTGCAGGCTGGTCTTCCATCTGAATCCTTGACGACGAAACTAACGCACCGATGGATACTCACGGATTCAGGTTCCATAGCGGCTCAACGATAGCTTTCGTTAATTTTGGCAAGCACGTCCCCACCGGGACAGAGGTCCTCTACCCCCATGGAATTAAAAGATTTTTCACTGGTATTGAGGATATCATGGGTATCGGCTGATTCAGGGTTCACGTACAAGACACCGGTGAGAATAACGCCTTCGGCCTTATGATCTTCCAGATTATCAATGGCCTGGCGACGGTCGGTGACATCCGGTGTATTTTCATGCTTATGCAGGTGAATCACCGAATCATCATGGAGGCGAACCTCCTGATCAACAGAATCCTCATACTCTGTGGTAATGGTCTGGCGAAAGGGAACAAAATCAAAGGTGTTGGTGGCCTCGCTGTGCTCACGGACCCAGTGATAACTCTTGGTTGATTCAGGGTTGTTGTTGAAGGTGACACAGGGGGAGATGACATCAATAAAGGAGAGCCCCTTGTGGGCAAGCCCGGCCTTAATCATCGGGACCAGCTGTTTTTTATCGCCGGAAAAACTGCGGCCCACAAATCCGGCCCCAAGCTGAATGGCAAGCTCGCAGAGATCAATGGACTCCAGAGCATTGACGCTGCCCTTTTTACTTTTGGTCCCCTTATCGGCGGTGGCTGAATACTGGCCTTTGGTCAGGCCATAGCAACCGTTGTTCATCACAATGTAGACCATATTGAGGTTCCTGCGTACCGCATGGACAAACTGGCCCATACCGATGGAGGCGGTATCGCCATCACCTGAGACACCAAGATACACCAGATCTCGATTGGCCATGTTGGCGCCGGTGGCAATGGAAGGCATACGCCCATGCACCGAGTTAAAGCCATGGGATTTTCCCAAAAAATACGCTGGGGTCTTGGAGGAACAGCCGATCCCCGACATTTTGACAAGCTGATGAGGTGGGATGGCAAGTTCAAAGCAGGCTTGAATAATGGCACCACAGATAGAGTCATGCCCACAGCCGGCACAGAGTGTCGAGATCCCCCCCTCATAGTCACGGAGGTTGTAGCCCGCCGAATTGGGGGGCAGATCAGGATGACGAAAGGTCGGTCGCTGGAAGGTCATTGGGTACCTCCTTGGGTGGAAAGCTGCTGCAGGTTAATGCCGAGTCCCCCCATCGCTTTTTCCAGGGCGCGTACAAGGGATCGACTGGCCACGGGCATACCGTCATAGCAGCCGATATGGACCATTTTATCCGATGGCAGCCCTTCTTCATTTATCAGCAGGGTACGCATCTGACCATCTCTATTCTGCTCAATAACAAAAACCAGTTCATGGTTATTGATAAAATCAAGCACCTCCTGCTGAAAGGGGAAGGCCCGCAAACGCATGGTGTTGATATCAATACCGCGCTGATGCAAAAGCTCGATAGCCTCATAGGCGGCGGGCGCGGTAGAGCCGTAAAAGATTGCGCCCAGACGTGCCTTGGGAAACGGTGTCTTAATCCGAGCCAGCGGCAGGAGCCGCTTGGTGGTTTCCCATTTGAGTTCAAGCCGTTCCATATTGGCCTGATAGGCGGCCGAACTCTCGGTGTAGGCGGAGTACTCGTCCCGGGAAGTACCGCGGGTGAAGTAGACGCCCTTTTCCGGGTGGGTGCCTGGATAGGTGCGGTAACAGATGCCGTCACCATCCGTATCCTTGTAGCGTCCCCAGCGGGTGGTCAGCGTATCGAGCTCTTCGGCGCTCAGCACCTTGCCCCGGTCATAGCTACGGCCAGTCTCCCAGCTCAATGGTGGGCCAAAATGGTCGTTCATTCCCAGATCAAGATCACTCATCACCATCACTGGGGTTTGCAGATGTTCGGCCAGATCAAAGGCATCGGCGGTCATATCGAAACACTCCCGGGGATCACAGGGAAAAAGCAGAGGATGCTTGGTATCCCCATGGGAAGCATAGGCGCATTCCAGCACATCGGACTGCTGAGTCCGGGTGGGCATACCGGTTGAAGGCCCTGCCCGTTGTACATCAATGAGCACCGCCGGGATCTCGCCAAAATAGGCCAGCCCCAAAAACTCGTTCATCAGCGAGATGCCCGGTCCAGATGTGGCGGTAAAGGCACGTGCGCCATTCCAGGAGGCTCCTATAACAATCCCAATGGCTGCCAGCTCATCTTCCGCCTGGACAATGGCCGCCTTGATCCGTCCGGTGTCGGCCTCGATGCGATATTTTTCGGCATAACGGCCAAAGGCCTCGATAACCGAGGTTGAAGGGGTGATCGGATACCAGCCAACCACTGTGGCTCCGGCATAAAGAGCCCCCAGGGCGGTGGCAGAGTTGCCATCCATAATGATTGCATCTCCGACCTTATCAGATCGCTGTACCTTGAGCTGACATGTATCGGGGTGATGCTCTTGGGCATAGGCGTACCCCAGCTCCAGAGCCTGAATATTGGGTTCTGCCAGCTTGGGCTTTTTTTGAAATTGCCTGTTGACTGAGTCAATGAGCACCTGCAACTCCATATCAAGCAGGGTCGCCAGCGCACCGACATAGATGATATTTTTCAAAAGAGGCCGCATACGCGGATTCTCAAAGGTCTCGTTGCAGAGAAAGGTCAGGGGAATACCAATGACCGTAATATCGTCGCGTTGAAAATCCTCAGGCAAGGGTTTGGAGGAGTCAAAGAGAAAGTAGCCACCAGGGACCAGGCTGTCGTAGTCCTGCCGCAGTGTCTGCCCATTGACCGCCACCACCATGTCGATATCGCCACGCCGCCCGACATAGCCCTGCTCGTTGACCCGCACCTCATACCAAGTGGGCAACCCTTGTATATTCGAAGGAAAAATATTTTTGGGGCTAACCGGCACCCCCATGCGAAAGACCGCTTTGGCAAAGAGGTTATTGGCACTGGCTGAACCGGAACCATTAACGTTGGCAAAACGGATCACAAAATCGTTTACGCCTTGTAACTGTTTCATATATGCTCTGCCTGTGCTGGATGAAAGAGGAATTTTTGCATCTCCCAGGCCGAGGTTGGACACCGCTCCGCACAGATGCCGCAGTGCAGGCAAACATCCTCGTCCTTGACCATGACACGCCCGGTGGTAAGTGGTCCCGAAACGTAGAGATCCTGGCTCCGGTTTTCTGCCGGTGCCTTCAGGCGGGTTCGCAGTTCTTCTTCTGTGCCGTTTTCCACAAAATTAATACAGCTCTCAGGGCAGGCATCAACACAGCCGTCGCACTCGATACATAAATCTGCATGAAAGACGGTCTGCACATCGCAGTTCAAACAGCGTAAGGATTCGGCCTGGCCGATCTGACGGTCAAAGCCCAACTCAACCTCAAGCAGTCGATCTTTCAACGTTTTTGCCTTAGAGAGCATGGGAACGGCCTGACGGTTGGTCTCGGAGACCTGGTTATGATAGAGCCAGTCGTGCACGCCCATCTTTTGTCCGGCGAAATCCACCTGGGGCCCCGGACGCTCTCTCAGGGAACGGCCTTGACAGAGCAGATGGATCGAAATAGCGGCCTCATGCCCGTGAGCCACGGCAGTAATGATATTTTGCGGGCCAAAGGCAGCATCGCCGCCAAAAAAGACTTTGGGATGCGTCGATTGCAGGGTCTGTGGATTCAACTGCGGCAATCCCTTGTCTGTAAATGCAACCCCGGACTCTTTCTCGATAAAGGGAAAGGCATTGAGCTGGCCAACAGCCAGAAGCACTTCGTCGCAGGGCATAAAAACCGGTTCCTGCCCGGTTGAACGTAGCTGCCGCTTTCCGTTGTCATCATAGACCGCTTGTACCCGATCAAAACGCATCCCCACCAGGTAGTTGTTCCCCATCACAAATTCCAGGGGCACGTGATTATCGATAATGGGCACATCTTCATGCACGGCCTCATCTATCTCCCAGGGCGAGGCTTTCATTTCCTCGCGGGGTGAGCGAACCACCACACTCACCTGCTCTCCCCCGAGGCGTCGCGCTGTTCGACAACAATCCATGGCCGTATTTCCACCTCCCAGAACCAGGACCCGTTTCCCGATGGCATTGACATGGCCAAAGACAACACCGGCTAACCAGTCAATCCCCACATGAATTGAACCGGCCCCGGCCTCACGTCCGGGCAGGTCCGGTAAGTCTCGACCACGGGGGGCGCCTGTTCCAACAAAAACGGCATCATAATCTTGATCAAGCACCGCCTGGAGGCTTTCAACGCGTTGGGTGAAGTGGGTCGTCACTCCCATGTCGAGAATATAATCGACTTCGGTGGCCAGAACTGCTTCCGGCAGACGAAAGGAAGGTAACTGACTGCGCATGAAGCCACCGCCTTTTTCCTGATCGTCATAGAGATCAATGCTATAGCCAAGTGGCATCAGATCCCGGGCAACGGTGAGTGAGGCTGGGCCGGCACCGATTAGCGCAATACGTTTACCGTTTTTTTCAGCTGGAATCGTTGGCAGCAGCCCCAGGACCTCGTCACGATTGTCGGCACAAAGCCGCTTGAGGCGGCATATCGCCACGGGGTCTTTTTCCACCCGACCTCGACGGCAGGCAGGCTCACAGGGACGATCACAGACTCTGCCCAGAACACCAGGAAAAACGTTAGAGGCCCAGTTGAGCATATAGGCATCGGTATAGCGTTTTTGGCTGATTAGTCGAATATACTCCGGAACGGGAGTGTGGGCGGGACAGGCAAACTGGCAATCAATGACCTTATGAAAATATTGAGGATCTTCGATATCTGTCGGTTTCAAGGAATTGCACTCCACCAAGGGTTTGAAGAAAACAGATTACAGAAGCGAAACTGAAGGGTATCTTGGATAATAAAATTTTCCGAGTAGGGTCAAGCTGGGTCGAAAAAACAATTATGCAAGATGCCCTGAAAAAGAGGACAA
Source organism: Desulfobulbus rhabdoformis (assembly GCF_016919065.1). GTDB lineage: Bacteria > Desulfobacterota > Desulfobulbia > Desulfobulbales > Desulfobulbaceae > Desulfobulbus > Desulfobulbus rhabdoformis. Next base: position 51,641 of record NZ_JAFFQA010000025.1, on the reverse strand, counting down.
ACACAACAACGGAATCAAAGTAAAAAATGACACGCGTATGAATTCCATGCAATAGCAATAATGATGGTGTCGCTAAAAGTCAAAAACCACAGATCCCCCATACCATAAAACAAGTCTGTTGGAAATACGCGACCTCGCTCTTGGGGCTTCATCGGAAACGACAATTATTACCATGCCTGCAGAATAGAAAAATCCGCGGCACAAAGAAAGGGTTTTTTCTCTTTTATTTTCCGGCAATACATCCGCTGCCCCTAAATCCCTCCAGGATAAACAGGGGGCGCTGATGCAACCGCAATAGGCAGCGATGCAGAGAAGCAAACCAGACATTTCTCTCATATATTCCGCAATGCATACACCACTGTGGACCTTGATCATCCGGGAAACAAAGAGGAACGGCTTTTGAGTGATCAGAGGGCAGGACAGCGCCTGGAGAAAATAGCACTTTTCCTCTCAAGCCATTGCATTGCAACGGTTTCTGTGCCACCATGACAAATATACGGAATCCCTAAACAACTTTTTTTGGGTCACTGTCATGAAGCTCCAGTTGCGCACAACGCTTTTGTTTACACTTTTGGTTGCCAGCCTCACGGGTACAGCTGTTCCAGTCACTGCAAAAAATATCCATCAAAAGCAAATACTTGTGGTGCATAGTTACCATAAGAGCCAGGCAGAGCATGTAACAGAGATGGATAAGGGCATTCATGAGGTTTTGCCTGCGGACGAGTATGCAATCCACTCGTACTATATGGATACAAAACGCCACACCAAAGAGAGTTGGAAGCTCAAAACTGGTGAGAAAGCCAAAGAACTGGTCAGGCAGCTCCGCCCCGATGTGGTCCTTGCCATGGATGATAATGCCCAAAAATATTTTGCCAAAGAGTATGTCGACAAACCAGGTCCCCCCTGGTTCGTCTTCAGCGGGGTCAACAAAGAACCGGAAGAATACGGTTATCCAGCCGAGAACGTCACCGGCGTACTTGAGCGCCCCAACATTCAGGAAAGTATCGAACTGCTCTTAAAAATCAAGCCGGATATCAAGCGTATCCTGATCATGGCCGACAAATCAGCGACCACAGACCCCACGATCAACTATAGCAAGTCGCTCTCCCTACCGGTGACGGTGGTGGCCTATAGACAACCTTTGACACTCCAGGAATGGCAGGAAACCCTGGAGCAATACCATAATCAAGTCGACGCGATAGGCCTTTATGTTCTCCGCACCATCACCCGAAGCAAAACAGACTCCACCAAGGTTTCGGAGCAGGAATTAATCGATATCATCAACAAGAGCTATCATCTCCCCACCGTGGGTTTTTTTGATAGCGCAGCAACTTCTGGCGTACTCTGCGCGATCTCAGTTTCCATGCACGAGCAAGGGGTGGCTGCCGCCACAATCGCCAAAAGAATTCTTGAGGGAAAACGCCCTGCAGAGATTCCGGTGCGGCCAACGGATCAGGGGAGGATTCAGCTGAACCTGCGAACGGCAGAACAGCTCGGCATTCAAATCCCCTACTCCATTATCAAACGTGCAGAAGTTGTTATTCGTTGATTATGCCACCAAGCCTGAGTCGAAAAATTCTCCTGCCCACGGTGGTTATCATCGCCATCGGCTTAACAGCTATCCTGGTCATGGAGCATTGGAATGCTCGAACTATTGTCCGCGAGGAACTCTCCAAGCGACTTGATCGGGAGGTCGTGCTTTCTGCAAAGCTGATCGACAGCTGGTTGCAGGCTCGAATGATAGACGTTGGTGCCTGGTCCCGGCAGGATGTGATCGTCGAAGCTCTGACCGAGGGGGGCTATTATGGCCGCAGCGCCCGACAGGGGGCCCAGGAACTCCTGACCAACCTGAAAGCAGGCTACCAGCAATATGAGTCGATCTTTCTCACCGACATCCACGGGGAATTTGTGGCCATAGCGCCCCACTCGTCTGAAAGCGTGAGTGGAATCCTTCTCGCAGACCGCCCGTACTTTCAGGAAGCGCTTCAAGGGAAAACCACCCTTTCCGATGTTATCATCAGCCGTTTCTCCGATCACAAGACCTTTACCGTTGCCACTCCGGTTCGCTCCGGAGATACCATTGTTGGGGTTCTTGGCGGAGTAATAGACTTCTCCCTGTTCAACGCCCTGTTTCTCGATGATTTTAAAGTCAAACAATTTGGCTATGCCTTTCTCATTGACGGCGACCGCAAGCTCTTGGGCAGCTCCCGTGATATTGGACAGCACCTGTTTGCCCAGGAATCCGAGACCACCTTCAATCGTCTCTACGCGACCAGCAGTGGCCAATTCGTCCACAATGAACACAATGGCGGCGTACTCACCGTCTTCCAGCACCTTGAGCGCACCCGGTGGATCTTTGTCATTGAGCAGGCCCTGGATCAAACCCTGGAACCCATTGCCCACATCTTCCGTATCAACACGCTGGGAGCGGTTCTTGTGCTCTGCATCCTCGCAGCCCTTATTATTGCCTTGTTTCGGCAGGTCATCGTCCATCGACTCCAGGACATGCTCCGCGTAACCATGACAGTCCGTCAGGGCGACTTCTCACAGCGCATAGCACGCTCGACGGGCACTCCTGACGAGATCTCCGAGCTGACAGACTCCTTCAACATCATGATTGACCAGCTGGACAAAACCGTCAGTACCCTCAATGAAGAAATACAAGTTCGTCGCAACACCGAAGAAGCTCTGGCCCATCACCAGGAGAACCTGGAAAAAATCATCGAACAGCGCAGCCAGGAACTACAAAAGGAGATAGGGGAACGGCAAAAAGCAGAAGAGCGACTGGTACGCGCAGAAAAGCTGGAAATGATTGGCACCCTGGCCGGAGGTGTGGCCCACGACCTCAACAACATTCTCTCGGGCATTGTCAGCTATCCGGACCTGCTTTTAATTAAACTTCCTCCCAACCATCCCATGTACCCAGCGCTGCGCACCATAAAGGAATCCGGAGAAAAGGCGGCGGCCATTGTCCAGGACCTGTTGACGCTTGCCAGGCGGGGCATCAACGTACGAGAACCGGTGAACCTCAACCAGCTGCTGGAAGAGTACCTTTCAAGCCCGGAATTTCAACTGCTACAGTCGCACCATCTCCAGCTCAAGATACACACAACCTTTGCCCCTGATCTCCTGCCGATCCTTGGCTCTCCGGTCCATCTCGCAAAAACGATCATGAACCTGATCGCCAACGCGGCCGAGTCCATGGAGCAAGGAGGAGAGATTCACATCAGCACGGAGAACCGCTACCTGGACAGCTCACAGAAACTCTACGAGAACATCAGTGAGGGCGATTATGTCGTGTTGCAAATAAAAGATCAGGGCTGTGGTATTGCCCCGGAAGACCTGGAAAAGATTTTTGAACCGTTTTTTTCCAGTAAGCGAATGGGGACCAGCGGAACCGGCCTGGGCATGGCCGTTGTCTGGGGGACGGTGAAAGACCACGGAGGTTATATTGACTGCGAAAGTTCAGCCAACGGGACTGTATTCAGCCTTTATTTCCCAGTGACAGACCAAAGCCGTGCCCAACATCCCCAGGCCCCACGCCTTGACGACTATCAGGGGAAAGGAGAGCACATCCTGGTCGTTGACGATATTTTCGAGCAACGGGAGATTGCCTCGACTATCCTCACCGAACTGGGGTACAGGGTCACAACCGCAGAAAGTGGTGAGCAGGCGCTTGATCTTGCCCGCAAAGAACGCTTTGACCTCCTGCTGCTGGATATGATTTTAGGTGAGGGAATGGATGGATTTGATACCTACCGCAGCATCAAATCCCTTGTCCCTGAACAGGCGGCGATTATTACCAGCGGTTTTTCCGAAACCACCCGTGTTACCGAAGCCATCCGTATAGGGGTTGGACGCTACATCAAAAAACCCTATATGATCAACACCCTGGGAATGGCGATTCGCCAGGAGCTGGATGCGACCATGCCGCAGTGAAAGCGGATGGCAACACGCCGCGTTGACACATGTGCACAATACACGTTCGCCCCCTTTGCATCGTGTTAAAATTCAGGGCGCTGCAGGTTAAATTTCTTCATCCGATATCCCATCTGCCGCTGGGTCAGCCCCAACTCCCGTGCCGCCCGTGACTGGACCCAACCGTTTCGAATCAGGGCCGATTCCACCTGTTCCCGTTCAAGATCTTTAAGAGATTTTCTTCCTGTTGGCTGGGCCGTTGCCGCCTGCGGTGCAGCAGATGGCGGCAACACCGTTTCCATCGCCGGTGGAATTCGACCGGAATCCGGACTGGTCATATATTCGGGGAGTTCTTCCACCGTAAGCACATCACCACTTGCCAGAATGACCATCCGCTCGACCAGGTTTTGCAACTCGCGCACATTTCCCGGCCAGTTGTAATCGGTGAGAAAATCGAGAAACTCACGAGACATACGCAGGTTCTTTTCGTTTCGCTTGTTACTAGACCGAAGAAAATGATCAAGGAGCAGCGGGATATCGTCGCGGCGCTTACGCAGAGGGGGCAGATTGATGGGTACCACGTTTAAACGATAATACAAGTCGTTTCGGAAGGTCCCCAAAGCGACGGCCCGCTCAAGGCTGACATTGGTTGCGGCAATGATGCGTACATCCACCTCCAGAGTGCGTGATCCCCCAAGACGCTCAAACTGCTGTTCCTGGAGCACGCGAAGCAACTTTGCCTGGAGCAACAGGGGTAATTCACCGATTTCATCAAGAAAAATTGTTCCATGATCCGCCTGCTCAAAACGACCGATTCGGGCGACCACCGCGCCTGTAAAGGCCCCCTTCTCGTGCCCAAAGAGTTCGCTCTCCAAGAGATTCTCTGGCAGGGCCGCACAGTTGACTTTGATGAAGGCCTCATTCTTCCGCGGACTGGCATCATGCACGGCCCGAGCCACCAGCTCTTTTCCTGTCCCCGATTCCCCTAACAGCAGGACTGTAGCGCTTGATGGCGCAACCCGTTCAATGGACCAGTAGACCTCCTGCATGGCCTTGGACTGCCCAATGATCTGATGGCGGTGATACCGGCCATGGAGTTTTTCTTTCAAACTCAGATTTTCCTGAACCAACTGCTCCCTGTCCTGACGAATGGCCCGGTTCAGGCTGAGAAACTGGGCAATCAGGGTAGAGAGAACCGTTAAAAAACGCACATCCTCTTCAAAGGAAATATCGGAATCAAAGAGCCTGTCCACACTCAGCACACCAACTGCAGCCCCTGAGAGCATGACAGGCACGCCGATAAACGAAATTTTGGTCTTTGAAATAGAGGGACGTGAACCGGTCCTGTTTAAAAACAGTGGCTCGCTGTGCACATCGGGCACAACAAAGGGAGAACCGGTACTGAACACCTGCCCGTAAATTCCTTCGTCCAGCCCATAGACCCCCCGCTGCTCCTCCTCGACACTGAGTCCGTAAGAAGCGCGGATGGTCAAATGCCGCCCCGTCTCGTCCAACAAGGCCAAGGTGGCCCGCTCCATTCGCAGGGTATCATGCAGTACTTTCAGTACTGAGGAAAGCGCCGTATCCAAGTGGACGGCCGACCCGATAAGGTTAACGATATTGTAAAGTGCCTGCACCTCTAAAGCTGCGGTGCTGTTGGCATCCACTGGAGGATCATAGGAAGGTGTATTTGTATTCATATCCTTTTGCGTAACCACTTGGCCCCCTGAGTCAGCCTGACAGCGCATGAGAGCGCCCAGGATTGTATCCTTTACGGGCAGAGCAACGGGACCATCTGTTTATAAATAGCTCAAGCGATACTTCTGGGTTCCGGACGTTCCCCCTGAGGGCGGTGCTCCATGGACAACATTCGAATCATGAACAACGAAACTGACGCACCGATGAATGCTCTCATGGATTCAGATACAATTAAACCATCAGCAAGCCTATAATCTCACTGCCCAGCCCCTCAGTATCCGGGAACAATCCGGCCCTCCCTCTACGAGTATCTTGCACAGGAAGCTGCAAAAAGTATTCCTAGGTTATCTTCCCGTTTCCAATCGGTAAAACACGCGGCGATCCCCCTTACACATTGTGGTACCCAGCTTACAACTACTCCCCTGTATCCCTTTTCCCCAGGCATTTCCCCAACTTCTCCTCGGCTGCACAGCGCGACAGAGACGAGCACCGCCCACGTGCCGATTCTATTTGCCGCTCAGGCCTGACTGAACCACAGCCAGTCTCTTTTATTTCTTTTTTGTAAATATACACCTCATCATGTTGCACAATTGAATCATTTAAGACCATGCCGCAACAAGCTGTGCAAAATTGTCCCATCCCATACCAGAATGACAAAAACAGGCAAAAGAACATGACATAACGTAAGAAATGAAGTAGAGGGGGGACAACCACAGGTTAATAAGGAGAGACGAGTTCTCCAAATTGTTTCAAAACGGGTATAATGAAGGTAATAGATGGTCACCCTGCCCCCATGGGGACAGAGGGTGCAGAGTATCGCTGATGAGCCAGAAATGGCAGGAAAGAAAAAAGCATATCGAGTGCCTTTTTATGGCTTTCGAATGCTGAGAGGTATTGAGGTACGTTGTGTTAGTCAGCAGTGAACCACTGGTTTCTCAAGGACGCCCTAGTGGTGGAAGAAAAATCAGCAAAGAAGCTATTAATGAACTTCCCCTGGCCAGATGGCAGGGAGCAGTTCAACTGATAACAACGGCGGAGGAAGTTGAGCAGGCAACTCAAGCGCTGCAAGGGTGTACTATCCTTGGTTTTGATACGGAAACCCGACCGGCTTTTAAAAAAGGGCAGAAATTCAAACCAAGTCTGCTCCAGTTGGCATCAGCGGAGACAGTCTACCTCTTCCAATTGCAAACAACGGGTTTACCTGAGTCAATTCGCGCCACCCTGGAAAAAAGATCCATTGTCAAAGCGGGCGTTGCGCCGGACTTTGATCTATTGAACCTGCAATCCATTGCTCCCTTTTCCCCGGCCGGTTTTGTGGACCTGGCACGCATGGCCCGCCTGCGTAACATCCGCAATCAGGGGTTACGCGGTCTTGCCGCTCTGGTCTGCGGCGTCCGTATATCCAAGACAGCTCGCACCTCCAACTGGTCCAAGCCGGAACTCACCCCCCAGCAGATTCACTATGCGGCAACCGATGCCTGGATAAGCCGAGAACTCTATCTGCAGCTGCTGGAACTGCCCGCTGCGACAAAAGGACAGTGAAAGCTGAAAATAGCGCCCTGCCCTGACGTGCTTGTCCCGGCCTTTGGTTGGGGGGCCTCAGGCAGCCAGTGCCCCATAGGCAGCAGCCCCCACAAGGGCAGTATCCGCGTTCAGAATAATCCGTATCGGTACCTGGGCGAGTCGTTCTTGATAAGTCCCCCGAGAAAACAAAGCACGAAAGCGCTTTACATCAAGGGCACCATGAACGCGGGCAGCAAGCCCTCCCCCCAGAAAAAGACCGCCAAAGGCCATGGTCTTCAGGACCAGATTGGCCGCCTCATCTGCCAGAATATCAAAAAAAAGCTGCAGGGTTTCCCAGGCAACCGGGCATTCTCGAGAACCATTGAATGCCTCCAGAGCCGCCGTGACGATAAGAGGGGTCTGGTCAGACACCTGCTCAAGCTGCTGCCGCAACCAAAGTGGCACCGTATAGTGGGTGGACATGAAGGCGAACAAATCAGGCAATGCCAGACCGGAGCAGACCTGCTCCACCGAGACATGCCTTCGTTCTCTCTGCATAAAGGTCAGCAGCTCTACCTGCAGCGCATTTCTTGGAGCAAAACTCGCATGCCCCCCTTCTGAGGCGCAGGGCAAATACCTCCCCTGCCAGGGAAGCAAAAACCCCTCGCCAAGACCGCTTCCTGGAGCAATAACAGCTTGCACGGCTTGCGCATCTTCCCGTCCCGCCTGAAGAGAACGGAGTTCGGTGAGCGGCAGATGGACCGCACCAAAGGCCGTTGCCACCAGATCGTTAATCAGGTGCATCTGCTCAAGCCCAAGCTGCTTGCGCAGCAGAGCTGCTTCCAGGGACCAGTCCAGATTGGTCATCTGTACCTGCCCCGCGACCACCGGTCCGGCAATGCCGAGACAGCCGATATCTGGTCGCACCTCACTCTTGGCTAAAAACTCCTCGACCAGCGGGAGAAAAGAGCTGTAGTCCGCATTCAGAAAACGTTGTTGCCGTATCGGTTTACCTGGCCAACGCTCGTAGAGAGCAAGCACCGTTTTGGTGGCGCCAATATCACCGGCAAGCAGCATCTTCAACGGAGTTCTTCAGGGGGAAAATGAATTCTGTAAGGGAGGCTTGCCAAGACCGTCATAATCAATTTTCCTTGATCAGTCGGATATCCCAGGCTTCCGAACGGTTATCGTTGGCCGGGTTTTCCACCACCCGAAATTCAAAAATCCGGTGGGATTCCTGGAAAAAATGGTCTGAGCCGAGAGTTGACTTGGAAAGATGAAAAAACACGGTCTCTGATTCCAGCGAGTTATTCTCCAGGCGGTAATAACGGAAAAAACCAAAGCCCCGCTCCTGGTTAAAGTTGGCCACGGTTCCCCGCTGCCACTGCTCGCCGTTTTCGCCATGGCTTCCGGCAATGGGCAGCAACCCAGGGACAAGGAAGCCGGAAATATACGAGTCGGCCACCTCGCGCAACTCTTTATTGACGTTGTGAAACCCAATGACCTCAACGCGGCAGCCCATGTTCTGCAGGGCAATAATCAGCCGGAGAAAATCACCGTCACCGGTCAAGAGAATTATGCGGTCCAGATTTCGGGCCTGCAACAGGGCATCGATGGCCAGGTCCATATCGGCGTTGGCCTTGGTGGTGATATTCCCGTCCTCGTCTTTGAACCGGCGCACATATTTTTTTATAATCTTAAAACCGCATTGACGAAGAATATTATGGTAGGAGTAGACCTTCTGCCGATATTCGCTATCGCGTTGGGTCCGCTCGTGATCCTCGGCCAAATAGCAGTTGGCCCTCAGCATCACGGAATTATGGTTATTGGCCAGGTCGACAAGCACATCATAGCGCATGCCGTAGCCACCGCTCATTTTAATGTTTTCTGCATCAACGTAAATAGCTGTTTTGAGCATGGAATTTTTCAATTTGTTCGAACAAGCGAAAAAAGGAGGAATTTTCAGACAGGCAGCAAGAGCTTGAAGGTGAAAAAGCTCTCCGCCCTTTTTTTTAAACGGTCCATCAATGATACGCCGGAGCGCAGGACCACTGCACAACCAAAAAAGAGAAGAAAGAAACCGACCCCGCTACAAAGTGCGGGATCGGTTAATGTCGCTGTAGACAAAGCCAGCGAAGGCCTGCGAGGGAGCAAGCCTGGACTCGCTGTTTTTACTCCCACTCGATGGTGGACGGTGGTTTTGAGGAGATATCGTAGACCACACGATTAACCCCGCGGACCTCATTGATAATGCGATTGGAGATCCTTCCCAGCAATTCGTAGGGCAGGTGCGACCAGTCAGCCGTCATGGCATCCCTGCTATCCACACAACGCAGGGCTATCACGTGTTCGTAGGTCCGGCCGTCCCCCATAACGCCGACGGTCTGAATCGGCAGCAGGACGGCAAAAGACTGCCATACTTTGCGGTACCAGCCACTATCCTTCATTTCCTCAAGCACGATCACATCGGCCTGACGCAGAATATTAAGCCGCTCTGCACTGATGCCGCCCATGATGCGGATTCCGAGCCCCGGTCCAGGGAAGGGCTGACGATAAATCGCCTCCTCTGGCAACCCGAGTTCTAATCCGAGTTCACGCACCTCATCTTTAAACAGCTCACGCAGCGGCTCAATCAACTCCAGCTGCATGCGCTCAGGCAAGCCGCCTACATTATGATGGGACTTGATAGGAGCTTTTCCACGAAAAACCACCGACTCGATCACATCCGGGTACAGGGTTCCCTGTGCCAGGTAGCGAACATCACCAAGTTTCTTGGCCTCAGCCTCAAAGATTTCAATAAACCCATAGCCGATGCGTTTGCGTTTCTCTTCAGGGTCGGCAATGCCGTCGAGCTGCTTGAGAAAATACTCACTTGCATCGACATCAATGACGTTGAGATCCGTTTTCTCGCGAAAAAAACGGAGAATGGCCTCTGACTCACCGGTACGCATCAGGCCATTATTCACGTAAATACAGGTCAACTGATTACCGATAGCTCGATGCACCATGGCGGCAACCACCGAAGAATCGACGCCACCAGAGAGGGCACAAATAACCTTGTCGGAACCGACCTTGGCACGAATCTCGGCAACCGTCGCATCGATGAAGGAATGCATGGTCCAATCGGGCGTACAGTTGCAGAGGCCAAAGATAAAATTCCGCAGGATATCGGTACCGATCAGGGTATGCGCCACCTCCGGGTGAAATTGAACGCCGGCAAAGGGTTTTTCAGCATGGCGGATGGCGGCATAGGGGGAATGACCACTGGTGGCAGAGACCACAAAGCCGGGTGCCAACTCTTCAATACGATCCCCATGACTCATCCAGACCTGATGATGGGCCGGAGCGACCTCCATGCCGGCAAAAAGCCCCCCGGTGTATTCAACCGTGAGCTCGGCTTTGCCAAACTCCCGTTTTTCGGCCTTTTCAACTCGACCGCCCTGTTGCACGGTCATCAGTTGAGCACCATAACAGATACCCAAGACTGGCACGCCAAGATCATAGATCCCCGGATCGCTGATTGGTGCGTCCTCATCGTACACACTCGCCGGACCACCGGAAAGAATAATACCGGTTGGCTGCATGTCCCTGAGCCGGTCAAGTTCAAGGGTGTAGGGGTGGATTTCACTGTAGACCTTCTGTTCGCGAATTCGACGTGCTATCAGTTGAGTTGTCTGCGAACCAAAGTCAAGAATGATGATTTTCTGCGTATGCGTGGACATGGCTACCTATGAATAAGGGTTGAAAAACAAAGAAACGCACCGGGCTCTCTAAGAGGCGATGGGGAGCGCTCAACAGTCGCATCCTTTGCAAGAAATTGTTCCCTTTAAAAGAAAAACGCTGTTGAGCAACCGGGCTCATCACAGATTGGGTTTAGCCCGTATTTCTCATCAGGCAAGAGACTTGCGTCCCCGTCTTTTTCTCAAAATGAGACAAAATGTCCATGAGAAATTCGGGTTTAAAGACCTTCAGTCCGATAGTTCGGGGCTTCCTTGGTGATAATAACGTCATGCACGTGAGACTCGCGCAGTCCGGCTGTAGAGATCTGCACGAATTGTGCTTTCTCATGGAGCTCCGCGATGGTCGCCGCACCGACATAGCCCATTCCTGAACGCAGACCACCAAGCAGTTGGTAGACCATCTCGGAAATTGGTCCACGATAGGGGACTTTACCTTCAATACCTTCAGGGACAAGTTTACTGCTCTCTCTATCCTGGAAGTAGCGATCAGAAGAACCTTCACGCATGGCGCCGATGGAGCCCATACCACGGTACCCTTTGTATTTACGCCCCTGGTAGAGGAACGTTTCTCCCGGTGTTTCATCCGTTCCGGCAAAGAGCGACCCAATCATAACCGCATCCGCGCCTATTCCCAGGGCCTTGCAGACATCGCCAGAGAACTTGACGCCACCATCTGCGATCACAGGAACATTGTGTTTGGAGGCAGCGGCCACACAGTTTTTCAGCGCGGTCAACTGGGGCACACCGACACCGGCAACAATTCGGGTGGTACAGATGGAACCAGGTCCAACACCAACTTTAACTGCATCCGCACCGGCATCAATCAACGCCTCGACACCTTCAGGTGTTGCAATATTGCCTGCAATGACCTGCAGGTCGGGAAAGCTTGTCTTCACTTCCCGCAAGGCCTGGAGAATGCCCGCTGAATGGCCATGGGCTGAATCCAGGACAACCACATCCACACTTGCCTTGACCAGCGCTTCGGCGCGTCTCATCATGTCCGGGCTGACCCCGAGAGCGGCTCCAGCCAGCAAACGGCCATAGCCATCTTTAGCCGCGTTGGGATACTGCTTGATTTTCTCGATATCCTTGATGGTGATCAATCCTTGGAGACGACCATTTTCATCAACAATCAACAATTTTTCAATACGGTGCTCGTGGAGCAGGGCCTTACAGTGCGGCAAATCAATGCCAACCGGAGCCGTAACCAGGTTTTTGGAGGTCATGACATCGTTGACCCGCAAGCCGTCATCGGAGACAAAACGCAGGTCGCGGTTGGTCACAATGCCCACCAACTTGTCGCCTTCGATGACCGGCAGCCCCGAGATGCGATAAGTGCGCATGATCTGCTGCACCTCGGCAACACTCTGAAACGGAGAAACCGTAATGGGATCTGCAATCATACCTGATTCAGACTTTTTCACCCGTTCGACTTCTCGAGCCTGCTGCCTGATGGTCATATTTTTGTGGATTATGCCGACTCCACCTTCCCGGGCCATGGCGATTGCCGTCTGGTGCTCGGTCACCGTATCCATTGCCGCACTCAACAGGGGCGACTGCAGGTCGAGTTTTCGAGTCAGGCGAGTCTTCAAAGATACTTGAGAAGGCAATACTTCTGAAGCTCCTGGAACCAGAAGGACATCGTCAAAAGTCAGGGCCGTGGGAATAGTTTTTTGCTGCATGCGTGCTCCTCTTCTGCTGGAGTAAAAAAACGGGAAAACCAGTCCCGAAAATGCGTCTACCGTACAAGTGGCGCCCTAAAAATAAAAAGATGGTGCCTCCAATCACTCCGCAAAAACTGCGGCGTTACAGGCAACCATGAAAAATTAATCGTTCAGGTCACATATGGACCGAGATGATGGAAAACGAGCCAGGCAAGGACCCGGTATCTCACGAAAGAGAACGTATACCTGAATCCGTGACGGCGGGTGGTCACTGAACAACGTATTCTATTATCAGGTCATAGGTCAGAGTTTGAAACAGAAGAATAGTTATTCTCTATCACGTTGCCACCTAAAAATAAATACATGCCATAAAAAAAGACTCTCGAGGGGCAAGAGAGAATAAAAATTCATTCATTATTGCTCAATCAAGAGACAGTAGGAGTGGGCCGCTTTTTCTCTGTAATGAGAAAAAACCGGTAGCCAATCCAGTGATATCCTGCTTAAGTAGCGGGGTTGCCCACCTGCAACAGCAAGCACCTGGGCACAGGGCATACCGCCTCAACAAATGACCATCCATTGAGAATCAACCCATGGCAAAAATTATCTCTATTAACCCAGACAACCCACAGGCGCGCCTCATTCAACAGGCTGTAGATGTCCTCCGCCGCGGCGGCGTGATCTGTTACCCCACCGACACCATGTACGGTATCGGCTGTGATATATTTAATCAAAAGGCGATCAAACGAATCTACCAGATGAAGCAGCGCCCCAAAGATAAACCGTTTAGTTTCGTGTGCGACTCCCTGACCAACATCAGTCAATACGGTCACGTTGGCAACACTGCCTATCGTATGATGCGCAAAAATCTGCCTGGCCCCTACACCTTCGTTCTTTCAGGTACGAAGCTGGTACCCAAAATTATGCTCACCAAACAAAAGACGGTTGGGATACGTGTGCCCAGCCACCGTGTTTGCCTGAGCATTTTGGAAGAACTCGGCAATCCGCTCCTGAACACGAGTGCCCAGCCAAGTGATGACGACGACATGCCGGTTCGCACAGCCGATGATGTGGACCTGCTTTTTGGTAAGCAGCTCGACCTCATAATAGACAGCGGCGAAATCATTCCTGAGCCCTCGTCAGTCATCTCATTGCTCGACGATCAGCCTGAGATTCTTCGTCAAGGTAAAGGAGACCTGACACCCTTTACTTGACACATCAGCAAGCAAAGGCACCTCACGGTGCCCTGCTTTACTTCTGAATCCGTGATAGCGGGTGGCTTCAGCCATTGTCACGAATTCAGGTTCAATAAAAAAAGACCGACCCCCCAGAGAGGGGCCGGTCTTGGAGCCTGTGGAAGAAACGCGATTACTCTGCTTCTTCTATCAGCACTTCTTTTAATGATTTGCTCATGGTGAAATGCAGGGTTTTGCGGGCCGGAATGTTCATCATTTTACCGGTTTTAGGATTTTTGGTCGTACGCGGTTTACGTGTACGCACGGAAAAACTTCCGAACCCTCGGATTTCCACCCTTCTCTCTTCAGCAAGTGCCTGCGATATCTCTTCAAGAATGATTTCAACAGCTTGTGCAATATCTTGCTTGTAATAGTCACCAAGCTGTTCTGATACTTGATTGACCAATTCACGCTTAAGCATGACTACCTTTCCTCTTTAACAACCGCAACGGCAGACGGGTATCGGCACCGCTCACGGACAATAGAAAGGGCGCTTCACCAACACAGGTTGTACCTGGTCGATGAAACACCCGTTGCGTTTCAATAAGGGCGAAACTTTACTTACTTGTTATTCAGATCCTCACCAGCGGCAGCCTTCAACAGATCACCAATGGTGGAAGGTCCTTCGCTCTGAGTATTCTGGAGGTACTCTTCAGGCAGGGCACCGTTATTGTCGTCCTTCTCCTGCAGAGCTTTGACAGACAATCCAATTTTGCGATCGTCTGCGGAGACGTTGATCACCGTGGCTTTCAGGGTGTCGTTCACATTGAACATGCCAACCGGGGTTTTCACCTTGTCACGGGAGATCTCGGAAACGTGAACCAGACCTTCAATACCTTCTTCCAGCTGAACGAAGACACCAAAATCGGTCACGTTGGTGATAGTTCCCTCAACAGAGGAACCAATCGGATAATTGGAGGCAGCAGCCTGCCACGGATCCGGCTCGAGCTGTTTCACACCCAGGGAGAAGCGCTCGTTCTCTTTGTCGATCTTGAGTACAACAGCCTGGATGGTCTCGCCTTTTGCGTATTTCTCGGACGGATGCTTGATACGCTCGGTCCAGGAGAGATCGGAAACATGGATAAGACCATCGATGCCCTCTTCGATACCAATGAAGATACCAAAGTCGGTGATGTTCTTGATCTTGCCTTCGATAACGGAGCCAACAGGGTAGCTCTCTTCAACAACATCCCAGGGATTGGGCTGCAGCTGTTTCATACCCAGAGAAATACGTTTGGTCTCGGCCTCGACTTTGAGTACCTGAACCTCGATCTCTTCGCCCACGCCCACAATCTTGGATGGGTGACGCGGTTTCTTGGACCAGCTCATCTCGGAGATGTGTACCAGACCTTCAACGCCCTCTTCCAACTCAACGAACACACCGTAATCGGTGATGGAAACGACCTTGCCGGTAACGCGTGAGCCCGGTGCGTACTGCTCAGGTACACGCTCCCAAGGATCGGATTTGAGCTGTTTCACACCCAGGGATACGCGGTCGGAATCCTTGTCGTATTTGAGGATCTTGACCTCAATTTCCTCGCCCACACTGTAGAGTTTGGACGGATGGGAAACGCGGCCCCAGGAGAGGTCGGTGATATGACAGAGACCGTCCATGCCACCGAGGTCGATGAATAGACCGTAATCGGTGATATTGGTGATGGCACCACGAATGATCTGGCCCTCGGAGAGAGTGTTGCGCATCTGCTCGCGCAGGGCGCTCCGCTCGGACTCGAGGATGGCGCGACGGGAAATAACAACGTTATTGCGTTTACGGTTGAACTTGAGAATTTTAAACTCAAAGGTCTCACCGATCAGGCCATCCAGGTCTTTCACCGGACGCAGATCAATCTGCGAATACGGCAGAAATGCAGGAACACCGATATCAACGGACATACCGCCCTTGACACGATTTTCGATACGTCCCTCAATGGTCCCGTCTTCTTCCTGAATCTTGGCAATCTGCTCCCAAACTTTGATCGCAATGGCTTTTTCACGGGAAAGCAGCAGTCCGCCTTCATCTTTACGTTTTTCAATGAAGACTTCAAATTCGTCGCCGAGTGCAATTTCCCGTTCAGGATCTTCGTGGCGGAATTCAGATAGCGCGATATAGCTTTCTGCCTTGTCGCCAACGTCGATCAGTACAGCATCGTTGCTCAGCCCAACAACTGTTCCGATGGCAACTTCACCGACATTGATAACGGTGTTATTGTCCTCCTGTTCAAACAGTTCAGCAAAGCTCAGATCATCAAAGCTGGTGTCATCTGCCGCAAAAGCGGGTTGAGTTTCGTTTTTCGTCATGGAATGTTCCTGTGGTGACCGCGGACGGTCTTTGATAAGTGGTTGATACGGCGAACAAGGGGAAACTTCCTTGCTCAATGGAGTAAGAGAAGTTTATTTAACAAAGTTTTTTCTGAAAAACAACTGTTTCCTCTTGAAAAAAGGTATTTCTTCGCCTCCCAACCGAACAAGGGAACAGGGGGTGAAATCTTGCCCACACTCATGGATCGGCTTGCCCTGTGACATCACCCCCTGCCATAGGCTTCCAACTCCTCGAGAAAGGTGCCAAAAAGCTCTTCATAGGCAGGAATCGCTTTTCGCAGAATCACATCGAGATGCTTTATATCAGAAGTATTGACGGTCAGGTTGGCGCTACAAGCCAGGGCCTCCAAATCATACAGGGTGTGCAGCGAGCTTCCGAGCAGAATATAAAACATGAAACGCCTGCGATCCATGGGTAGCCGGCACATATGGGCGTGAAAAGATGATTTTTCCGCCCCTCCCTCCATATCCAGGTAAAAAGCAATGCAAGAGAAATTCACAAAACGCATTCGTTCAATGGCGTCGGCGGCGGTTTCACTGACAAAAACCTGGTAACCGACCGACTCCAGCGCTTCGACGACCTGTTTACGCTGCTCATCATCCTGGTGCAGCACCAGGGCCATGGGCACATCCTCGACCTTTTCTTCCCCCTGATAGAGGCCGGATTGCAGCCAGTCAAGGCTGGGTGGTGGAGGAGGAGTGACATGGCAGAGGGGAGGCTGCGGCGGTTGCCCGGATGAATCGAGCCCAATGGGCTCGCGACAATGCGGACATTTAATAGTCAACTGCTTTCCAGGAGCCAACTGCGACAGCGCCTTTTTTAGGCGCGCGCTCTGCTCATCACTTAAACGCAGGGTTTTTCGACATTGGGGACATTGATCCAGCATGGCAACTCCATCAAAAAATGTAACCGTGCATCGTGCACAAATGCTTCGGGACCGGATAAAGGTCGTTTTTACCAGCGATTATATGGATCCTCTTCCTCTTCTTCCATTGAGAGATTATCAATGTTTGAGGTTCGCTCGCCACGGGCAGCCTTCACGGTATCCATCCCCCGCTTGATCTCACTTCGATGCGAAGAAAAGAGCATGGCAGATTTTTCCGTGATCAGCCCGGTTTCAAACAACTCGAGCAAATGCTGGTCAAAGGTTCGCATATCCCTGGTCGAGCCCTCTTTCACCACGTTATAAAACGTCTTCTCTTCGGTCTCTCCGTTAATAATCAGATCACGCACCCGCAGACTGGTACAGAGAATTTCCAGTGCGGCAACGCGGCCTCCGCCAATTCGGGGCAGCAGTCGTTGACTCACCACCCAGCGAATGGTATCGGCCAGGCGATTACGCACCTGGGGTTGTTCGTCCTGCTCGAACATACCCAGGATACGGTTGATGGTCTGTCCGGTATCAATGGTATGCAGGGTGGAAAAGACCACGTGGCCCGTTTCCGCGGCAGTCAGAGCGATCTCCAGGGTTTCCCGGTCACGGATCTCACCAACCAACACCACCTTGGGCGCCTGACGCAGGGCGGCGCGTAGGCCGTTGGCAAAGGTATCGAAGTCATCCCCCATTTCCCGCTGATTAAAGGTCGCTTGTTTGTGCGGATGCACATACTCGATGGGATCTTCCAGAGTGACGATATGAACGGCCCGTTCCTCGTTGATTCGGTTGAGGATAGCGGCCATTGAGGTGGTTTTACCCGTACCGGTGGCACCGGTGAATAAAATCAGACCATTGACTTCCTGCGCCATTTTGGTAAAGGCATCTGGAAAGTTAAAATTTTTGATCGAGGGGATCTTCGTTTCCAGCTTTCGCAGGACAGTGGAATAGTGCCCCTTCTGCGAAAAAATATTGACCCTGAAGCGGACCTTGTCATCCAGCGAGTAGGAGAGATCACAACTCCCCTTGGTCACAAGGTCGCGGAGCAAGCGGCGATTACCACCAATCAGATTGAGGGCGAAAACCTCTGTCTGAAAGGGCGTCAACTCTGTCACCGGCGGTTCCACATCCACCGGAACAAGGGCGCCATCGCTCTCTACCTGCAGGGTCTTCCCCACGGTTATATTAAGATCTGAGACACGACTATGCTTGTTGAGCATGGCCGTGATCCAATAGTTAATCTCCTGTTGTTTCATGGCGTTTACCAGTATAGTATTGACGAGTTCGATATTATAGGTTCTATCGCTTCGGCGGTAAAAGAAAAAGAAAAAAATTACATACATTCATAGAGGTGAGGAGATGGCGAATCCACTGCGGAGTTCGGCGACAACAGAAGGGAGAAGAATGGCGGGGGCTCGTGCCCTCTGGCGCGCCAACGGTATGCGGGAGGAACAAATCGGTAAACCGGTGATCGCCGTGGTCAACTCTTTCACCCAATTTGTGCCCGGTCATGTTCATCTGCACGAGATTGGCCAGCAGGTGAAAGCCAAGATCGAGGAGTTGGGCTGTTTTGCTGCGGAGTTCAACACCATTGCCATTGACGACGGTATTGCCATGGGCCATGACGGCATGCTCTACTCCCTGCCCTCGCGCGATCTGATCGCCGACTCGGTGGAGTACATGTGCAACGCCCACAAGGCCGATGCCATGGTCTGCATCTCAAACTGCGACAAGATCACCCCCGGCATGCTCATGGCTGCCATGCGGCTCAACATTCCGGCGATCTTTGTCTCCGGCGGCCCCATGGAAGCTGGCCGTGTCGGTGACAAGGCGCTTGATCTGATCGATGCCATGATCATGGCCGGCGATGAGAGCGTCAGCGACAACGAGGTAGCCGAGGTCGAGCGCTCGGCCTGTCCCACCTGCGGTTCCTGCTCCGGCATGTTTACTGCAAACTCGATGAACTGCCTTAACGAGGCCATTGGCCTGGCTCTGCCCGGCAACGGCACCGTGGTTGCCACCCATGCCGCCCGCCTGGAACTCTTTGCCCAGGCTGCCCAGCGGATTGTCGCCATGTGCGAGGCCTGGTATGGCCAGGGGGATGCCAGCGTTCTGCCCCGATCCATAGCCAGCAAGGCCGCCTTTACCAATGCCATGGCCCTGGACATAGCCATGGGAGGCTCCACCAATACCGTACTTCATATTCTGGCCGTGGCCCATGAGGCAGAAGTCGACTTCACCATGCAGGATATCGATGCACTCTCCCGCCGCGTTCCCAACCTGTGCAAGGTTGCCCCCAGCTCCTCCTACCATGTCGAGGATGTGAATCGGGCCGGTGGTATTCTTGGCATCCTTGGCGAACTGGCCCGCGCGGGCCTGGTCGACACCTCTGTTTCCCGAGCGGATGGCTTAAGTCTGGCAGAGGCACTTGCCCAGTATGACATCATGGAGCCAGGGGCCAGTGAAAAAGCGAGAACACTCTACAAAAGTGCACCCGCCGGTATCCGTAACCTGAAAATGGGATCACAGTCCACGCTCTATTCCGAGCTGGACACAGATCGCCAGGGGGGCTGTATCCGCGATTTCGAGCACGCCTACTCCAAAGATGGTGGCCTGGCCGTTTTGTACGGTAACATTGCGGAAAAAGGGTGCATCGTCAAAACAGCCGGTGTGGACGAGTCCATTCTCCACTTCATCGGTACTGCCAAGGTCTATCACTCCCAAGAGGAAGCCTGCGATGCCATACTCGATGGATCGATCGAAGCCGGTGACGTCGTTTTTATTCTCTACGAAGGCCCCAAGGGCGGGCCCGGGATGCAGGAGATGCTCTACCCCACCTCCTACCTCAAATCACGTCACCTTGGAGCCGAATGCGCCCTGGTGACCGATGGTCGCTTCTCCGGCGGCACCTCAGGTCTCTCTATCGGCCATGTTTCTCCAGAGGCAGCCTCTGGGGGTGCCATTGCCCTGGTTCGCGAGGGGGACAAGGTTGATATCAATATTCCCAAACGGACCATCTCTCTACTCATCAGCGACGAAGAGATAGCCGCTCGCAGGGTGACCGAGGCCAGCCGTGACAACGGTGCCTTTACCCCCGACCGTGATCGCCGGGTTTCAAAAGCACTTCGCATGTATGCCCGCTTTGCCGCCTCTGCAGATCAGGGGGCGGTGCGTATCATCGACTGAGCCGAATTTGGCCTGAACGGCCCAACCTCCCCCCAATAAAAAACGCCCGTTTCTTCCAGATGGAGGAAACGGGCGTTTTCATTTCAACCTGAATCCGTGACAGCAAGTGGTCACTGAACAGCGTATTCTCTCGAATCGTTGAAGATTTTTTAGAAAATTTTATTGTGTCCAGTTTCTCCCGCTGCCCTTTGGGGCGCTGCACGTTATCTTCACTGCTCGTCACAATCCGATAAAGAGCGCTTTAACCGGTTACTCCAAACAGCAAAGCTGACGTACCAAGAACGCTCACGGATTCAGGCTCAAGGCAACGAAAATCAAAGTTTGGTGACCTTCTCCGCCGCAGGCCCTTTGGCCCCGCTGACGACTTCAAACGAAACCCGCTCACCTTCTTTCAGCGACTTGAACCCCTGCCCCTGAATTGCGGAGTAATGAACAAATACATCGTTACCGCCATCCTGCTGAATAAAACCGAACCCCTTGGAATCATTAAACCATTTTACGGTTCCCTCTGCCATTACCATTCCTCCTTGTGAAATGTGGCCAATTCTGTCGGCCTATTAGTTGCCTGAATTTGCAGAATCATAAGGGCGATATCCCTGCCGCCCTTTCCCGCTTTCAGGAAAAACCAACATCAACACATGCGCGGACAATGCCTCAACGCACGAGGCGCTCCTCAGGAACAAAAGCATCCCCAGGGGCTTGACTGCAACACATGATAGTCACCATTCTTCTCCCCCACTTGAGAACTCCAAGCGCGCTTTACCGACCCGATCCACAACGAGTCCCAGACAGGCAAGCTGAGAGTGGATTTGCTCCAGATAAAAAGGGCGGGCAGACGCGAGACAGGCTAAAAGCCCATAATAGTGGCAAAGAAGAACAGAACGGGGGCAACCACCCTCCGCCGGGTGCCAAACACCGGGCTGCAGAAGAAAAACGAAGCAACGATGCGGCTTGAACATGTGAGAAGAACCCAACAGAGTGTGTGAAAACTTGGGAGCGCAGGACGAAGAGCAACCGGTTCCCGCCACGAAGAACGTGGGCATACAGAGATATGGAACCGTTGCGTCCTTTCATAGGGCAAAGGAGCGACGCAAGGAATGAAAACGGCAGGCGCAATATGGACGTTGGAACAGGTTTGAGCGCGGAAAGGAGCTGTTGTACAGGTAGACCACAGAGACTCGAACTGTATTACCGATTTCAGGGAACAAAAAAAGGGTGTCGCCTTCATGCGAACACCCTTTTTTTACTGCAAATATTATCGAAACGCTAGAAAATTTTTAAATTTTTCTTTAATTTTTCAGGCAATTCCGCCAAGAGATTTGTACTCGCTGCCCTCATTTGGTGCCTTTGAGCAGAGGATGCCCCATCTCAGCACGCTGCTCCACGTATCGATGGGCCACCTGCCGGGCAATTTGACGAATTCTCCCAATATAGCGGGTCCTCTCGGCAACCGAAATAGCCTTCCGCGCATCCAGCAGATTAAAGGTATGCGAGCACTTCAGGCAGTAATCGTAGCCTGGAAGAATCAGCCCCTTCTCCACGAGCTTCAACGCTTCACGCTCGTAGTTATCAAAGGTCACGGTCAGATCGCCAACATTGGCCTCTTCAAAGTTAAAGGCCGAGAACTCTTTTTCCGCCTGATGAAAAATCTCGCCGTAGGTGACGTGCTCGTTCCAGGCAATATCATAGACGGAGTCAACTTTTTGCAGGTACATGGCTATACGCTCAAGCCCATAGGTGATCTCGACCGTAATCGGCTTGAGATCAACAGAACCCGCCTGCTGAAAGTAGGTAAACTGGGTAATCTCCATGCCATCGAGCCAGACCTCCCAGCCCAGCCCCCAAGCTCCCAGGGTGGGAGACTCCCAGTCGTCCTCAACAAAGCGGATATCGTGCTCCAGCAGGTTGAGGCCAAATCGCTCCAGGCTCTCCAGATACATCGCCTGCACATCCTTGGGTGAGGGTTTGATCACCACCTGATACTGGTAATAATGCTGCAGCCGGTTGGGATTTTCACCGTAGCGACCATCAGTAGGACGGCGTGAAGGCTGAACATAAGCCGCCTTCCAGGGTTCAGGGCCCAGTGCACGCAGCAGGGTCGCGGGATGAAAGGTGCCGGCACCGACTTCCATATCATAGGGTTGCATGACAACACAACCTGCGGATGCCCAATAGCTGTTCAAAGTGGCAATGATGTCCTGAAAATACATGGCGAAATCTTCGTGGTATTGAGAGTGGCTTGAAACTACATGTACCGCAGGCGCAAGCAGCGCAGCCGCAGCTGTGCACGCCCTGCGAATAAAGCAATTATTCAAGGCTCCCTTGATTGTTAACAGATAGTGGCTACAAGTATGCGGCAATCTACCATAGGCGCAAGCCATGGTAAACGAAATTGTCCACAAGGGCGTAGATGTTGGTGCTTCAGGTCAGCCCGGCCACTTTTTGCCAGCCATTGGCGCCGAAAATACATGAACCAGGTTTTTGTTTTCTGCAACAGACCTGCGCATAAGCCAAAAGACTCCTCATGGAACCGCAACACCTTCGCATTCGCGGCGCACGCATGCACAACCTGAAAAATATTTCAGTGGACCTGCCGCGCAACAAGCTGATCGTCTTCACCGGTCTCTCCGGCTCCGGCAAATCAACCCTGGCCTTTGACACCCTCTATGCCGAGGGGCAACGCCGCTATGTGGAGTCGCTCTCCACCTATGCCCGTCAGTTTTTGGGCCAGATGAACAAGCCGGATGTCGATCTTCTCGAAGGTCTCTCTCCAGCGGTCTCCATCGAACAAAAAACCACCAGCCGCAATCCCCGCTCCACCGTGGGCACGGTTACCGAGATCTACGATCATTTGCGCCTGCTTTTTGCCCGAGCCGGGCAGCCCCACTGCCCCGAATGTGGCCAGCCCATTCGTTCGCAATCCATCCACGATATGATCGAATCCATTCTGGCCCGCCCCGAAGGGGAAAAAATGATTCTGCTGGCGCCACTGGTTACCCAGAAAAAGGGGCTGCATGAGCAGGTTTTTCAACGGTTGCGCAAAGAGGGGTTTGTGCGTGTGCGTGTGGACGGCGAGATTCGCCAGCTCAGCGAGGAAATCAGCCTTGAAAAGAACAAGCACCATTTCATCGAGGCCGTGGTCGACCGGCTTGTGATCAAGCCATCCATCCGCAGACGACTCGATGAATCGGTCTCGACCGCGGTGGCACTGGGTGGCGGCACCATGCTGGCCCACTTTCCCGATAGTGGCGAAGAGGTGCTCTTCAGCGAATCCGCAGCCTGCCACCAGTGCGGCATCTCCCTGCCCGAGCTCTCGACCCAGTTATTTTCCTTTAACAATCCCCAGGGGGCCTGCCCGGTCTGCAGCGGCCTGGGCATCAACCAGTTTATTGATGAAGAACTGATCGTCCCCGACGATTCGCTTTCTCTTTTAGAAGGTGCCATTGTCCCCTGGACCAAACGCCGCCTTTCCACACAGGCAGATAACTGGATCGCAGCCTTTGCCCGCCACTATCGTTTTGACCCGGCCACTCCCTTTGCGGACTTACCAGCCAAGGTCAAGAAAGGGCTCCTCCATGGAACGGGCAAGACAAAGCTGGAATTTATACATACACGGGGTAAACGCAGCCTGGTTTCCAATCTGGCCTTTGAGGGCGTGGTCCCACGACTCAACCGCCTCTTCCGCGAGACCAGCTCTGCGCGTATGCGTGAGGAGATTGAAGGGTTCATGACCGAGCAGGGGTGCCCAGCCTGCCATGGCGCCAGGCTCAAGCCTGAGGCCCTGGCCGTGCTTGTTGGCAACTGGTCGATCATCGATCTCTGCCGCATGGCCATTGAACAGTTGATCAATGAGATGAAGACCATTGACTTTGAAGAACGCCAGTCCATAATCGCGGCCCCCATCCTCAAAGAGATTCGCGAACGCCTCTTTTTCCTCCACGGTGTGGGGTTGGGCTACCTTTCGCTGGACCGCCGTGCCGGAACCTTATCCGGCGGCGAGGCCCAGCGTATCCGCCTGGCCTCGCAGATCGGCTCCGGGTTGGCCGGCGTTCTCTATATCCTCGATGAGCCTTCCATCGGGCTCCATCAACGGGACAACAACAAGCTGATCAAAACCCTGATCAACCTGCGCGACCTGGGCAACACCGTCATCGTGGTTGAACACGACTCGGACACCATCGCCAGCGCCGACCATGTGCTTGATATCGGTCCTGGTGCGGGGGTGCACGGTGGGGAAATTTTGTATTCCGGACCAGTACCTGGGTTGTTAGACTGCGAGAACTCGCAGACGGGTGGATATCTTTCCGGACGCCTCAGAATTGAAGTCCCCCAAAAACGTCGTTCCCAGCAGATCAAAAAAGGGCGCTGTATAGAGGTGGTCGGGGCCACCATCAATAATCTCCAGAACCTTACAGTCCAATTCCCCTTAGGCGTGATGACCTGCGTTACAGGGGTCTCTGGCTCCGGCAAGAGTTCTCTGGTGATTGAGACCTTATTTAACGAAGCACAACGCTTTTTCACCGATCGCAAGGGCTATCAGCGTGGGCCGCAATTGCTTAAAGGATTGGACCTGCTCGACAAGGTGATCGATATCGACCAGAGCCCCATTGGCCGAACCCCTCGCTCCAATCCGGCCACCTACACCGGGGTGATGACACCGATTCGCGAGTTACTGGCCCGCCTGCCCGAGTCGCGGGCCCGTGGGTACCAGCCCGGCCGCTTCAGCTTCAACCTCAAGGGGGGACGTTGCGAAACCTGCGAAGGCGATGGTGTACTCCGTATCGCCATGCACTTCCTGCCGGATATCTATGTCACCTGCGAACGCTGTCAGGGAAAACGCTACAACGAGGAAACCCTGGAAATCCAGTACAAGGGTAAAAACATCGCCGACATTCTTCGGATGACCGTGGAAGAGGCTTTAGAGTTTTTCCAGAACGTGCCCCCCATTGCAGGCCGTCTACAGACAATTGTGGATGTGGGACTGGGCTATCTCAGCCTGGGGCAGAGTTCGGTCACCCTCTCTGGCGGTGAGGCGCAGCGGGTGAAGCTCGCCAAAGAACTGAGCCGCCGCTCCACCGGCAAGACCCTTTATATTCTGGATGAACCCACCACCGGCCTGCACCCGGCAGATATTCAGCATCTGTTGCGTGTACTCAGCCGCCTGGTGGACAGCGGCAACACCGTCATTGTCATCGAGCATAACCTCGATGTAATCAAGACCGCTGACTGGGTCATTGATATCGGGCCCGAGGGCGGCAGTGGTGGTGGCCAGGTAATAGCGGCAGGGACACCGGAAACGATTGCCAAGGAGCCGAAATCTTACACGGGGATGTTTCTCAAGCAGTTTTTGAACGGCAACGAGTGATTGACTTCACTGTGGGGGAAGAAGAACCTACAAGCGATTTTCTCTTGTCCTTGGCTGACTAAGCAGTTACCATGCCAGACAAGTAACAATCCGTGTGCGTTTATCTACGCCTCCTCCCTTTCAGATACATAAGGGTGTCTTGAATAATTAGATTTTTCAATCAAGGCCAGATAAGCGCAGACTTCGAGGATTGCGCAAAATTTTACCGCAGGCATATATGTGATATCGGAGTCTTCGCTTACCTCCGAGGATAAAATTTTAAGCGTGACGAGGTAAGCGCCAGACTCCGCGGGATTGGAAGAAAAAGCAATTATTCAAGATTCCCATAAGTAACCCCGCTGGCACAATCCTTTATGCCAGCTTTCATTGACTACGACAAACAAGGACAGAACATGGCTGACCAGACTCCCGAGCAACAGGATATCCCAATCTTTCGCATGCAGAAGATGTACATCAAGGATTTTTCCTTTGAGAGCCCCAATGCACCCAAGGTGTTCCTCAATAAAGGCCAAAATCCCAAAGTGGACTTCAATCTTCAGCTGAAAAATCAAAAGCTCGATGACGATCACAGCGAAGTTTCCATTGCGATCACCGCCAAGGTTCTGGATAAAAACAACGAGGACCAGGTGATGTTCATCACTGAAATCGAACACGCGGCCGTGTTCATGATGAAAAACATCCCCGAAGAGCACCACGAACGTGTACTGGCAGTGGACTGCCCCCTGATGCTCTTCCCCTTTACCCGTCAGATCGTCTGCCAGGCAGCGGTTGACGGAGGGTTCATGCCGTTTCTGATGGAGCCGATCAACTTTGTTGCCCTTTACGACAACGCCAAAAACCAGAAGCAGGACGCCTGATACTCTGCCGAGGCAGGCTTGCAGATATTAAAAAAGCGGTGCTCAGGTTGCTTCAGCCTGAACGCCGCTTTTTTGTTTGCACAAAGAAGGAAAAGATCCCGTCACTGTAGGGAATCTTGAATAATTGCTTTTTCTGCCAATCCCGGCGTCATGCTTAAAATTTTATCCTCGGAGGTAAGCGAAGACTCCGATATCATGTATATGCCTGCGGTAAAATTTTGCGCAATCCTCGAAGTCTGCGCTTATCTGGCCTTGATTGAAAAATCTAATTATTCAAGACACCCTATAGCTTCAGTGCCCCCTATTCCACCTTCCGAAAAATCAAACAGGCATTGGTTCCGCCAAAACCATAGCTGTTGCTCATCACCGTGGAGAGTGAAACATCACGATTTTCTGTGACGACATGCATACCTTCGGCCTCGGGATCCATCTCCTCGATATTGGCCGTTCCGGAGATGAAGCTATGGTTGA
This sequence comes from Desulfobulbus rhabdoformis, assembly GCF_016919065.1. Lineage (GTDB taxonomy): Bacteria > Desulfobacterota > Desulfobulbia > Desulfobulbales > Desulfobulbaceae > Desulfobulbus > Desulfobulbus rhabdoformis. The sequence goes on along the minus strand of NZ_JAFFQA010000025.1, from coordinate 24,813 downwards.
GCATCAGCAGGCTATAGATGGCCTCGTGCACCCCGGCTGCTCCCAGGCTGTGGCCTGAGAGAGATTTGGTGGAACTGATGGGTGGGTTGGCCGCGCCAAAGACCTCGCGGATGGCGCGAAGCTCGACCAGGTCACCGATGGGGGTGGAGGTGCCATGGGCGTTGATGTAGTCGACCTGCTCACCTGCGGTGGCAAGGGCCATCTGAATGCAGCGTACCGCTCCCTCGCCCGAGGGCTGGACCATCTCGGCACCATCAGCGGTGGCACCGTAGCCGACGACCTCACCATAGATGGTGGCACCGCGTTTTTTCGCCCGTTCATACTCCTCGAGCACCACGATACCGCCACCATTGGCCACGACAAAGCCGTCCCGGTTACGGTCATAGGGACGTGAGGCCCGCTCCGGGGTTTCATTATACTTGGTGGACAAAGCTCCCATGGAATCGAACATGGCGGTCTGGGTCCAATGCTCCTCGTCCGAGCCACCGGCAAAGACAATATCCTGTTTTCCCAACTGAATCTGCTCCATGGCCGCGCCAATACAGTGGGACCCCGTGGCGCAGGCTGAAGAGATGGAATAACAAAGTCCTTTGATACCGTGGGTGCTGGTCAGGCAGGCGGAAACCGTGCTCGACATGGTGCGCGGCACCATGAAGGGGCTCAGTCGCTTGAGTCCTTTTTTGCGCATGACATCGGCGGTGGCGACTACATTCTCCGCCGAGGTCCCGCCGGAACCAATAATCAACCCGGTCCGAGGGTTGGAGACCTCATCAACCTCCAGCCCGGCATCGGCAACCGCCTGGGAGAGAGCAATGGAGGCGTAGGCGGCGGCATTGCCCATGAAACGCAGGCTTTTCTTTTCCAGGTGTTCTTTCACGTCAATCCGGGTAAAACTGCCTACCTGAGCCCGCAGACCAATCTCCTGGTAGTACTCATGAAACCGGGCTCCGGAACGGGACTCCTGCAGGGACCGCAGCACCTCGGCCGTGGTATCCCCCAGCGGCGAGACAATCCCCATACCTGTAATAACTACTCGTCGCATCAGCTCGTACCTTTACTCGTCTCGATGAATGGCCAGGGGGCCGCAGCTCTGGCAGACCGGCATGACCTCTACAGTGTTGATATTCACATGCGCTGGCACACTGGTCACCCAATGCACAATCTCAGCGATATCCACCGGCCTGAGCGGCTCGGTGCCCTTGTACACCGCGTCGGCTTTTTGCTGATCACCGTGAAAACGAACCACGGAGAACTCGCTCTCAGCCAATCCAGGCTCGATATTCGTCACTCGGATCTTGGTGTGATTCAGATCGGTCAGCAGGTTCCTGGAAAACTGTTTGACAAAGGCCTTGGTGGCACCATAGACATTGCCGCCCGGATAAGGGTAGTTGCCGGCAATGGACCCCATATTAATAATGTGTCCCTGATTGCGCTGAACCATATGCGGCAGGATGCAGCGTGTCAGGTAACAGAGCCCCTTGACATTGGTGTCGATCATGGTATCCCAGTCGGCAATGTCGGTCTTGTCCGCTCCGGCAAGCCCCAGGGCCAGCCCGGCATTATTAACCAGCACATCTATATATTTAAACGCTTCAGGCAGGGCTGCCACCATGGCTTCAACCGCCTTGAAATCACGCACATCAAGTTCAGCAATATGGACCGGCACCGCTGCTCCCAGCTCCTGGGAAAGAGCCTGCAAGCGGTCTGTTCGGCGCCCGGTGAGAATCATTTGCCAGCCATCGGTGGCAAAACGTTCGGCACAGGCCTTGCCAAATCCGGAAGTAGCCCCGGTAATACAAATAGTTTTCTGCATAGTTCACTCCTTATCGTCTCTCAAGGGAAACAGGTTTCCCTAAAAATGACAACAAATTTCCAGAATGCCCTAGAATTCCTCATGGTTGTGCTTATAATCCTTTCATTGCAATTGAGAATAATTCACCACTTATCGACCTGCTCCCCAAGGAGAACATGAAAGATGAAGAAAAAAATGCTCAAAGCCCTGAACGAACAGATCAATGCAGAAATGTTTTCATCCTACCTCTACCTGTCAATGGAATCCTATTTCCAATCGATCAGTCTCACCGGCTTTGCAGCCTGGATGCGGGCACAGGTTCAGGAAGAGATGATGCATGCGATGAAGTTCTACGACTTTGTCAATGAGCGTGGCGGTAAAGTGACCTTAGAGGCCATCGATAAGCCCGAATCCACATGGGATTCGCCCCTGGCAGCCTTTGAGGCAATTCAAAAGCACGAGGAACATGTAACCAACCTGATCAATGATCTGGTTGACCTTGCGATCAGCGAGAAAGATCACGCCACCAATAACTTCCTCCAGTGGTTTGTCTCCGAGCAGGTGGAAGAAGAAGCCTCGGTCGGCGAGGTTGTCGAGAAACTCAAACTGATAAAAGACAACCCCTCCGGGTTATTTATGATGGATGCCGAGTTGGGCAAACGTGTTTTCACCATGCCCGCCGCGACTGAATAAAAACCACCACTTGTTATTGTGATATTGTGAGTAGCCGCACAAGCAAAAAAAAGGTCCTGGCCCTGTTTCAAGGCCAGGACCTTGACCAGATTCAAACAGCACTTGACTGTATGCCTGCCAAAGATGCGGTCAACGCCCTGTTTTCCCTGATCTGCCGTGATGAACTCAAGCTGCGCTGGAGGGCCATCACCTGCATGGGAACCCAGATAGCACGCTTGGCCACCGAGGACATGGAAGAGGCGCGGGTAATGATGCGCCGCTTTCTCTGGAGCCTGAACGACGAATCCGGCGGTATAGGCTGGGGGGCTCCCGAGTCCATGGCGGAAGTCATGTGCAATCATACCCCACTGGCAGAAGAGTATGTGCACATGCTCATCTCTTACATGCGGGAGGATGGTGACGAGTTGCACCAGGACGGTAACTATATAGAGCATCCATTGCTCCAGCGTGGATTGCTCTGGGCCGTGGCCCGACTGGCGGGGTGTAAGCCGGAACTTCTATTGACAAGGGGAGCGGAAAAAGATGTGCTTCCCTACCTTGCCTCAGCAGACGATGAGGTTCGAGGACTGGCAGCCCTTGCCTGCGGGCGTTTGGGTGTCGCAGAGGCAAAAGATGCTCTGCAACCGCTTTGTCATGAGACAGCCACCTTTTCCTACTACCAGAAGGGGGAACTCATCCAGGTAAGCCTTGGCCAACTGGCCCAAGAGGCGCTGGAAGCACTGGGGGAGGTATCCTGAATCCGTGACTACGGGTGGGTACTGAACAACGAAACGGACGCACCGATGACTACTCACGGATTCAGGGATATGCAAGACGACCTTTTTCCGGCAGCAAGCTGTCTTCAATTTTCCATTGAGCTGGGAGAGATAGAGACTAATCTTCAACGCGTACAGGCCTTTCTGGAAGCACAACCGCCGGTGCCTGGAACCCTGGTGGTCCTTCCAGAGATATGGGCCACGGGATTTGATTACCCCAGAACAGAGGAACTGGGGCAGCGCACATCGGAAATACTTGCATGGATGCAGGAAACGAGCAAAAAAGGAGGCTTCTTCCTAGCCGGTTCCCTGACCAATCCCACTCTTGAGGCGCCCCGTCCTTTCAACACACTTTTTCTCATCGGACCTGAGGGGATGCTGGGATCAGTCTCTAAACTGCATCTCTTTCGTTTCTGGCAGGAGGACAACCACTACGCTGCAGGCAAAACAGCTCCCCTTTTGGCCTCACCATACGGCGTAATTGGCGGTCTGGTCTGTTATGACCTTCGCTTTCCCGAGGTGGCCCGACGTCAGATTTTTGCCGGTGCCCGCCTACTCATTGTCTCTGCCCAATGGCCTCTCAGCCGACTTGATCACTGGCAAACGCTTTTACGGGCACGGGCCATTGAAAATCAATGTTATATTGTCGCCTGTAACGGTTGCGGGACCACAGGCACCATGGAGATGGCAGGCCACTCCATGATCATTGGACCCGATGGTCAGATACTGGCCCAGGCGGGTCAGGACCCCACGCTCATTACCTCGCCCCTCGATGCGGCAGTGGTCGACCGGCAGCGCAATCGTTTTTTTCCTGCAGGTGAGCGGGCCTGGACAGGGCAGGACAAGGAGAAAATCGTTTCTCTTGATCGCCTTCAGGACGAGCTTTTACGTATCAGTCGCCATGGCTGTCGTTTCTCTCTGGTGACTGGAAATTTCTCCCGATTCGAGGCTGACCAGGTAGAGCAACTGGAGCAGGCTCGCTCTCAGGCGGATGGTCTGGTGGTTGGCGTTCTGCACAACGGAGATGCCCTGCCAGGCTCTGAGAGCCAGGCACAAAAAGCGCGAATCCTTGCTGCCCTGGGATGCGTGGACTTTGTGGTTTCATATACGAAAGCCGAACAGACACAGCTCGAACAACTGTTCGACCAACCCATTCACCCTACCCTTTGAGGAGGAACACATATGGCAACCCTGCATATTAACGGCATGAAATGTCAACATTGTCAGAAAGCAGCACAGAAAACCCTGGAAGAGCTCGGTGCCACCCAGGTCGTGGTTGATCTCGAAAAGGGCGAAGCCAGCTACGAAGGCAGCCCGGACAAAGAAGCCCTGCGCAAGGCTCTGGCGGATAAGGGGTTTGAGTTAGCTGACTAATCTCCCCGTCTCCACTCGTTCTCCCTTCCTATTGGGGCTAACCGCATTTTTCTCTTCGAGAAATACTGCGGTTTTTTTATTGCCGCGCAACGGTTCCCCAAGCAAATTCCACGGAGACCGGTGTCCCTGGTTGACCAAGTCTCGTCGGGGTGTTACCTTGGCCCAACCTCACCCCGGATTACTCATAAACATTTTGTTTCAACTGGAGAAATATACACAAAAAAACTCCTGCAACGAAAGAATCTCACGCGGTCTTTGAACACAAGGGTGTCTTGAATAATTAGATTTTTCAATCAAGGCCAAGGATTGCGCAAAATTTTACCGCAGGCATATATGTGATATTCCGAGGATAAAATTTTAAGCATGACGCCGGGATTGGCAGAAAAAGCAATTATTCAAGATTCCCACAATGTTTACCACTGGTCAGTCCAGGCAACGCCATCTTCTCCAGTATTTTGACAAGGAATAGAGCCGACGACACTCTATCGCCCAAAACTTTGAATCTGACGCTGCCTGAACTGATGAACAATCCGGGCTAAACCTGGCAACTTTTTCAGCATCTAAAAAAAGCCCTTCATCCATGGGCACATCCCTACCATCACGGTACCATTTCTTCATCATACAATAACCTGGCGGCTTGCGCGCTGGTCTCTGAGCTGCTTTATCTCTAACCTGGAGAGCGGGTAATGAAACTCAAGGTAATTTTCTTTAGCATCGCAGGTATCGCTGTGGTGGTCGGCCTCCTGGCCGGGACTAAGGTCCTGCAGATCTCCACACTGATTGAACAGGGCAAAAAAGCGACCTTGCCCCCGGCTATCGTCACAACCTTTGAGGCACAGGAACAACAGTGGGAATCCCTGGTCAAGGCTGTGGGCTCTCTTGAAGCGGTTCAGGGAGTTACTGTCACGTCCGAGGTATCCGGCAAGGTGGTCAAGATAGCCTTTGACCCCGGCACCCAAGTCAAGGCGGGTGACCTGCTTGTGCAACAGGATATAAGCGCGGAAGAGGCTCAGCTCCGTTCGGCAGAAGCCGCCGTCGAGCTGGCCAAACTGACCCTGATCCGTTCCAAGAAGATGCTTGCCACCAAGGTTGTTGCCGAATCCAATTACGATAACGCCGAGGCCACGCTCAAACAGGCCCGGGCCCAGGCCGACAATATTCGTGCGGCCATTGCCAAAAAGACTATCCGCGCCCCCTTCAGCGGGAGGCTGGGCATTCGCCAGATCAATCTGGGCCAGATCATCAAAGAGGGCGAGCCGATCGTCTCGCTCCAGGCACTGGACCCCATCTATGTCAACTTCCTCGTCCCCCAGCAACAGCTGCCTCTACTCAAACTTGGTTATACGGTTCGCTTAAGTTCGGACGGTCTTCCCCCGGAGCGGGAGGTTGTCGGCAAACTCACGGCAATCAATCCCAATGTGGATTCAGCCAGCCGCAATATTCGAGTCCAGGCAACAATCAGCAACCAGAATGAAGAACTTCGGCCTGGTATGTTTGTTCAGGTGGCGGTGGTCCTGCCCAAGGACAAACCGGTCCTGACCATTCCTGCGACCTCGGTACTCTACGCCCCTTACTCGGATTCGGTCTTTCTGGTCGAACCGGCCCAAGAAGGGGGGAAGGGCAAGGTCGTCCTCCAGCAGTTCATCCGCCTGGGGGAGCGACGAGGTGATTTCGTTGCCGTTACCTCTGGCCTGCGGCCAGGACAGACAGTGGTGAGCAGCGGTGTTTTCAAGCTGCGTAACGGCCAGAGTGCGGTCATAGACAATAGACTCGCACCGGAGGTCAAACTGCACCCCGAGCCCAAGGACAGCTGAGCCATGAAATTCACCGACATCTTTGTTGAGCGGCCGGTGCTGGCACTGGTCACGAGCCTGTTGATCCTTATTGCCGGTCTGCAGGCCATTGGTTCGCTCTCAGTGCGCCAGTATCCACGCAGCGATAATGCTGCGGTCACCGTGACTACTGTCTATACCGGGGCCAGCGCAGAGCTGGTGCGCGGTTTTATCACCACTCCACTGGAACGTGCCATCGCAGGCGCCGACGGAATCGATTATCTCAAGTCCGAGAGCTCCCTGGGACGCTCTGTGATCACAGCTCGGTTACGGCTCAACTACGACCCGATCAAAGCGCTCTCCGAGATCAGCTCCAAGGTCGATCAGGTCCGGGGCGACCTGCCGCCTGAGGCAGAGATTCCCATTATCAATGTGGAATCAGCTGATTCCCAATTTGCTTCCGCCTATCTCAGCTTCACCTCGGATGAACTCAAGCAAAACGAGATCACCGACTATCTGGTGCGGGTCATCCAGCCACGGCTCTCAGCCCTGGAGGGCGTGCAGCGGGCCGATGTGCTCGGTGCACGCACCTTTGCCATGCGCATTTGGCTTGATCCCGTTCGCATGGCCGCCTTCAACGTCAGCCCGGGGCAGGTTCGCCAAGCCCTGGCCGCCAACAACGTGCTTGCCGCAGTCGGTAAAACCAAAGGATCGCTGGTGCAGGTCAACCTCACCGCCAATACCGACATGCGCTCAATTACGGACTTTAAAAAGCTGGTGATCCGCGAGGATGGGGGGGCCATTGTCCGCATCGAGGACGTGGCTAAAGTTGTCCTGGGTGCAGAAGATTATGAAGCGGAGGTACGCTTCTCCGGCCAGACCGCTGTGTTCATGGGAATCTGGCCCCTGCCCAATGCCAACTCCCTGGATGTCATTAACTTGGTACGTGAGGAGATGAAGGATATCTCCGCCCAGCTCCCCACGGGCCTGACTGCGCAGGTCGCCTACGACGGCACCGACTATATCAACAATGCCATCAAGGAAGTCATCAAGACTCTGAGTGAGACCCTACTGATCGTGGTGGTTATCATCTTTCTCTTTCTTGGCTCCATTCGGTCCGCTCTCATTCCTGTCGTCACCATCCCCATGTCTCTGATCGGCGCGCTCTTTCTGATGCAGATCTTTGGCTTTACCATCAACCTCTTGACCCTTCTGGCTATTGTCCTCTCCGTGGGACTGGTGGTTGATGATGCCATTGTTGTGGTGGAAAATGTGGAGCGGCACCTCAGCGAGGGGAAGACGCCCATACAGGCGGCGCTGCTCAGTGGCCGGGAGTTGATCAGCCCACTGATCTCCATGACCATCACCCTGGCCGCTGTCTATGCGCCCATTGGTCTGCAGGGGGGGTTAACCGGAAGCCTCTTCCGTGAATTTGCCTTTACCCTGGCCGGGGCGGTCACCATCTCAGGTTTTGTTGCCCTGACCCTCTCTCCCATGCTGTCATCACGCCTCTTGCGAGCAGGCATGAACCAAAAAGGACTGGCCGGTCGCATCGAGCGCGATTTCACACGGCTGCGTGAGCTTTATGGCCGCTGGCTCAACCGCACCCTGGATAACCGGCCAGCTGTCTATCTGGTTTGGGTCGTCCTGGGACTGCTGGCCATTCCCATGTTCTCCATGTCGTCCAAGGAACTGGCCCCCACCGAGGACCAAGGGGTCATCTTTGGTATTATCAACTCGGCGGCCAACTCTACCCTGGACCAGAACTCCTTTTATACTGCTGCGGTCAATCAGGCCTTTCAGAGTGTGGAGGAGACCAACTTTGTCTTTCAGGTTACCCAGCCCAACTCCGGTTTCAGCGGCATGGTGGTGGCCCCCTGGCAGGAGCGTGAACGCACCATTTTCGAGATCATGCCCGAAGTGGCTAAAAAACTGCATATGATCCCAGGCATTCGCGTACTCCCGGTGACTCCCCCCGCCCTCCCCGGTGGCGGCCAGTTTCCGGTTGAATTTGTCATCGCCTCAACCGCGGACCTGGATCAAATCCTTGGTTTTGCCAAGCAGCTGCAACTTGCAGCCATACAAAGTAAGATGTTTGCCTTTCCGCCGCTGATCGACGTCAAAATCGATCAGCCCCAGTCCGAGTTGGTCATTGATCGCGACAAGGTGGCCGATCTGGGGCTCAACCTCCAGCAGATCGGCGGAGATATCGCCACCATGCTGGGCGGCAACTACGTCAACCGTTTCAATATTGCCGGTCGTAGCTACAAAGTAGTGCCCCAGGTTATGCGAGTCGATCGCCTCAACCCGGAGCAGTTACAGGAGATTTACGTCACCGGGCCAGCTGGTCAGCTGGTGCCGCTCTCCACCATCGCCACCATAAAAGACACCACGGTGGCCCGCTCGCTGAATCGGTTTCAGCAGCTCAACGCGGTCACCATCAGCGCCTATCCGGTACGACCGCTGGATGAGGCCCTGCGTTTTTTTGAAGACGAAGCCGCCAAGATCCTGCCCCAAGGCTACACCCTGGACTACACAGGCGAATCACGTCAGCTGCGGGTGGAAGGCAATACCTTTCTGCAGGCCTTTGGCCTGGCCATCATGCTGATCTTTCTGGTTCTCGCTGCTCAGTTCAACAGCTTTCGCGATCCCTTTGTCATCCTGGCAGGCTCTGTGCCACTGGCCATGTTCGGTGCCCTGGTCTTCACCTTTTTGAAGATGCCTGATCCCAACGTGCCGTTTTTCACCTCGGGCTGGACCACCTCGCTCAACATCTATTCCCAAGTGGGCCTGGTCACTCTAGTGGGCCTGGTTTCCAAGAACGGAATCTTGATCGTTGAGTTTGCCAATAAGATGCAGCTCCAGGGATTGAGTAAAAGGGAGGCCGTCCTTGACGCAGCTATGACCCGTTTACGGCCCATTCTTATGACTACCGGCGCCACCATTGCCGGTCATTTTCCGCTGACCTTGGTCACAGGTGCGGGCGCTGCTGCCCGTAACTCCATTGGTCTGGTGCTGGTAGGAGGCATGGCCATTGGCTCTCTGTTCACCCTGTTTGTCATCCCCTCAATTTACATGCTGGTCGCCAAGGATCACGCAAAGGATCGGCACACCTCAACTGAAAGCAACAATTAAAAGCAAAAGGCTAAAACACCATTTGCTTTCTTGGCACAGGAGCTACAATAGAAAAAGCATCTTCACAGGAATCCGTGACAGCGAGAAGTGCTCACGGATTCCGGCCTATTAGACGGAGGACTCCATGCAGAGACGCCCCTCATCGCTCACTATCCTGATTCTCTCACTGACGCTCTTCAATACACTCTGTACAAATGGACTTGCCTTGGAAAAAGACTCCACCCTGCCCGATGATCCGGGCCTCATGATGTCCACGGATCTTGTCCTCGCCAGGCCAGTGGGGGCGGCAGCGACCGTTACCGGCTTTGCCCTGTTCCTGGTCTCTTCCCCCTTTTCCCTGCTGGGCGGCAACGCGGGTGAAGCTTGGGATAACCTGGTAGTTGCCCCGGCTTCTTACACCTTTCATCGCCCTTTGGGAAATTTTGATAAACCAGACCCCAATGAACAGCCACAGCCGCCCATGGAGGCCCGATAACCCTCCTCGGCTTTCTGCTTTTTAGCCATCCACATCTTTTTCCCGGCAATCAAGCCCCCGGAACGCATCCGAGATTCAGGGAGGAACGATGGACCCTAAACAGTACGCTGCAATGAGGGGAAACAGGGGCATCCAGCCTTCAGGCCCTTCTTCCTATCCTCGCTCCTGGAGCATTTCTCTTGCCGCAGTTCTCCTGCTGTTGGCGATTACTCTAGGCATCAATACATTTTTCACAGCCAATGAATCAACAGCCGAACGTGTTGCCCGCACCCAGGTAGTGCGTATTGGATATGCCGTCGAAGCTCCCTTTGCCTTTACCAATGCAGAGGAAACCATCACAGGCGAATCTCCGGAAGTGGCCCGGGCGGTCTGGCAACGGTTGGGGATCAAACGCATTGAATGGATCCGGACCGATTTCGGTTCCCTGATTCCGCAACTGCGAGCCGGTCGTTTCGATCAGATAGCCTCTGGCCTCTTTATTCGTCCTGACCGCGAAAAGCTGGTTGCCTTCACAACCCCATCGCTCTGTTTTACTCCGGCACTGCTTGTTCACAGGGGCAACCCTCTCAATCTTCACAGCTATGCAGATATTGCCCTGCACGAAAAAGCTCACCTGGCGGTCATTCAAGGCGCTGTTGAACGGGAAGAAGCGCTGCGCTCAGGTGTCCCGCTGCAGCGCATAGTTACATACCCCAACGTGCTGCTTGCCCTCGATGCCCTTAGAAATAATCTTGTTGACGGTCTTTCTCTCAGCAGCCCTACCATCCGCCGACTTGCAGAAGAAAACAGCGATTTACAGCAAGCCACTCCTTTTGCCGCTAGCTACACGCCGCCCGGCTGTAGCGCCTTTGCCTTTCGTAAGCAGGATGCAGCGCTACGCCAACGCTTTGACCAAGCACTTCGGCAGTTTCTTGGCAGCTCGGAGCACATGCAAATACTGGAAAGCATTGGGCTGGATGCCTATGACCTGCCTTCATCCATTTCCTTTGATAAACGGGAGAGTTAAATTAATGCTTCTTTCACGACTTCAGGACAGCACCCAAGGTTCAACGTTTCGCAGTGAACGTGCCCTGATTTTGCTTGGAGTCATAGCTCTGATCTCCTCACTCATGCTCTGGTGGGCAGGCCACTTGAACCGAACAGCATACCCCCAGCATATTGCCATCAACGACAATCTCCAGCAGGCCATGCGCTCGATGAATAGGGCGGTACTGTCACTCAATCGTTATCTGGCCGGAGAGATGGGAGAACGACAGGAGATTATCGCCCACCTGGATACATCCCAGCTCAAGATACGGGACTGCCTTGATGGACGATCCACCCTACACGGTATAGAAGCAGTCAGTCCCACGGGAATAACCAAACTGCTCTTTCAATCCTATGCAGAATCCCAGGCTCGTCTGGACCATACCATCCGAGCTCTCATGGATACCCAAAAGTACCAGCCCCCCTCCGCATTCAATTAATCAAGGAGTTGCATGAGCTGAACCGAATTGGCGACACTCTGGAAACACAGCTGACACAGAATCTGACCGAGGTTATTGCAAGCACCCATTTGGGGCAAAAATTTGTTTTGGTCTTCTGGTTCGTCTTTCTTCTGCTCACCTTTATTCTGCTCTATCGGGCCGTGCGTTCTGAATCGACCCAATCACAGCAGGAACAACTCATCTACGCCCTGCTTGACTCAACCAGCGACATTATTTTCGTGAAAGGAACCGATGAACGCTTTCTCTTCTGCAACCAGGCCACCTGCCATTTTCTGGGCAGAGAACCTGAAGAAGTTATCGGCAAAGACGATTACGATTTTTTCCCCGAAGAGGTTGCAGAGCGACTGTTCGAAAAGGACCGCTCCATTCTTGAGTCCGGAGCAACGATCCAACATGAAGAGCAATTGCTCTCTCACCTGGGGACAACACATCAGTTTCTGGTCGCCAAAGGGGCGATCAAGGACCGCAATGGCAAAGTCAATGGCCTTTTTTGTATCGCCCACGACATCACGCGACAACGATTGGACGAAGAGCAGCTGCATCATCACCGCCTGATGCTCCAACGCACGAGCCAGCTGGCGAAGGTCGGAGGTTGGGAACTCGATCCCCTTACTCTGGTAGTTTCATGGACCGAGGAATGTTCGCGTATCCATGACCTGGAGCTGGGTCTGGAAAAACAGGTGACCCTGGCCGAAGAGCTCAGCTTTTTTCAGGGAGAACATAGACGTAAAATCGAGCGGGCTGTCCAGGCAGCCGTCAATCACGGCACGCCCTACGATCTCGAACTAAAAATGACATCGGCTGCAGGCATTCAAAAATGGGTGCACGCTCAGGGGGAACCGGTGCTTGAAGACGGCCAGGTCACCTATATTTATGGGGCCTTGCAGGATATCACCACGCGCAAAATTGCAGAGGAAGCCCTACGAACAAGCGAGCAAAGGCTTAAAGAGGCGCAGCGTCTGGCAGAAATCGGCAACTGGCGATGGGATGTGCTTTCCGATACCCATACCTGGTCGGAACAGATCTATAGCATCTACGGCTGTAACCCCGAGAGCCAGCCCATAGGCTACCCTGAAGTAAAACAGTATTTTTCAGCGGAAAGTTGGATCTCCCTGAACCACGCCATTCAACTTTGTATGCAGACGGGTAAAGGGTATACCTGCGATGCCGAGCTCATCCGCGCAAACGGTGTCCACCGCTGGGTGACCATCCGCGGGGAAGCCATCCCCGGTGAGGATGGTACCGTGCACAGCCTGATGGGCACTATGCAGGACATCACCGATCGGAAAAAGATGGAAGAAACCCTACGTGACTCGGAAAAAAAATACCGTACTCTTTTTGACCACTCCATGGATGCCATCGCCATCATTGAAGGGTTTCCTCTTCGTTTCCGCTATGTGAACGCCTCTTTTGTAAAGTACTTCGGATTTACCGAAGAAGAGATGCGGGAAAAATCTTCGGAGCAGATATGGGATTTGGTCTACGAGGAAGACCGGGCGCTCGTGCAGGAAAATTTCAAAAAGCGCATGCAGGGAGAAACCGTTGCCCCACGCTATGAGTTTCGGGTTTTGCCTAAAGATGGCACACTCCGCTGGGTTGAGATCTCCAGCAGTGTAGCCAAGCTGGGGCTGCAGTTGATTAATCAGACCATCTACCGTGATATCACTCCGCGCAAGGAGGCCGAGGCCGCCCAGAAAGCCCTGCAGGAACAACTCAACCAGGCCCAGAAACTGGAGTCAATCGGGCGACTTGCCGGTGGCATAGCCCACGATTTCAACAACATGCTCAGTATCATCCTGGGGGGGATTGATCTACTGGAGGAGCAGATTTCCCCCGAGACGCCTCTGGCCAAAGACCTGACGGATATCAAAAAAGCAGCCGAGCGTTCTGCCGACCTGACGCGGCAGTTGCTGGCCTTTGCGCGAAAACAGGCGGTGTCCCCCAAGGTCCTCGACCTGAACACCACCGTCGAGGGCCTCCTCAAAATGCTGAGTCGGCTCATTGGTGAGGATATCGAACTCTTCTGGAGTCCCGGTTATCCCCTCTGGCCGGTGTATATTGACCCGTCCCAGGTTGATCAACTGCTGGCGAACCTCTGCATCAATGGTCGCGATGCCATAACCGGGGCGGGCAGCCTGACCATTGAAACGGAGAATGCGTTTTTTGATGCCGCCTACTGTGCGCAACACGCCGAATGTGTCCCAGGGGAATATGTCCTGCTGGCGGTGAGCGATAACGGTCGCGGAATGGACCGCAAGACCCAAGAAAGAATATTTGAACCTTTTTTCACCACCAAAGACATGGGAAAAGGGACCGGCCTTGGCCTGGCCACGGTCCACGGCATCGTCCACCAAAACAACGGGTTCATTCATGTCCACAGCGAGCCTGAGCAGGGCTCTACCTTTAAAATCTATCTTCCAAGACACAAAGAAGTTCCATTGGAGATTCAGGAAAACAAGCAGGTCGAGGACCTGTCTGCGGCTGATACAACCATCCTTCTGGTTGAAGACGAAGACGCCCTGCTGGAGCTGAACCGCCGCATGCTTCTTGGCCTGGGCTATACTGTGCTGTCCGCCTCGACAACCACAGAGGCTATTCGCCTGGCCCGGGAACATGCCCAACGCATCGACCTGCTTCTGACAGATGTGGTTATGCCAGAAATGAACGGACGCGATCTCGCCCAAAGGCTGCAGACCTTCATCCCGAACCTGCAGCTGGTCTTCATGTCGGGCTATACGGCCGATGTCATCGCCCACCACGGCGTGTTGGACCAAGGGGTCCATTTCCTCAAAAAACCCTTTTCCAAACGAGAGCTCGGACTGAAATTACTCGAGGTCCTCACGGAATCGGGCTCAAACAAACAAGATTAATAAGAAACGTTTCTTGCCTAGCTGCCTCCACCGTCACGGATTTTGCGCCAAAATTTTCACCGCTTCTGTTCTTTTAGGAGAAGAAGCTGTACCTGCCCCCGAGCCCGCATGTGTCCTGCTTCCAGCCCGGCCTGCTCACCCGTCCCCCAGAAAAGATCGAGGCGATTGGCTCCCGCAATGGCAGAGCCGCTGTCCTGAACGGCAACAATTCTGTGCAGGGGGAGCCATTGGGCTTGTTCCTCTTGTTCCTCGCACACGACCGGCCGGGAAGTTTGCAGCCAAAGCACCGCCCCTGGCGGGTAGACACGCTGGTCAGCTGCCACCGAGCGTCCAGGGGTTAGCCCCCTGTTGAGGCTGCCCACAGCTGGTCCGGGCTCCGTCCAGTCAAAAAAGATATAGGATGCATTCTGGTGCAAGATCAGCTCACGCTCACGGGGATGGCGGGACAGGTAGCCCCGTATACTCCCCATATTCACCTGGGCCAGTTCCATACGCCCGCTCTTGACCAGAAATCTGCCTATGCTCGTGTACGGATGCCCGTTTCGTCCTGCATAATGCACCCCGCGCACACGCCCGTCTTCAAGCATGACGATACCTGATCCTTGAACATGGAGGGTAAAGGCATCAAAGGGATCCCTCAGCCAAACCAATTCCTGCCCCTTAAGCAACTGTCCCGTCTCAATCTCCTGCCTGGTCCAGTAGGGATGCAGACGACCATCTACAAGCCGCCCGATCTGTTTTTTTTTGGGGGAAGGGTGCGCGACGATCAGATCAGCAGGTAGACGATACAGGGGATGGGTATAGGGGGTATGCGACTGGAGACTACCACGGAAAACCGGTTGGTAGTACCCGGTGACCAGGAGTTGCTTTACCGAGGAATCAGCGAGCGAAATCCAGGAAAAATCCTGGTGGAGTTGCTGATGAAAGGCTGCTGCATTCCCGTAACGCTGCGCAACATCTTGAAGATGGCGGGCCGTGGCAAGCAGGCGGGAGGCGGGGATTTGCAGCTCGCCGAAACGGTAGCTCGTCTCAACCGGTCTTGTTTGCAGGTAGCTGATACTCTGCTCAAGGACCTTGAGCAGACTCACCTGATCAAGGTCATCAAACAATGGCGGTTTCGCCTGGGCCTGAAGCGTCCAGGCGCCAGACGTCAAGGCGTACCAGAGCAGGAGAAGAGTAAGGAAAAAAGACCGCCTAATCCCCGTCGAAACGGGCAGGGATTCTCCTCGCAGGTTGGAGTTATGGCAAGGGCTCACAGAACTGATCGTTAAAGGCCGCAAGAAAGGTCTCCAACTCCTGCGCAGGGAGTTCATTGATACCGGCTGCGGCAGCTCGTCCGCCACCGGTGGCAAATCCACGGCAGAGCACGTCAGCGCCCTCCCGGGTTGTCAGAGGTGCGCGCACGCTCACCAGGTAACTCCCGGTGGAGCGCTCAATCAGCGTTGCATGGGCCAGATTTGGTTCTTGCCGGGCAAGCTGATTGGAAAAGACCCCCACCACCCGTTTGGCCCATGTTACCTCCGGCAAAATGAAAACGCGGCCGGCAGCCGAACTCTGTGAAGGGCTCAGCGCCGCGGCCTGGCCCATATCCTCTGCGTAGCCTTGACGCAGACGGGCAAGAACGGGAGATTCCAGCTCCATATCCAGCGGGTCGGCAAACCGATGCACCTCCTGAAAAAGGGCAGCCGGGTGAATGAGCAGATCCGATTCCGCCATACCGTAGCCATTGTAATTGAGCAATCGGCCCATTTCCTGGAGCAAGGCAACCTGTTCCCGTGAATAATCGAGCCCCTCGGCAAGTTCAGTGGCCACATCATCGAGGTTATCACCAAAGGCACCGACAATGGCCCAGGGCCGGTACTTACCCCCTAAAAGACTGTCAATAATAAGTGAGGTACAGGTCAGAGGCGATGGATCAATATGGGTTTCCAGCGTGGTGCAGAAGGGAATATTGCCGCTGTAATGATGATCGGCATAAAACACCGTGTTGCCCTGTTCTAAAAGCTGAACCAAAGCCTCACGGTTTCGATCCAGGGAGATATCGAGCACGGTGATGCGGCTTTGGCGCACCTGAGTGAGACGGGAAAGGAGCTGAATATCGCGTTTAATGCCCGTAACAAGCTCGGCGGCTTCACAAGGTGCGTGCAGACGCAGTTGGTGTAGGGCGCAGATACCATCTGCATCCCCGTTAAAAACATCAAAATGGGTGACTGTGGAGGAAACCTGTTGAGGTGTCATAGTGTAAATAAGAGGTAACTTTTATTGACCGGTAAAATCAAAACCAAAAGGATTGCCGATATTGGCTAAGCGAAAGGTGAGCATGAAGGACTGATCACCGGACTCGCTATGAGAGGAGAGTTCAACTGACCAGCAGGGTTGCATATAGCGCACCCTGATGGTCTCCTCGATCGTGTCGTTATCTTCGATGTTCCGCTCCAGCGCATAGCCAGCCGCAAAGTTATACGGCAAGAAATACCAGACGCTGCCCTTCACCGAGTTGACGTCAGTGAGCTCATTGTAGCGGTAATCCAGAGAAAGCGTATCTCCGCGACTGCTTGTGAAGTCGGAATCTATGGAGTGATAGAAGGCGCCATCCCCGTAGACATCAAACTTGGTGGTGTACTTGACCCGCATCCGCTTGGCCGGATACCAGCCGGTTTCCGCCTCGATTGGGGTCAGAGGTGAATCTTTTTCCGTGGAGCGCAGATCATAGCCCTGCTTTATTTTTAAATAGGCGTACTGACGATCAAAGCTGCGCCCATTATGGACCCCGCTGATCGAAAAAAAGTTATTTATTCCCAGATAGAGGGTGTTTTCCTCTTCCAGATCATCCACCCAGTCAAATTGAGGCATGGCCTTCTCATCGGGAATCTCTGTGTAGCTATAGGCAAGATAGGGGCGCAAGGTGTGGGTAACACCATTAAACTCATCAAAATCAACACTAAAATCTCGAGCGAGAGTGGTTCCCACCTCACCGTTGAGGGTATAGAGAAACCGATTTTTGGAATCCGAATTCTGCCATTGGCTGGCGCCGTTATCTTCAATCAGATACGAGGTGTTGCGCACACTGCCGCTGACATAACTCTCGATGTAGGGTGAGATGGGAATCCCGGCGGTGATGGTGGGCATGAGGTCAATGCGCTGCCCTTCCACCCCCTTGTCCCTCCAGAAAGAGGTGTAATTGGCTGCCCAGGAAAAATCAGGTCCGTTTTCATTCCAGACAGGCAGCAAACCGGTGTAGGTGAGAGAGGGCAGCTTCCAGGCCAGTGAAGGATCATCAGCGGTGTAGACGGTGTCGCTGACATCATTGATGGCTGAAAGTTCCGCCAGCAAGGCTGTACCGTTATCCCAGCTGCGCAGGGCCCCAAGGGTATTTTCCCGGTAGCGGTTGCTCTCGTCGATAAAACCACGTCCAAAGACATCGAGAAAACGGGTCTGATTCGTGGAAAACCCTGTTGACCCACTGGTGAATTCACTTAAATAATCCAGGTCGGAGACAACATCGAGATCAAGTCTGGTCACCCAGGGACCGATATTCTGGTCAACCTTACCCCGGAACCAGTACCGATCAGGGTTGGTGTGGGTGAAATCGGAGTCCGCATAATAACTGGTTTCCGAAGGGTCGGAGAGATCATCATCGAGGTAGTGGGCCATGAACATGCCCCTGCTCTCGTCACTGAGAACATAACGGTATTCAGCACCAAGCATCAGGCCACGATCGGCAAAGTAACGTGGATAAAGCGTAAGATCACTGCTGGGTGACAGGTTGATGAAGAAAGGCGTTTCCAGACTGAATCCACCGGTGTCTGACAAGGACATGGAGGGAAAAAGCAGGCCGGTTTGCCGTTTGCGCTTTGCCGGGAGCAACATGACCGGGGTATAAAATACTGGAATGTCTTTAATACGAAAGGTGGCATGTTTCAAAAGCGCATACCCGCCGTCGGTAATATCGGTATCAGCGGCGGCAAAACTCCAGGGGGGGACCTGCCCCGGTTGCAGCTTACAGGTCACCACCCAGCCATCTTCAATGTGGTAGGTCCGTTCTCCGGTCTTTTCAATCAGCCGCCCTTCAAAATGGAGCTCCTTTTCATGGCTGAGGATGGTGGCGTTGGTGAAGCGACCGGAGGCGGTATTCAGGTCAATCACCCCGGAATCTGCGCTGAGCACATCGGGACCAACATGAATCTCCAGATTCCCCGTTGCCTCTAATGTCCCTTTAGTGAAGTCATAGGCAACCCGATCAGCCCTGACAGTGGTTACGGTCTTCAGCTTGGGCGTCTCATGTCCCCCTTTGAGGGCAATTTTAGCCTGGGGGATGACAGGCTCTTTTTTTTCCAGGAGCACATTGCCTTCGGCCACCAAAAGTGGGGGACTGTCCTCACGGATCATCTTATCTGCGGTGAGATTCCACTGTTTGGCATCAATAAGCACATTGGCCCATGCCGTGGAGGGAAGCTGCGCAAACAGTACCCCAAGGATAAAAAATATGGGCAGGGCCCGGTAGAGAGCGGGATGCTTCACCTCGAAAAGCTCCTTTTCTGGTCAGAAATGTTCGGCGGAAAAACAAGGAGTCCGATTGAATGGCACAACAACAAAAACCACCATCCAACCGGCTGGAGCGATTAAAGAAACGGAAAATCAATAACCACTGATAACTGGCCCGAATGTACGAGCCCCCCGGTGGGGTGTCAAGCTAAAAGCGTAGATTTGCCTTGCGTGCGCTTGGAAATTAGTTTACAAAACTCCAGTTGTAAAATTGCCTAATAACCTGATTTTCCAAGGCTTGCATCTTTTATAGTATACACGCTTTTACCAGCGCTTCAAACAGTCACAACCCTACATGAATTGTATTTTCGGCCCGGTGAACTCCAGGCGGCTCGGCCGGTCTCTGGGTATCGATCTCTTTTTAGATAAGATCTGTAATCTCAACTGTCTTTACTGTGAAGTCGGGCGAACAATCACGCCTGTCGGCAGGCGTGATTATTATTCTGACACCAATGCCATCCTGGCCGAGATTGATCGATTCTGTAGCGACACAAGCCGTCTTGCCGAGGTCGACGTGGTTACGGTCACCGCTTCAGGTGAACCGACACTCCATAAGGATCTTGGAAAAATTCTTCGCCATATCAAAGCAACCACAAATAAGCCGCTTGCTGTTCTTACCAACGGGACCACTCTGCATGATCCCCAGGTTCGAGCGGAGTTGCTTGTAGCAGATATTGTTACCCCATCGCTTGATTCGGCGCGGGAAGAAAGCTTTCGCAAAATTGATCGCCCTATACAAGGGTTGCATCTCAGTGAGATCATTGCTGGTCTCCAGGCTTTTTCCCACGAATACCAGGGCAAACTCTGGCTGGAAATTCTTTTTGTCCAGGGAATAAACGATACGGATGCAGATATCGAAGCCCTTATAGCTGCACTGCGGCCAATGCGTATTGACCGTATTCAGCTGAACACTGTTGTTCGCCCCCCTGCGGAATCCTTTGCCCACGCAGTTCCCTCCCCGGAACTCTCCGCAATTGGTGCGCGTATTCAAGAAGCCCTTTCCCTGCCGGTCGACTTCCCCCATGAACCGGCCCCCAAAACTGTTTTTCCTGAGCAATCGCCCTCTGCCACATCTTGTGCGGCAGATGAGGAAGGGATTGTTCAGGCCATTGTCGAAATGTTGCAGCGGCGCCCATGCACCGCTGCGGATATTGACCGAACCTTTCATATACAAGGTCCGGAAAAAGTTGAGCGCCTGCTCGAACCGTTGATCCGTTCCCATACCCTCCAAATTCAGGAGCATGGCGGACAACGTTTTTATCAAATCGCTTCGTAAGGAATCATCGTGCAACCGTTTTCTGTCAACAGCACGTCCTTCACCAGCGCAACGGTTCGGCCGCTTGTAACAAATTACTTAAAGGACACGAATGACCAAGAACGATTCCAAAGAAAAATCCCCCCCTGTTCGCAAGGCAAAAAAAGGAGCCTGGTGGAAAAGTCTCACCCCTGATTCCACCGAAGCCAAGGAGAAAAAGACCACAACCCGAACAGCACGCACTTCGCGAGCCAAAAGCAACAAAGCCGCTCAGGTTCCCAACACTCCTCCCGTTCCTGTCGAGCCGAGTCAGCCCGCCCCCGAAGGAGAAGAAGCGGTCACCCTGGAAGAGATCACTGCACAGCCGGTAGTCACCGAGTTGGAGCTCATCCCATCGGTTGTGGAGCCGGAGACCACGCCTGCTGCTCCAGAAACCGATTCAGTTCAGGTGCCCGCGCCAGCACAATCGACCGAGGCACAAACGGATAATCCTGTCGAAGCTGCAGAGGAAAAAGAGGCAGCCCCCCCTGTTGAGGAGGTCTCCAAAGAACCAGAGCAATCACCTGTGGACACCACCGTACACGAGGCGGACACAAGTGAGCAATCTGTCCCCAGCCCGGTAAAAGAAGAGGAGCAGGAAGCTCCCCCCCAGGAAGAACAGACGGTTGCCGAAGAAACACCAGAACCCGCGGCTCCTAAAAAACGACGCTCGCGCCGTGGTGGGAAAAAACGCAACAAGCAACAGGCGGAGGCTGCGCAGCCAGAGCTGAGCACAGAAGAAGAGCAGCCTATCACCACCACGCTTGAATCGGAAAGCGAGGAGGAAAAAAACGGTGGCCCGGAATCTGCGAAAGAAAAGCAAGCACCTGCAAAACAGGTAATTTTAAAGCTGCTCGTTAACGCAGAAGAGCCCGAAGAGTGTCGTATTGCCCTTATCGAAGATGGTCGCCTGGAATCCTTCCATGTCACCACTGTCGATCGTGAACCCACGAAAAACAACATCTACAAGGGGCGTATCGTCTCCATTGAGGCCAATCTTCAGGCCGCCTTTGTGGACATCGGCACCGGGCGTAACGGGTTCCTCCCCTTTAACGAAATCCATCCTGAGTATTATCGCCAGGATGTCAATGAACGGGTACGCTCTCTCATCTCCCAGCAGCAGTGGAAAAAGCTGAAAATTGAAGATGTTATGCAGCGTGGTCAGGAGGTTCTTGTCCAGGTGGTTAAAGAGGTCACAGGGAATAAAGGGGCCAACATGACAACCTACCTCTCCTTGCCGGGACGCTTTTTGGTGCTCATGCCCGGGTCCGACAGCGCAGGCATATCCCGCAAGATCGTGGGCGAGGAACGCCGCGCAGCCCTGCGGGAAATCATGAGCCAGTTCGATATTCCCGAGGGGATCGGCTATATCATCCGTACCGCATCTGTTGATATTACCCATAACGCCCTGGAAAAAGACATCAGCGCCCTGTTGAATCTGTGGCAGAGTATAAAAAGGCGGGGCCAGACCAAAGAAGCACCAGCTCTGGTCTATGAAGAGCAGGATACGGTCGTCCGTTTTCTTCGGGATCAGTTCACCCCCGAGATCCGGGAAATTTTGGTCGACACCCTGGAATCAAGGGATAATGTCAACGATTTTATCGAGACACTGCCCGCCAAACAGCGGGATGTCAAGGTCAGGCTGCACCGGGGCAACAAGCCGATCTTCAATCAGTTCAACATAGAAGAGCAGATCGAATCGATTTTCAAGCCGCAGGTTGCGCTTCCCTCTGGTGGCTCCATCGTCATAAACCCCACCGAGGCACTGGTTGCCATTGACGTCAACTCCGGACGCACCTCTAAAAATGCCGATTTTGACGAGACCATCTTTCTGGCCAACATGGAGGCTGCTGCCGAGTTGGCGCGCCAGCTCAGACTCCGCGACCTCGGTGGCCTGGTCGTGGTCGACTTCATTGACATGCGCAACAAGAAGCATATCCGTGAGGTTGAGCGCCAGGTCAAGGCAAGCATGAAGCGTGACAAGGCGAAAGTCGACATCTCTAAAATCTCCCGTTTTGGACTGATGCAGATCTCCCGGCAAAAGATGGGTGCTCCCATTGAAAAGGGCAGCTACCGTACCTGTGAATATTGCCAGGGACGTGGTGTGGTCCGCTCGGTGGAAACTCTGGCCCTGTATTATCTGCGCCGCATTCAGACCGGTATCACCCGCAAGAAGGTTGCTCGTGTCGAGTGCCGCCTCCCCCTTGACGTAGCCCAGTATTTGCTCAATAAGAAACGTGCGGAGCTGAGCGACCTGGAAGCCAAACACCGGGCCAAGATCGATATTATTCCCCGGTATGAGCTGAAACCAGCCGAACACCAGCTCGATTTCCTTGAGTCGGACACGAAAAACGGATAAAAAGTGATCAACCTCAAAGAAAGAGCTTGCATCCACCACCTCCTTAGGATATAAAGCTCTTCACATTTGCGCCTGTAGCTCAGCTGGATAGAGCGCCGGACTACGAATCCGTAGGTCGGGAGTTCGAATCTCTCCAGGCGCGCCAGAAATATCAGGGACTTAGGCTTTATGCTTGAGTCCCTGTTTTTCTTTGGTGCTACCTATGTGCTACCTTTGAAAAAACTCATCACCACCAAGGGGAAAAACTTAAGCGTCGCGCACCTTGGGTTCCTTCTTATCCTCTTCGCCATCACCTTTTTCGCCGCCCAGCTCGAACACGTTCGGTCTGCCTCATCAACTCACACGTCATAGAATTTGACTTCGGAAAAAAATGGATGAGATAGCAGGTTGCTCCATCCAGGCAGTGGCGCTATTATTTGTATAAGGACTGTGCTTTGGCCCGAGAGTGAGTTGGATTTATCTTTCTCCATTAATGCGTTAGGGGTTCTCTCCGGAGGATGAAGGGACGGCGCCCCTTCCCAAAGCAATTCTTATCCCTTGCCTTGATAGTCTTCGTTCGCTTTCTCTCTCATCAGAACTGTTTGTCTGCTTGGCGTTAGGAGTGGGCTGGTCGGACTCAGCAACAGCAACACTAGCGAAGGTAGGTTTCCCGCCGGGGGATTCGGGGTGTGACTGCGCAGCACCCCACGGCAGTTCTTTTCTGTGACTTGCAGCGCTTCTTTCGAATGAAGACTGAATTTCCGCTTAAACGAACTTGATGCGAGGAACTTCTTCTTGGTTGACTCTTGAAAAGAACGCACACCCTTCTTCAGCGAGGATAGTTCAGAGGGGAGGAGAAAAGATTTCCGATCCTCTCTTTTTATGGACTGAAGAAATTCCCAAAGCATACGTCCATTATTCTGTTTTCCCTTGATAGCCCAAGGAAATATTTCCTCGGGGGCCAGTGGTCCGTTCATGCGCATTTGCGAACATTCAACGAGCATAAAATTGCGTTCGTTGCCATACACCAGATCTCCGGTGGCATTACTCCCCACTGTTACACTGTAACGCCTTGGCGATCTCATTGATTGCCACTTCCACCGCCTGGCGCTTGGCCCATCCCTCTTGCTGACAGATCCGCTCAAGGTTGGCCGCTGCGTGAGATTCAATCATAACCTGCAACCGAGTCAATAGTGCTCCATCAGGATCATGCAGGGCACGTTCTCGGTATCGTTGCTGCCGTTCTGCTGCTGTCATCGCTGCCATGGGTTCACCTCCTGTTTATTCGTTACAGTGTAACGCGCCATAGTGACAAGATCTTGCCAAATTCAGCAAGGGCATGTCGTGTCAAAATCTCGACACTATAATTTTATTTATGAAACTCGATTCTTTTGAGGCCAGCCATCTTGGCGAGACTGAGGGCTGCGCGGAAAGCCTTTGTGGTTTCCTGGAGGGATTTGGTGATAATCATTCATTTGTGTTTTTCTTTCGTTTCCCGCCACCAGGAACTCTTGAGCGGGGTTTTCCTGTAATGGGGCTTATCTTCACTGGCACAGGACGCGGCGCTTCTGGCAGCATTGCCGCCAACGCATCACGCTGCCGACACAGCTTGTCGATGGCTTCTTGCATAGTGGCAATCGACCGCCTGATAATCTTTTCCTCAAAGGTCATTTCCCGTGGGCCATGTTTTAGCCGCCTATTCGTCTTTTTTCTTTTGCTTCTTTCCACCACCGGGAATCCTTGATAGCGGTTTCCCTGTAATTGGACTTGTTTTCAGAGGTATATATTTTGGAGCCTCAGGCAACATCGATGCGAGCGCATCTCGTTGCAGGCACAACTTTGCTATCGTCTCTTGTATCGTGGCGATGGATCGACGAATTATTTTCTCTTCGAAGGTCATCTCTCGCGGTGGCATATGGTGCTCCCCCCCAAAAAAAAATCCCCAGTCAGCATCAGCCAACTGGGGAAAGACACGGGCATTATCAAACCTGCCCGTCTTTTTTATCTACCCTGTTACTGCATCAGCGGTTTCTTTTCTGCGTATTGCTGTCTTCCGCGAAATTCAGCCGCGGTGAATCCATGGACCGTTTGTCCAATCGTGAAATTATGGAAATCAATTTTTTCTGTCAGACTTTTAATCGCATTGGCAATTGACAGAGTTATGCTCGAAAGTGGTGTTTGAGGGGACTCTAAAAGAAAAATGACGTATCCTGTTGGAAACAGTTCGCCAAAACTCACTTCCAACAAAAAAGGATACGTCATGAGTGAAGGTAAAATCATTTC
>NZ_JAFFQA010000024.1 GCF_016919065.1 Desulfobulbus rhabdoformis | reverse complement strand
CATTCTGGTAGTGCTTCCAGTATATTCCAGAGCAATATTTATTTCCTTTGAGAGGCCGGGCTTGTCCAACCCCGGATAAGATTGTGGTTCGTTCGTGCCTCACTCACACAATCTATCCTTATTCGTTCGAAAATATGCAGGGTTTCCTTTACCATTAACTTTATTTCACGTTCAACTGCACCCATACGCATAGACGCCTGTTGAGCGCGCCAGTAAATACCAGAAAGGCCTTGGAGAAGATTGATTACATCCTGATTCTCTGGGAAAGGGAGCGGTTGAAAGCCACCTGTTTTGCGGATTGTCGGGAGCACTTCACCTGCAATCCACTTTTGAAAAGGCAAGGCTGCAGGTTTATCTGATCGACCTAGGAAATAGTAAAGGCCTTGTTCAGATATGATCAGCATATCCTGGTTGCCAGATAGGGTAGGAACGGTTTCCACCCCTCGCCATTCTCCCGGAACGTGTGATACTGACTTTGTACCATTCCACACGTAACCAAGTGCGTCCGCGATATCTTTTGCAACAAACCAGAATTCGCCGTTGACGTTTATGGTGCGTACTTCTTTCTTAATGGTGGATTCAAGGTGGAAGGTGAAAACTTGCGGGGTAATTGCGCTGCTCTGTAACATGGTCTTTGCTCCGTCTTGATTTGGTGGAAACCGTTTCCACCCCTTTGCGCTGCTAAACGCAAAAAGGGCGGTGATATGCGGGTTAGCAGACCGGTAGACGGACAACCGGCAGACACGAGGTCTCCCGCACACCACCGCCCAAACAATAGAGCAATGCTGCGCACTGGACGCAAAAAAACCGCCTAACAGAGTATGGTGGCGGTGCGTCCGCCGTCTATTCGAGCTGCTAAACCCGGCCACGGATTTTGCCGTGACACTTTCCATGTACCCTGTTTGTTTTAGTGCGTCAACCATTTTTTCACCTTTCTAAAAAACTTTCATTTTCAGGACCACTCGACCAAAGGAAATGCTGCAATTCGGTTGTTATTCCAGCATTTCCCCCAGAACATCAAAATCAACCTGCATTTCGCTCAATTCATCTGCCAACCACCAGGCAAAGCCTTGCTCGTCGTAATCGGCAACAATTGCTTTAAAGGCTATTTCATGCATGGTTTTTGGACTCCCTGGTGGTTAGTGATTTGTTTCGTTGTTCTTGACTTCCTTTTTACTTTCCCTTTTTGGAAACTTCAAGCTTTTTTTCTGCTTTGTTTCCCATTTTATTTCCCAAAAAAGTATTAGCTGTAAATAACAACGAAACAACAGCGAGATAATGCGCGATATTTTTCTTGCATTCAGTCTCCCTGTATATATAAGCCATGCTCACACCTGCCCCCTGTCTGGTCTCGCTTCTGGTGTGGTGTGCGCAGCTGGTGGTCTGGTCTCGTGGTGTACTTGTTGTGGTTCAGCTGGTGGCCTGGTGGTGGTTGTCTCGCCAGAGCTCGTGGTGTGCTCATGGTCTTGCCGTGACGGTCTTGCCTGGTTTTTATCGTGGTTCCAAGTGGTTAAGGGTGGGGCGGGGCAAATCCTTGCCGGTCTGACGGGCTGGCGACCGCCGCGCTCCTCATGTGCAGAAAATTTCCTGTTTTTTGATTTTTTTCACCAGAGCGGCTATAGGGCACTTGAAAAACAATCAAAAAGTGGAAAAAAAGTCGGAAATTCAAGTGTATGCAATAGATGTTCCACGCTTAGGGCGAGAATGGTGAAATAATCGCTCATTGTGGCACAGGGTGGCACTATTCTGCCCCATGGGAAAGGGGGGGTATCCATCTTGACCTCACGTTTTCCTCTGTACACCAGCATCCCACACCGTGGTGCAACCTGGAAGGTAGTACCCTGAAACAGGGTACACCACAATGTGAGGTACTGTGGTCCACGACCCCTTTTTTTAAGTTCTCCATCTGGGTGCTCTGGATTTTTACCCCAGAC
This sequence comes from Desulfobulbus rhabdoformis, assembly GCF_016919065.1. Lineage (GTDB taxonomy): Bacteria > Desulfobacterota > Desulfobulbia > Desulfobulbales > Desulfobulbaceae > Desulfobulbus > Desulfobulbus rhabdoformis. The sequence goes on along the minus strand of NZ_JAFFQA010000024.1, from coordinate 74,521 downwards.
ATTCGTTTAACGTAAAAACAGTAAGTTCCATTGTCTGGACGAGATTGTCTGGTTTTCCTGGTCCAGACAATGGAAGTATGCTATATTCCGTTGAACGAATGTCTGGAGTTTTTCACTTTTACTACGTAAAAGCAGGGTGCGCTAAAGCCGCGCCCCTGTTTTTGTTGCGAGCTAGTAAAAGGCGCTCAAAAACCAGACAGAGAGAATAGCTCAAATCTGGAGGTGAAATACGTGAGATTCCTGGTAGAAAAATCACTTGGCGAAAAAGGGAAGGGGGCGCGTTTTACCATAACCCCAAATAGAAGAAAAAGTAGAAACGGCGGAACGAGCACAAAACCGCTGACCTATACCCTTGTAAAAAGAGGCCAAGGGATTTCGGAGGTGGACAAGGGATATAAAGCTCTGGTGAGAGATTACCCGAAGAGTTACAAGCAAGCGATTGCTCAATGCCTAGAGATCATAAGGGGGGAGCAGCGTGAAAAGATGGAAGCTGAGAGGCGTTCGGTGTCCATCGAAGTGGTGGAAAGCCTACAACCGCCACGAACGTTCTTTGTTGAGGGGATGACCGTGCTCTGGTTCAAAAAACGGGGGTTAGCTGCCCGGTTCGTCGTGCTGGTGCCAAGCGGAAAACACCAAATTTTTTCCACCGTGTTTACATTTTTGGTTTCAAAAGGTAAAGTCAAGGAGACTCGGGAGACCCTGGCCTTTGTGCGAAAATTCCCCGCTAATGGCCTGGCGGTAATCAACTGGATGGAGGAGGCGGTGAATGGCAAAAAATGACTGCCCATTGGAGGAATGGGAGCAGGAGCAGGTATTCAAATGGGTTTATGCTAATCAGATCCGGGTGCCAGAGCTTGAACTGTGTAATGCTAGTCTCAATGGAGTTAAGGTCGGGCCTAAAACCAGAAACAAGCTCAAAGGGCAGGGGTTGCGTAAGGGGTGGCCCGATATAGACCTGCCGGTCAAAAGGTTTCCGTTCTCTGGCCTGCGTATTGAGTTAAAGCGCGTCTCTGGTGGTCGAGTATCAGAGGAACAGAAACGCATCCATCGACTGTTGGAGCAGCAGGGGTGCAAGGTGGTAGTGTGTAAAGGTTGGAGAACGGCTGTCACCTGTATGGCGGATTACCTAGGGGTGGATTCAGGGTTGTAGTTTTTTCCTTGCGCTATTTTTTTTTCGTGATAGTATTCCAAAAAGGGAAATAAAAAGAGATCCAATTGGTAATCCACTGACGCAAAACCTTAAAACCAGGCGCCATGGCTGGAGATCGATTGTTTCGGTTCTTTTGTTTCATTATTCTTTCAACAAAGACGATACGGGTGAAGTCCGCGAAAAGAATGAAGTGTTTGGGATTGGGGAATCCTAAATTGGGTAAACTGGGGCGGTCTAAAACTGCCCCAGTCGTTAAGCGTCAACGCGGTGGCTCTTGGAAAAGGATTCGTCTGCGGATTTTGAAGCGAGACGGTTACTTGTGCCAGGAATGCCAACGAATGGGGCGCGTGACGATGGCTACCGATGTTGACCACGTCACCCCTCTTGCAGATGGCGGCACTGATGACGACAAGAATCTCCAGTCTCTCTGTGGCGTTTGCCACAAGAAGAAGACTCGGGAGGAGAACTCGCGTAGAGGTTAAAAAATGGCAGGTGGAAGTCGGCCTGGGGCTGGAAGAAAAAAGGGATCGGGTAATAAAGTGGTACCTGATGAGTACGACCCTGAGACCCAGGAGGCCCTTTCCCCATTGGAGTACATGCTTCGAGTCATGAATAATCCAAAGGTGGACCCTGGGCGGCGTGATCGCATGGCTGTCGCTTCTGCCCCGTTTGTTCATGAGCGAGCTGATAAAGGCGGCAAAAAAAAGAGCGTCCAGGAGGCTGCAGAGGAGGAGAGCCAGGGGGGAGATTTTCGACCTATGGCGAAACCTGGCTCTGCGGTTCATTGAGTATGTTTAAGGTTAAATTGGAACCGGCTGGTTTTTTTGTAGCGATCGGCGAGACAAGGATCCTCTTTCGGAAGGAAAGCGAATGGGAGGGGATGGTCAAGCTTGTGTCTGTCGAGTACGGCACGATGCTTGTCGATCGTGCAGGTGATCTAGTGGATAACCTTTTTAATATTGGCACCCTTGGCACCAGCCGTGAGTATGTGGTTGTTAAGGCCTCGCCAGCTATCATTGAATTGATAAGGAAAGCTCAAGGTTGAATTGGTCTACCGCTTGCCCTGATTGGGAGCAGCGGTTGATAAATCGGCAATCAATTATCCCCCCGCCGATTTTCCCAACCACGGCAGAATATGCCCTTTCAATCTTCAAAAAATTAAGAATTACCGACCTGCCGGGCAAGCCAACCTTTGGCGAGGTCAGTGAACAGTGGGTGTTCGATTTCGTTCTTGCCATCTTTGGTGCCTACGACGAAAGAACCGGCAAGCAGTTGATCCGGGAATTTTACCTGCTGATCAGCAAGAAGAACACCAAGAGTACAATTGCAGCCGGTATCATGCTGACGGCTGTTATTATTTGCTGGCGTGAGGATGAGGAACACCTGATTCTGGCCCCGACGAAAGAAGTCGCCGACAATAGCTTCAAGCCTGCAGCCGGTATGGTACGGGCTGAGCCTAAACTGACGGCCATCTTTCACGTTCAGGACCACATTAGAACGATTACCCATCGGGCCACCAAGGCTTCGCTTAAAGTTGTTGCAGCCGACACCGACACGGTTTCTGGCAAAAAGTCTGGACGGATCTTGGTGGATGAGCACTGGCTCTTCGGTAAAAGGATGAATGCTGAAGGCATGTTCATGGAGGCCACCGGTGGGCAGATTAGCCGTGACGAGGGGTGGATTATCTACCTCACTACTCAGAGTGACGAGCCACCGGCTGGTGTATTTAAGGATAAGATTGAGTATTTCCGTAAGGTCCGTGACGGGGATATTCATGATCCTAAATCGCTTGGGATTCTATACGAGTTTCCCAGGCACATGGTCAAGGGCAAGGCCTATCTTCAGCCGGAAAATTTTTACATAACGAACCCAAACGAGGGGCGTTCGGTTTCTGCTGAATGGCTTGCTGATAATCTGAAGAAGGTTCTGGGTAATACTGACGGCTCGCTGCAAAAGTTTCTGGCTAAGCATCTAAATATTGAGATAGGGTTGAACCTCCGGGCCGATCGCTGGCCCGGGGCTGACTTTTGGTTAAGTGCGGAAGATTGCACGGTCACCCTTGATGAGATCTTGGCCAAGTCCGATGTCCTTACCGCTGGAATAGACGGTGGTGGATTGGACGACTTGCTCGGGTTCGCAGTCATTGGTCGAGATGCCGAAGATTCGAGAATTTGGCGACTCTGGACTAGGGCGTGGGTTCATCCTATCGCTCTGGAGCGTAGAAAAACAGAGGCTCCTCGGTATCGCGGCTTCGAGAAGGATGGCGACTTGGTTATCGTTGAAGAGATCGGGGACGATATTTTTGACCTTTGTTCGTTGGTTGAGCGCCTGGAAGATAGTGGGCTTCTTGACCGGATTGGCGTTGACCCCGCTGGAATCAACGATATTGTCGATGCAATTGTTGAGACTGGTATCGATTACGAGCGAGTGGTTGGCATATCGCAGGGGTGGCGAATGAACGGGGCGATTAAGGCAGCCGAGCGCCGGGTTGCTGAGAAGAATTTGATCCATGGTGGCCAGCCGTTGATGAACTGGTGCGTATCGAATGCCCGGGTGGAGCCAAAGGGCAATGCGGTGCTGATAACTAAACAGGCGTCCGGCACTGGTAAAATTGACCCATTGATAGCTACGCTTATGGCTGTTGCCTTAATGGCCATGGACCCAGAACCAAGGTCAACCGCGTCTGTATATGAAAAACGTGGCGTTCTCGCGTTTTAAATTTTCCAAAAAGGAAACTTTGATGTAAAACTGGAGAAAAGGTTGAGTATTGTTTTTGACATAATTGCCCTTCTAGGGCTGGGGCTACTCGGGTATGGGATTTGGCTATTTGATCCCCGGGTTAGCTACATAATCGTTGGCGTTATCATGATGAGTTACGCTGTGTTTGGAGCATGGAAAAACGCTGCGAATGATCAGGAAACAGAGACCTCCGAAGGTGATGAATAGTGGCGAGTCTCCTTGGCCCGATAGTGAAAAACAGAGCTGGGCGTCGATCAGCCGAGCCAAACAAGGTGACTTCGCCCGTGCGCACCTTTGTGCGTTCAGCCGGCGTGCATGTCAATGAAGACAATGCGCTGAATTATTCAGCAGTTTGGTCTTGCGTCAAAATCATCTCCGAGACGATCGCCTGTCTTCCCTGGCACGTTTACAAGCGTGTTGGTGCGAAGAATAAAGAGGTGATGAACGGCCATATCGACTGGATGCTGTACAGGCAGCCTAACTCCGAAATGACCTCGTTCACGTTGAAAGAGGTGCTTGTTGCTTGGGCGCTTACTTGGGGGAATGGATACGCTGAGATCGAACGAGATTTCTCTAATCGCATATCAGCTTTATGGCCAATCCCTCCTCACCGTGTCGAGCCTGTTCGTCTTGAGAATGGGCAGTTGTTTTACCGGGTGTTCGGTGATGGTTTTGACGAGGTTTACATCCCCGCCGCCAATATGCTGCATCTGCACGGTCTTGGTTATGACGGCTTGTCAGGGTACTCGGTCATTTCTATGGCTGCCAAGAGTATTGCCCTTGGCTTGGCCTGCGAACAGTTCGGGTCGAATTATTTCGAGAATGGCACACATCCGGGGGTCGTGGCCTCTCACCCCAATAAGCTTACAGATCGGGCACGCAAGAACCTGGAAGAGAGTCTAATGAATCAGTATTCCGGGCTTGGGAAGAGTCACCGTTTGTTGCTCCTTGAAGAGGCGACAAAGCTTGAAAAGATCGGTTTTTCGCCAAATGATTCTCAGTTCTTGGAAACCAGGAAGTTTCAGCTTGCAGAAATAGCTCGATGGTTTCGCATGCCTCTCCACAAGATGAGCGACCTTGAGCGCTCGACGAATAATAACATTGAGCACCAAGGGATAGAGTTTGCCACGGACACTATTCTTCCTTGGGCAACGCGGATTGAGTGTGAAACTGATGTTAAACTTTTCGCGGCATCAAGAGGTCGAACGTTTAACAAGCTAAATATGGGCGGTCTGCTTAGGGGCGATGTAGAGAGCAGGACTGAGCACTATAAGGTCATGTCCAATCTTGGTGCCTTCAGTGTGAACGACATACTTGAACTTGAGGATCGCAATACTATCGGCCCCGTTGGCGACAAGCGGCTTGTGCAAATCAATCAAACAACCCTGGAGAAAATTGGCGAAGAACCAGTGGAGCCTGCGGGTCAGGATGAACCTAACCACTCAGACAAGGTTACAGATGCGGTTCGCCCTATTTTTGAAGCCGCTGCCCGAGATATTTCCTCCAGGGAAGTGAAACGAGCCATAGATGCCCAGAGGCGTGGCGTGCTCAATAGCCAGTGGATCTCTATTTTTTCTAGGGAACACAGCCGGTATATCGAACGAAAAATCACCCCCGCTTGCGAGGCTCTTGGTGAAATTCTTGAGCTTAGGAATAGCGATATATCAGTTTTGATCAGCGGCTTCAAAGGTCGCCATTTACGTATGATTCAGGATGATCTTTTGAATCCTGAGCTTGATTCCATAGAAGAGCGATCCGTTGAGATTTCAAACTATCTTATTGACCAGGCAGTGCGGATTGCCGCGCTGAAGAGGAGTTGATGAAAAAGGGAATTTATCAGATCAATGCAAAAGGAACGAAAAAAGCCGAGGTGCTTATTTACGAGAACATCGGTGAAGGTTGGTTTGGTGGACTTTCTGCTAAACGGTTTGCCGAGGACGTGAAAGCGCTGGGGCCGCTGGACGAACTGAAAGTCCGGATAAACTCTGACGGTGGAAACGTTTTTGACGGAATTGCTATCTACAATACGCTGGTGAAAACAGGCGCTCGTATCATTGTTGATATCGATGGCCTGGCTGCTTCTATCGCCTCCATTGTAGCCATGGCTGGGGATGAGATTCGAATTGCCCATAACGGCTACATGATGATTCATGACCCTTGGTCGGTGATTGGTGGAACTGCTGATGATTTTCGCCAGATGGCAGACACCATGGACAAGATCCGTGACACACTGCTTCAGACATACTGCAAGCGAGAAGGGGCTGACGAAGAGACGTTATCGAGCATGATGTCCGCTGAGACCTGGTTAACAGCGCAAGAGGCCCTTGAGCAAGGGCTTGTTGACACCGTGTCAGAGCCAGTAGCTATGGCTGCATTGGCCAGTTGTGAATTGAAAAATTTTAAAAACGTGCCCGATGCTCTAGCCAAAGCCTTGAAAGAGCCAGAGGGGAACGTCGAAAGAAACCTTACACGCAGAGCCAAGCTCGCCGCAATGGGACAGGCTGCGCGTAAATCGCGCTCGTAAAAGGTTAGGTCGAGCCAGTCTCAACCAAACTCCCGGATGCGCCGGTCGCGGAAGGGCGGCAATTTTTTATTATCTATGGTTTCCCAAAAAGGAAACATAAAGTTAAATGAGAAGGGAAATATGAAAACGAAAGTTCTTATAATTGTGCCGGATCATCCGTTAGTAGCCTTACTGCGCAATGATGGCGTAACGGTGGATGAGTTGAAGGAGCAGTTGATCGATCTTAACGAGCAGGCCCAAACTATCCAGGCCTTGGCTGATGCTGAACGGCGAGCTCTTACCGAAGACGAGGAGACGAACCTTGAGTCTGTCATGGCGCAATTTGATACCGTGATGGCCGATATCGAGCGACGTGAGCGGATTACTGCGCAGACCAACAGTCTCGCGACCCCACAGGGACGCCAAAGCGCTCCTGAAGACCCGAATCCGCAGGCTAGTGCCCGTAACCCGAATCCGCAGCAGCGTCGGCGATCAGCCATCGTCGTGAATGAGGATAAAGGTAAATGGGGTTTCCGCACCTTTGGTGATTACGCCCTGGCAGTTAAGGATTCCTGCGGTGGAAATCAGATGGACCCGCGATTGCTGGCTAATTCCACCCCGGCGTCCGGTGCATCTGAAGGTCGGGGCACTGACGGTGGTTTTGCTGTCCCCCCTGATTTCAGGAAAGATATTCAGGTATTGCTTGATGGTGAAGATTCCCTGTTGCCGTACACGGATAATATGCCCACCGGGAGTAATACCCTGGTCTTGCCGGTTGATGAGACTACCTCTTGGGATGATCAGAAAGGTATTCAGGCGTATTGGGAAGGTGAGGCTCATAAATTCACAGGCACAAAACCGCACCTGGGAAACAACACTATTCGCTTGAATAAATTGACAGCTCTGGTTGGAGTTACCGAGGAGCTGCTTGAAGATGCCCCCGCTATGGATAGCTACCTTCGTAAGAAAGCACCCGAGAAGATTAACTTTCGGATCAACGATGCCATCGTTACCGGTAACGGCGTAGGGATGCCTATGGGGGTTTTAAATGCTCCTTGCACTATCTCTATTCCCAAGGAGACAGGGCAGGAGGCTGATACGATCCAGGCGGAAAACCTGATCAATATGTGGGCGAGATGTTATGCGCCTTCGCGTCGTACCTCGGTGTGGCTGTATAACCAGGATATCGAGCCCCAGATTTTAACAGCGGCTATCAAAATCAAGAACATGGCTGGGACTGATTTCGTTGGCGGTTACCCGGTGTATATGCCTCCAGGAGGTCTTTCGGGAGCCCCTTATGGTTCTTTGTTCGGTCGCCCCATGATCCCATCTCAGGCGTGTAAGTCTTTAGGGGACCAAGGCGATATCATGCTGGTTGATCTGAAGCGGTATCTTACAGCCGTGAAGACCAGGGGGATTCGCCAGGAAACCTCTATCCACCTCTGGTTTGATTACGATTTAGTTGCTTTCAAGTTTGTCCTGCGCGTCGCTGGTCAGCCGTGGCTCTCCCAGCCGGTCAAGCCGAAGCACGGAACCAATACATTATCTCCTTTTGTTGTTCTTGATGAACGGGGCTAACTGAAACACTGACTATTTGGCGCGGGTGTGTAACTCGCGCCGTTCTTCTTTGATAAGGAAAATTTATGAATCCAAATGCATTTCTTGCTGAGCAGGTAAAGTTTGTTGCTGGTCTTGTTTCAACCACGCCGAACTCCACTGTACCTTTGTACGCTTCCATGAAGGGGTACACTAAACTCACCGCTGTAATCACCGTTATAAACGAGGCGGCTGGAGTGACGGGTAGTGATATTACCCTGCATCAGGCTACAAGTCGAGCCGGGGCGAATGAAAAAGAGCTGTCTTTTGACATGGTGCTTGCGAATCTGGAGGCAGGCTCAACCGATACCCTCGTTGAAACTGAAGTAGCTGATGACACCTTTACCACCGATGCAACAGCCAGTGCCCAAGCTGTGTATGTGCTTGAGGTTAAAGACACGGATCTCGATACCAATGGAGGTTTCGATTGTGTTCGCGTAGGGACAGGTGATGCTGCCGCCACGGTTATTGGCGTGACCTACATTCTCTGGCCGGCGAAATACGGTGGGGCGGAGCTTCCAAGCGCCATGAGCGATTAAACAAGAGAAGATTTTGCGAGGTTTGTTTTAGGCCCGGGCTCCTTGGGCTCGGGCCTTTGTTTTTTTTTCTACAGAGAGGATCTGATGAAAATTCGTTTTTTGCAGAACTATGAAGAGAAGGCTTGCGATGGCGAGAGTTATGAAGAAAGGCAAGTGGTAGATAAGTCGTATCGATCAGCCATGCATTTTATCAATCGGAACCTGGCTGAAGAGGTTGTGGAGGCCAAGGCTGAGACAAAAACCTCTGGTAAAAAGGCTGCCCAGAAATCGGCAAGCAAGGCCAGTGAGGGTGGCGCCGAGGTTGAGAAAAACGAAACTGCAGGTGAGTAATGTTCTCTTCCTTAGTGCGCAATACCCCGCCTGTGGTTTTGCCTGTAAGCCTAGCCGAGGCAAAGGTTATGCTCACCTTGGCCGTTGATATTGACGAAGCCGACCTGTTGCCGGAGCACGACACGGCGGTTCGTTCGGCTATTGTTGGGGCCGCAGCTACAGCAGAGGTTGAAGCTGGAAAAACCGTGGTTTACTCCGGTTACGATTTATTTTTGGATCGTTGGCCGAAAGGGAAGTCTATAGGTTTACCGTTACCCCCTTTTCGTAAGCTTGATTCTGTGACCTATTGGACAGTTGACGACCAGGAGTTCACCTTTGATAGATTCTACATCGACAACACTAGTCTAATCCCCCAGGTTGTATTGAGACACGACGAACACTGGCCTGTTGGTGATCTTCGAGAGGTAAAGCCCATCCGTGTTCGATACTGGGCTGGAATGATTGTGCCTTTTTCGGCCAATTCAGACACTAACGAACTGCTTGTCGCAAACAACCCGTTCACCGATGGGGATACCGTGCGCCTAAGTGTCTCAGGTGGTGTACTCCCCGAGGGGCTGGAGACTTGGAAGCTCTACTTTGTTCGTGATGTTGCAGGGGACTCGTTGAGGCTTTCAGAGAACTTAGACGGTGATGCGGTTTCTTTTGCAAACACAGGGGCCGGTTCGTTATTTTTAGGGGAAATTGACCCACTGGTCGCTACAGGGTTGCAGATAATGATAGCTGGTCTCTACGAAACCAGTCGCGACCCTGAGCAAACCTCAACTGCAAAATATCATCGAGCGGCCTCGCATTGGTTCGCCATGGATTCAACACGGGGAGTGATATAGTGCGGATACCCCAGAGGCGCTACATTATAACGATCCAATCTAAAGGAGAGGTTGAGGATGAATGGGGCGGTGTCGTCGATGACTGGACACCTTTTTGCCGGGCTTGGGCGAAAAAAAAGTATCTCTCTGGTCGAGAGATTATGTCTGCCCAGGCTGCGCAGTCGGAAACCACCGTTCGTTTCTGGACTCGTTATATACCTGGGGTTGATACCTCTATGAGGATCGAACACAAGGGGGAGCATTTCGACATCATCGCTGTTATCCCTGTGAAGGAAGGGACCGAGCTGGAATTTCACGCAAAGACTGGTGCAAACAACGGGTGACGCCTTGACTTTGAGAGGAGTTGCAGGTATTGTTCTTTTGTAATTTCCCAAAAAAGAAACATAAAGGTAAATATAATGAAAATTTGATTGAGGCTTGAATGTCCATTGACACTGATTTGCGAGCAGTAATCGGACCGTTGCTAGCTGGTGGGGCACACAACACGGTTAACCGCTCGCCGGGCAAGCAGCTTCCCTATGCTGTTTTTTACGAAATAACGGGAACCCCCCTAAACACGATCCATGGAGCCACGGAAGCCACGAGTTGCACGTATCAGGTCGATGTTTTTGCGCGGACCCCCGAACAGGCCAAGGGTTTATCCCTTGGGGATCTGAAGGATGCGATCGAATCCTCCAGCCTGGAAGGTTTGATAACTCTCCAGATGGCTGGCGAGTACGACCCCATCTCTAAGAGTTATCGATATATCACTGAATATCAAGTTTGGGATATTTGACATCCTAAGCAGCAAACGAAAGGACCGTCGTGAGACAGGGCCGGAAACAATCTTATTCACCGTCGTGATGACGGAGAGGACAGAAGAAAATGGCAACCCCCACAGTATGGAAGAATGTGGCGGTGCGGATGCAATCGGCAATTGCCGCAAGTGTTACCGTTACCGCTATCTCTAAAGCAAGCCCCGCTGTTGTCAGCGCGGCAGGACACGGCTTTTCGGCCGGCGACATTGTCTATCTTGAGTGTGTCGGTATGCACCAACTCAATGAAAAAGTAGCCCGTGTCGCAAACCCCGCAACCGACACTTTTGAACTTGAAGGTGTCGATTCAACACTTTTTGACGATTTTTCCAGCGGCACCGTGCAAAGGGCCACCTTGGGAACCTCGATTGTCACCGCAACCACCATCAACTCTTCTGGTGGTGAGTTCGATTTCATCGACACAACCACCATCCATGACAACGCGAAAAAGCAGATGCCTGGTCTACCTTCGGCTATCAGTTTCGAGTTCGACCACATCTGGGATGCCTCAGACCCCGGCTTACTGGCAATGAAGTCCGCTTCTGATGTTCAGGGCAAGCGTGTGTTTGAGTTCCAATTCGGCACCGGTGGCAAGAAAGTGTATTTCGCCGGATATGTCGGCTGCTCCATGCTTCCTGGTGGGCAGGCGCAGGGGTTGGTAACTACAAAAGCTGTCATCACCATGAACGGCACGCCGACCTATTACGCATCGTAAGGTTTCGCCGGTGGCTGTTTCCCCGAGGCAGTCGCCGGTTTTTTCGGGATCGGGAGGGAATTTGATCAATGTTCAAAATTAATCCAGGGCCAACATTCACTACTGAGGTTTCCCTTTCTGTTCCCGGGAAAACCGAACCTGAAAAAATCACCGTCACTTTTAAGAGTAAAGACCGGGCGGAACTTGAGGAGTTTGGCAAGGCAATCAAGAAAAAGCCTATACTCGATTCTGTTTTTGAAATCGTGGAAGGGTGGAGCGGTGTGGACGTTGAGTTCTCCAAAGAGAATTTAGAGAAACTTCTCGCAAATTACATCCCCTCTGGCAATGAGATTATCACCGCGTATCACAGAGAAGTTTACGAGAGTCGAGTAAAAAATTAAGGGCTGTCGCTGCTCGGCTGGTGGGCAGCGACAGTAGAGAAACCCCTGAACAGGCAAGCATTCGCCTTGGCCTTCCCCTCGATCTTGTGATGGAGGCTGAGGGGTTTCAAGATACCGGCGATGAGGTTTGGCCAGATAATGCTTTGGTGGTTCAAGTTTTTGTTTCAATGATGACACAGTGGCGTGTGGGGCCAGGTGGAGTGGTTGGATTGGATTATGGGGTTCTACCTATAATTGAGGAGCGGCGCGGCGTGCCTCGCGAGGAGCGTTCTTTTGTCTTTGACGGGCTTCGAGTTATGGAGGCGTCAGCCTTGGAAGAACTCAGAAAAAGTGAGGGTTAAATGGCGTCAATGAAAACTGCGTCAGTGTCCTTGGTTGACTGGGACGCCGGGATCGCTGCTCAACTGGCCCAGAATACAGAGGTGATTGACGCTTTGCTAAGCGATGTGGCTGACGTTATCCGGGACGACGCTAAAGCCACAAGCGCGTTTATTGATCGCACTCATAACCTGCGCAAGTCTATTGGCAAGCGTCGGTCGAAGTTTATCAACGGTGGGTACATCGTTAAAGCGACTGGTCGAAATCGTGGCACCGGGGCAACCAGGGCGCGAGGGTTTCATGCTTTTTTAGTCGAGTTTGGTCATGTGAAGGTGCTGTGGGGTAAACGCACAAGCGAGCACGTCCCTCCGCATCCTTTCATGCGCCCCGCTGTTGAGCGTGGCCGTTTGTACGCAACGAAGAGAATCAACGAGTTGAGGAAATAGCGAATGAGTGGCACCGGTAAACTCCCCGGTATTTACGTTGAGATTAAGGGCGACTATAGCGAGTTACAGCAAAAGCTGAAGCAGGCTAAAGCTTTTGCCACTGACCAAGCGACCGGGATCTCTAACGCGCTGAACAATGCACTGTCGCCTACTGTTGTGCGTAATAGCCTTGATCGTTTGGTTAAGCAGTTCTCTAGCCTTCAACAGGCTCGCGGGGTCGCTTCTTCAACCTTTAAAAGCGTCGGGGTGGACCTCGGGGAACTTCGAAAAATCACCGGTCTCACCGAAAAGCAGCTTGAAAGGTTGCAAAGTCGCCTGCTTCAAACAAAGGTTTCTGGAGCTCAGGAAAACGCTCTCAAACGTATTGCCACCTCCGCTGGCCTCGCTCGTGATGAAATCAAAGAGCTTGGGCAGCAGTTCGGTCTCTCTGAAGCCCAAATCGAGAAAGTGGCCTATTCGGTCCATGGCGCAGAAAAAAAAGTCCGGACCTTGGCTGAGGCTATTCGCTCGATCCCACCCCTCCAACGCTACATCTCTCTACCAGAGGCGGCTACTAGCTCGCTCGATGCCAAAATGTTTTCTGGCGTTGATCAATTTGCCAAGGAGTTGGTCAGCATTACTGGAGCCTCGCAAGCTGCTCACCAGAGCTTTGAGGTTATTGAGCGCGATCTTGATGAGCTGTCGCTGAAAACTGGGTTAACAGTCTCTCAGCTCCAGGAGCTTAAATCAAAGGCAGCGTCGGTTGCCGCAGAGAAGACCCAGGAGCAAGCTTTAAAGGCGGTTGCGGTGGCCGCAGGGTTAACTCGTGAAGAGATCGGGACTCTCGGTAAAACTATGGGGGTTCAGGCTGAAGGTGTTGAGCGGGTGGCTGATGCTCTTCATGGAGCTGAGGTCAAAGCGCTGTCTTTTGCCGATAGAATCGCAGCTCTGCCCAAAATCAAGCTCCATACCGAGATGGTTCAACCTGCAGCATTCGGGTTTGAGCAGGGGTTACAGGGTGAAGCCTCTCAGTTTGCAGGCAATCTAATCGCTGTCTCTGATGCTGCGAATGTTGCCAGGAACTCTTTTGCTTTAACTGAGGCAGAGCTAGAGACCCTGCGCTCGAAAGCAGGGCTGACATCTGAGCAGTTCATCCAGCTCAAGGACCGAATCAGTACGTCTGTGGCCGATACAGCCCAGGTCAATGCCTTCAAGGCCCTAGCTCAGGGCGCGGAAATGTCTCGCCAGGAGATTAAAGAGTTCGGCCAAGAGATGGGGCTTTCGGTTGAACAAATTGACAAGGTGGCAACAGCTCTCCATGGCGCTGAGGACAGGGCCACAGCGTTTGCCAAGCGTGTGGCTAATCTTCCCAAGTTCGACACCTACGTGGACCCCATTGCCCCAGCTGAGGTGAGTTTGAGTAGGGGGATGCAGGGTGGTGAACAGGGCTTGGTTCGCAACCTCGTCGCTATTGCTGGAGCCTCTGACGCGGCAAAAGCTTCTTTCGCTTTAACCAAGGAGGAATTGACAGAGCTTGGCTCTCGCGTGGGGCTCACAGCGAATGAGCTAGATGCCCTGCAGGGGCGAATTGCTTCAATTGCCAGTGAAAAGGTCCGTTTCGACTCGTTTAAAACCTTAGCCGACACAGCCGGTTTAGCCAGAGAAGAAGTTGTCGCCCTGGCTAAACAGATGGGGTTCTCTAACGAGCGCGCCGAGCAGGCCGCGGTGGCCATTCATGGGGCTGAAGCTGTCGTTAAGTCGTATGCGGACCAGATCCGTAATTTACCCAATATCCCTACATTGACAAATCTCTCAGGTGGGGCACAAGGACAGCTTTTCCAGGGGTACTCTGGCCAGTACGCGACCATGGCTGAAGATCTCACCGCTCTCAGGAGTGCAGAGCGGTTAGCTGGGAAAGCCGCTGATGCTTTTGCGAATGATCTTGATGAGTTGGCAAAGCATATCGATTTTACCGATGACGAGATGCGTCAACTCCAAGCTCGGATGTCGAAAACATCAATGGTCCGAACTCAGGAGAATGCACTTAAACGTTTGGCGACTCAACTTGAGCTGACCGAGCGGGAGATGCGTCAACTGGGTAAGGACTTTGACTTGCCTATTGAAAGCATTGAACGGGCCGCTGATTCGCTCTATCGAGTGGCTGACACTGGCAAGAAGAAAATGGATCTGTTCAGCGGTTCCATTGCCATGGCTGCCGGTAAATTTCTTTTGTTGGAGCAGGCTGCCTATTCCGCTCAACGTATTGTCAATGCCACAGTTTTTGACTTCAACGCCACGGTTGAGACCGCCACACTTGGCATCTCTGCCGCCTTTTTGAACAACGGTCAGTATATCGACGATATCACCGGCAAGGTCTTAACTGGAGAGCAGGCCATGGTTGCAGCCATGGACGACGCTGACGATGTTATTCAGCGGCTCAGGGCTTCCAACCTTGAGACCATCGCTACGCTCGATCAACTGATTAAAGCGTACCAGGAAGCTGCGCCGGTTGCCCTGACCAAGGGGTTTAATAAGGATCAGGTTGAGCAATTCACGGTCGCCATGATGCAGGCTGCAGGGGCGGTTGATACCACGGGCATGCTAATTGGGCAGATGGGCGAGGAAATGCGCTCATTGCTGAATGGCGGCATCAACCCAAAGAATACTCGAATCGCCACAGCTCTCGGCATCACGAACAAGGATATCAAGCAATTTGAAGGGGACGTACAAGGACTTTTTGATTTTTTAATGTCTAAGCTGTCGGCGTATCAAGCGTTTGGAGCTCGCCTGCAAAAGACCTGGACCGGCGTTGCCTCGAATACCGTTGACGTACTTAAACAGTTGTCCGCTCAAACGACTGAGCCGCTTTTCGAGGCTATTCGGGATGGTCTCTATGATTGGCAACAGGGGATCGCTTCTATCAACGAGGAGACTCGCGAGCTTGAGTGGAACGCCGAGTACATGGCGGGTGTGGAGGCGGTTCAGGATAAAATTGAAGGGTTTATTGAATTTATTCGACAGAACAAGGACGTACTGGGGGCAATGTTTGAACTGACTCTTGAGCAGGCGTCTGGCACCCTTAATGTCTTAACCCAAGTGTTAGGCATTGTCGGCAACATTGCGACCACGGCGAGAAATGCCGCTCAGGAGATTAAAGACCTTATAGGTATAACTGGCGATTTACCGGTCCCTACAGACCTACCCGGGGCTATTGGCCTCGGGTTGGAGCATTTGAACGAGGCCCTGTCCGGCATCAACGAAGAGTGGGGAGATAAAACTTTTACCGTGACCTTCGAGGGGTTGAGGGATGGCTCTTTCGAAATGGACTACCTCTCAGAGAAGTTAAAGCGACTGAAGCTTGAGCTTAAAACCTCAAAGAACTCTGTCGCGAAATTGTTAACTAGTGCTCGTGATGCCAGCGAGATTGAAGCTGATATAGAAGATACGAAAAAGCGCCAAAAAGAGCTGGCGGCAGAAATGTCGGATGATCGATCGAGTCAGTTGAAAGAGTTGAGGCAGCAGTACAAGGATCTGCAACAGGAACTCGTTTACTCGCAAGACGAGGTGATGAGCCAGGTGGCGATTGGCATTCGTGACCCTGAGACCGTCAAGACTGATATTGCCGAGGTGAAACAGCAGATTATCGACCTTGGCGGAGAACTCAAGAATCTTGATGAGATTCAGAGTGGTTCCGCCACCTATAAACCAAATAAAAAAGAGGTGGTCGATGAGGAGTGGATCAAGGGGCACGAGGAGCTAGTTAAGTATCTCCGTACAGAGGAGCAACAACTAGAGGCTCTTTACGAGAAGAGGAAAAAGTTCGCTTCCTCCCCCGCTGAGAAGGAGCTTCTGGATGCCAAGTACAAAGAGGAATTGGCGTTGCTCAGGGTTAAGGCGCAGCGTAAAGCCAGTACAGCGGCTACAAAGGCTGAACGTGCAGGGCTCAAGCGTTTAAGTGCCGAGATCCGTAACTACACCAATGATGCCCGTGCCGCAGCTAAGGTTGGTGAAGAGTGGACTCAGTCAGCGCAGAAGTCTGTTCAATCCATGCAGCGGCTCAACGATCAGGTAGCCGAAGCCGGGATGGGTGAGTTTGGCCAGATCGTCTATAGCATGGCTCGGGATATCCAAGAGGGTGGGGCGGAGATCGATGCGTTTAACGCACGTTTGGGTGAAGCGAAATCCGAATTAGAAGCGACCCGCGCAGCTTACGAGCAAACTGGTCAGAAAATTATCGAACTCCGTGGGCGGCTGGCTAAAAACAAGGGGCAGGGAGAGGCAGAGGGGGGTGGTTTCACGGTTGAAGATGCCAACAAGCTACAAAGCCTCATTTCTCAGTATGAACGCTTAGGGTCCGTTTTAGGAGACCAGGCGGAGGTTTACCGTCAACTCGCGGAGATTAAAGCGAATAGCCGCGTGACCACCAGCGACCAGTACGAGGAGGATCGGGCAGCTCAGGCCAAATACGACGCCTTGCTCGTGGCTTACAACGAGATCGGCCTGGTTTCGGAAGAGACTTTTCGGTTGATGATTGCTCACGAGGAGGCTGAAAAGTTCAACTTTATTCAGGCTACCCAGGATAAAGAGTTGGCTCATCGGTTGTTCACCCAGCGAGTTATAGCCCTGGAAAAAGAGCGAGCCGAGAAGGTAGCCGAGGATAAGTTCAACAAGACCGGAGATGCGACCGGGCTCGTCGAGGTGGGGTGGAGCAGTGCGAAGGATGACACTCAGGAAGAATTAATCGATTTTTACAAAGACGCCCTTCCTGACGCCTTGGACGAGTCCGCCGATGCGATGAGCCAGCTTTTCCGCGACGTCGCCCAGGGAAACGCCAGTTTGTCTGAATCTTGGGAAGCGTTGGGCGATACGATCAGCGACGTGGTGTTCGATATCCTCCAAGACATGACCAAAATGTACCTCAAAATGGTCATGATGAGTGCTATACAGTCAATGTTCAGCGGATCAGGTGCTGGTTTGTTTGGTGGTGGACAGACAAAAGTGCAATACGGCGTGACCGGTGGGCAGACCTTGGGAAGCTTTCATGGTGGCGGAACCATAGGTACGGATTCGCCGACCTTTTACCGGACAATACCGACACCTGATCTCTCCAAGGTACCAAAGCACCACACTGGTCTTATGAGTGATGAGTTCCTAAGTATCCTTAAAAATGGTGAATCGGTTTTAACTGAGGGGCAAATGGCGGCAATTGGCAAGGGGCTACAGGCTAACGGGAGTAGTGGCAAATCTCCTCAAGTTAACATGACAGTTGTTGAAGCCCCTGGCGTGAAGGCTGAGACTGAAACCCGGACCAACAACGACGGCTCTCTCGACGTGATGGTGAAAATGGTCGAAAGCAAGATCAGTGATCGCATGGGGCGTGGGCAGGGCCTCCACAAGACCATGGGTAGCCTGTACGGCGCACGGAGGAAATTCTGATGGAGGTATGGCCGAGCACGTTGCCACAGGCACCGCATATTGATTACAGCGGCCAGCAGTTAAATGGCTTATTGGACCCGGAAGAGCGGGTGAATCCCATGCGTACCCGCACCTATCCGGAGTACACTAGGCAGTTTACGTTCAAGGGGTTGACCACTACTCAATTTCAGACGTTTAGGGCGTGGTGGGATGAGACGCTGAATCAATGTGCCCCGTTTACTGCCCCATGGCTGGAAGCGGTAGGGCTTGCTCATCATTTCCTTCGGTTTAACGAAGAGTCACCGTGGACAGCGACTATGGATGGTTATGGGCTCGATCTAACGATCACCGTTGAGGTCATTGCCACCGTGGCAGATAGCGCCCTGTATTGGGTTGAGGACGAGGATTAAATGGCGGTTACCTGGCCTTTAACATTACCGGCACCCCTCCGGACAAACCTGACAATCACTCCGGTCCCTGACGTTAGAGCGCGTACCCTGCAATCAGGGCGCAAAGAACTGCGGAGGTGGGGATCAGGCGGCGGCGACACCTTGACCTGTGTGTTCCGTTTGCTCCACAACCACCTCACGCACGGCGATCAAGTAGCGAGCTTTGAAAATCTTTGGGATCGGGAGTTGAATTTTGGGCTCAACTGGATCGACGCAGATTGGCTACCGTTGCTTGGCTACAACGACCACTATTGCCGGATTACCGGCTACTCCCCGGTGCAGGGCAAGGGCATCATCTACACCGATTATTCTGTGACCTTTGCTATTCAAAAATCGGCAAAGACATGGCCCGATACCTTGTGGCCAATTGAGGGGCCTGGAGGGAGCGGGAGCGGTGACACTGGGCAGGAGGGGTTGGTGGTTGGTTTTGGAACAGCCGCCACTACTATCTACGGGGTTTCCAATGTCCCTTCCGAGCTATACGCGACGAAAGTGGAAATATCCCCTGACGGTAAGTTCGGTTGTGCCCTTAGAGCCAATGGGACTTTATCGATGTGGGGAAGCTCGGAAACCACTGTAAATACTTATTTCCCGGGCTGGGATTCCCTCAGTGGTATCGCTGATTTTGCCTTGACAAACGGTCCCTTGATCTATGTGACAACTTCCGGGACTGTAGGAGTTTTAGGGTTATACATGGGGCAAGTGGGGGCACCGCCTATTGTTTCTAACGCTGTGTCAGTATGTGGTGAACGGTTTAATCTCTCAAATACTTGTTATTGGGCGATTGTCTTTCTGGAGGATGGCAATTGGGAGTTTTGGGGGAACCATAATTATACAACTCGGAATATGGGTAGCAACTTCCCGCTCTCAACCGGTAGCGCCGGTAGGATGTGGGGAGCTTTTGTTGACACTAATGGGAACGTGGGGGTCGCTGGGGCAACAAGCATGACAACAAGCCCCACTCCGGCAGAACTTGCGGCCATATCAGGGGCGGTTTGCGCTGTCGCGGGGCAAAACTGGTACGCCGCTTATAAAAGCGACGGAACTTGGGCGGAGAACACGACCTTTGTAACCCTTTTTGGGGACAAGCCTGCAGGCTTGGTCCCTACCGATTTAATGATGGCTGGGGCAAACGCGTATATGTGCGCACTGCATACGGACGGCACCCCGGTTGCGTGGGCCGGATCGTCTTACGCAACCGGGCTTGCTAATTTTGAAGCGAATATTCCAGAGGATCTGAAATTGCATCAAATGAGCGCGTCGGGTTACAGCACTTCAGTTTTAGCGGCAGTAGGCATCCAGAGGGAGGATTAAAATGTCAGAATACACACAAACAGGATGGGCGCAACTCAACCCCGACACATTGCAGATGGCAAGTAAGGTCTACCCCACTTTACCAAGCCGCTGGACGACTCCAGAAGGAGCGACGATTAACAACTTTTCCAGTCTCCCAACAGTCGCCCTGAAAGCTCTTAATTGGGTACCGGTGATGCGAGCTGTTATCGAGGACGCAGAGGCGTACAAGTACGCTTTGGTGACCTATGACAAGGGCAATGAATACTTCGTTTACGAGGCAGTTGCCCGTGATTCAACCGTGCTTTTGATCTCCTGCAAAGCAGCTATAGACCAAGCGGCAAGCGCCACCTGCGCCAGGCACCTATCTCAGGGGAACAGCCAGGATCTCCGCTATGCAGAAAAGGCTTCCGAAATCAAAGCCTACCTCCTCGACGATGATCCGGACGAGGCTGACTACCCGGTAATGGCTGCTGAAGCTGCCGGTTGTGGCGTTACCCTGGCTGAGAAAGCCACAGAGATTGCCTTGATACGTGAGACATGGGTTACCCTCTGTGCAAATGTCGAAGCTGCGCGAATAGGTGGGAAAAAGGCCTGCGCGGCCTGTGCCGATGCGGAGTCCATGATTGCTGCCCGTAACGCGGCTATCGTTACCCTAGAGGCTCTATAAATGCCGACTCCGATGGATTTCACCGACGCCTATGCCGAGGCTGTCACGGTGGCGGAGGATAGCGTCACTCATTACGACTGCCTCACCTTTGCCAGCTCTCTGGATGTTGGCACAGTCATGGTGGTGCATTCGAATGAAAATCTTGAGACGCCTCAAGGGACGTACACGGCTTGTCCTTTTGAGTTCCAGCCTCCTGAAACAGAGGGTGAGATCGTTGGACAGATGAAAATCACCGTGAATTTCTTGCCCAAGGCTGCCCGTATTTGGTTAATGCAGCAGAGTCGGGCTGGCGCACAGCTTTCTGTCACATGGAGACAGTATCTTGAGGCTGGTATTGATCCGGATTTTGAGTGCCGAGTGCCGTTTTATATCACAACGGTAGAACGCAAGCCTGGCGGGGTAGTGGTAACTGCGACCTTACCGGATTTAGTAAACACGCCCTTTTGCCGTCGTTTAATGCTGTCTACTGAACTTCCGGGCATGGTGCTGTGATGCAAAATTTTTGGTTTGATAAATACAAAGGACGTTCGTGGGAAGAAAAAGGGGATTGTTTTGGTTGGTTTAAATATTGGCGAAAGAATCATTTTAACGATGAAATGGCCTCTATCCCTGTAGATCATGGCCGACTTGTCTTGAGCGCCACGCGAATTTTGACCGGTGACGTTACCGGGGTTTTTGGATGGGAGCAAACCGACACACCCAAGGAGGGGGATGCCGTCTTTTTGTCCCAACGAAAGCACCCCCACCATGTCGGCATGGTGGTTTTTCCGGGTGGTCGAATGCATATACTGCATGCTCTGGAGAGTATAGGGGTTGTCCTTTCCGACAATCTAAATCTGATTACAAACGGATGGGAAAATAAGGGGTTCTGGACACCGTGCAAGTAACTCATTGCTTTAACCCCCTCTCCACGGATCATGATATTATAACCTTACCCGATCCGGGGGAAGACTTGAGCCCCTATAAAATCATTGCGGTCAATGCCTTAGTGTTTTCCCGGCCCGTCATTTGTGTGGTTAATGGGGATATATGGGGGCGCAAGGATTGGGATTGCCCTGTGCCTGTGGGCGGGGTGGTCCGCTTTATTGAATTCCCGCGTGGAAGGGGTAGCAACCCCTTAAAAATAATAGGGGCAATCGCAATCGCGGTCCTTTCTTACTACACTGCTGGTTTAGCCGGCGCTGCATACGGTCCCGCTTGGGGTGCGGCGGCGGGTGCGGCGGTCGGTGTGGTGGGGAGCATACTGCTCTCCACCTTGTTTCCTGTCGATTTTGGCACCTCAGATTTACAGAATGCCGACACCGTGTATTCCGTCAGCGGGTCCAATAAGCTGCGGGTTGGGGAGCCCTATGCCGAACGGTTTGGGCGTCGGCCGTTTTACCCCGACCTTGCGCAGATGAGTTACGCCCGGTACGAGGAGAATGAGCAGTATTTATACGTTTTGATGATCTTGGGGATAGGTGAGTTTGAAGATATCAACATCTATATCGACAAGACGCCACTTGGGGATTACTCCGACACCGAGTCCAACGTAATTGCCCCTGGTGAGTTACCCACCATTGTCACGGATGTTTGTTATCCGTCAATGGAGGTGGGGGGGCAAGAGCTTGATACGGATTGGGTCACGTATGTTGTAAATCCTTCGGGGACCGGAGTTTATATCATTGAATATGATATTGCTTTTACTGGAGGTTTGATCAGGTACACAGACGAAGGTAAGCGCCAGTCTCGCTCTGTTACCGTAGAGACTGAAGTTCGTACAATAGACGAACACGGGGAAGGGGTGTCTGAGTGGACGACTTTTCATTCCAGGAAGTACAAAGCCACCAGCAAAGACCCTTTGTTCTATACCAATAAAATCGGGGCTCCTCTTGGTAACGATCGGTACGAGTTTAGAATCCGACGCACAGGAAAGGAAAGCAGTAGCGCTCAAATAGTTGAAAGGTGCTCTGTCGCCGGTCTGCGCGGGTTTGCTGGATTACACCCTGCAGTGGATGGCGTAACCATGCTTGAGTGCAAGATAAAAGCGACCAAGCAGTTAAATGGTGAGGTTTCAAGTAAGATCGGGGTTCGTGCAACCCGGATGCTTTACCCTGTAACGGCCACAGGTTTTGGGGCTGTAAAGGAGGGTACACGCTCTGTCGCTGATGCTGTTGCCTATATAGTAACAGCGGATAACGGCGGCAAGCAGGATGACTCGATTCTGGTTTGGGAAGAAATGTACGCCCTTAAAACCCTTTTTGAATCAGAGGGGTTTTTCTTCGATTGGGGGTTCACCAGTCGGAGTTCTGTTATGGATGCCGCCGCTAAAGCTGCCCGGTGTGCCATGGCTGTGCCGTACACCCCAGGAGGGTTGTTTTGTCTTGTTGCTGATCGTGTCCAGGCTTCAACCACGCTTACCTTTACCGGCGCGACAGCGATTGATAAAGGCTCCCTTTCCATCACCCACTCATTTCACACGCCCGACTCCCCGGACCATGTACTCGTCACATATACCGATCCTGTGACCTGGCAGCCCACCACTGTGACTTGTGTAACAGTAGGGGGAGGGAATGAAACACCTTATGAAATCACGCTTGATGGCTGCACAGACAGAGAGCAAGCGTACAAGGTAGGTATGCGTGCCTGGAAAGAGCTGCTACTGACGACCACAGGTGTGACGTGGACCACTGGCTTGATGGGACACCTGCCGACTCTTTTCTCTTGGGTGAATGTTGGTGAGGAAACCGTCGATTTTGGACAGACCGGGGTGATAGTTTCGTCTGAAGCTGGCTATATTTGGTTTTCTGAACCTGTCGATTTCCAGGGGCAGGCTGAGGGGTGGTTAATGGTCCAGCTCCCGGACGGTACAGGTGGGGGGCCGTACACGGTCCACCCAACAAACTATGCTCATTGTGTAGCTGGGGCCATCCCTGGCTTGCGGACGTTAAAAGATGACGCGCACAAAGCGACTCCGTATGTTTTTGGGCCAGTGTCGGAGGACATTCACGTAGTTAGAATCACCAGTATTGCACCGGGAGGCAGAGATAAGATTGAATTGGGTGGCGAGGTAGTCAATGTGGAGGTTTATGACCTTTCTGACGCTCCGCCAACGCCTGGTAGCCCAATTGTTGCTGGTGACCCGCTTATCTCTGTCGATGTGGCGTATGAGGGGCTTGACGATGACGGGTTCACTCGGCACCTACTGCTCACCTGGAGCGGATCGGCAGACACGTTTTTAGTGGAGGTTGACGATGGCAGTGGGTACGCCACCGTGGAGGACAATTATTCGGGTTTTTCCCTCTCTCATGACATTGTCACCACTTCGGCAACGGTAAGAGTTACGCCGTACCAGAGTGACGGCACGACACTTGATACGGATCATCAATTGACTGCCTCTTACACGAGGGTTCCCCCGCCTACCGGCCTAACCTATACCATAGATGAAAGCGAGGACAAGGTAACTCTCACCTGGAATGAGGTTGCCAATGCCAAGTACTACCAAGTAGGGCTGTATGTAGGGGATGAAGAGCGAATCAGCGTCATAGCGGAGAGCACTGAGTACTCAACATACATTTATGCTATGAATAACATGGGAGCGTATTATGGCTGCACGGTGCGAGTCACAGCTTTTGTTGGCGCTATTGAGTCTGACCCGACCTCGGTTAATATAAACCTGCATGGCGCATTGGCCGCACCTGTAGTTGAAATAGACACTACAGCGGCGGGTGTTGTTTACCTTCATTGGGAGGGGATCAATGCGGGGACATATTACAGGCCGGTGATCGGCTGGACATACAGGGTTGTGAATTACCATGTTTACGTGGGGAGCTATGCCGGGTTTGATCCACTTACCGAAGGGACATTGCTTTATTCGACCACGTCTATTGAAGTGACTCACCGGCCTGACGTTACCATTCCCTTTGCTCATTATTACAAGGTGGCGGCGTCTATCTCCACATACCCTAACCCGACCTACTTAAATTTTAGCAACACGGTGGTTTTCGCAGTGAGCGATGGAACCGCACCAGCGGCACCAAGTGCTCCAGTGTTGCAACTGACCTTGGCCTCTGCGGTTATGATTAACTGGAGTGGGGTGTCAGGCGCGTCGGGGTACAAGGTTTACGTGGGTGCAACTGTTGATTTTAATCCTGAAACAGAAGGCGCAGAGGTGTACAGCGGAAGCAATGCGTACGCTACTATCTCTTTAGATCTCACCTCACCGTACGCCTACTATGTCAAAGTCGCTTCGTTCGACGCCTATTTCTCGGATGTCGGGGATATCAATTTTAGCAGCAGTTTGGAGATTTCAGGATGACAGCTCCAAAGACACGATCGACCCCCGCCTTAGCCCCTGGCGCAGTAATAAGGGGTGTTGATTTTGCCAGTGAGCCGGTAGCAAATCCTCCAGAGTGGGCTACCACGCTCGTGCGGATCATAAAAAAGGGCGGGGAGGAGATAGAGGTTGGCGGGGTTCGGTACCTCCTGTGTCCTGGCGATAAGCCACGCCAAATGAACGACCCATGCCATTGGTGTGCGGCGCGAGTGAATGACCGGCTTTGCAGCGTGATTTGCTCGTATTGTGAAAACGGGAAAGTCTTTCAAAGAAAACTCTCAAACAAGGTTGCCAAAGGCCCTTTTTTTTGACATTATATTTCCATAATAGGAAACTTTTTATAAAAACGAGGTGAAGCTTGTTTAAGAAAATTGATTTAGCAGCGGCTAGCAAGTTGGTCAAGTGCGCGGCGGCTGGCGGGGTTGCGGCCGGGATTGGGGGGGATGCAGAAGCCCTCAACGGAGTGTTGACCACGGGCGGTGCAGTGTTATACGCCATGCTTTCTTTCATTGAAGCTGTGCAGAAAATCCGGGGGAGAAAAGCTGGTGAAAAAATAGGTCGCTTTAAAAGGGCTATTCAGCTTTTTTCCAGTGCCTTGGGGAAGAAGTAAATGCAGGATGGCGGAGATTTTAAAACATGGCACGCCATTGCTGCAGCCCTGTTGGGGCTCCTCAGTGGCACGGCTGGCGGGGCGTGGTCTGCGCGTGGTCTGCTAGAATCTCTCCGCAAGAAGGATATTCAACTCGACGGCCGGATCGATGCGACAAACAGGGAAATCGATGCGGCTAATGCAGGGATCAAGAGCAACCAGGCTGACATTGAGCAGGTCCAGGAAGACCTGAAAGAGGCACCCAGAGAAGCCCGGAGAGACATGGAAGATATGCTTGATCGAGCAATCGGGCGCATAGCCCTGCAGCGTGCAGGGGAAATGGAAGAAGTGAGAACGAATTTGGCGGTACTCACCGCTTTGTCGCAAGAGACGAGAGCCGTCGTTCGCGACCTCAGTGAGGGACAAAAACGACTTGAAGGGATAGCTGGTGCGGTTAAGGAGCTTGGGCATCATGTTGACAGCCTACAAGCCTTGATAGTCCCGACTGGTAAACAAAACGAGGAGACAAGATGAGCACGCCTCAGTCTATTGAAGAAATTGTAAATGGGATCATTGATCGAGAAGGCGAAGAGTATACGAACGATCCGGATGATTCAGGGAAAGGGACAAAGTGCGGCATCACCGAAAAAACGGCTAGGCTGTACGGGTACAAGGGGCACATGCGTGACTTCACACGCAGCATGGCTAGAATTATTTATCGTGATTGGTATTGGAACGCTCCTGGTTTTGCACATATAAATCCTATCTTCCCAGATCTCGCGGTGAGGATGGCTGATTTTGGTGTTTTGGCCGGTGTGGGCACCTCTGGGAAATTCCTGCAGCGGTGTTTGAACGTGCTTAACAACCGTGAGAAACTGTACAAGGATATCGGGGTTGACGGGCTTATCGGTCGCCGAGAGACGATCCCGGCACTGAAGGCCTTCTTGGAGGAGCGTTCTGGGCAGGACGGAAGGAAGGTTCTCTTGGGAATGGTTACATCTCTCCAGTCCGTGTATCTAATCGAGCTTGCTGAGCGCCGAGAGAAAGACGAGAAGTTTG
This sequence comes from Desulfobulbus rhabdoformis, assembly GCF_016919065.1. Taxonomy (GTDB): domain Bacteria; phylum Desulfobacterota; class Desulfobulbia; order Desulfobulbales; family Desulfobulbaceae; genus Desulfobulbus; species Desulfobulbus rhabdoformis. The sequence continues at coordinate 48,415 of NZ_JAFFQA010000024.1, read as the reverse complement.
AGTTTGGTTGGCAACACAACCGAGCTATTGGTGCAATTCTTTAAGATCACGGAAGGAATGAGCGCCAGTCTTTCAGGCACTCTTTGTACCAACGGTTTCCATATTCAGTTATAATTCTTTCCTGTAAATCATGCCCTATAACGGCCGGCTCCTCATAGGCGTCGGCCGCAATCTTCCTCAGCCGAGGGTTAGTTGCTTTTAGCGTAGACATCATCATCGACATGGGGACACCTTCCTGACGCCACTCCATGTGCTTCCTGGCGTACAAATCAACACCTGAGCAAAATTTCATAAGCCCCTGTTCAGAGGCGTTAGCCTGCCAGGGGATAAAGAGGGCTAGAGTGGCCACCATGGCTGTTTTAAATTTCATAGGAATTCCTTATAAAGTTTCAAGCTTGAAAAATTAATACACCCCCTTTAAAACAAAATCTATGATTTTTTTATTCGGCAGTTTTTTACCGGTAGCTGTAGCGGCTTGTGCATCTACTTCATTGGATCAGTAAACGTAGCTCAGGACTTACAATAAACGCGAATGAGTGTGGCTAAAAAATTTGCTGTAGCTGTAACCTTAAAACCAAAAATGAATCAGAATGTGATGGTCAAGAGGGATTAAAAAAAGTAGGTATAAATTGGAACAATGTTGACCGTTCTAGTAACCGCGAGGACGAGAAGACCTATACAATCGGGAAAAGCGTCGCATCTAGAAAAATTCCACTTAGAAAGGGAACGCGATATGGCTACAGGAAGAGGCACAAAGCTGACAGGCTCTATTGGAGAGTTTTTGGTATCTGCTGAGCTCTGCCGTAGGGGGCTCCTTGCTACACCTTTTTCCGGAAACGTGCCTCACTATGACATCATTGCCTCAGATGAGTTTGGGGGGCATATGGTAATACAAGTTAAAGCCATCAATAAGATAAACTGGCAGTTTAACGCTCGCAAGTTTGTAGAAATAGCAATGGATGGTGACCGTCAAATTTTGGGCACCCCTGTCGAGGAGCCATGCCCTTGTCTTTATTGTGTTTTCGTCGCTCTCGGTGAGAGCTGTGCTGAAGATAGGTATTTCGTATTTTCGTGGGAAGAACTTAGGTCATTGATTATTGATCATTATCGAGAATACCTGGAAAAGCACGGCGGAGTAAGACCAAAGGCGCCCGCGTCCACACATTGCTCGGTCAGCATTGCGGAACTCGAAAGTTTCGAAAATCAATGGGAGCATTTGTTAATAGCCATCCGAAGTAGCAGGCTACTCAATAAGCGTACACGCAAAATACCGGCTGATAAACCTGGTGAAGTATAGCGCTGAAGCTACATGGCTCCTATCTGAGGTGACTTTCACTTGATTGAGGCGCAGAGGTCAGGATCAAAAGCAGCGAAGTTAACAAGAATTGGAAATATGGAGACTCCGAGAATCAGAGATTTACTGCTATGGTACAATCAGCATAACAGGCTCCGGTATCGTGAGAAAAAATTTGGGTAATATGATTTTTGGTAATGTTACCCGGATAAACGGGCACGCGGTCTTGTTTTAGTCAGCAAGATATATGTTCGATTTTTTAAATATATTTCACATAAAAGGAAGGCTGGCCACACCGAGAACGTCCGTTGAGGGTACCCCGATCAGTCTTCCGGATAATAACTTGTTCAGCCAGAATTTATCCGCTAACTATTTAAAAATAGGGAAAAATATGCTGCAAGCTACGCCGTGAGCGGCTGGATAGCAAGTTTGCTGATACAGACCGCTCACGGCGTAGCTGGGAATGACCTGTTCCCGCATTTTTTACTTATCAAGACGCTGCAAACTCAGCAGAACGAACAAGGATAGATTGTGTGAGTGAGGCACGAACGAACCACAATCTATCCTTATTCGTTAGGATTTACTTGAAATGACCGTTCCCAATATCACGCAAAGCGAGCAGAGGTTGTATCAGCGATTAATTGTTTGGCGGCAAGATTTTAGGGATGCAAATTATTTTGCTAACTTCTTGCTAAGAAAAGGGTGGCACTTTGATCCTTGGGATAAAAAAATCCGATGGACTACTTATATGCAGCAGGCTGCATATACCACAGCTCTGATTACCTCATATTGTAGACCTTTTATTGCTACACGAAGCGGTGCTATATTACCAAGGAACCTCAGGCCTTACGATGCCGTTGAACGTGAATTGCATAACAAGATGAGATCACTACGAAATACTGTATATGCTCATTCGGATGTTGAGCTAAGGGAAGTCCGTGAGTTTAGTGTCAATGGTTACGCTACAGCTATAGAACGAGTTCCTAGTCTAAAGCTGACTCGTGGAGAAACGGAACTGACTCTTTCGATGATCGAGAAGACATCGAAGGCTATCGACAGTAAACTTCAAGACTTGATCAAAAGAGTAGAAAATTGAATCTTAACAGATCGTTACAGTGGACAAGCCGCTGAATGTGGCATTCTTTTAAAGAAAATTCAGATACAAGCGAATCGATAAATGACAATCATTAATGTTATTCTCTTATTCTTTATTGTTGGAGCATTAATCCTATGGAAATCAGGCAAAATTTACGTGAAGTTTGATTTCTCTAGAAAAAATACAGAAGATACAAAATATTTCGAAATAGATGAATTGTTGAAAGAAGTCGATAAAGAAATAACAATCGCTGCACAAGCTTTCTTTGCATGGAAGTCAATCCATATCGTTGCAGCAAGTGATGAGAATATTAAAAAATCAATTAATACCAATGCATTAAGCTGGAATATTTACCTGCATTCATTACAAGTTACCTTCTTTATAGCTATGGGAAGAATTTTCGATGTTAATCCTAAATCATGCTCAATTCACCTTCTTTTCAGGCAGTGTAAAGATAGTATAGAAAAATTTAACAAGTCAAGTTTGGAACAGAGAAAAATCGATGAAGCAGGAGGAACTAGACCTGACTATTTAGATACATTTCTTCAGACTGTATATGAGCCTAAACACGTAGATTTCAATAAGCTAAAGAAAAACGTTTCAAGAGTTCAAAAATGTTACGAGGAGAACTTTCGTCCCATTAGGCATAAAGTTTTCGCTCACAATGATTCTGACTATATTGCTAAACCAGGTGATCTTTTTGCTAATGCAACAATAGATGATGCCGAAGATATTCTCAATACACTCTATAAGGTTGAAAGAGTAATATGGGATCTCTATACAAATGGAAAAGAAATGAACTTTGGCTATTGGGAGCTAAAAGAAGAGGGATATATTTTTAACGATACAGAATCATTGCTTAAAAAATTATAAATAAACATACCGGTTCACAACGCTCACTGCGTTCGCTCGGACTCGCTAAAATTCGCCGTTATGTCTTAAGAGGAAGCTCTGATGCCACCGTATAATATTGAGGCCATGAAAGCATCGCTCCACGATGCGCAGGTCGAAGTCCTTCGGAATATTAGAGGCCAATTTTCTCAATTCCTGAGAGAGCTGTCGGATGGCGAGATGACTACTGAAAGCTTATCGAGTAACCGCCTTGTAGATAGTCTCATAATAAATACACACGAAGATCTATCATCAATCTACGGGTCGCCTGGTCTATACATTATTTGCACGTCATTCCCAATGGCGGATAACGAGTGCACGTTTAGACTTATGGATGGGCTTCGCGCAATTTATCGAGGTGAATGCGCGACAGTAATGCGACGCTTAGAAAGTCATCTCTTCAATGAGCAGTATCGAAATAGCTACGAGAATAGGAAGACCGAAAAACTCGATGCTGGCGGCAAGTTCTCAGAGCCTTATTATGGTGCTTGCATCAAAATCGACCCAGGCGTCAGTGGAATCAACATTGACCAAGATGAATACGCTAATCATTCCTGGGCTGTTGTCGTGCTCAAAATGTTTGGAAGCTCATCCCCTTTGAGAAAACAAGCGGAACTTGCATTTGACGATTTATTTGGAAAACCTGCAGCCAGCCGAGAATGAGAAATAAATTGGGGACAGACCATGGTTTATGCTGAATCAATATATATCCTGTTAGGTGCAACTTATTGGAAGAATGTTGACCGCCGCAGGCCATTTGACGGAATAAGTGGTCACTTGTTTTTATCGTGCATCCTGATAACATTCATAAGGACAGCGTAAAGATGCAGAATCAGCCTATTTTGCCTTAATTTTTAGCTTTTTCGCAAAAAACACGGATGGATTTCACTTATTTTTCGAGATGATAGTGCATCCAGATAATAATATAGTTATGCCTAAATGAACTATTTACTATTACAATTACCTGCTGAGTTCGAAGAAATTGTTGCGAAAATTAGAAAACAAGATTGGATTTTATCTAATTTCCCTGCAACAGATGAAGAATTATACAATCCAGCACAATATGTATACAACACTGAGTTGCATGGTTATAAATACATAATTGTATTAGATAGAAATATTTTTAGATTTATCATTTCAGCTTCAAAAAAAGAAAATCCAAACGAAAAGCACCGAGCAGCCATCGCATTAATATATTTCTGCCAGGCTTCCAATATAGATTTCGAGCCCAATTTAGCTGTATATGAAAAATTGCTACCGTATAGATGCAATACCAGAAGTGCTATCAATGATTTAATCCAATTTTACAAAACAGATAGCGCACCGAGTGAATCCCTGTTGAAATATGCCTTATCAGAATCAAATGTAATTGATATTTTTAATGAAACTCAGTGGGATACTGATAAGCTGCACGATGACATGACAAAATATCAGTTTCTGAATGAATGGAGATCGCTTTATTTAATAGTATTAAAAATTGCACTATTTGATCATAAGTATAAGAAAAAAGTAGATAAAATTACTTATTTTATGGCATGGCTAGTTAAATATTTCAGATTGTCTTTGCCCTGTATTGTTTTCGCAACCATCTTGTTTAGCAGCAAAAGAATTCGAAATATGAATAAATTAAAGAAGAAAAGTAGTAATAGGGAGAAATTAAAGCAACTATACAATATGACATGGGATATATTTTTAGTTAATCAATATTTTCGCTTGCTTACCAAGGAAGACAATGATAATCAATTTCTAGTGGCGACAGATGACAAAATCGTAAAACTTGTTCTTCGATATGCACTTAGTGCTCAAAATGCAGGGGGGTTAAGTCATCTAAAATCATATCTAATCAACAGTGAACATTGCTTAATAGATATTATTGAGCAAGCTATCGATAATACAAAAGACAGAATATACAATACTGAATATTGGACCGATAGTTATAGAGACGAACTAATTGAATTAGCTGAGAATGAAGTGTTTTCGTTAAATTGACTCAATAAAAGGTATAGCCAGTCAATAAACCTGACCGGAAATAGCCGCGTTCTTAAAAGATGGGCTATACGTCGGCCAGCAGGTTATTTCACCGTTAAACATTAGAAATTTTGGGGAGTCATGCGAATAATTTTATTACCTGTTTTAATACTATCCTTTTTTTTCAGCGTTAACGCAAACGGGACCCTTATTGATCGTGGAAATGGCCTTATTTACTCAACTATTCTCGATATGACTTGGATTCAAGATCCTACTGTTTACGGTGAAATGACTTGGGATCAAGCTCAATCATGGGCTAACGATCTTTCTTACGCTGGGTACACTGACTGGAGGTTGCCAACAGCGTTTGTAGCAGATGGTCAATATGAAAAAAATAGCGAATTTGGAATACTTTACCACGATGAACTCGGAAACGACTGGCGGTTAAGTTGGTATGGACAAGCTTACGACCCAGGCCCGTTTACTCTTTCATATGCTTATTGGGGTGCTCACTCTTCATCAGATGTCTACTATAACGGTTTCTTCTTAGATGATGGGACATCGTTTGCCATTCCTAAGCAATTCATAAATTTCTCTTCTTCGGGGGTTTGGGCGGTAAGAAATGGCGATGTGGCTTCGGTACCTGAGCCATCTACTTTGATCCTTTTAGGAACTTCCGCGGTAATTATTTTAGGAGCGAAATGCCGCAACAGAGTTGCTGTGGTTAAGTCTTGAATTTTGCAGGGTGTTATGAGTCAAGATTTCTCCTGTAGGTCGTGACTGACGTAATTTGAGTCCAAATGTGTTTTGCTTGCAGGTCCGGGGGGGGGGGGATTCGCGAGCCGCTACAGGTAACTCATTTTGGGGAGTTCGCACTAATTATTGTTAATGTTTTGATGTATCGCAATCACTGTATTTTTCGAATAAAATAGCTCTTTGTTTTGTGGGCCGAACTGTGGGCCAAAGGTTGATACTTTTTGCGGCTTTTTAATTGTTTTTGAAGTTTAACGTGTTGTAATTGCGTGAACCCGGTAAAAAATAAACCTATGGCGACTGCCTCTCACGCCGGGAACAGGGGTTCGAGTCCCCTTGGGGTCACCAAGTAATTTCAGCTAGTTATCTAGTTTGATCATATACCGAGAGCTTGGTGATGTACTTTTGATGTACAAAATTTCTCGGAGTCATTCAAACCGGGTAGTGCCGCCAGCACTGCCCGGTTTTCTTTTTTCAGCCTATGGATATACCGTTGAGTGGTAGCCAGGCTGGTATGCCGAAGCATATGTTGAATTTCGACCAGTGATACATTTTCAGCTGCAAGGATCGAAGCAAATAAATGCCGGATACCATGAAATCCAAACGGTTTTACTCCCACCTTTTTGCATTCGCGTTTTAGCCAGTGTTGCCGATACTGGTAAGCAAGGTTGCACTGACTGAGAAATACCGGCTCATTTAAATCACAGTTTTTCTCTTTGTGACGCATGAGCCAGGAAACAAGGTCATCTTTGATGCTCATCCACTGAGAGCGCCATTCTCCAATCTTGTTTTTTCTCCAACTGAGCCGAATTCTTCTACGGAAAAAATCAACATCTGCCCAAACAAGCCGAAAAAGTTCATCCCGCCTAGCGCCAGTCTGCAGGTAGCAGTAGAGCATGAGTTTATCTTGGTCGTCTTCCAGGTTGTGAAAGACCTTCCAAAAATCCTCAAGGGTAGGGACGTATCGTTCCTGACGTGTGGAAGCAAATTTTTCCACCTTAGAAAAAGGGTTTACTTCCGGGAGATTAAGAAACTTCACCCCCCAGGTCCAAGCAGCAGACAGGTTTTTTCTATCCTTATTCGCTGCATTTCCAGAACGATTGATCGATTGTGCTTGTAGAGCCTTTTGAACCTGGTAAGCGGTTAATTGCTCGACAGATTCTTTAGGGTTAATTTCAGGACATGCGAAAAATAAACGGAATGCCCGCTTTTTTTCGTCAAAAGTTTTGTCAGTGTAATTCTGCTCTGCAAACCGAAGATATTCAGTAGCCCATTCAATCAAGAAGATTGTACGGATCTTTTGTGCAATCAGATCGGTTATTTTTTCGGACTCCCAGAGTAGGGCATCCTTTTTGGTAAGAAAACACTTCCTTTCTTTTTTCTTCCCTATGAATCGTTGACCCATCCAAGGGAATTTGTCCTTGTTTTTGTTCGGGTTTTTGTACGCCATGTTGCATTACCTCGTTACGCGGAAATCTCCAAGAACGTGGCCCCAAGCGCACCCCTCCAAGCCGTTCGAGACCATACCGCTGAAGAACTCGTTTCTCAACGCGGAAATACTCGCAAACTTCCTGTAAAGTCATCATTTCGGGGTACATTGTTCAGATATCCGTTTAAAATTTAACTAAAAGCCCGGCAAACGCTGTAGCCGATTATCAATGAGCTGCTTGTCTTCGCGAACAGCTGTTTTTAAGCGTTTTACCCTTTCGTTGATTTCAGACATGTACTCAACTCCGAGCGGGATATTGCCCATTAACCCACGCCGGGGAGTTTTAAAAATCTGAGCTTTCATGTTCCTTTTTCCACATCACCGTAACGTTGACAGGCACCTTGCCGGGTTAACCCAAGGGCTTGGCCGATATGTGCCCAGGAGCGGCCCGAAGATCGCTGCCCCTGGACAGCATGCTTAATTGCCTGATCGAATTCGGTTCGAAGCTGCACCATTTGGGCGAGTTCATGTTCGTCTGCATCAGCGACACGGCGACCGGCTGCTCGAATCATCCTGGAAAGCATCTTGAGCCATTCAGACGTTTCAACCATTGAGGCCTCCTTCGTGCCTGAATTGATGTAAACAGTTAGTTGACACTCTTCGGGCGCGAAACAACGGTTCTAGGTGAACGGGTACGCGCCTTTGCTTGCATGATTTTGACGATTCTGGTGGGAATTGCGGTCTTCGCGTTAAACTTGATAAGTTCGTTTGGTGTCGCCTTTCGAACTTGAATTCCACACAGATTCTCAAGTCTCTTTTTCTCTTTTTCAGCCTTGGCGCTTTCTTGAACAATTCCGATGCACCTACCATCGACGACGAAGGCATACAAAAACTTCTGACTCTGTTCCGGCCAGTATTTTACTTTCATCTGCATTGAGCTCCTTGGTTGTTCATCACGCAGATTGGGGGGCTTCGCATGCGCCCCCAACGAGCAAGCTTTTCCTTTCGAGTTGTTGAGTATGCCGCAGGGAAGAAAGAGAAAATCTCCAAGCATGCCCCTGTAGCGCGCTTAATCAATCGCTCAATACGTTGGCAGGTCAGTGGTTACGAATGCTCAGAGTATCGCTGAAAGGATTATCCGGCGCGCTCCGCCCCCTGGTTACCTGCTGCGCAGAACTACAGATAGCGCGAAAAAAGGTTGATCAAAGGAGAGGCACTATCCCGCGAGCGTTGCTCGAAATTCGTTTCGCTTGGTAATCATCTTGTCCACGAACTTCTTCTCATCCTTGAAAAAGCGGTGCAGATCCTCCTCAATCATCTCCTGGCAGAGGTAGACAATCTTATCGATATCGTTGGGCTCGATTTCGAATGAGGCGCAAACTGACATCAAGATTCCACGGGCCTGCTTGCGAAGCATTTCCGTGTCCCGATGCTTAACGGGGTGGGTTCGGACGTAACCGAACACTCCTGTCCAGACAACGGCCTGGACCTTCTGCCAGAACTCGGAAACTTTTGCTTTTGTCCGGTTGTGGTTTCGGTTGACCGGGTTTTCTGCATGACGGGTCCATTCGGATGTCAGGTAAGCCCAAAGACTCTTCAAAGCGTTGACTAGGTCAAAGACTGTATTGATTTGATTGCCTTCCCGGTCCGAGAATTCCCGCAGCTTTGGCCGTCGGAGCTGGTATTCGACACGGGTTACCGGTTGTTCGTCATAGGCCTTTAAGCCCCAAATCTCAGAAAAGATCTGTTGCTTGTGAGTGGCACGAGTACATTTCAATTCCCCCACCTTGTCGTAGATCCGGAGCATCAAGTTGCCTTTGCCGACACGAACACCGGAAAACTTGCGGTTCATATAATCCCGGTCAAACTCAAGAACGTCCGGGTCTGGCTCCGGATCGCGTTTCTGTACCACGAGGCCGTCATGGTCTCCTTCTTTACGGGCAAGAGCTATCCAGCGACTTTTGTCGTCAAGATCTGTGGTTTTGATATCAGTACCGATGAAGTCAGCGGCAAGATGAACCTCGGAAACAATCTCTTTCATGACCTCGCCACCGTGAAGGGCGAGAAAGGCTTTGATTTTGTTGAAGACGGAGTAAAACCCAGGCGACCAGCAGGAAAGAGAGCCGATTTCTACACGGCAGTTGGGTATTTTTTGGTCATGCGTCCGGCGATTGAAGAGCAAGGTGACGTCACCGGATTTAATCCGGTAGGTGTAATACCGGGTGCCGGTGCGGTAGAGGTTCCAGTCAAAGCCGTGTTCCTTGAAAACAGGGATACAATCAAGTTCCGTGTCCTGGACCTGCTTTTTCATGAAATCTAGGATCGGAAGTAAATCGCTATCCGTGCCGTCCCACTTGATATGCAAGGACACTTTCAAAAAATCGAGACACCGCACGGCCCTCATACCTGGCAACTCCGATACTACTGGCAAACCACTTGTTAATCGGGCTTGTGGACTGGAGCCGGTGGGCAGCTGGGGGGAAGTGCGAAGCTTGATCGGTGCTGAATCCTGATGAAGGAAGAGAGGATAAAAGAAATTCCAGCGGCCACTTTCTTCGGCCACCTCTTGGGTGTAATCAGGAAACGGGTCAAAGAAGGTCGGAACGCTGGCAAGATCGACTTCATTTCCTTGCGCAGCAGAACGAACCTTTTTAGAAAGTGGATCTTGGGAAAGCCTATGAGACGAGAAACGTTTCATTGTTTTTACCTATCAGAACTCGTTGAAATTATGCGAAAAAAAATTTGACACTAGGTAAAATTACCTATAGGATTCTTTTGGGTCCACTTCCCTGGACCTTCACATGCTGCCCCCACTATTGACCTCACAATAGTGGGGGCTTTTGTTTTCTTGGAGAAGGCTGCAGTCTCATTCCTCCTCGTCATGCCCTCGGGTAGCGCCCTCGCTGATCTTGGCTGCTCATTGGTTGCCGGTTTCAGGACGAAAAACGGGCCGCTCTATTAGAGGGGTCGCTTACCCCGTTTTCCGTTGGGAAAATCTCTGGAGTTACCCGCGTCATTCACGCGGAACTACAGACAACTGCAGCGCGGCATTCCGACCGCCGCGTCGCGGTCGGGTTCTCACATCGGGGGTTCTGTTTCCTGTTGGTCGTTGGTGAGCTGGTCCGCTTTGCTTTGAGGGAGAAGCGCATACCAGTGGCCAGAGTCATACCGAACCGGGTAAGGAAACTTCTTCAGAGGATAAATGGTGGACCCGAGAAGAAAAAACACGCCCCGGCTGGACCGGGCATAGTTCAGTAAGACGGCTGTTTGTGGCTCTTCAGGCTTTTTGACTGTGAATACGGTGTGCCCGTCATTGACCGGTTCCAACTGGAGGCCCGAAGCCGTGACAGCAGCTTGGAAAGAGTCAAACAAGGTCTCTTTGCTCAGGTTCGATTCTATCCATGTGATGGGCGTAGACTCATTGCCGGAAAAAACAAGCCCTTTCCCTGTTTGGGAGGTGACGAACTGCACCACCTCGGAAAGTGGCACATTGTCAAAGTCCACCGCCATCGGCAGATTCGCCGGCACCGGAGGAAGCGGCTTTGATTCTGCTTTGACGGTCGGAGCCGGGTCCGCTTCCTGTTCCTGGGAACAACCTGAGATCCCGAAGAGGAGTGAGGCGGTAATGACCATAGCGGCCAGAAACAACAAGAAGTTGAGGACAGGACGATTCATGGTGGTGCTCCTTATCGGTTAGTGAACACAAGCTGGCCATCCCGGTACACCGGGGTAATGGAGTGATATGTGGCCATGTCTTTTGTTTTGACTTTGTTTTTTTTGTTTGCGGCATGGGTGGTCATGACCTTCTTGGAGCCGAAGAGATCACCACTGGCCAAGCTGGATTGCCCGAATAACATGTAGAGGGTGAAGGCGAGGACAACCGGAATAGCGTAGAACACCCAATGATTGAGCACGTTCACATGCTGCATGATGGAGAGTTCTTTCACATCCTTGGCTACATAGGACTTGTAACAGTGAAAGATCTTGTTGTTATAGGTCCGGGTATTGGTCGAAAGCGGTTTTCCTGCGGTGTCTTCCCCGCCGTAGGCGTAGCAGAGGTATTTCTTTTGAATAGCGCCGCCAAAGAAATTGACCTTGCGGAAGACATAGGTCCATTCCAGCAGGGAACGGACAGCGGAATCGATGCGTGCAACAGCCTGAGTAATGAGGACAACGTCAAAACCGTTGTGGCGGTGGGTAGAGGCCCAGGACGCGAACTGATTATTCTTGGCCGTTGACCATTCCCGGGAAGAGAAAACTTTTTGGATCTCATCCAAAACCACCAGGCAACCAGGTTGAATGTGCATCCAGAAGTCGGCAAGCTGATGCTCTTCAAGAAAGTGCAGTTGCCTGACGAGTGCCAGGTCGGAGAGTCCGCAGTAGCTTTTGATCATCTCCAAACATTCAGGATCGCAGATCCCATCAATGTTGGTATAGACCACACGGCCCATCTGGAGATTATCGGTTATTTTTTTCACCGCTTCATAGGTCTTGCCCGATCCGGGCGTACCGGCAAATCCAATGATCATGATTACACCCGTGTAAAAACAGAAGGGATAATGTTGAGGGTTAACCTGATGAGGTAGGCAGCGCCCAGGAGCGTAAAGCACTGAGGCAGACCAACAGCATTGATCATCCAGACGAGTTGGGTAGGGAGATTCGACCAGGCCGCGGCATAGTTGAAGGCAACCGCTGAGAGATCAATGGTGGTCAAAAAAGTTTCGATAATGGTCAAAAGACCATCAAAGATGGTGAAAAACACGAACTGCAGCAGCAGAATGAAGCCATCTAAGATCCAGGTGAGTGCGGTTTCTATCCAGCTCCAGAACGTAGTGAGCCAATCAATGATGACGCCAAAGAAAGACATGGTTACCTCTTCATGATAATGGCTCTGATCGACAGAAAGCCGAAACAGGCAAAAAGGATGGATCTGAGCACAGCAAGTCCTGTTGCCATGGTGTCGCTGAGATCAAGAGAATGCGTTCCAAAAGTGTTGCCGCCATCAATGACAAAGACCGATGAACCACCGGAAGGCAGTGAGCTGAAGTAATTTGAGGAAAAGGAGAACAGGCCGGAAGACTGAACGTTACTCAGGAAGGTGTTGAACCTGGTGGGGATGTCGTAGAGTTCTGTTGAGGGCGCATACCCTTCACCAAAGGAATCGGTGATTATGGCACCAAAAGATTCTTCTTCGCCTTCACCCTCAGAATCAGAGCCTGAATTCCCTTGAGATTCTGTGGTTGTTGAACCCGTTTCTGTGCCGTCACTTGCATAATTTGTGGTCTCTGTGGTCGTGTAGGTGTCGCCATCAATATTATAGGTCGTTGTTTTGGTGACATCATACGAACCGTCAGAATTGGTGGTGGTTTCAGTCTTCACAGACTCTGGTGGGTAATCACCGTTTTCTACGTCTGGTTTCGGATCATCCTTACATTGCCCTGTGCAGTCCTTGGAATTCCAGTTAACAATCAGCCCCTCATCACCGCATCGTTCTGCAAGATTGGCCCAAGCGGCAGCACAGGAGTTTTCTGGTTCGCTGCATTCACCGGTGCATGTTGACCAATCAAAAGACCCGATATTGGCAGCACCACCACATTCGTTCTTCTTTGCGGTCCACTGGGTTTCACAAGCTGATGGTTGTTCAGGATCAGTGTTGATATATTCGCCAGCTCCGCACTCTTGTCCTGTATACGTAAACTGTACAGTTGCTGCGCAAGAACTGCCTGAGCAAGGAAGTTCATTTATCTGACTTGCTTCAACCTGGCAGCCATCGACACAGGTATTTTGAGGAACCGGCGTACTTCCTTCCGTGTAATTGATTAATTGCCATCCAGCTGAGGTACCCGCTTTATCGGCGCAGGGATCGGTTGAAGGGCAAGAACCTTGGGCATCAAGCATGGCTGCTGTTGTTCCAGATGAAATTTGGATTGCGTCAACCGTTGCTGCCATCGCCGCAATTTCAGCCTCATCTCGATTCATTTTTTCGCGTGCAGTATTGACTCTATACCAGGCACCTTCGGCAAAATATGCGGAATAGAAATAGACATACCACTTCTCAGACATAACAGACTCAACGTCATAGGTGACGGATACATAGCCATTGCTTGAGTCAACGGAAACGCCTGTTATTTGATGACTATCAATATAATTGTCTTTGGCTATACGATAGAAAATTTGGGTAGAGACGGTCCCAAGAATCCGGACCACCCCTTTGGCTAACCTATCCATAGTTCCTTCATCATGTTAAAGAAGAGGGATTATGAAAAAGCAAAAGAGAAAGCACACACCGGAATTCAAAGCCAGAATTGCCTTTGAGGCAATCCAGGGGATCAAAACCCAAAATGAGATTGCGCAAGAATACGAAATCCATCCGATAACGGTCAGTAAATGGAAGAATGAGTTGTTGAGCCGGATGCCGGAAATCTTCGCCACAGAAAGCCCGAGAAAAAATGCCGGCAAGGACCGTGAAAAAGACAATCTCCAGCGCAAGATAGGTCAGCTGACCATGGAGGTGGATTTTCTTGAAAAAAAGTGCGAACAGTTGGGAATACCCGTAAAAGGGCGGCTCTCATAACATCCGATTCCCAACTCAGCATCAGGCGCCAGTGCAAGCTGCTGGATGTGCCACGATCCGTTGTGTACTACAAGCCCAAGCAGGAGTCTGCGGCAAACCAGCTGTTGATGGAACTGATCGATAAGTTTCACCTCCAAGATCCTGCTGCAGGCACTCGTCGGATGAGCAAAGTGCTCCGGCGATACACCCAAAAGTGCATAGGCCGGAAAAGAGTTAGACGTTTGATGGGAAGAATGGGTATTGAAGCTATTTATCCAAGAAAACGAACGACTATTCCCGGAGGCCCATCCGGTATATTCCCATATCGTCTGAAGGGGTTGAAAATAGATAGGCCTAATCAGGTGTGGTGTGCCGATATCAGCTATATTCCGATGTATCGAGGCCACATGTACCTATTTGCCGTAATGGACTGGTATTCCCGCAAGATCATTGATTGGGAGCTTTCAACAACCCTGGATACGGCTTTTTGTTTGAAATGCCTCAATCGTGCTCTATTGACCTTTGGTAGTCCAGAGATCATGAATACGGATCAAGGTTGCCAATTTACGTCCGAGGCTTGGATAAATGCCCTTACAGAGGGCAATGTAACGATCAGTATGGACGGCAAAGGCCGATGGGTTGATAATGTCATGATCGAGAGATTCTGGCGAAGTATCAAATATGAGGATATCTATCTAAAATCTTACGAGACACCGAGGGAGTTAGGCAAGGGGATCAGGTCATACGTATTACGTTATAATACCCAGCGGCCTCATTCTTCTCTTTCAGATATGACTCCGGAAGAGATGTACTGCAAAAATACAAAAGAAGCGGCCTGAAAAAAATCAGCCCCTCCCCCCGCGGGGGGAGGGGCTGAGCGGCACCACCGGAGCTATGGAGTTAGCCTAAAGACATAAAGTGGTGGTCCAAAAAGAGGGACCACTTCTGGTACAGTCACCCGGGTATGAAACAGCAAATGCAAAATTTGATGCCATTAATAAAATGACAATGCTGATAAGGAAATGTGTACCCTTATTCATTGCCCTGGCCTTCATGAAGCTGAACAGAAGAAACCTGTTCACTCCGAGATCCCCGGCGCTGGTATTGCAGGTCATCTGCACAAATACAGCGAGAATGGTCCTGGAACGGTTGAAAATCCTTGCCAATGCACTGAAACTTGAAGAGGCTGCCGCGCTCCTTGCAGGAACGCTCACAGATGTTGAGGTATTCGTGGCAGGACTTTGAAATCCTTTTCCGCAAGGGCGCCGTGGAAGAAGAAATCCGGGGCACCACGTACTGTTGCGGTGTGCTGGGTTCATATTTGGCATTCGGCCCAGAAGGTAACCCAGGCACCTCCTCCGCATGGGACAAATACACCCCGGCAGTAATAACGGTTACATAGACACCAGCGGCATAGAGCAGGATTTTGGTGATGTCGTTCATAGAAGAATCCTCTTGAGCAGACCGAGGAAGAAGCACAACGCAACAAATGCAATCACCAGCGCACAGCGTCGGATCTTGGGGAAGGAAGGAAGAAAGTTCATTTGGGTGCGTTCCTCAGCATGTTGAGAATTAAGTAGCCGCAGCCAAAAAGAGCGGCTATGCCGACAAAGGGCGCGGCCAGTTGAAACAGTTCAGTGAACAAAGCGGCAGCGCTGAAGCCTTCAGGTAGCTGAATCATGATCACCACTCCATCTTTGCTGCGATCACAAAGGCAATGCCGGTGAGTCCACCAAGGCCAAAGCTCATGATGTCGCCGAGCTGCCCCACGATCTGGTTCAGTATTTCGGTCAGTTCTGCCGGAGTCATCCCACCCGCCCTATGGTTCGAGCTGTCGAAAAGGCATAACTGACGACCAGCCCGGCTATCCAGCCGACGAGAACCAGGCCAAGGCCCATGCCATAGGCAGTCACATTTAAGGTCATCTCATCCTCTCAATCGTTCAGCATGGGAATGAATCAGGTCGTAAGCATCATCATCGGACATTCGATGGCGCATGCGCTCTTCGTACATGGCTTCATCCATGGCAGTTTCCAAAGCGGCGTAGCGGTCTTCCGAAAGTTCGACGCCGTCATTTTCCCAATGGTTGTTTGCATAAGTGGCGTCCGGTCCAGGTTCCAGGCTTTCAACTCCATCTAAGGCCAGCTCCATGTCATGTTGCCGCAAAGGCGAAATCTCGATATCATGGCGTTCTGGTCGAATGGACGGTGCATCACTGGCGAGATTGGCTGCAATACGTTTATTCGTCTGGTAAATGCGATAGTTACCGATCGGATCAGCAAGGAAATTGCCAGCAGACTGCAGTGCCGGAACCAGGATCAAATCTTTGAGCAGATCAAGCGCCATGAGGATAAAGGAGCAGACCACAAGCCCGAGGATCAACGTCTGTAGATCTTTGATCAGGCCACCGGTGAGGATGGCCAGGGCGTCCATAAGGTATTGTGTAGGGTCGACTTTCGGCATGGCGGTTGAATCTCGTTAAGGGGAGGGTTGCCCCTCCCCGATGTTGAGGTGTTAAGCGCTCTTGCCAACACGCATGGTGCGTCTGACGTAGGCATACCCCAGGAACAACAGGCCAATGCCGATAAAGCCGACCATAAGGGTACCGACGTTGGTGCTAATACCTGTGATGTCTACTGCGTCAAAAAGTGCTTGCATGGGTTCCTCCTTGAGGAAAAAGTGGGGAAAAAAGAAAGGAAACCGTTTCCTTTCAGGGTAAGTTGCTGATCATCTGCCGACGGTACGCATCAGCATGACCAGGCCAAAAATGATGAGAGCCAGCCCGAGAATGCCACCCACAGCGGTCAGCATGTCGGCGCGGACACCATCAAAAAAGGTTGAAGTGATTAAGGGGGTCCATTCCATGGTTCGTTCTCCACTATAGGAAAGAGGACGTTGCCAATCAGTCGGGCTTGTTCCTGGTTGATGATCTCTGCATCAACGCATTGACACAGAGCCCGGCCGATTTCGCTGTACGTGAGGGAAAAGGATTCGCGGAGGTCCTCTGCTTCGTGGAGCAATCCAGGAAACCACGCTCCTTGCCAGGACTCCCCGGCACCGGCAGACGCCGGAAGCCGGGAAGACCTGCCAAGGTCCGAGGAGATCCCAGACGCTTTCATAGTGGGGACGCACGTCATTGCTGTAACCAGAGATCGTGCGTGAATCTCCGGATCTTGGAAACAACGCCGGTGCGTTCGTCCACCTGTTCCACCAGATAGGACCGGCAGCGAACCTCTGTTTTGATGTTGTTGACGATGTCGCCCTGTTTGCCGAAACGGATGTTTGAGGTAACAGCCCATTGAGGCGGGTTGGAGTATTCATCTGCCGCCTTGCCTTTGATCAGGGTATTAAAGATAGGGAGGTTATCCCGACTGACTGCGACCTGGTCGGAGGACTCGATACGGCCAGAAACGATGAAACTGGGGACGACGTTTGTGGTACCTGCGGGCTTGTTCTCGGTGGACATGGTTGCTTACTCCTGGTTTTTGCTTTGATTTTTATGGGTTTGCTGGGCTATAAATGAGAGTTGGGTTGCTCTCTATGTTTTGGATACGAATGAAGCGGGATGCGCATGACTTTCCGGCCCGGAGTGCTGGTGAAGCAGTGCCAGCACTGGAGATAATCTTGATAGTGGCCGTCTGGGGTTAAGACGGTGGACACTTCAAGCGGTCTGCCGCATTGGTGGCAGGTGAGTTCGGAGATTTTGGGCCGGTTGGTGGTGTTCATTCGTCTTTTGCTTCCATGCGTTTGAGCATTTGTTCAAACTGCTCATTGAGCTTTGGGAACAGTTGAAGTTGTAAACGGAGATAAAAACGAAAGAGGGTGGCGTAAATAAGCAGGCCAAGACCTAGAAAGATGATGAAAAGGCCGAAGAGGATTGAGGCGTTCGTTAAGGTCATGGTCGGTTCCTGGTGGTTAAATGGCAAGATACACTGATAAATTAATTCATTAATTATTTGATACACAAAAAAGTGTATAAGGTCAAGAAAAATACACGAAATGATTAATCTTGATAACGTGGTACAAAGATTACTTAAAATAAAAGGATTGTCTCAGGGGAAGGAGGCAGCCAATATTTTAGGGATATCGCCAGCTGATTTTAGTAACAGAAAAAAACGAGGTTCTTTACTGCCGCTGTTAGTGGAATGGGCTGAGAGAGAAGGAATTAATCTTCAATGGTTCATTACAGGAGATGAACCCAATCTGGCTGAAACAGAAAAAAGGAGAAAATTTCAAATTTTCAACGAAGCAGAAGAATGGTTAAACGAAGAAGTAAATAAAAACCCTAAAAGAGAAATTTGGTTTGAAGTGGAATTCGAGCGAGCTTTTGAGGAATTCAAAAAGTGGAAGGAAGAAAAGGAAGAATCTGCAGGTTACACAGACAGTTCTTCGACTCGTAAAGTAGCGTAATAAGATATATAATAATATTACTTTAAAACCAAAAGGGTACTTTGTGGTATGTAAAATGTCGTAAAAACATTGAAAATCCTGGTAAATATAAAAATGAAACTTTCAGAAATTAAAATAGAAAATGAGAAGGAAGGTGAAAGTGAAAAAGAAATTAAAAAGAAAATAAGGGAGAATCGGAGAAGAATAAGCCCAACAGCAGATCTTATTATTAAAACAATTATAATATGCCTCGTTATTGACATTCCTCTAAGTATATATTTTTACTACAAAAAACAGAATACCGATAAACAAAGATCAACAATTAAATTAGAGAAAACAATAACAAAGAATGAAAAAAAACTTATTCAAGCAAATCCTATATCATTACAAAAAATAAAAAATAATCAAGATATTACGCACAGGAGACCTCCTGTACCCAAAGAACATCCTGTAAGGCAACCACAGAGGAAATTATATATTTGGACAGATGAAAAAGGCTATAAAGTCTATTCGAACAAAGGCTGCCCAAATGATGGGAAAACAACTAGTTGTGAAATTAAATATTATTAGAAAGCATGCGTCGTTCAGTATAGATATGAAGTCAGGTCTTTGCTTGGCTCTTCTCTTGTTATTAACTAAATAACTCACCGGATAAACCGGTGATCATCATGTTAGGCACAAGAATGGCTCACTCTCCCCCTAAAGTGTTTGTAGATAATTGCATCATGAGTGTTAGTGAAACCATGCAAGCGGTGAGCAAACAATTCCCGTTGAACTGGGGCGACTCCGTGCAGTGGGTTGATGTGGTTGGCTACATGAGAAAACCACTTCCAAATCTTAAAGATGAATGGAAGCGTAATGAGATTAAGTTCCTTCCCACAATCGGAAGAATTGCGAGAGAAGGGAAAATATCTCTTTTTACGTATTTTGAACTTCAAAGTGAAGGATGGAAACGCTCCGGTTCATTTGCAGCAAACAGCATCGGCAATATCTTCTCAGGCGTTTCAATAAAATCCGTTGAGGCAGCTGTTGATCGATCATATTTTTTTCAAATGGAACTTGGTAAATTTATAAAAACACAGCAAGTAATCGAATATTGTAAATGGCTAATGAGCCCAGGCATCGAAAAGCTAGCTGATCGGTTATCTGGAAATCCAGCATATCCATTGTGGTTATTAAATAACATAAAGAACGTACAGCGATTTCGTGAATTGTGCCAGGGGCTTGCGGAGAAGCAATATCCCGATGCGTTCCATTTATGGTCGGCCGAAGTGAATGGTTCGGACCTGTTCTTAACAATTGACGGAAAGTTCATTAGGGCAATGACCCAGTCAAAAAGAATAAGCCTTCCTTGTCAGCCCATGTCGCCATCGAAATTGTTGAATGAATTGAAAATAGAAGAAAGAGATCCGTTTGAATTTCAGGAAGGACAATTCTACGATATTTCTGGGCGTCCGAAATGAAACTATGCATAAATTGGAACTATGAACAGTATAGATGGGGTTAGGCCACGATTTATTTTTTGAGATATCCCGTCTGTATCCCGGTAAACCCAAGAGCTCTTGATTTGAAAGAGTGACACCGGGTTCAACTCCCGGAGCCCCTTCGGAAAGTGTGAAGGAGAAGGGTGAATAATAGGGGACGTACCACGATTTTAAGAAAATCCAACAAGATAATACACCGGATCAACCGGTGATTATCGCATTAGAAAGAAAAAATGGATATTAAAAAATTAAAAAATATTATACTAAATTTTACTATTCCTTATGCTATTGATGTAAGTAATTCTACAAAAAAAGAAGATGAAGGTTCTCCATATATTGTCGTAATAAATTATATCCCAGCTCAAATTAGATTTGAAAGAAAGTATAATGAAGATTGCATAAAAAAGGTGAAACTTGCTCAATTTTCAAAAATAGAAAATGATAGATATGGACTTCTGTCTAAAACAGAAGTTCAAGTATGGTTTGACAATCAAACATTTGATAACTTTGAGTTTGGAAAAGATGAATTGATTATGAAAGACAGATTTTTCTTCAATTTGTCTATAAAATATCTAAATAAATTTTTAAGGAATTATAAACAAGTTACAAGAGAGTTTTGGATAAGACCAGTTAATTCAAAAGATATCCTGAATTATGACTATATTCTATTGGATACAGAAAAAACTCAACAAGCTACTCATGTGCTACTTAATAATACAGTATGCTTTAATGGTGGAAAAGAAATTATAATTGATAATTCAAAAGATAATCTTTTGAGGAATAATTTATTTAAAGAAAATGTCAGTCTCATAGATGATTTATATTTGAGTATTTTAGATAATTATGATTTGGAAAACTTCAATATTTGTTTAATACAATGTGCCATTTTATTTGAAAATTTTGTTTATTCTACGCTAAATAAAAAATTGAGCAAAACCAAACTAAAAAAGATAATGAAAAATCCTGATTGTGAATGTTTTGTTGGTATTTATCAGGTGTGCAGTACAGGATTAAAGAAAGAGTTTGGTGTTAATTATGGGCAATGTGAGGAATTTAAATTATTTCATACAAAAGTTCTAAAAATACGAAATGATTTAGTTCATGGTAGTAAGTTAGATTCAATAAAAGAAGAAGAGGCTCGATCAGCAATTGATAGTACTTTAAAGGCTATTGAAAAATATAAAAAAGATATGGGAATTTCTAACTAGTCATTTCCATTCAAATGCAATAATAGGGGACGTACCACGATTTTAAGAAAATCAAACAAGATAATAAACCGGATCAACCGGTGATTATTGTGTTAGGCATTAAAAGGAATCTGAAAATTGAGCAATAATAACTCTATTGAAGTAGCGTCGAACTCTATCCGTAAGCTTTGGGAAAAGCATGGAATCAAGGAACCTATGAGATTCCTCGGTTTCTGTCTAAGCATGTTGCCTGTTCCTGTAATCCAACAGGCAGGAGCTGCTCTAGACAGACATCTAGGGAATAAAGAATTTGAAAGGCAATTGGCAGAATTATGGGCTGAAATTGCAACGGTAAATGAGCTAGTAAGTAAAGTAGATACATTAGAAGAAGCAATTCAAGAGATTGCTAAAGCGATCGAAAATTCTCCTGATTTAGAAGCAAAAACAAGTGAGTTCATTTCAAAGATAAGTCAAAATCAAAAGGAATTCTCTGTGCTTACAGAAAATCAAAGCTATCAGGAAATAAGAAACAGTATCATACATGCAGATATTTCTGCTTTCGTGGCAAGGGGTGGGAGCACTAATGTAATCCATGGCTCTACTGTTAACTCTGAAAAAATACATCTACACGCCACAGACAGTAGCAGGAACTTTGTTGATGGCAGCACCTTCCAAGGGTCTGGAGGCGCAGTCTCAATGAATGGAATCAGTACGCAGGGACCAATATCAGCACAAGGAAGTGGTATCGGTTTTGGCGCCGGTGGCTCTATCAGTTTTGGTGGCAACCCCAACATATTGTCAGGTAATTGCCCTGCATGTAATGAACTTCTTCAGGTAGATAAACGGGAACTGGCTAAATATAGTCAGGTGCAATGTCACAAATGCAAATCTGTCTTTCCATACAAGCTGCCAGGTGCCTAACGAACAAGGATAGATTGTGTGAGTGAGGCACGAACGAACCACAATCTTATCCGAGGTGTACGCCCGGCATGGGCGTGAACTTATGGGGTGCAAGTCCCCTGTACGTAGAATCCTATCACTGCCTTTTGGCAGCGATACCAAAGTACTAGCCGACGGCAAGGGCGTCTCCGCGAGGAGGGGTCTGAAGGAAGCCCGAGCGCAAAGCTATGAGCCGACGGACAGAAACAGCATATAAGGCCGAGTCACCGGGCAAGTCAGCACCACATGACGAAGTCCCACGGGTTCAAGTGATACGGTAAATGCTGCGGTTGTGTAGCGACAGTTCACGTTCTTATCCGGGGAGATCTGCTCCACATGCGTTTCGTAAAGAAAAGCGCGGTTTCCGGTAACGGTCTCCGTGATGGAGCAGAAGTCAGCAGAGGCCATAGTAGACAGGACGTCACCACTGATGGCAGTGTGGTGGCTGGAAACAAGCCCGGCATAGAGAGCCGGGAAGACTTACCCTGTCGAAGGGCCGAACTTGAAGAGGGGGATGTCATTCCTCATGAGCTCCATATCGCGTTGAACCCGACCGGGCGAGCGAACACAATGGGCGCGTCATGGGAATCAAGCTCTCCAAGATAGTCGCGGTTACTGCCGTCTTTTTAAAGAACTGAAGCTATCGATTGACCGGCCACGGCCCGTCTCTCTTTGGGAACCGCCTGGTGCGGACCCGCATGCCAGGTGGTGTGGAGGCCGGGGGAGAAAAACCCCCGGCTATCCGATTTCTGAAAAGAGACTACTTCCTACAGCATCAAGGCCATCATCGTTAATAAAGGTTGCCAGGGCTATCATGGCTACTGGTAGTGTTTCACCATTTGAATACACGGCGCTCACCGTTCCGTCTGATGATATATCCACGTCAGTAACCTCGCCAGATGCATAGCCATCCTGATCCTGCGAGAAAACAGTGGAGTCACTATCATACTGGGTGGTATCGAAGCTGTAGGTGACAAGCTGCGTCTGATCTGATCCATTGTCCCAAGTGAGAATTGACGCCGTTGTCGTCCCTGTTTCACCCGAGATAAGGTTACCCTCTGTGTCAAAGGTTAGCGTGCCAGAACCAATATTCTCAAGAACACCGTCTGTTCCGGTGGTGAGATCGCCGCCATCTACGGTCAGATTCCAATCCCAGACTTGATCGCTGACTTTGGTAAAGTAACAGGTTAAAAGGTGTGCTGTTCCTAGGGTATCGTAAATGGTAGAAGTCGTAGCGTAATTGGAGGTATCTTCAGGGGCGGTTATGTCAAATACTCCACCGTTGAGGGTATCTGAGTTGGAGTCGAGGTTGGTCTGTAACTCAACATTTTCGGTTGATTTCGCCTCAATCTGTGAGACCATGTCTACCTGAATATCACTCAGACTACCGCTTGCCAGGATGCCGCTACTGTTATAGGTCGAACCTTGAACCCGTAAGCCGTCGGCGGTTACAAGATAGCCGTCTTCGTTAAAACTGAAATTACCGTTGCGGGTGTAAAGACTCTCATCGCTGAGAGGATCAGTAACGATAAAATAGCCATCTCCTTCGATAGCAATGTCAGTAGCGCTTTCAGTGGATTCAAATCCCCCCTGGCTATAGTTTGTTTGCACGGTCTGGACTTGCGCTCCCCGACCGACTTGGGAATTCCCACTGGAGCTTGCAATATTGGCGGAGAGAAGATCGGAAAAGAGGGTTGAGCTTGATTTAAACCCCACAGTTGAACTGTTGGCAATATTGTTGCCGGTCACAGTCATTGCCTGTGAAGTTCCCTGAAGCCCCGTGATGGCAGTGTATAATGCTGTTGAAAGTCCCATGTCTGTCCCCTGAACAGGTTGCCGTTGTTTTTTTCATATAACGAGTTGTAGCGATCTGGCCCGCAGAGAGAAAATTCCGGCCTTTGAGTGCATCCTTGCAGCAACACTCCCCATCCTGGAGAGAACTGTTTTTTAAGAGTCAATTACTCTTTCTGAGCAACTGATACAGAGCTCTTTGCTAGGTTATCGACACGAAGGACTGTTGGTTTTTATTGTGATTTCGCAACGTTGTGCGGTTGAAATGTTGAATGATAATGGCATTTCGTCACGAATGTAACGATCTGTATGAGGAGGCTGGGACATATGCCCCAAGAGAAACACATGTTAAGAATTGATACCGTGACATTTCATGGTTGGCGAAAGGTGTATTTTACCGAATCAATGGGATTTGAATCGCCTCACCAATAACCGCCACGGCGTAGTGAAAGAATTTGTATTCTACAAGAAAAGTTTTATTGACATGCTCGTCGAATTTCGATATAATAGCCCCGTTCCAAACGACTTGGCCCCATCGTCTAGTGGCCTAGGACACCGGCCTCTCACGCCGGGAACAGGGGTTCGAGTCCCCTTGGGGTCACCACGGAAATTCAGGCAGTTAGCGCGCAAGCACTAACTGCCTTTTCTGTTTGTGGGCCTTTTTGTGGGCCACAAGGGGCCGTTGATGTACTTACAGAGCCAGCGTGATATGTAGGTTAATGTCTGATTTTTCTTCGACACCCCAGAAAACAAATGCCGTAGAGATCGAGCAGATAGCATTAGCGATCCTGGCATTGGTTCGCTCGACAGCCTCGGTCACTACTTTTAAATGATCGAGTACCCTCTCTTTTATTCCTTTTTCGCCCTCGATTAAACTTCCCCCTCCGCAACCCTCTTTTGATCTTCAAGCCTGGGCAACACGCCGACCACCTCGCGCCCCTCTGGATTTAGCGAATGGATATACCGGGCGGTCGTGTTGATTGACTCGTGCCTGAGCATGCGCTGTATTTCGACCAAGACCACGCCTTTTGCCGCTAAGATAGAGGCAAACAGGTGGCGAATGCCGTGGAAACCAAATTTCTCGACCTTGGCTCGTTTGCACAATCGCTTCATCCAGTGCTGGCGATACAAATATGGCAACCACTGGCCATCTTCAGTACGCCACATAAATACATTGCCAAGCAGGCCTGTTACCATGCGCTGTTTCCTGAGCATGATCAGGAGTTCATCACTGATCGGTAGCCAAGCGTTTTTCCATTGGCCGCTCTTATTTTTTCGGGTGTAGAGACGGATTAACTTTTTATCAAAGTCAACATCTTTCCACATGAGCCGGAATAGTTCATCACGTCTGGCACCAGTGTGCAGGTAACAAAAAAGCATGTGTTTATCCTGTTCAGTTGTGGTGGCTTTATAGACCTTCCAGAACTCATCCATGGTCGGTACTCGTCGCTCATCTTTTTCTGTGGCGAACCGTGGCACCTTAATGATTGGATTTTTCTCGGGCATACCTGCGAATTGAATCCCCCAATTCCATGCTGCTACGAGATTTTTTCGGTCCTTATTGGCAGCATTGCCAGATCGCCCCTCCATTTGCGTCTCAAGGTGAGATAAGAAATGCCGCGGCTGAAGCATTTTTAATGGATAAGCTGGATCAATCGCCTTGAGCAAGAGCTTGAAAGCTAAGCGTTTTTCTTCATACGTCTTCTTAACATGTTTCTTTTTCGAGAAACTAAGGTACGCATTTGCCCAGTCAATCAAGGAGTCCGTGGACATCCCCTTGGTGAACTGCTCGTCTATTTCTTTTTGTTTTTCGCGCTCCCATGCTTTGGCCATCCCCAGTTTTGGTAACCTGGCACAGTGCTTTTTTACCTTGCCGTTGGGTAGGGTCTCTTTCACCTGCCCGATCCATTGCCCGGTGCGTCTGTCTTTGTATGGCATTAACAACCTCCTTTTCAAAAAAGACTATTCTTTTCCCTATCATAACGCCGCCAAGGTCTTTGTAGTTTTCCTTGACTGACCGAAGGCTAAAGCCGGTAAGGGTGGCCACCTCTTTAGGGGTCATCTTCTGGCCCAAAGCCTCGCTTAACAAGTTCTGTTCGGGTGCATCCATTTTTATCCTCGTAGCTCTGTTTTTCTTGTGCGGGTATAGTAAATTTACATTTTGGGAAAGTCAATGAAAAATAGAATAAAATAAAAATGGGAAACCAAAAATAAAAAAATCTTGACGCAGGTGGGAAAGGGGGTTACTGTCATGATCATTGGGAAAACATTGACCAAAAAAGGAGAACCGTAGAGATGACATTGTTGGCTAAGGAACAGAAAAAGATGTTAGAAAAGGTGAGCGTGGCCGTGCAGGAACTTTTGCGCAAGCTCGATGACCGCTGGACCGGCACGGAGATATCCCAACGAACGGGGATAGCTCATAGCCGTATCAGTGAATATCGAGATTATGAAAAGTACCAGCGCCCCGTCTCGCTCAGTCACCTGATAAAATTTATTGGAAATGGGCTTTTTACTATGACTGACGTTATCGACGCGACAGAGGGGCTGTCTGTTAAGGAGCAAGAGTTTTTGCAGGATCTTGGCTTTTACGAAGACCTAGCCCTGCGACGGCTGGTTGTCGAAGTAAAGAAGGAAGAGGATGTTTCCCCCTTGGAGGTGTATTCAACCCTCGCTACCCTCAAAAGCAAGGGTGTCAATATCAAACAGATGCTCTCGAAACTGCGCGAGGAGGATTGATGGCCGACCTCAAGGAAGCGGTGCTGCTCAGAGAGTGCATCCTAACAGAAATAGAAGACGCCAAACTTAAACAAGCGCAGGCGGTAGAGCGCCTGGCGGATGTTGAGGCGATAATAAGTCAAGTTATTAGCGATCCTGTTGACATTGTGCGCAAACAGGCTGGAAAAGATACCGGAGTTGTCGATGTTCTCGTCCAGGGGGTTATGGTGAAGCACAATGTCCCCAAAAAAGTCGAATGGGACGAAGACAAGCTAAAGGGGATAGAGAAAACCATCGCCGCTCATGGCGATGACCCCTCAGAATACATGGACATCTCAACAAAGACCACTCGTAAGGTTAGCGAGAAAAAATACAAAGGCATGTCGCCTGATGTTAAAAAGGTCTTCGATAGTGCTCGCACTGTGAAGCGGGGCCAGCCCAAGATGTCTTTTGAGTTACGGTAATTTTTTTTGCTCATTGATTTCCCAAAAAAGAAACAATTTTAGACATTATGTGGAATAAACATTTGTAATTCCGCATATTTTTAGGCGACCCTGTGTTACTTTGTGGTAATTAACAGTGAAGAAGTGTTAATTGAGCGTAAAAACGGTTAATTAGTAAGCAGTAGCAGTCACTCTGTGGCACGGGTTCTGCCCTGTACCCCTTGCTGTTTAACGATTATTTAAAATACGGAACAAGTGAAATGAATTTTTTAACAAAAAAAGTGGCTCAACCTAATTTTACCTTTGGATTGGATTATGGGGTTAAAGATAAAACAACCAGCTTCACCGGTATAGTGATCGGGCGTCACCAGTGGCTCAATAATTGCCACACTTATACGGTTCAGCCAACTGTTCTACGTGACGGTGTCCCTCTGGAGCGACAATCCTTTGATGAGCCGCAGTTGGGATTGTTAGCGAACGGAGTCATTGAAGGTAAGAATGGTACCGGTGGTCCGGAAATACCGGTATCCCCGACGTAGCGCGACTGATATTTTTTTAAATCTACTTTTCCCAAAGTGGAAACTTTTTAGGATAATTGATCTCCACGGTTTTATCTGACCTAGTACCTGTTGATGTTTCGCACGGAGGGGAAACCGGGAGAGTGGAGGCCTCGCTGTAGATGCTGCTCCCGGGTGGTGCGCTAAGCCAAGCGCTAAGACATTAACTCGCTTGTCTCCGCGTGAGAATGCCAGCGCAAGTGCCCGATTCTTGAAGTCGGGAGTTCACAAGTCTGGTGCAGAGGGTAGGGCGTGGACTGAAAATGTGACTCTGCACATGAACGTCGGTGCGAAGCAGAGACGTGACTCTCAGGAGAGACTGAGCTTTAAACTAAAATGTTCGCCGTGGCGGAATAGGTAGACGCGCCCCCAATGCACGTCACGGGTTGGACCCGGTGCAGCAAGGATATTTGCAGGTTCGAACCCTGCCGGCGAACTCCTTAAAAAAGGAAAAGAGAAAATGTCAAAATTTGCACTCGATCAAATCAAACTCGCAAATGAGGGGTGGAAGGCTCAAAAGATTCTGCTCTACGGAACGCAAGGACTAGGAAAAAGTACGTTCGGCACCACATTCGAGAATCCCATCCTTTTGCCAGCAGAAGATGGTGGCAGCAATCTCAATGTGCCTGCTTTTCCCTTGCTTCACTCCATGTCGGATCTCAGCGAGGCATGCCAGACGTTGTACGAGCAGGAGCACCAGTTTAAAACGGCGATCATGGATAGCGTTGACTGGTTAGAACCGATGGTTTGGGCGGCAACTTGCCAGCGCCTCGGTTTTGACAGCATTGAGGCTCCCGGCTACGGAAAAGGCTACTTGGAGGCTGACTCGGATTGGCGAGAGGTCATGGGGTACTTCGACGCCCTCCGCTTGGAGCGCGGCATGAATATCGTGCTGGTGGCCCACTCGGAGGTCAAGCGGTACGACTCACCCGATACGGACCCCTATGATCGTTATGGCATCAAGCTTCATAAACGAGCTTTTGCCTTGTGGCAAGAGTGGGCCGACATGGTGCTGTTTTGCGGCTACAAGACCAAGATCAAAAAGACCGAGGTCGGATTCAATAAAGAGGTCAGTCGAGGAGAGGGGACCGGGGAGCGCATGATCTACACCGAGGAGCGCCCTGCTTATCTTGCCAAGAACCGGTGGGGGTTATCACCCGAAATATACATCGGGAGAGATAAAACCTGGGGTGCCTTCCACCGAGAGCTGAATAAGGCGACGAACGGGCGGTACGAGCTGCCCGAGGCCTTGAGGGGGGAGTAGCTATATGAGTACTGTCCCCGTCAATATTACCTGCCCGTACTGTGAGTTCATCAACACCCGGCACGTGGATCTTAAAAACATGCCGAGTATCCATGGCGAGATCTGCTATTGCGACTGTGAAGACGGTGGTTGCGATCGGCGATTTGTTGTGGATTACAAGGTTAAAATTGAAACCGAGGTGCGCTCGATAGATGGCGAAAAGGAGAAAGTTTAAGATTGTCACCCCCGAAGATTTGTTAGCGCTCAAAGGGAAAACGCTAATTTCCAAAGGGCGACGACGGGTCATCACTCGCGTGATAGGGGTGGAGTTTAACCCTTATTGGCGAGAGGAGGGGCTTGTGTTCTGGCGCCTACCCAATGGGGTGGAGCGTGATAAAGGGGCGAAAGTGGAAAACTTTTGCAATAACTACTTAAAAAACGCGGAGATAATCTGTGATGATTGAAAAAAAGGGTGAAGAGCGCGACTTGATCGTGGCTTCCATGTTAGGCGATGACAAAGTTCGTAAAATCGTAGATACGGCTTACACAGTGTCACGGGTTTTCGCAAATAGCGGCAAGAGGGCAGGTGTTTTGTATGTGACCGCCCAAGCTTGCAAGGCTTTACAGGTGGCCAATAATATTGTTCACGGTCAAGGGCCTGGAACAATCGACACACTTAAAAGCTCGGTGATGATGACCCTTGTGTTTGCCGAGCGAACTATTGTCACTGCTCTGGAACTTGGGGCGCTCGAACGTGGGCTTGTCGAACTGGCCCGGGCGGAAGAGCTTTACCCCGTGTGGCCCGAGAATCAGATCGAGGCTGTAGCGATCATGGTTGAAGAGGCTGGCGAAGCCCTTGAGGCTGACTTGTCCGTAGGACGAAACGTTAACGATGTGTGCGAAGAGCTGGTCCAGGTTATTGCCATGTGCATTCGTATCCTCAAGAATCTGGAGGACTGATGATTAATCTCGGTGATGCTCCTGAGCAAAAGGAAAGCACTGGGGGGCCGATCCCCCCGAAGTCCAGCGTCAAGGTCCGTATCGAGGTCCGCGAGCCCAAGAAAAAGGACGAGCAAGACCCTTGCGTCTTCATTGCATCGACTGGCCTCAAGCAACTTGATCTTGAATTTGAGGTTATTGGCGGTCAATTCGAGGGCGTTCGAATTTGGGAATATTGGTCCCTACCACCGAGCATGCAGACAATTAATTTAACCAAAGGGCAGGAGGGTGCCTGTAATGGCTCGTTTGCAAAAATGCGTGGCGCTATTGAAGCCTCACGGAACCTTGACCCCGCTGATCCCAACGCGAACCGCGATATTCAGAGCTGGTACGATTTGAATGGACTGGAGATTCCCGTAAGGGTTGGAATTGACAAGCCGAAGCCTGGAGACCTGTACATCAACAACAAGATTTCCAAAGTGCTCGTTCCTGGGGATAAAGAGTTTGAGCTTGTCATGTCGGGCGGTGAGGTAATCACCGAAGAGCCTATCCCTTCTATCCCAGAAGGGGGGGCTAACAAAGGTGGTGGCAGTGGGAAAAACGGTGGTCAACAAGGGGCACCGGGAGGGACAACTACCACTCAAAATGGTGGCCAGCAGAGCGTAAAAACCCCATCTTGGGCTAAGCGCAAGTAACTTTTTTTTGCTCAGTAATTTCCCAAAATGGAAACTGTCCCGGAAGACCCGGGCCGGTTTCCATGGAGGTCTAATGAGAAATAAATTCAGCACTATCAACGTTAAATTCGGAAAAAGAACATACTCGCTCAACACTCTCTGTCGCAAAATGAAACGTGACAGGTTCGCTGTCTTCAAAAGATATAGAGCGCTCGGCTGCCCCACTAGGGTTCATCATTGGCTATTTGTCCCCCATTCGGTTTGGAAAAAACGAGGCGATGATCTCGAACGATGGGAGGAAGCTGTCAAGCATAAGTTCCCTCACCTCTGGGCTGCGGAAGTGGAGGCTAACGAAGAAGCTTCAGGGAGAGGGGGTGGCAAAGAAGACGAAGATCAATCGTTAGCCCCTGGCTGGTGGGAGCGCAAGCACTTGTCAACAGCAGGGGACAATGGATTCGCCAAGAGCGAAATTGTAAACTTCGGGGCGACGAAGCCGGGGAGCCCTGATATCCCCATATACACCGGTGTATTACGATGATTCTACGCCCAAGACAAAAAACATTTGTAGCCAATTGCCTGCAGGCCCTTGGCGAACATGGAAACACCCTAGGGGTCGCCAATACAGGATTCGGCAAGACAGTGGCACTATCAGCCACCACCGCTCAACAGATCAATGGAGTTGGCCGAGCGCTAATCTTACAGCACCGTGACGAACTGGCCAACCAGAACTCTGAGACCTTTCGCCGGGTAGCGCCGGAAATCCCGATAAGCTTTTTCACTTCGGGCCGTAAATCGTGGAGGGGACGCGCCACCTTCGGGATGGTGCAAACGGTTGCTAATCATGTTGAGGCAATACCACGGCTTGATCTCCTGGTGATCGATGAGGCTCACCATTGTGCCAGTGCCACTTATCAAAAAGTGATTGGCAAGGTCAAAGAGGTTAACCCTGAAATTAAGATTTTGGGGGTTACGGCCACACCGGAGCGCTCTGACAAAAAAGGGCTGGCCAACACCTTTTCCAATGTTGCCGACATCGTAACCATTTCCGAGATGGTGCAAGCTGGCCACCTGGTGCCACCAAAGGCAATGGTGGTGGATATTGGCACACAGTCGGCGTTGAAATCTCTAAAGCCGAGAGCTGATGATTACAACCAGGCCGAGATTGAGGCTATCCAGAACACCACGGTTAATAACAATCAAGTGGTGGAAAAATGGTTGGAAATGGCCAACGATCGGCAAACTATCGTTTTTAGCTCTACTATCCAACACGCGGAGGATGTTTGCAAAGTTTTCCGCGAGATGAACGTTGAGGCAGAGACGGTTCATGGTCAACTACCGGTTAGAGAGCGTCGAGCTATTCTTGCAGCGGCCGATCGAGGCGACGTGCAGGTCTTGATCAACCCAATGATCTTGACCGAAGGCTTCGACAACCAACGGATTTCCTGCGTCATGCTCCTGCGCGTCAGTTCGCACAAATCAACGATGATCCAGATGATTGGACGGGGGCTGCGTAAGCTAGACCCTGCAAGACATCCGGGGATCGTAAAGCGCGATTGCCTTGTTTTGGACTTCGGAATCTCGTTGCTCAAGCATGGCGATCTCAACGCCGATGTTCGCTTGAAGTACAAGGAAAACAAAGAAAAAGGGGAGGCGGCAAAGAAAACCTGCCCTGAGTGCAAATCCAAGCTACCGATCCAGGTTAAGGAATGCCCTCTTTGTGGGTACGAGTTCAAGGTCGAGGTTGACCTAGATGGCTTTTACAACGAGTTGGAAGAACTCAAACTGATCGAGATTGACCTGCTCAATACCAGTCCATTTCGATGGATCTCGATCTTTGACAGTGGTGCTGCCCTAGTTGCCACCGGGTTCGCCAGTTGGGCATGCGTATGCACAGCAGACGATGAAAACTGGTACGCCATTGGTGGCGAGGGGAAAACGGTTACTCCGCTTGGTGTATCGAACAAGATCGGTGCTATCTCCTCGGCTGATGATTTTATGCGGCAGCACGAGAAATCCACTTCGGCCAAGAAAGCGGCTCGGTGGATGCGAGAGAGCGCTTCACAGAAACAGATGCAGTTGCTTAACCGCCTGGGGCATTACGGCCAGTTTTCTAAAGTTGAAGCGGCTGCGCTTATAACTTTCGGTTTTAACAGCCGAGCAATTGAACAAATTTTAGGAGTTTAGATTGGACAGCATGAATACAGACTGTTTTGGCAAATTGAGGCGCGTTCCCGATGTTGTAGAATTGAACCCAATTGGAGGGAGCCTCCAGCAAATGAACGATGCGGAGCTTTTGTTTGTGCGTAAAAATGCCCTCACATGGGTAGAGGGAGATGAAAACGACGGGCGGCTCACAACGGGCTCATCGGCTCAGCTCGATTACTGCCTCGATCTTGTCGAAGAGGTTGATTCGATATTTGAAAAACGGGCGACAAGAAGGCATCACCCGATATGCAATTGCTCTAGCTCCTGGATTGACGGGTACGCGTCTGGTGAGATTGGTTGGGGGGGTAACACCTGGGGTTTTGTCCGTCCCAACCAGCGTTGCCCTATCTGCAAAATGGTTCAGTGGTGGACAGTTGATAACGACGAAATGATGAGCGCCCTGCAGGAGATGAATACATAATGAAAACCATCGAGACGCTGAAGCGAATGCTGAAAGAGGCGGTACATCGCCACTACCTAGCGGACACCAATTACCGCAGAGCTAAATTGCGGCTTGAGAGCGCCACTGATGACGTGAAAACGTTGCAAGACCTTCTCAATGAGAAAAAGGAGGCAGGCGAGAATGGCTGAATCTACCTCCAAAGTGGCCACCAGGGTGATAGCGAAGGAGATCGCCGTCGAGTGCCCTTATTGCCACGAAGAGCAGTACGGTTTCGTTAGCGACCCTCGCGGCGGCAGGTTTCGTTGTGATGACTGCCATGAAGAGTTCGCGGTGGTCGAGACGGCTAAAGTTGTGATCGACGCATGAATCTGACGAAGCTTGCCGATTTTCTCACAGCCAAGGAGCTGATGGCCAAGCCGTTCTGCGAGTATGAAGAGCAAGAGATAGAGGCCTTGGTCGCCTTTATCATTGAAAACTACGCAGATCAACGGCCCTGTCCCTTATTGGTGGACCATGCGCAACGCCTGATCGTGCCGGCCAATGCTGACAAGCACCAACTCAGAGTGGCCATTCGCTGGATTCAGGCAATGCTTGACTATACTCCACCGGAAAATAGCATCACGGAGGTAACAGAAACCAATGAAATCCCTCATGTGTGGGACACGTATGGTGAAGGGTGACCCTGTGCCATTAACCGATTTTCGCCCAAGTGGTCACGCAATTGCGCGTATGATCCAGCGCGACATCTATTGGCCAACTATTTTGGCCGTTATTGCGCATGGTATTGAGTCAACAGCCTCAACGAAGCGTTTTTCCGTGTTCCGTTATGACGGTTATAGCGTTGTCGTTGGTGGCCGCACGGTCGTCACGGTGTTTCGCCGGCTGACCAGTCGAAAAAAAGAGCAAATTCGGTCGCACCGACTGAGCCATGTCAGAAATCGACGCTTTCAAAAAAGAGGCAAGCAAATAAGTCTCTGGAAACTCGATAAAGTTATCAAAAGAGAAAACCCGCGTTTTTTTTAGCCTTGTAATTTCCCAAAATGGAAACTAAAAAAGAATACCTTGGAGATGTTTTATGAAAATCGTCGAACCCTATGCAAAGATAATTGAGTCGGAGCTTGAGCAACTGAGCGTTTACCAACGTATCGATAAGTGCGCCAGCGTATGCTACCAACGACCAGAGAAGCCAAACGACGAGGAGGCCCGAGTGTTTTGCCTGGGGATAGTTGATCGCAAACACTGGATGCCGCTTGAAATGGCCGTCGTTCATTTGGCTACAACGGAACTTGATGTCCCTAAAAGCAAATACATCACCTCCTCGCGGATAACAGGAGAGACAAGAGGGAAGGTTGTGATCTCTGGATCAATCAGAGCTTTCCTTGAGGCCGAGTATCCCAATACGGAGCAGTCTTTACGCTTCTTGGCGCATGAGTTTCCTTTGTTTTTTGGCGAGGATATTCGGGACACCTACGTGAAGTTTGCGCGTCCTGACCAGATACCTTGGTACCACAAGCATGTTGCCGTGCGGATTGTCACGAATCGAGCTATCAGCCACCAGCTTGTGCGGCATCGGCCGTGCGCCATCCTGCAGGAGAGCCAACGGTTTTGCCGGTACGACGGGGAGCGGTTTGATGGTGAGGTGAGCTTTGTTCGTCCTGGGTGGGTATCTCCTGCGTTTTCGAGAGGTTACAATCCGTTGCTTAAACTCTGGAGAGACGACATGATGGGGGCCGAGAGGCGTTATTTTAATCGGCTTGACAAAGGCCTTCAACCTCAGCAAGCTCGTGGCGTTCTCCCTAACGAATGCAAAACCGAGCTGATCATGTATGCCAGTCTCCCTGAGTGGCTGCATATTCTCAACACGGACACCATGCGCTGCAGCAAGCATGCAGACCCAGAAATGCGGCGAATCATGATTCCACTGCGCGAGGAGTTCATGGCGAAATATCCGGAGGCTGATTGGTCAAAAGGGGAGGGCGCATGAAATATATCTTTAACAAAAAAACCACCATCGGACGGTTGGGTATCACCGCTGAAATGCGCTCAAAAGATAACGATTGGGGGCGTTTCGGCGGCGGATGGAACTGGCACGTCGGAATACAATCTGGCGGAAATACTGTGATGGTTTTTCTCCTGGTCATGTCGCTGCGCTTTTCTTTGAAGCGCAAGGAGGTTTGCGCATGAACTGGGAAGAATACCTTTACGGCTTTGCAGTCCATGCCGCTCTGAAGTCAAAAGACAGCACCATGGTTGGGGCCGCACTGGTCGGCCCTGAAGGTGAAGTGCGCTTGACCAGTTACAATGGCCCCCCTCGGGGGGTCGTTGACTCGCCTGATCGTTTTGAGCGTCCTCGAAAATACCTTTTTGCCAGTCACGCAGAGGCCAATCTGATCGCTTTTGCCGCCAGAGAGGGAATCCGCACCAAGGGATGTACAGTCTATGTAACCCATCACCCGTGCGCAGGTTGTGCCAGGACGATGATTCAGGCTGGCATCAAGGAAATCGTTTACGGGCCAGGTAAAACTCACATGGACCCAGAAGAGTTCATCGCGGCGGCCGAAATGTGTGCCGAGGCTGGTGTGGTTTTGCGGGAGCGTTGCGCATGACGGCTCCTTATAACGCTCATCGGGGCATTGGTGGCGAGGAGCTTATTGTCGATAACTTTGCTGGCGGGGGCGGAGCGAGCTTGGGGATGGAGATGGGGATCGGAAGGCCGGTCGATATCGCCATAAATCACGATCCGGAAGCGGTGACCATGCACATGCAGAATCATCCGTATGCCAAGCATTATTGCGAGGATGTATGGACCGTGGACCCCGTGAAGGCCTGCGAGGGGCGACCGGTTGGCCTAGCGTGGTTTAGCCCCGATTGTAAGCATTTTTCGAAAGCCAAGGGCGGAAAACCGGTTTCGAGAAAAATTCGTGGGCTCGCCTGGATCGTCGTTAAGTGGGCTCAAAAGGTTCGTCCGCGTGTGATTATGCTTGAAAACGTGGAAGAGTTTCAAGACTGGGGACCGTTGACCCAGGCTTGCGATGCGAATGGTAGACCACTGTTCGAAGACGATGGCCGACCGGTCCTGCGCCCATGTGAGTATAACAAGGGGCAAACTTTTTACCGATGGGTAAACCGTCTGAAACGCCTTGATTATCAGGTTGACTGGAGAGAATTGCGAGCTTGCGACTATGGTGCCCCGACTATCCGGAAACGGCTTTTTCTGATCGCCCGGTGCGACGGTCAACCTATCGTATGGCCTGAGCCTACCCATGGGGATCAACTGATACCCTATCGCACCGCTGCAGAGTGTATCGATTGGTCAATTCCCGCTCCATCAATTTTTGAGCGCAAACGCCCGTTAGCCGATGCTACTTGCCGACGTATTGCCCATGGTGTCATGCGATACGTGGTGAATACAGCGGAACCTTTTATCGTGAATACGAGGAATGGTGAAAGAAAGGGGCAGGCTCCGCGTACCAGAAGCTTAGATGATCCCCTGTGGACCATCACGGCACAGGGCTCTCAAGGGGGCTTGATCGCCCCGGTCCTGACCGAACATGCAAATGCCTCTTCGCCTCGATGTATGCAAAGCGATGAACCGCTGAGAACGATTTGCGCGAATGTCAAGGGCGGTCACCATGCCCTGGTCCAGGCGTTTTTGGCTAAGCACTACACCGGGGTTGTCGGGTCTGATCTGAATGTCCCTGTTGGCACTGTCACCAGCGTTGATCATCACTCCTTGGTCACTGCGAACCTCATGCGCCAGTTTGGCAAAAGCGTAGGTGGCGATACTGCTGCCCCAGTCGGAACCATCACGGCGGGTGGTGGAGGTAAAACCGGGCTTGTCACCTCGCACATGATCAAGCTGCGAGGCACCTGCAAGGATGGCCAATCCACGCTGATCCCGGCACCAACCATCACCGCCAGCGGTACTCACTTGGGCGAAGTTCGGGCTTTCTTGTTGAAATACTATGGAAGCGACCAAAACCCTAAGCTTAACGAGCCGATGCATACAGTTACCACCAAGGATCGTTTTGGATTGGTGACAGTTAGGGGGATTCAATACCAGATTGTCGATATCGGCATGCGTATGCTTACACCGCGTGAATTGTTTCGGGCTCAAGGATTCCCTGATTCCTACATTATAGACCCGATTTTCAACGGCAAGAAAATGACCAAAACGGCTCAGGTTCGAATGTGCGGTAATTCAGTCTCGCCATATCCTGCAGCCGCCCTGGTGGCTGCGAACTGTGGAGCGAATATTACCCAGGTGGCTTGCTGATACATGATTGACCTCAGCTCTAAAAAAATGCTCTCGCCCAAGCTTAACGCCGTGCTCGATGCGGCGCTTGAGCGAGAGCGCGACCAGCAGCCGAAACGTGAATACCTTGGCGGTTCCGAGATTGGCCACGAATGTGAGCGCCAGTTGCAGTTCTCGTTTTTCAACGTGGAAAGAGACGTTGATAAGTATCTCGTTGGTCGAAAGTTACGAATTTTCGAGCGTGGCCACTGGGCAGAAGCGGCAATGATTCGCTGGATGCGTCTTAGTGGAGTGGAGATCCTGACGGAGGATAAAGACGGGGAGCAGTTTGGTTTTAGTGAGGCTGGAGGGCTCTTTAAAGGACATTGCGACGGAATTATCGTTGGTGGACCCTCTGTTTTTGGCCCATTCCCCCGGTTATGGGAAAATAAGGGGCTCAAGGCTGCCAAGTGGCGTTCTTTTGAAAAGCACGGTCTACGCCATTTTTCTGGCACCTACTGGGGGCAGGTCCAGGTGTACCAGGACCGCTTCGACCTGCGCGATAATCCGGCACTGTTCTCGGCTGTAAACATGGACACCATGGAGATCCACTGGGAAGCCGTACCTTTCAACCCTATGGCTTGCGAAGCGTTGAGCGTCAAAGCTGCGCGAATCCTGCGTAGTTGCCTAGCAGGCGAACTGCTACCGAGAATCAGCCAAGACCCCACCTTTTATCAATGTAAGTTTTGCGACTGGTGCGAGCACTGCCACCAGATGGAAATTAAATAATATGTTGAAGATAATAGGTCGAAAAAAAAGGGCTTTGTTTTACTGGTTAGTCCAGAAGACCGGGACCAAGCACGCCAGGCGCCTCCCTTCATGGTTACTGGTGATCAAAATCATACTCTTCCCTTTGAGCGCACTTTTTTGGTGGGTGAATTCCCGAGAAGGGTACGACTTTCTGACTGACACCTGGCGCATACATGGACTTTTGTTTAGCGGGAGAGTTCTGTATCACACTTTCCAACCGGGAACGATTGTAAGGGTTGTCAGTATTGATGAACACGGGGTTGTCATCATGGAACGATTAAGGGAGCGCGAGATTGAGCGGCCTAATGGGCAGTAAGCGCATGCCGTCTGGTTATATGAGGGGTGTTGAGCAACGAGCGGAATGGCTAGAGGATAAGCCAAAATCCAAATCAAAGAAGAAGGTTCACGCGGCCTCTCTGACTGCACAATTCAACCTCTTTGGCGGCAAACCGCTTCGATTCACCCTTTGTAAACGCAGAATCAATCACCGGGTCTTAATTTCGAGCAATCCTGAAAACGTCACCTGTAAACGCTGCCTGAAAAAAATCACCACATGATAGACCTCGGCCTAGCCCCGTTACAAGAAACAAAGCGATACCGTGCGCCGGAGGTTTCAGATGATCCAGTCGAGGCGTTTCGCGAAACCCTATCAACCTATGGCCTTCAGCCGGAAGTCATTGACCCCACCGGAGCTCTCATTCGCTTCGATGTTGATCGAAAAGGGGACAAGGCCGGGTGGTACGTCTTTTTCGGTGACAGTATTGCCAGTGGCACGTTTGGCAACTGGAAGACCTGTTTAAAAGAGAACTGGTGCAGCAAAAAGCCTCATGAACTGAACGATGAGGAATCTCGGCAACATAACGAACGGGTCAAAAAGGCCAACGAGCTGAGGGCTGCCCAGAAGAAGCTTGATCAATCCAGGGCCAAGCGGGTTGCACAGCGAATGTGGGCAATGGCCGAGGATGCGGTTTCTCACCCTTACCTGGAGTTAAAGGGCGTTCCCTCGCACTTCTTGCGTCAGTATAAACGCCAGTTGCTTATTCCGCTGCTGAATACTCAGGGCGAGATAGTAAACTTGCAGCGTGTTTTCCCAAAAAAGAATCAGGATGGAAAAAACAAGTTCTTCCTCAAAGGCGGGGAAGTAATTGAAGGGTCATTCGTTATCGAAGGTGACCCTTCTTTGCCTGTCCGGATCTGTGAGGGGTACGCCACAGGGGCAACCGTACACGCCGCCACCGGCTCTACTGTGGTAGTTGCGTTCAACACTACCAACCTGCCGGCTGTGGCCACCTCAGTGCGCAGGAACAACCCTGATGCGCAACTGATCATCTGCGCAGATAACGATCAGTTTACGATCGGTAATCCCGGTATCACGGCAGCAAACAAAACCGCAGAACAGGTTGGAGCAAAGGTTGTCTGGCCCGAGTTCGACGACATCGAGAACTTGGACGAGCTGCGGCCAACGGATTTCAATGACCTGGCGTCGATCAAGGGGATGGACTTTACCCAACAGGTGCTTCTTGCGGCCGCTCCCCCAAAAGGAAAAATGCCCCCGCTAACTCCCAGGAGTTCAAGAGTTTTCGGGCGGTTGATCAAGCAACCCGACCCTATGGAGTTCTTGTTTCGCTTCAACGATCAGGGATTCATCCCCAAGGGGGTAGTTGGCGTCATTACCGCCACCGGTAGCACCGGTAAAACTTTCCTTCTGCTTTCCCTCGCCATGGCTGCAGCCAGCGGTGGCAACATTGGGCCGATCAATGTGCCCAGGTCGTTGGAGACCTTGGTGATCGTCGGTGAAGATCCCCAGGATGAGCTTGACCGACGCCTCTGGAAGATCGGTAAAGGGCAGTTCCCTGAATCACTTTACGCTGCCAGTGTCTATGGCGAAGTTGGTCCTTTTATGAGGTTGGAAGGTGGCCAGCCGGTTAGGGCGGATGGTTGGTACTGGCTCGACGAGACGTTGAGTAATCACCCGGGGCTTGAGCTTCTAATTTTCGACCCGATGAGCCGTTTCTACGGACTTGACGAGAACTCAAACGATCATGCCACCCAGTGGATTCAATGTCTGGAGGCCCTGGCAAAGAAACACTCGGTCACCATCCTTTTCAGTCATCACACCGGCAAGCAGAATGCCGATAAAATCGGCCAACAGATGGCTCGTGGTGCCTCCGCCATTGTTGATGGCTGCCGCTGGCAAGCGGGTATGACCAGGATGGACCAAAAAACTGCCACCAGGCTCGGGATAGAAAGAGCCCGTGACTATGTGGTTCTCGATGTTCCCAAATCAAACTATGCACCGGATCTCCCCAATTGTCTGTACTTCAAGCGCGGAGCCGGTGGTGTTCTGGAATACGAAGAGCCAGGTTTGCAACTCCTTAAAGATATGAGTGCCAAACTGGCCGAACTTATCCAACTCGATGTTGAAGCGTACACCAGGAACGAACTGGTGAACGAGAAGAAAGGGTTGGAAATAACACGCGACATGAAAGAGGCCTTCCCTGCGTTTAAGCGGGGTGTAGATATGCCGAGGTGCGTTGACCACCTGCTGAACACTCGCAAGGCTTCCATTGATTCCGTTGGTTCCGGCCGTTCCGCACGGGAGGTAATCAACGTCTTAGGAGATGAATAATTGACTTCAAAAGACCTGCAACAAACCTTTTATCGTTTTTTCAATCAACGATACGAGATGGTGTTGCCAAACGTGTATATGGGCAATTCCGGTAATGAGATGGACCTGGCTGCCCTGCGCAAAAGCGGATTGCTTGAAGAGGTTGAGATCAAAATCAGTAAGTCTGATTTTATAGCCGACTTCAAAAAGACCAATCCACGAGGACAGTCTAAACACGAGCTGATCCAGTCGGGCAAGCTCGCTTGTAATTATTTTTCCTTTCTGATTCCAGAAGTTCTTGCAAGTTCCTGCGATGTTCCGGAGTACGCCGGCCTCTATATATGCAAGGAATGGAGAGGTCGATTGATTGTAATTGAACGACAAAAGCCAAAGATCCTCCATAAGCGGAAGATCGAAACCGAAGTAAAATATCAACTCGCCCGGAAGATGGTTTTTCGGTGGTGGAGCAATTGAAGATATGACAAAACCAACAGCAAAAGAATTGGCGGGTGGCCATTGGGGCTACACCGAAAAAGTTATAAAGGGAATGCTTGATCTTACCGGCACTCTATTTCAAGAGGCCATGATTCATGGCATCAAACACGGGCAAGCTTGCGACTGCCAGGATGACGACCCGTATTACTCTGAAGCGCAAGCCATTGTGCCTGTCGATCAGAAAAAAATCGGCATGTATAAAAAATACGTGGTCACGCGAGTAGACGGTCAATCCGCACCAGGAAAGAAACACCATGATTGTGATTTTTTCGTGCTGGATCTCACTCACGACATCCACGCCATTCCGGCGATTAGGGCCTACGCGGAGTCTTGCAAAGATGAATACCCGGAGTTGGCCAACGACTTGACATCGTTTGCTGACGGTTCTAACGGTTCCATGGCTTCCGAGTATTCTATGGCTCACCAGCTCAAAGAGGCCTTCCTCAACCATCAGTTAGTGGAATCAACAAAGCACGGCAAAGGGTGTTTAACCATTTACAAGAGCACAGAAGGTTACGAAGTGTACTTTGGCCTCTTCTCCCGTGTTTACTCCCTAGACGGTCAAGGTGTAGCCGATCCCGAAGACTGGATCGTGCCGGTGGTCGAGGCTGCGCCAGAGAGTGAGTGATGGTTATATGCAAACT
Organism: Desulfobulbus rhabdoformis; assembly: GCF_016919065.1. Taxonomy (GTDB): domain Bacteria; phylum Desulfobacterota; class Desulfobulbia; order Desulfobulbales; family Desulfobulbaceae; genus Desulfobulbus; species Desulfobulbus rhabdoformis. The sequence continues at coordinate 6,668 of NZ_JAFFQA010000024.1, read as the reverse complement.
GTTTATACATGATTACGACCTCAACGAAACTCGATTGCTTTTCTCTGGTCCGTGTAGTGAAGCAAAGAAAGGACTCGATAAATTGCGAAACAGTAAACTGCACCCTTTTATATTAGGCCCACAACCCGAAAAGTTTGAAATTTACAATGGAAAGCTTGGAAAATTCATCGAGTGCAACTCGTTGGAACGGTGGCGAGACGGAGCAAGAGGGTACTTTTGCCTTGGTGTTCTCTGCGGCCTGGAAGAAGGCACTTTGACCGATCCGTGGTGGTGGGACGTTATAGCCGAGTATCACACGGCGTAAAGCCTAGACCGCTAACAGGTATTCCTGAAACAGCAAACCTGCCCTCCTATTCTGGGAAGGCAGGTTTGCTGGATAATAAACTATGGTTACGGGGACCGTTAAACAGCTCCTCAAGTTTCGCTTTTATCTCGTGGTGGTCTTTCATGGTCGGTTCCCCCGGTTCTGATTATTCCATGGCCAGAACTCAATTTTTTGTATTTTTCCAGCCTTGAGCAGAGTAAAAAAATCGTCTTGCTCAAGCGCTTGCACCTCTGCCAAGGCCTGTTCGATTATTTTGATTGTCTCAGCCTTGGCCCGATTAAATACTGCTGTTTGATCCTGGTCGCTCCGCTCGTGTGCTCGTGGGTAAAAATATTCGAGCACACGGCGAGCGGCGTTTTCTTTCTGGTATCGGTCCACGGTTCTGTCACTTCTCGATGACAAGCAAAGCAGAGTTGACCATGGTTCCAGCCTGCGCAAACGTGCCAGCCGGGAGCGGTTCCCAGAGTTCCGTCAGCGGTTTAAGCTGGAGCTGTTGCCGTGGACCATTGGCGCAAATGGCCACCAGACGCCCACCAGGCTTGAGCATAGTCAAGGCGTGCTTTATGTGTTGAATATCTGCCCCTTTTTCAAAGGGCGGATTCATAAGAATACGGTCAAAGGTTCCGATCTCTGGTTGCTCTTTTGAGCATTCGAGAAAATTGGCCTGGTGTATGTGTAGGCCAGACACCCCTAGCCGGGGCAGAATCGAGAAAGCGAGTTCTTGGTTTAGCTCCACCGCCACCTTGTCGGGTGCGTTTCCTATGGCCTTCAATATGTTGCCGGTCCCCGCCGATGGTTCGAGCACCCTGTGGCCTGGTTCGATCTCCGCCAATTCCACCATGCGTGCGGCGAGATCGGGCGGAGTAGGGAACAACTGGGGAGCAGTCACCACCTGAACGCCTGCTTTTAACTGTGTGCGCATCTGGTCAAACTTTGTGCCTCTGTCCTCTGGAGGAGGCGGGTCGGTGACAGGCCCACCGTTTGACTCCATGACGGTGCATGCTTGCTCCTGGTTAATCACTTCCACCGGTTCCGGCTGTTCCTGTTCCTCGAATTTATCCGCGCTCAAGATTGCCGCCATACTGTAGGAACCGTGGGGTTTAAACTGTTCCACTCCATTGTAAACAGTGAGCCTGTGCCGTTTTCCCTCGGTGGTAGTGATGGTTTTTTCTGTGCGGCTGGCAATAGTGCTGCGGTGAATGCATTCATGGTCACAAATCGAGCGAGTGTAATATGTTTTTCCCACCTCAAAGCGGACGGGCTCAAGTTCCTTTGGTTCTGGCTCTTCCGGCTGGTTCTGCTCTTGCCATTTCTCATAAAGATTGCAAAGTTCCGCCTCGTGCTTTTTAAGCTCTTCCGGGTGTTCCGAAAAGTATTTGATAAGGGCCTGGTCCCTGTTGGTCGCAAGTTGAGCCGGTGAAAAATCACCATGTTCTGCAAGGGTAGTTTCGTCGATCATCAAGCTTTTGGCCTGTATTCTCTGCTCTGCTACTTCTGGCGGTTCCGGCTGTTCTGTCTTGGGCGGTCTGGTCTCTTTCTGGTCAGTCAAGAAAACGACGCAAAAGGAACGGCTGTAATTTTTTCCACGGATATAGGCAACCCTTACCCGGTGCGTTCCGTCTATTTTCCTTGTGCCTTTGTCGTCTTTGTAGAGTTTGGCGTATTCAGCCTTGGTCATTTCCGCTTGCTGATAGTGGATAAACTCGCCCTTGTAATACTGATTTTCAATTTCCAGGCCTTCCGGCGTGCGATAGTTGCAAAGGGGCAATTGTTTAGGCCTCGCCTTTTTTGCGATAAGATCAAGCTTGCCTTGTTCGCCCAACATTGCCTTTTCATACACCAGGCGATTGTCATAGTGGTTGATCCACCGTTGACACCAAGCAATAGTGCGCGGATAGGTTGCTTTTGCCACCTCTACAACCTCCTCAACCGTTCGCGGTGCGTACAGGTGAGGGAAATCATTAGTCAAGACATTGTAAGCCGTGGGACTCTGGTCAAAATCTTCCCGGTCCCCGGCCTTCCTTGGCATGTGTAGCCAGCAAAAACCGGCAATGGTCACCGCTTTTTCGTGGGTAAGGTCTGGGGCTGACCAGAGTTTTAACCACGTTTCCGCCTCTGCAATGTTGCGTTCTTGTTTCCGCTTATCCGCCTCGATTCTCTTAATTCTGCGAGCGCGAACGTCCGGACGTTCTTTGTATTTTGCATGAGCGAGCGCACCGGCTGCCCGGCGTTGCCAATATCCCGAGGTTTCCCAGAGAGAAACGGCTCTGCGCATTCCGTTTTCAATCTTCTGTTGGTCTCGTCTCGCTCGTTTTTCGCTATGGTGGCCAACAAGGATAGGCTGACCAAGCGGAATCTGGTCACAAATGAATTGCACAGCGTTAGCGGCTTGATCAGCTTCCTTTGCTCGTTTATCGCTGTAATCGTTAAACCGTTCCGCCCGCTCCTCTGTACGATCAATCAAGCTTGTATCTTCGTCGTCTATTTCATCCACCAAGGACAAAAGAAAATCCTCCCTTCCTGGCGTCCACATGGGAGCAACAAAGAGCTCTTGTTTAGGTGCCCACTTAAACCCGTGCGCTTTTGCCTTGGCGTATGTTTCCGAGTCAAGGCGGGTGGCTGAATAGAGGCGCAATTTGTTATCATCGGGCGAATAGGTGGCTGTCATGTTTTCCATTTTGTTTCTCCGTTGGGAAATATGAGGTTAAAAAAATATATGATTCTGGCGGTTCCGTTAGTTCCGGTGAAAACGTTTCAACGTTCGATAAAGGCCTAAGACCGTCTTGTCTCCGCACTCTGTTTCAATGCGGCCATTGCTCTTAATTTTGAGACTTGGCCGCAACAGGGTGAACAGTTCAAGCGCTTTCTGTGCTTCCTGTTCTGTTGCGCCTTGATCGGTCATATCTTTGAGGGTTTGCGGTTCCATAGTCAGTTCTCCTTGTTCTGTGCATTCTGAGTTGTTTGTGGCGTTTATCCCCAGTTTCTTTGCGATATGCCAGCAATCAGGACAGCGGCAAAGAAAAGCAGGTATATCTTCACCGTGCTTTTGTTCAGCTTCCCGGTGCATTCTCTCTTGGTGGTCTATCGATTTTTGAAATTGTTGTATTGAATTGACGCCTATTTCTGTCAAATGCTTCTGTTCCGTTTTGGTCAGTACCTTTCTGGCTAATTTTGTGCGCAACATTAGTTATCTCTAGGTTCTATCGGTTCTGTGCGTTCTATGCGTGCAACAGGTTTTCAACGTCAGCTTGCAATTTCTTGTCATGCACTGGGGCAAAGTCGTCTTGCATGCGCTTGATTGAGGCAGTCAAAAGTACCTTCGCCAAAGCAAACTGGTCCGGATCAAACTTGCCAACGTCGATCATTCCAGACCGGGCGAGTTTTTGGGCTTCGATCTTTAAAGAGGAACAAAAGAAGTTTGCTAGCTCATTAATCTTTTCATCTGTTTTCTGGTCCATGGTGCTGTCTCCCGTCATTGTCGATTACCAAGTCGTTTTTAATCAGGCGCAATTGGTTAAAAATATCCAGGTTACTGTCAATAAATTCAGTGATTTTTGAATATTTACCGTTGTTCGTTTCCCTGCAAAGCCGGTGTGAAGTTTTCAACAGCAAATCCCCATACATTTTTTCCACATGACGCCTTGCGTCCGCGTGTGAGGTGTGTATTTTGCCGTCGAAAGTCCTATAGGCCTCTATGCGTTCCATGGTTTCTCCTCCTGTGGTTCTAGTGGTTCCGTGCGTTCCGCTTACCGGGCAGACGCCAACATACAGGCGGTCTCTCGCTCCTGAATTGCCAAGCGTTTACGCTGGCGACGAATGCGTGCCGGTTTGCTTCTGTCTTTGGTGAAAGTTTCCTGCTTTTCAATTTTCTTTTTCTTCATGTTTCCCTTTTGGTAAATGATTGACAAATAAAACAGTCTGTTCGGTCTCTTGACGTTCTGCCAACATATTCAACACGCCTTCAAGCGCTCTATCTTGACAAGGCAATGAAAAATCATTCCGTTTCATGCTGTGCAAAAGGCTATCAAGTAGTTTTATTTGCTCCTGGAGTAATCCCGTATCAACGTTTTCAATCAAAATTGTCTGTTGCATTGTAAAATATCCCGGTTCTATTGGTTCTTAATGTTCCTATTAACGTTCATGCCATGCCTTGCAGGCTCGACTAGATAAGTAATAGTGCGCGTATGGATCTGACAAACGATATTCTGCCAGCATTTCACGCGCTTCTTTTCTGGTGGTAAATTCATCTACTGTTTCAAGATAGCCGTTTCCTTTTCGCTGAATATAAACCATTATTACATTCTCCTTTTTACAGCCGGGAAATGATTAGGTAATAGTGACGGCCATCGAACATGCGAACGACAAAAAAGCCTTGCTCCCTCAATTTTTCCGCTATATTATCGGCGTTAGTTTTTGTTGCAATTTTGAGTTGTTTCACTGGTTGTTCTCCTGTTCTAGTGGTTCTATACGTTCCCGTTTATACTGTAGCTTTTAACCCGTTCGATATCTGCAATAGTTCGTTCAATGCTGTAAGTCTGGAACACAATTCCACCAGCAAAAGACTTGCAATTGTATTTGCGTCCCCCTATTTTGTTCATAAGCTTTGCTGTTCTGGCGTACAGGCCTGGCGTACCGTCGCCTTTCCACTTTTCAGTGCGCATTGCAGGAAGTGGACAACAAAGCGGGAATTACCGTTGATATTGTGTTTAATGCGGCTAAAATCAGATTGTTTCATTTTTAGCACCTTTAATGTTTTATTTTTGGGAAACGGATTGATAAAAAATTTTAGTAAATTTCACCGTTTTCCGTGAACTTGTATTCATTTGCAATCAACGACTCTTTTATTTGTTCGTCACTGGTTAAGTAATCGTGTTCTTTTTCTAATTTGCTATAAATCCAGTCGGCAAAATTGCGCATGCATTGGATGAAATCGTCTTCCCCTGCCACTTGCCTGTAGCTGTCCTCTGCATGCTCAACGTCCACCTGCATACATCCTGAATGCATATAGTGGCCACTTTGTTTTGTTCGGCAGTGTACCTGATAAAAATTCCGTCGTTGTAACTCCTGCAAGCTTGCCACTATTTGGTGCAATTCTTTGTCCTGTGGCCATTCCTTTTTAATGTTTTTTAACGCGCCTTCCTTGTAACTGTACCTCCCTTCAAAGCACGCTCCGTCACCTTGCGAGGCAAAACCGGAAAAGTAAATTGTAGGATCGTAACGAAAATCGCCATTTATGAGATTTTTTCTTGTCTGGCGGATATCGAGCCCGAACAGTTCCGCCACTTCTGCAAACTGCTCGAATGAGCAATCCCACCAATCATGATCCGTGTTTATATCGTGGTATTCCTCTATTGCGTGTTGTTTCGCTTCGTCGCTTAACTCTTCAAAAGAATACAGATTAATTGTAAGTGTGATTTGTTCCATCTTGTTTTCTCCTGTGGTTTATTTTTGGGAAATTACCCGACTAAAACAAAGCGTTTGCGTCGACCATGAAGAGCAGTTCCGCAACAGTCGCAAGTCTTGCGGGAAAACTCGTCTGATTCCTCGCCAGACCAGCAAAGACCAGTTCCGAGACGTTCAAGGCCTTCTGTTATTTCCTTGTAACGCTGATCCGCTTCCTGTTCGCTGTAATGATAGTCGAGGCCGGTATAATCGGCGTTTACGGCGGCTTGCGTGCAGTCCTCGCATAGCCACAAGTCTTGATCGATTACTTTGTAAAACGGAACGCATGTGAAACCACAGGCGCAGGCAATGACCTTTTCCCTCATGTTGCTATATTCTCTTGCATCCCGCGGGAGTCGAAAAAATACTTGCCCTTCACTGTTCCGCCAAAAATCGCCCTTGTTTTCCTGTTCCATGTAATAACTAATCAATTCCGCTTCGTATGCTCTGCATTCATCGACTAGACCGTCTATATCGTTTTCCATGTACTCGATATGTTCAGTCCTTAATGCTTGGCCGATTTTCCAGTTATGCCGGTACTTGTCACAAATATAGGTACAATAGCTCTGTTCCATTGTTTCATTCTCCGAACGTTATAGTTGATTTTTGGGGGAGCAGTTTTCTGTCGTACTCAGGACGGGCGTTTATCTCTTTCTCGTGCGAATCATACTTATGCGCTGCATTTCATCGAGTTGTTTTTTGTCTATATTGGAAGCTTCACCGGCTTGTTGGACGAAGCCGCTGCGCGGCAGAATAAAAACCAGTGTATACTCGGTGTAAGAGTTTAATTTTCAAACACTTACAGCAAGGAGTATACTATGAACAAGGCCGAAATTAAACGATTCGAGTCCCTCTATGAGCGCCACCTGCAAAAGCTTGCGCTACAAGGGAAAAGCGCCAA